>NZ_BJDT01000029.1 GCF_005405285.1 Weissella sagaensis | reverse complement strand
AAATTACGCGGTGTATTTTTTCGGCTCAATTTAATTGATATGATCAATATAAATGAATTTAAAAATTTACAATTATGATTCAGTTTTCAAAGAACTAATAGTGAGTGTTAACCACTCAAAACTAAATATCGTTTCGTATAGATGTGTAGGCTTCCGATTTTCCTTAGAAAGGAGGTGATCCAGCCGCAGGTTCTCCTACGGCTACCTTGTTACGACTTCACCCTAATCATCTGTC
>NZ_BJDT01000028.1 GCF_005405285.1 Weissella sagaensis | reverse complement strand
CGGTGTATTTTTTCGGCTCAATTTAATTGATATGATCAATATAAATGAATTTAAAAATTTACAATTATGATTCAGTTTTCAAAGAACTAATTAACAACCTGTAGGTTGTTAATGGAGAATATCGGGATCGAACCGATGACCTCCTGCTTGCAAAGCAGGCGCTCTCCCAGCTGAGCTAATTCCCCATGCTTGAATGTTAACCACTCAAAACTAAATATCGTTTCATATAGATGTGTAGGCTTCCGATTTTCCTTAGAAAGGAGGTGATCCAGCCGCAGGTTCTCCTACGGCTACCTTGTTACGACTTCACCCTAATCATCTGTC
>NZ_BJDT01000027.1 GCF_005405285.1 Weissella sagaensis | reverse complement strand
CGGGTCGTCTTCGAACACGGCGCTGATGTCAAGATTATGGACAGGCTTTTTTGGCACCGAGAGGTACCGCACTCCGAAAATTTTTCAAAACCCGGATTTTAGCTTAAAACGGCGTGATTTCTGGGTGTTTTTGTAGGTGGAACAGGGCCGAGCCCTACCGGTGAGAGAAAACAGGTGGTATAGATTGTGAACCAGCCGGATTTCACAAGTTGTATCGTGCAACAAATAAGCCTTCACAAGGCGAATTTTTGAAATGCTCCTATGTCAATAAATGGCACATATTTTTCTAAACACTCGTTCTAATTCTGTCGGAATTAAACCAACTGATGTAATTTGAGGTTCGGATTACCAAG
>NZ_BJDT01000026.1 GCF_005405285.1 Weissella sagaensis | reverse complement strand
CGGTGTATTTTTTCGGCTCAATTTAATTGATATGATCAATATAAATGAATTTAAAAATTTACAATTATGATTCAGTTTTCAAAGAACTAATTAACAACCCGTAGGTTGTTAATGGAGAATATCGGGATCGAACCGATGACCTCCTGCTTGCAAAGCAGGCGCTCTCCCAGCTGAGCTAATTCCCCATATCATGGGACTGAGAGGACTCGAACCTCCGACCTCACCCTTATCAGGGGTGCGCTCTAACCAGCTGAGCTACAGTCCCAGATCGACTCTTTCGATTGAGTGTAAGCCACTCAAAACTAAATATCGTTTCGTATAGATGTGTAGGTTCCGATTTTCCTTAGAAAGGAGGTGATCCAGCCGCAGGTTCTCCTACGG
>NZ_BJDT01000025.1 GCF_005405285.1 Weissella sagaensis | reverse complement strand
TTTGCAATCCAATTAGCAAAAATATTTGGCGCTTTTGTTGCTACTACTGCTAGTGAAAATAACACTGAATTTGTGAAGTCGTTAGGTGCGGATTTAGTAATAGACTATCATGAAAATACAATCACTGAAGTACTATCTGATTATGATGCTGTTTTAGACACGGTTAATGATATAGAGGGTGGTATTAGTATTCTTAAAACTGGTGGAAGTTTTGTAACGATTTCCGGTGCGTTGACTGAAGAACAAAAAGAGATGTCAGATAAGCATATAATGACTGGCTGGTTACAGCCAAATGGTGAAGACCTTAGTTTCTTAGGCAAACAAATTAGAAATAATAATTTGAAGATTGTGATTGATAGCACATATCCGCTTACAACTGAGGGAATACAATCTGCCCAAAAGCGTAGTGAAACACATCATGCTCG
>NZ_BJDT01000024.1 GCF_005405285.1 Weissella sagaensis | reverse complement strand
TAAGGCAGCTTCATGATGACGACCTGAGGCACTATGAATAACAGAGCGAAGCATACGTGGAACTAGTCCTTCATATAATGCCGTACGGCCCCAATTTGCTGGTGGATTTTTTAATTTTTGTTGCGGAGCGTGCATGAATAAATCATATTCTTCATCGGTGTAGTCTTTAATTTTTTTGTCCAAATCAAATAATCCACTGTTGCCATATTCCTTCCAACGCCAAGTTCCCGGTTGAAAACCGGCAAAAGTCATTGCACCTTCATTGAGTGATTTATTAGGATCAATTAATTGACGTTCATCTATGTCGTCAACAAAGCCTAATCCCTGACATTTTGGACACATTCCCTGAGGTAGGTTAAAGGAAAACCATTCTGAATACCCAACCCAAGGCTGTCCAATTCGAGAAAACATCAAACGTAAGACGGAATAGATGCCGGTGTAGGTTGCCAGAGTAGATCGAGAATTACGACCA
>NZ_BJDT01000023.1 GCF_005405285.1 Weissella sagaensis | reverse complement strand
CAAGGATGGTAACACTGGTACTCCTGCTACTGAAAACGTTGAAAAAACTGACACAGGTAACACCGGAGCTACCGGCGATACTGGAGTAACTGGCGATACTGGGGCAACTGGCAATACAGGAGCTACCGGTGATACTGGAGCAACTGACAAGGATGGTAACACTGGTACTCCTGCTACTGAAAACGTTGAAAAAACTGACACAGGTAACACCGGAGCTACCGGCGATACTGGAGTAACTGGTAATACTGGGGCAACTGGCAATACAGGAGCTACCGGTGATACTGGAGCAACTGACAAGGATGGTAACACTGGTACTCCTGCTACTGAAAACGTTGAAAAAACTGACACAGGTAACACCGGAGCTACCGGCGATACTGGAGTAACTGGTAATACTGGGGCAACTGGCAATACAGGAGCTACAGGTGATACTGGAGCAACTGACAAGGATGGTAACACTGGTACTCCTGCTACTGAAAACGTTGAAAAAACTGACACAGGTAACACCGGAGCTACCGGCGATACTGGAGTAACTGGCGATACAGGAGCTACAGGTGATACTGGAGCAACTGACAAGGATGGTAACACTGGTACTCCTGCTACTGAA
>NZ_BJDT01000022.1 GCF_005405285.1 Weissella sagaensis | reverse complement strand
ATATCAAGATGATTTTAAAGCCAGCATTGTGAAGATGCATCGTGAAGAGAAAAGATCTATTCGCTCGCTTTCCGAGGAATACGGTGTTTCTCCAGCCGCAATTCATAACTGGGTTAAAGGCGCTAAATCAGTTGAGCTAGAAGACGGTACTGAAGTAACGTCCAAAGAATTCAAACAACTTCAAAAGGAAAATCAGCGATTAAAGGAGGAACTTGAAATTTTAAAAGCTGCGGCGGTGTTACTGGGAAAGCATTAGGACGAATTAATTGCCTTGTCTTCATAGAAGATCAGTTATTGCGACACCGCTTATCAATTATTCTTTCGGCACTGAAATTACCGCGCAGCACCTATTACCATTGGAAAAGATATCAACCTAGTCAACACGAACGTGTTGATAATCAGCTCAAAGAAAAAATTAAATTGATTTGGGAAAATAATTATCGTGCCTATGGTTATCCACGAATAACGATGGTGCTTCGCAAGTCAGGCATCTGTGTTGGGTCAAAACGAGTTTTACGATTAATGAGGGAAATGGAGATTCACTCTTTAATGAATCGGCGATTTAAAAAACCTGGCACTCATGTGGATCATTCACAACGCCCCAATTTAATCAAGCACCAGCCCAATGCAAGGATATGGGGTGCTGACATTACTTATTTGGAATTACGTCCAGGAACCTGGGTTTATCTCAGTTCTATTTACGAACCAAAGGTTCATCAAGTTCTTGCTTTCAAGATTGGTCGTCAGATGGAGGCGACGTTAGTTGTAGAAACGATTAATCAGGCGCTTGAATGTCATCAAAAGCCACAATATTTTCACTCTGACATGGGTTCACAGTACACCAGCAACGAAGTTGAAACTTTACTTGAACGGCATCAGATTAGCCACTCATACTCAAAACAAGGTTATCCTTATGATAATGGGCCAATTGAAGCTTTTCACTCATTGTTGAAGAGAGAGTTTGCCTTTCAAACAAC
>NZ_BJDT01000021.1 GCF_005405285.1 Weissella sagaensis | reverse complement strand
AAGGCAAATCCACCTTTAAGCTCGCGAATAATATCTTCAATCGCCGCACGCTTGCGGTAAACACGGACGATGTCTTTTTGTGGAAGACTTAGGTTAGTGACGATGAACTGTGTACCGCCATGTTCATCATTTAAAACGATAACACGACGTGCTTTGTCCCATGAGGCGGCTTGATACTCAAATTCATCGGTCGTCAACTGACCTTCAATCATCAAAAGATTATCGAAATTAACATATCGTCCATCAAGTGCTATACACTTTAATCGAGGATTTGACTTCAATCGGATGGTATAAAAAATATTGTTGCCTTCTAATGTTTCCATCAAGTCTGGCGTGGCGAAGCCACTGTCACCACGCAAAATAATTGTCTGATGTTGAGCGGATAGACTAGTTGACAGATACCCTTGCACAAATTCAGTTGCACCATTACCGGTATAGGTATTGCCACTTCGCAACGATACCTGACGCACGCTTCCAGTTAAAGCATCGGTCATGATAAGCGGATGGTAACCAACGTTCAAGTAGTGATAATTAAAACCAATTTTTTCTTGATGACCAAAGGTCTCAAAGTAGGTTGAATCCAAATCTAGCACCAGTTCAGCGTTGGCTGATCTTTCATCAATTAAAGAGACAATACGACGATTTAATTCTTGTAGCTCATCAATGTCTTCGTTCGTGAGATGTGATAGAAATCTGGAAATAGTTGGTTGAGATGCCATGTTTTGCGCATAAACAAGTCGATGTTCGATATCTTGGGTCAAGTAATCTGCAACGTCGTCGTTGCGATAACCTTCGATAACTTGAATGAGCATTTGCAATAACAATTCTACCTTAGCATAGCGTGGATTTTTGCGATTATCGTTGAATTCAACGTTATTAAAGAGCCTGGAAACTACAGGTGAATTCAGAAACATACTAAGCAGCACGTTGCCACCATCCGAGGTAATTGGTGCCCCATTGTCTGAAACTGCAACTAAAGGGTTGCTAGGTAATACTTTTTGA
>NZ_BJDT01000020.1 GCF_005405285.1 Weissella sagaensis | reverse complement strand
GAAGACCCTACACATTTGTTCTATCGAAACGATATTCAGTTTTCAATGATCAACGTTGTTGTCTCGCTGACAACTTAATTAATAATACAGAACTCATACGAATTTGTCAACATCTTTTTTAAATGTTTCTTCGAAATCACATATTGTCTAATGCAAATTCATTGCATAAACATATAACTTAAATGAATCGATTATTAATAATTGTACGTCTTGCAAAAGACAACTTTTATATAATAACCCCTTATGCAACATAATGCAAGTGTTTTTAACAACTTTGTTTATAATAATAATTTTTATTACGTGTTATACTAATTTAAAAGATAATATATACATTAAGGATATAGGTAATGTCAAATAAAAACAATAAAATAGATGCCAACCAATTTTTAGCAATGCTACTCCAATATAGCCGTGATTTCCACTATAATCACATTAATGTTAGTGTTCGTCTAAACAGAAACCCAGCTTATACAAGACAAGTAATGAACATTAAATTAAAACGCATATCTAAAAAATATGGTAATGATGAACGATTATATGCAGCTATGACCGCTGATGAAGGACAAGCTTTTCTTTTATTAATGAATAAACTTAAGGAAGAAATGTTTGCTAATTTCAGCCAAAAAATAACTTGGCATACTGATTTATTAGATCGAAACGATCAAGAATTTGGTTATCGTCAAATCCGTGAACGTGATCAGTATAATAATTTAGAATTTGAAATTAACTTATAATACCACTATCGACAATATTATTTTAAAATTGCACCCCTATTCAATCTTAATTATACTGAGTGCACGAAAAAAGAAGCCAGTCACTAATAAGAAATATTTCGAAAGCTAAATATTTATTTTAACTTTCAAAATATCTCTTAATGTAGTACTCGGCTTCTTTTTTAGGTTAAATTTTAAATGCCTAAATATTTAACGATCAATCAATTGGTACTGGATGTTGTGCCGTATATAATGCTGCAACAATACCATGGGCAACAGAAACATTTAATGAACGTACTGACCCTGTTTGAGGAATATAAATCATTTTGTCAGCTGCCTTAATTAATTCGTCTGCTAGCCCAATTTGTTCTTCGCCAAACAGAAAGACACTCTTTTTAGGAAATGTCGTTTCAAACACATTATGTAGTTCATAACCTGGTGTATTATCTACTGCGTAAATGACATAATCTTCTTGATGCCATTTATGAAACAACTTCTGATAATCCATTATCCGATGATGACTAATATGTTCATAATGTTGTGCGCCAACTGCCCCTTTTTTATTCCATTTCTTAGCACCTTCACTATTTTCTTTATCCATTGGATTATCAGGGTTTAAAAAAACAATTTCACGTCCCGAAAAAGCATTATGATTACGAACAGCAGTCGCCTTATTAAAATCATGCGTCAGATTTTGCAACACCGTTATCATATCTCCACGGCGCTGATCTAAGGCTTGCATGATTTGTTCATTAGTCATGCCCTTAAAATCAGACCCCAAGTTACGATAATCAATGCTGTTCTCTAAATTAATATGACTCATTATGTACCTCTATGTATTATTATCTTAGACTATTATACATAAATATCCTTGCCATTTCATTTAGTAATTATAGGCTATTTTTATCACGTACTATCAATTTATATGCCATTATGCTGTACTAGATTGACTTCAAATTTAAAAACATGAAATTTATTCAGTACTTCTTTTTATAGCATCCAAATATGTGGCTTATCAATTTTTTATTATTCATTCTAGTCAATAATAAATCCCGTTGTTGATAGATTTTTTTCAATCAATAAATTTTAAATCTAAGCACCCTACTTAAAAAGACGGTATTTATTGTATTTGTACACAAAAAAAGAGTTCACATTTTACTGTGAACTCTTTCCAAATTGCATCGCGACGTCCTATCCTCGCAGGAGGCGATCCTCCAACTACTTTTGGCACTACTGAGCTTAACTTCTGTGTTCGGTATGGGAACAGGTGTGAC
>NZ_BJDT01000019.1 GCF_005405285.1 Weissella sagaensis | reverse complement strand
GCGGCTGGAGAAACACCGTATTCCTCGGAAAGCGAGCGAATAGATCTTTTCTCTTCACGATGCATCTTCACAATGCTGGCTTTAAAATCATCTTGATATCGTTTCATTGGAATGCTCCTATCTTGTTTTATTAATTATGGCACAACTGTTCAGAAATTTATGTACCAAATACTAGGATAGGAGCAGGATATTATCTTTAATACTATTGTTCCCAATATGCAAAGAATAAAACGTTTCCCAATAAATGGTATTACAGAAAATGATAGATTTGACGAAAAAGTCATGGCTCTGTATTCAACAGTTACAGATGAATTTTTAAATCGTATCTACGAATTCAAATAAAAGGAGAGTACAATGGCAGGTAACGGTTATTTACAAAGAAGAGTATCAGGTGCAGTTAAACCAGAAAAACAATATGAAGAAAAAAGCATTGAACTTACACCTAAACCAATAGAAACTAAACAAAAGCAAAATAATAAAAAAGTATTTGCAAATCAACAAAAATCTATAAAAATTCCACAAGAAACATACGTAGAATTAAATGTGTTAAAGAATATGCAACGACTAAAATTTGATTATGAAGCTATACAATTTATTGTTAGTCAATATTACAATACGTTATCAACCGAAGAAAAGAAACGTTTTAATATTCTCAAAGACAACCTATAACAAATTGGTATAGATTGTGAAAAAACCTAAATCTGACTTTGTGAACTGTCGGAAAAGGGCAGGGGGATCAAAATTCACAAGGGGTATTTCACAACGAGCGAGAGCGGTTGCTATAACGGCTACTTTGGGTAAGACACGTTATGTTAACTCAAATTGGTCTACAGACCTAAATATGAAATTACGATTACCTGGTCCTATGCCACATCGTAAGATTAACATTTTCTAGTCAGTTCTAACAATAAAACAACAACGTATAATATTTGGAGATATCAGGGAGAAAAAAGTTGAAAAAATTACTAATTGTTACCATTTCGATAACATCAGTCATGGTATTAGGAACAAAAACGTCAGTCGTAGATGCTGATATTATTCAAAGTTCCGCTACACAAAACCTAACTACCACTGAAGATTGGCTACCTGATCAACAGCTAAAAGATATTTTAACACGACAACTTGGTACGGAAGTGACACAACAAAATATTCAAACCATCACTTCTCTCAATTTATCATATGAAAATGTCACTAATTTAAAGGGATTAGAGTACGCTACTAATCTGCAGTCTTTAGATTTATCTGGAAGTAATATCTCTGATTTAATGCCACTACAAAATTTACATCAGTTAACAGTCTTAAATCTTAGACTAAATAAAGCAAGTATTCCGCCTGATCTGGCACCTATTGAAAATTTAAAATTACAAAGTTTGAATCTTTTCGCTGATGATTATGGTAACTATGTATCACGAATTATGCCTATCAGAAATATGACAACATTATCGTCTCTGGATTTGGGCCACAATGCATTGAATGATCTGAATATCATTCACAATCTAAAAAATTTGACCTATTTATCGTTATCCAAAAATAATTTACAGAACCTAGATGGATTATCTCAAATTTCCAATATAGAGACATTACAATTGGAATATAATAAACTGTCAAATATTGATCAATTATCTAAAATGAAGCATTTAAAATACCTATCCCTAGGTGATAACAGTGTTTCTGATCTAACGCCATTGAAAAACATTAGCACATTACAGGAACTAACCTTATCCCAAATGTCATTGACAAACACTAATCTAAATAGCCTCAGTAATCTATCGAATTTGACCAAGTTGTCTATTGACTTCAATGATAAAATAACTAGTTTAACAGCTCTTACTAACTTAACTAACCTACAACAGTTAGACTTTAGTAAGACATCAGTATCTGATTTATCTCCTGTATCAAGCTTAAAGAACTTAACAAATTTATCTTTTTCCAACGCGTCTGTGTCGGATATATCTCCTTTACGTTCTTTAAATAACTTGACTACTCTCAATATGCTCAGAAATCATATTTATGACATTAGTCCATTGGCGCAATTGAAAAAATTAGTCACGGTTAATGCTAAATATCAAACTGTTATTCTACCTAATGTTAATTACACTTCACAAGGTGAAGCACTCAGTATTCCATTTTCTGTGGTCGATAACCTAGGTAATGTACTACCACTAACCTATAGTTCTGGCATTAATGCTGATAGCTTTACTCCTGGTGCAATAAAAATATATCATCCTAAAGAGGCTGGTAGTGCTTACTTCTCTTGGGATAACTCTACTTCCAGTAGTACATTTAATAAATTTAATGGTACCGTTGAACAGCCAGTAACTCTATCAAATAATTCTTATGCTAAAGAAAAAGTAACCATTGCTATTCTAAAAGGTGATGGCAGTGGGTACACATCTGTGGCAAGCAATTTTATACAAAAACAAGCTACTATCATAACTGATCCAGTTACAAATAAAAAGTCTCTGGAGATCACAGCTGTTGTGCCCAAAGAGTATGGAGAAAATAGTATTCTCTTTCAATCAGCAAGCAAAACGGAAACATCTGTGGTAGGAAATGCACTACATATTATTAGCACAGTTCCTCTGACTGCACATGACTTGCAGTCTGGAAGCATCCTAGAAACTATCCATGTTAATATTGCTAGCTTATCGTACAACCATATTTACCAAATATATATAGCCATAAATTCTGATCAAAAAAGCACCTCGGACCCTAACAATGAAGACACGCAAAAAAATGCCAAATCAACAGTGACATCATCACAAATTGTTTCTAACCCAATTACGGGTAATGGAACTCCTGGTGACACTATCGTCTTGACTGATAAAGATGGTAATAAGTTAGGTGAAGGTACTGTTGGTGAGGATGGTAAGTATTCAATCACACCTTCTCGTCCTACTACTGAAGGTGAAGCTATCACTGCTACACCAACTGACAAGGATGGTAACACTGGTACTCCTGCTACTGAAAACGTTGAAAAAACTGACACAGGTAACACCGGAGCTACCGGCGATACTGGAGTAACTGGCGATACCAGGAGCTACAGGTGATACTGGAGCAACTGACAAGGATGGTAACACTGGTACTCCTGCTACTGAAAACGTTGAAAAAACTGACACAGGTAACACAGGAGCCACCGGCGATACTGGAGCCACAGGTGATACTGGAGCTACCGGCGATACAGGAGCTACAGGTGATACTGGAGCAACTGACAAGGATGGTAACACTGGTACTCCTGCTACTGAAAACGTTGAAAAAACTGACACAGGTAACACCGGAGCTACCGGTGATACTGGAGCAACTGGAAATCTGACCAAAAATAACAGTTCTACAGACACAGAGATAAGAAAACTTCCGAAAACAGGGACAGAAAACAATAACACTAGTTTGATTAGTGTTGTCATATCTGTATTATTAGCCGGAATAACTTCTTTGATTATTAATAATCGTCGTAAAAAATAAAAAGAACCAGCTAAGTGTGATTAGTCAATACTTGGCTGGCTTTTTAGTATATGAAAAAGGAAAAGCTGCAATGCAAAAATTAGTTTCTATCATTATACCGTATAAAAATGAAGAGGAATCACAGCTGGCTGTTGTACTGTCATCAATTAATAACCAGATAGGTGTTGAGTTTAATCAAATTTAAGTAATCATTGTGGGTGATGGGGGTTATCAATTGCAAGACATATCAATATTTGATATTTTTCAAAACATAAATATTAAATATTACTATAATAAACAATCTAACGGACCCGGATTTTCTAGACAATTTGGTATGGGCCAAGCGATTGGTCAATATTATATGTTTATAGATGCTGATGATCAACTGCATTTCACAGGTGCTCTATTGGAATTTTTCAATGTAATTAAAGACTCAGGTAATCATGAAATGATTATTGCCAGATAAATGGTTTAACGCAAAATACATTCAAAAAATAGGTTTACGTTGGTTAAATGATTTAAAAATATAAGAAGATACTTATTTTGTTGGACTTGCTTGTGAACTCAGTACAGACATATACTATAAAAATTCAGTAGTTTATATTTGGCTATGTAATGTGAACTCAATTGTTAGAAATCCCAAAACCAGTTTTTATCAACAGTTGCATACTTGGGTTTATATGAATAGAAGCTATTTTCAGTTTTTAAGAGCTAAAGGCAGTAGCCTTCTATCAACAGATTTTAAAAAATATCTAGTAGAACTTTACTTTAAAGAAAATAATTACAATCCTATAAATGTAAAAGAATACGACGCTCAAAATGCTCCTATCCTAGTATTTGGTACATAAATTTCTGAACAGTTGTGCCATAATTAATAAAACAAGATAGGAGCATTCCAATGAAACGATATCAAGATGATTTTAAAGCCAGCATTGTGAAGATGCATCGTGAAGAGAAAAGATCTATTCGCTCGCTTTCCGAGGAATACGGTGTTTCTCCAGCCGC
>NZ_BJDT01000018.1:1551-4678 GCF_005405285.1 Weissella sagaensis | reverse complement strand
TATTTTTGCCTTACACCACTTGCTACTTGGTTAAGTCCTCGAACCATTAGTACTAGTCCGCTCCATACGTCACCGTACTGCCACTTCTAGCCTATCTACCTTATCATCTATAAGGGGTCTTACTTCATTTCTGAATGGGAAATCTCATCTCGAGGCGAGTTTCACACTTAGATGCTTTCAGCGTTTATCTCATCCGTACATAGCTACTCAGCGATGCTCCTGGCGGAACAACTGATACACCAGTGGTACGTCCACCCCGGTCCTCTCGTACTAAGGGCAGCTCCTCTCAAATTTCCTACGCCCGCGACGGATAGGGACCGAACTGTCTCACGACGTTCTGAACCCAGCTCGCGTACCGCTTTAATGGGCGAACAGCCCAACCCTTGGGACCGACTACAGCCCCAGGATGCGATGAGCCGACATCGAGGTGCCAAACCTCCCCGTCGATGTGGACTCTTGGGGGAGATAAGCCTGTTATCCCCAGGGTAGCTTTTGTCCGTTGAGCGATGGCCCTTCCATGCGGAACCACCGGATCACTAAGCCCTACTTTCGTACCTGCTCGACTGGTAAGTCTCACAGTCAAGCTCCCTTGTGCCTTTACACTCTGCGAATGATTTCCAACCATTCTGAGGGAACCTTTGGGCGCCTCCGTTACTTTTTAGGAGGCGACCGCCCCAGTCAAACTGCCTGCCAGACACTGTCTTCCACCACGCTTAGTGGTGTGAGTTAGAGTGTTCATACAACGAGGGTAGTATCCCACGTTTGCCTCCATCGAAACTAGCGTCCCGATTTCTACGGCTCCTACCTATGCTGTACAAGCTGCACAAACACTCAATATCAAGCTACAGTAAAGCTCCATGGGGTCTTTCCGTCCTGTCGCGGGTAACCCGCATCTTCACGGGTCTTTAAATTTCACCGAGTCTCTCGTTGAGACAGCGCCCAGATCGTTACACCTTTCGTGCGGGTCGGAACTTACCCGACAAGGAATTTCGCTACCTTAGGACCGTTATAGTTACGGCCGCCGTTTACTGGGGCTTCAATTCGTACCTTCGCCGAAGCTAAGCACTCCTTTTAACCTTCCAGCACCGGGCAGGTGTCAGCCCCTATACGTCATCTTACGATTTTGCAGAAACCTGTGTTTTTGATAAACAGTCGCCTGGGCCTATTCACTGCGGCTCAGCTTACGCTGAGCACCCCTTCTCCCGAAGTTACGGGGTCATTTTGCCGAGTTCCTTAACGAGAGTTCACTCGCTCACCTTAGGATGCTCTCCTCGACTACCTGTGTCGGTTTGCGGTACGGGCAGGTAAACACTAACTAGAAGCTTTTCTCGGCAGCGTGACATCACAGACTTCCCTACTTTATTTCGGTCCTTATCACAACTTGTCCTATTAGAAGCAAGCATTTAACTCACTTCAAGACTTATTGCTTAACCCAGCATTTCCAATCGCTGGGATCTGTTAGCCTTCTGCGTCCCTCCATCGTTCAAACATGTTCACCTGGTACAGGAATCTCAACCTGTTAGCCATCGACTACGCCTTTCGGCCTCGCCTTAGGTCCCGACTAACCCTGGGAGGACGAGCCTTCCCCAGGAAACCTTAGTCATACGGTGGACAGGATTCTCACCTGTCTTTCGCTACTCATACCGGCATTCTCACTTCTAAGCGCTCCACCAGTCCTCACGATCTGACTTCATTGCGCTTAGAACGCTCTCCTATCGCGCCACTTACGTGGCACCCGTAGTTTCGGTGGTGTGTTTAGCCCCGGTACATTTTCGGCGCAGAATCACTCGACTAGTGAGCTATTACGCACTCTTTAAATGGTGGCTGCTTCTGAGCCAACATCCTAGTTGTCTATGCAACTTCACATCCTTTTCCACTTAACACACACTTAGGGACCTTAACTGACGATCTGGGCTGTTCCCCTTTCGACAATGGATCTTATCACTCACTGTCTGACTCCCGGACATACGTGATTGGCATTCGGAGTTTATCTTAATTTGGTAACCCGAGATGGGCCCCGCACCAAAACAGTGCTCTACCTCCAACACGCTATCTTCCGAGGCTAGCCCTAAAGCTATTTCGGAGAGAACCAGCTATCTCCAAGTTCGATTGGAATTTCACCGCTACCCACACCTCATCCCAACATTTTTCAACATGTACGGGTTCGGGCCTCCAGTGCGTTTTACCGCACCTTCACCCTGGACATGGGTAGGTCACCTGGTTTCGGGTCTACAACAACATACTCAGACGCCCATTTCAGACTCGCTTTCGCTACGGCTCCGGTCTTTCCACCTTAACCTTGCATGTTATCGTAACTCGCCGGTTCATTCTACAAAAGGCACGCTATCACCCATTAACGGGCTCTAACTTGTTGTAGGCACATGGTTTCAGGAACTATTTCACTCCCCTTCCGGGGTGCTTTTCACCTTTCCCTCACGGTACTGGTTCACTATCGGTCACTAGGGAGTATTTAGCCTTACGAGATGGTCCTCGCAGATTCCGACCGGATTTCACGTGTCCGGCCGTACTCAGGATCCTGCACGGGAGTTTGCTTACTTTCGCATACGGGGCTATCACCCTGTTTCGCTCAGCTTCCCAGCTGATTCTGCTAATAAACAAATTTGTAACTCCACAACGGCAGTCCTACAACCCCAAAGTGCAAGCACTCTGGTTTGGGCTCCTCCGTGTTCGCTCGCCGCTACTGACGGAATCGATTTTTCTTTCTTCTCCTGTTGCTAATGAGATGTTTCAGTTCACAACGTCTACCTTCGCTTAGCTATAGATTCACTAAACGATAACTTGCATAACAAGTTGGGTTCCCCCATTCGGAAATCCCCGGATCAAAGCTTACTTACAGCTCCCCGAGGCATATCGGTGTTAGTCCCGTCCTTCATCGGCTCCTAGTGCCAAGGCATTCACCATGCGCCCTTAATAACTTAACCGATCAACAAATTGTTGATGATTTCGTTTGAGTATTGTGACTCGAAGGTCACAAGCGATTTTAAACTTATTTAAAAAACTCAAAAAATTACGCGGTGTATTTTTTCGGCTCAATTTAATTGATATGATCAATATAAATGAATTTAAAAATTTACAATTATGATTCAGTTTTCAAAGAACTAATAGT
>NZ_BJDT01000018.1:0-1518 GCF_005405285.1 Weissella sagaensis | reverse complement strand
TTATAGATGTGTAGGCTTCCGATTTTCCTTAGAAAGGAGGTGATCCAGCCGCAGGTTCTCCTACGGCTACCTTGTTACGACTTCACCCTAATCATCTGTCCCACCTTAGACGGCTGGCTCCTAAAAGGTTACCCCACCGGCTTTGGGTGTTACAAACTCTCATGGTGTGACGGGCGGTGTGTACAAGACCCGGGAACGTATTCACCGCGGCGTTCTGATCCGCGATTACTAGCGATTCCGACTTCATGTAGGCGAGTTGCAGCCTACAATCCGAACTGAGACATACTTTAAGAGATTAGCGTACCCTCGCGGGTTAGCGACTCGTTGTATATGCCATTGTAGCACGTGTGTAGCCCAGGTCATAAGGGGCATGATGATTTGACGTCATCCCCACCTTCCTCCGGTTTATCACCGGCAGTCTCACTAGAGTGCCCAACTGAATGCTGGCAACTAATAATAAGGGTTGCGCTCGTTGCGGGACTTAACCCAACATCTCACGACACGAGCTGACGACAACCATGCACCACCTGTCACCTTGTCCCCGAAGGGAACGCGCTATTTCTAGCGTTGTCAAGGGATGTCAAGACCTGGTAAGGTTCTTCGCGTTGCTTCGAATTAAACCACATGCTCCACCGCTTGTGCGGGTCCCCGTCAATTCCTTTGAGTTTCAACCTTGCGGTCGTACTCCCCAGGCGGAGTGCTTAATGCGTTAGCTGCGACACTCAAGGGCGGAAACCCTCGAACATCTAGCACTCATCGTTTACGGTGTGGACTACCAGGGTATCTAATCCTGTTTGCTACCCACACTTTCGAGCCTCAACGTCAGTTACAGTCCAGAAAGCCGCCTTCGCCACTGGTGTTCTTCCATATATCTACGCATTTCACCGCTACACATGGAGTTCCACTTTCCTCTACTGCACTCAAGTCATCCAGTTTCCAAAGCAATTCCTCAGTTGAGCTGAGGGCTTTCACTTCAGACTTAAATAACCGTCTGCGCTCGCTTTACGCCCAATAAATCCGGATAACGCTTGGAACATACGTATTACCGCGGCTGCTGGCACGTATTTAGCCGTTCCTTTCTGGTAAGATACCGTCACACACTGAACAGTTACTCTCAGTGCCGTTCTTCTCTTATAACAGTGTTTTACGAGCCGAAACCCTTCATCACACACGCGGCGTTGCTCCATCAGGCTTGCGCCCATTGTGGAAGATTCCCTACTGCTGCCTCCCGTAGGAGTATGGGCCGTGTCTCAGTCCCATTGTGGCCGATCAGTCTCTCAACTCGGCTATGCATCATTGCCTTGGTAAGCCATTACCTTACCAACTAGCTAATGCACCGCGGGTCCATCTCTTAGTGATAGCAGAACCATCTTTCAACCAACAACCATGCGGTTGTTGGTATTATACGGTATTAGCACTTGTTTCCAAATGTTATCCCCTGCTAAGAGGTAGGTTACCCACGTGTTACTCACCCGTTCGCCACTCTTTGAAATCAAAAAATCAAATCAGAGCAAGCTC
>NZ_BJDT01000017.1 GCF_005405285.1 Weissella sagaensis | reverse complement strand
CACTAACCTAAGTCTTCCACAAAAAGACATCGTCCGTGTTTACCGCAAGCGTGCGGCGATTGAAGATATTATTCGCGAGCTTAAAGGTGGATTTGCCTTTGGCAAAACTGATAGCAGTTCATTTATTTTTCGCCAATAAAGCGCGCATGTGGATCTCAGTGATTGCATCAAACTTGATGTGGTTGATGAAGAGTATTGCGTTGGACGACCAGCAACAATCGTGGACAATCAACACCTTTCGAGACCGTTTGTTAAAAATCGGTGGACGTGTCACTAAGCACGCCCACAAGGTGATCTTGACGTTAGATAGCCGCATCCAAGAACAATTCGATGGTCTGTTCTGGCGAGCTTGGGAACGACTAAATGCTTTGTGGCAATAAAACAACGAAGTAGATTTTCAAAAAAATAGCAAAATCTGGCTGGTTTTAGTGTGCCCATTTTTCTCAAAAACGCTCAATCGAAAAAAACACCCTGAAACCGTGCCAAGGTACTGGCAGTTTCAAGGTGATTTATCGTATTTTACTGATTTAGCTGTGGTTAAAAATTTAGTGCATGAATAATCCGGGATTTAATCTTATGACTGAAAAACCAACTGTCCCTTTTTGAATACTTGTCGATCTTCCACAAACGCGTGCAGGTCTGCCAAAGGATTATTCGCCAACACAACAAAGTCTGCTAACTTACCATTCACTAACTTACCGGCATCGTCAGCGACATGCAACAACTCGGCACCTAACACTGTGGCTGCAAGCAATACCTGCGCTGGTGTCATCCCCGCTTCCTGCATCATTAACAACTCCTGCACAACCGCTGTTTGGAAATCATTATATGGCGTACCTGCGTCGGTTCCCATTGCAATTTTCACACCTCTTTGGACTGCCAACTTCATGCTCTCCATGTGGGAATCTGCAACTTCTTGTGCCTTCTTAACCATAAAGTCTGGTAGTACATCTGGGTGTCGATTGATTGCCCAAGGTGCAACTAACGTTGGCACAATAACCGTTCCTCGCGCCAACATCATATCAGCAGCTTCTTCATCCATATAAATGGCATGCTCCACTGAATCTACACCAGCTCGAACAGCATTCTTAATACCAACGGTGCCTTGAGCATGCGCAGCCGCTGTAACCCCCTTATGGTGGGCCTCCAGTACTGCAGCGGTTAACTCGTCTTCGTTCAATTGCACATCAGTCGGTTGTTCGCCATCAACACTGACACCCCCGGTCGCCATAAGCTTTACGTTCTTGGCTCCCCGTTTCATATTTTCACGTGCCGCCTTACGAGCTTCATCCATTCCATCGACTTCACGACCTAAATTGGCGCCGTGACCCCCAGTCATGGTCAACGCCGGACCACTACCGACGATTCCCGGCAACAATTGCTGACCTTGTCTCTCCAGATTAGCTAGGGTTAAATCGACATCAAAAGTCGACCCCAAATCTCGCACGTAGGTAACACCCGCCGCAAAGGCCTGCTGCAAATTATTCAGCGCAACAGTTGTATCAACTACTGGATTCACCCCAGCAGTAAATTGGCCATATGGATCCAATACCACATGGACGTGCGCATTAATCAATCCCGGCACCACGTATTTACTCGTTAAGTCGACAACCCGCGTCGTTCCCGAATCGTCGAGTTCTACTAACCGACCAGTTTCATCATTAACCGTGAAATCCATTCGCGTGAATACTTCGGATTCTCCAGTAAATACTTGTGCATTTCTATACGTTGTTAGGCTCATATCACTATCCTCCAAATTACTTCTTAACTGCGCGGGTAAAATCAAACATTGACCCAACTGTGTTAACTTGAACACCCTTTACCTTGCTATTCATTAACGTTGCGCTAGCTGGGTAGTACAACGTAACTGCTGGCACATCCTCTTGTAGTACCTTATCGGCTGCACCTAAGTCAGCCATACGCTTCTCTTTGTCTTGTACATCTGTTGTTTGCGCGTCGCTCACAGCCTTGTCATATGCTTTGTTTGACCACTTACCAAAGTCCATCTTAGTCCCGGTCGTCCACAACCCCAGGTAACTTAGTGGATCAGCATACTCCCCACCCCAACCGGTCAATACCAAGTCGAAGTCTGATGACAGCATTTGCTTAACGCGGGCTGGCTTTGGCTCCGTTTTAACAGTCACCTTCAAACCCTTCAACTCTTGTAGTTGCGATTGTAAGAATTGTGCTTGATTCTTTGATAAATCATCTTCATCGGTTAATAATGTTAATTTGACAGACTGTTTATGCGCATCTTTCAATGCCTTTGACCATAGCTTTTGCGCCTTGACCTTATTGTAGGTCGTATAGTCAGTTGCATAAGCTGAAGTAAAATCCTTACCCGTTCTTGGATCAGTTGCAACGCCCTTTGGTGTGAAGGTTGTGCTGTTTGTTCCCGAACCAGTCACAACACGGCTAACCATTTGTTCCTTGTTGACCGCGTATTGCAATGCTTGACGAGCGTTCTTGTCGCCCAACACACTGCGAGTCACGTTAAGCGCCATATACTGTGTACGTGCATTCTTCAATTCACGGAAGTTTTTGTTGCTTTTAGCCGTTTTGACTTGCGTTGCGGTTAACGTTGTAAAATCGACTTTGCCTGAGTTATAGAGGTTATAACCTGTCGTTGAGTCAGTTACTGTTTGGAATGTTACCTCATCTGGCTTAACTAACTTCGCGTCAACATAGTCTGGGTTCTTTTCCAATGAATACGTCTTGTTTGAGCCTGTCCATCCCTTCACCACGAACGGACCGTTTGACAACGTTTCTTCAGCAGTTGTACCAAATTTGCTACCTGCTTTTTCAACGAACGCCTTATTTTGAGGATAAAATGCAGTCCCGACTAGCACTTGTGGCAAGATTGGTTCAGGTGCGTTTAGCGAAACTTGCAACGTCTGTTCATCCAACGCTTTTACACCCAATGTGTCAAAGTCCGTGCTTTTACCACTGTTCAAATCCGTTGCTCCAACCATATTTGACATCAAAGACGCGGATGTCGATTGGTTAGCTGGGTCCACCGTTCGCTGCCAGCCATAAACATAATCTGCCGCGGTTACCGGATCACCATTTGACCACTTCAATCCGTCACGGAGCTTGAAGGTCCACGTCTTACCATCGCCGGAAACCTTGGCTGAAACAGCATCAGCCAACTCAACCTTACCGTCCTTTCCCATGCGATAAAGCCCTTGACCAGCTTGTGAAATAACTTGACCTGACGCTACGTCAGCAGCTCGTGAAGAATCCAAAGTCATCAAATCTGATGCCTGCGTCCAATTGATGGTTTTGCCATCCGCATGAGCAGCTACCGTTGCAGCCCCAAGAGTGGCAAAGACCGTCGCTGAAAATAATACTGATTGCTTAACAAACTTATTCATAACCATATCTCCTAATATTCCTGTATGACCTACGAGTAAAAGTTTGAGCTCAAAAAATTTATATAAAAAACGGCTAGTATTCTGCGCAAAATACTAGCCGTTACTCGTTTACAAAGTAATTAAATTTGGCTAGCCATGTTAATCTGCCTTGGGAAGCAGTCATGGCTAGCGTTAGCATCTCGAAAAGCCAACCATCACTGCGAAATAATAATCGCAATGATAATTGGGGCAACCAACGTCATAACATTCAACTTTTCTACTAACACGTGCTTCATGACGTTGCCCTCCTTCTTTTTGATAAGTCTTAGTATATCAGCATCATTAGAAAAGTCAACACTTTTTCTAATAATCCTTTCATAAATGCATCACGACTTTTAAAAAATAAAGGCGCATCCAATTTGGACACGCTCTTCTTGTAAGTGACATACTTTTAAATTGGCTACCAAAAACGGCCATCAGTAACCCGAATCAATACCACCTCAAGCAATACAAGTACGACCATTCCCACCAACACAACCCAATCATTACGACGGAAAGTCTGCTGGTAGTACCAACTACGACGTTTCTCTTTACCAAAACGACGCAAGTCCATCGATCGGCTAATATCATCAATTCGTGCCAATGATAAAAACAGCAACGACATCAAAATGCCAGCCGCACCACGGACACGTTGTACTAACGGCGCTTTCTTTGACATATCGTATCCACGTGCTTGTTGTGCATGGCTGATGGTCACGAATTCTTGTTGGACATCTGGGATGTAGCGCAACGTCAATGCGACAGCATACGCAATACGATACGACACACCAATTTTATTCAATTCAGCTGCAAACTCACTTGGATTAGTTGTGAGCAAGAAAATCAGCGCTAATGGCAAACTGAAGACGTACTTCATTAACACAATCGATTCATACACTAACTGCTCAAGTGTCAACGCATAGGGACCGCTACCCAGTAACGCCGTCTTATGATGAAACAGACTCACGCCATATTGTGGCGCGAACACGTAAATAAGTACCACATTCATCAGAGCAAACACACCAACAAAGTACACGACTGCCGAAACATAACGCCAACGGATACCAGCAACCGCCAAACCCACAATCGTAACAACTATCAGCAACAACAAATAACGCAAATCAAAACTTGCTCCTATGTCAATAAATGGCACATCTTTTTCTAAACACTCGTTCTAATTCTGTCGGAATTAAACCAACTGATGTAATTTGAGGCTCGGATTACCAAGTCCTCAAAATTGGAAAAGGTTGTTTGAAAGGCAAACTCTCTCTTCAACAATGAGTGAAAAGCTTCAATTGGCCCATTATCATAAGGATAACCTTGTTTTGAGTATGAGTGGCTAATC
>NZ_BJDT01000016.1 GCF_005405285.1 Weissella sagaensis | reverse complement strand
TTCAGAAACATACTAAGCAGCACGTTGCCACCATCCGAGGTAATTGGTGCCCCATTGTCTGAAACTGCAACTAAAGGGTTGCTAGGTAATACTTTTTGAGTCATAATTTTAGACGCTCCAATTTTTGAGTATTTGGTTTGTTTTTCACTAACAAAATATCATAAAAAAGAGCTCCTATGGTTTTCACCCAACGGGTGAAAGCGCAAAACCCGCTGAAACGGTATTAACTTGCTGTTTCAGCGGGTCTTTGTTTGTCTTGATGAATAATCCGGGATAAAAGATATTTTAGGAAATGAACGCCCTGTAAAAAAAGTTGATACCGTTCTAGACGAACCACAAAAGATAACACCTGTTACTCGGGAGACATTATTTGATTCAGAACTAGAACTATTCTCGCACCAAGAAATAATTATTACAGATTGCTGGCATGCAATGGTATTTTCCGTTCTAACAGGAACACCTTGCTTATTATTTGGAAATAGTTATGGAAAAGGAAAGCACGCTTACTTTGATTGGCTAGAGCATATCAACTGGGTTAGTTATACCGATAAGGAACATACCGAGAGGATTAAACAACAAATAAACGCGGTCATGGAAGTCAAAACTCACGCTTATGATCTTATCCCTGATTTTAAACAGGTACATGATTTAATTGCACATAATCGGTAGGAAAAAGTCAACTTTTTGATAACATTTGTTGCATGAAAATCCTCCTCAAGTGTATGGATAAGACCTATACCATTTTTCGATACTACTTTAGATTAATTCTAAATTATGTTTATGGCAACCCTAAAAAGTGTTAAAATTCTTGTCAGAGGGGGAAATCACTATGAAAACCTATACGGACTATTTCTTTGATGAGCCAGCGTTTGATCTCCACGATGGCGGCTACGTGCCGCTTGAGGTCAGTGATGCGCCTGAGAAGCCCTTAAATGTGCCGCCGTTGTTGAAACCGGATAAAGAGACGGCGACCGACGTTTATTACACGGTGACAGCAGAGGCTGGGGAAACGCAACTGTTACCTGGGGTGAAGACCAATACGTGGGGCTATAATACCAGTCTGTTAGGTCAGACGATTATGTATCGCCGTGGTCAACATACGCATGTGACACTGAAAAACACCCTGCCTGAGTTGACCACTTTTCATTGGCATGGGGCTAATGTCAGTGGTCCTTATGTTGATGGCGGATGCCATGCGCCGGTTTATCCGGGTGAAAGTAAGCATATCGACTTCACATTGGAACAACCGGCGACGACTTTGTGGCTGCACGCGCATCCGTGCCCATCCACAGCCGAGCAGGTTTGGCATGGTTTGGCTGCCATGGTGATTGTCAAAGACGACCATGAAGTCAGCCTGCCATTGCCAAGGAACTATGGCGTTGACGATATTCCGGTCATTTTGCAAGACCGGCGTTTTCATGAGAACAACCAGTGGGACTACCGGGCTGATTATGATCCTGACGGTGTTGCTGGGCCAACTGCAATGATTAACGGTACAATCAATCCCTATTTTGATGTCACCACGCAAAAGGTCCGGTTGCGTTTTCTGGATGGTTCTAATCGCCGTGAATGGCGGTTGCATTTTTCCGATGACCTACCATTTACGCAAATTGGCGGGGATGGCTCACTGTTACCGGAGCCGGTCAAATTTACCCATTTGATGCTGACTTGTGCTGAGCGTGCCGAAGTGATTGTTGATTTTGGCCAATACCATGAAGGCGACGAGGTCACCTTATATACGGATGATGTGCCATTGCTAAAGTTCCGCATTCATGCGTTCAAACCGGATCAGACTACCTTGCCTGATAAGTTGTTCGATGTGAAGGCACCAGTGGTTGACCCGGCTTTGCCAGTTCGCCACGTTGTGATGCAGGGGATGGACGAAGGTGTTGCGATTGATGGTAAAAAGTTTGCCATGCAGCGGATTGATGCCACGCAACCAATTGGCAAATCCCAGTACTGGGATGTTACCAATAGCAATGATGCGCCTGGAATGGTTCATCCATTCCATGTGCATGGAACCCAATTCTTAGTCTTGTCGCGGAATGGGCATGCGCCGTATCCAAATGAACATGGTTTCAAAGATACCGTTGGCGTGAATCCTGGTGAAACGGTTCGGCTGCTGGTTCGCTTTGATTTGCCAGGGGTTTATATGTATCACTGCCATATCATTGAGCACGAAGATGGCGGCATGATGGCACAGATTGAAACATTCGATCCAGCCAAGCCAAAGCAAGAATATAAATTGATGGATATGGATACGTTAATGATGGCCTTGGCTAAAGAACGTGGCGTAAAACCATCTGAGATTTGGATGGGTGGTATGCAGTCTTATGAAAAAATGGGAATGAAAATGTAAACGTCCCACAATACTAATATAGAAAAAGATGGTTTTAATATGCACTCTCCAACGATCAAACATCGCGGGGCTTTTGTCGCCACGTTACTGACAGGTACCTTTTCGATGTCAATTTCTCAGTCTTCTTTAAGCACCGCTTATCCTGCTTTTATGAAAGCTTTTGGTTTAGGAGCGGATACAGTTGCTTGGCTGACAACCGGCTTTATGTTGGTGATGACCTTGATGATTCCGGTTAGCCCATGGCTGTTGCATAATGTTACTTTCCAACGGCTTTTCCAAGTGATTGAACTCATTTTTGCCATTGGGACAGGCTTATGTATCTGGGCACCGAGTTTTACCGTGCTCATGATTGGCCGGTTGCTTGAAGCGATTGCGGTCGGGATTATTTTCCCGAGTTTCCAGACCGTGTTGCTGACGATTACGCCGCATAGGGAGCGTGGTCGGGTGATGGGCACGGCGGGATTGGTCATGGGCTCAGCCTTGGCAGTCGGTCCGATTATTTCCGGTGTTTTGCTGACATGGTTCCCTTGGCAGGCTTTATTCTTGTTCTTCTTGGTCGTTTCGCTGCTTGTGCTGGCCGTTTCAACGGTGACCATTGCGTCTATCATGCCATTGCAACCGACGCAACTGGACTGGGTGTCCTTCCTTTTATCCGCAAGTTTTCCAATTCTACTTTATGCCTTGGGTGCTTTGTCGAAAAAAGGCTTAACTGTTGGCTTGGTTGGTTTGTTGATTTTAGGCGTTCTGGCAGCTGGTATTTTCGTTGTTCGGCAATTGAATCGCCAACCACCAATGTTGCAAATGCGAGTTTTTGCCACTGGTATGTTTACTAAAGCGATGTTTCTGACCGGAATTTCATACGTCGGTTTGATTGTCACCACTATCCTGATGCCGCTTTACTTTCAAACGCTACTTGGTTTGTCACCGTTGATTTCTGGCTTGTCCTTAGTGCCAGCTGCGGTGTTGCTGAGTATTTTGAATCCAATTAGCGGGCGCCTACTGGATCGCTTTGGACCGCGTGTCGTGGCCATGATTGGCATGTTGTTGATTACTGGCGGCTTTGGTCTGTTAGCAGTCTTTGCCCATCATTTACCGCTGATTTGGGCAATTATGTTGGCGATGGCGACTGAAGCCGGCAATGCCTTTGTGATGATGCCTTCAGTGACGGCTGGCGCGAATGCTTTGCCGAATGAGCTCGTGGCAGACGGCACTGCGGTTACAACGACGGCTCGTCAGTTATTCGGTTCTGCCGGTGTCATGTTCGCCACAGTGTTGTTGGATGGCATGCAAACCACGCTGCGAAGTCATGCTGGCGGTTTTGCTGTTACCTTCGCTGTGTTTGCTGGCGTGGGCCTGATTGGCTTGCTGTTGGCGTTGACGTTACCAAAGGAAGTCGCGAAGAAAGCGGTATAGCTGCGGATTCGTGCTTTACATCTACAAAAATGACCGCCTACCAAAAAGTAGACGGTCATTTTTGTTGCAACTAAGCATGCTTGACTGGGTACTTAGCCGCAAATGATCAGGAGAGAAGCATCGCGACTAGGAAAGGAGGGCAACACGGTTGCTTTAGTCAACAAAGACCAGTTCGATAGTTTCATCTTCCGGTTTGACGTTGACAGATAAATGACGATTAAGGTCGGCCACCAGTTTGCGTGCGAAGGCCATCTTCTCGTCGAATTCGGTCATGTGCGAAGTAAACGGGACGCTTTGGTAATTAAAGTTTTCGCCGATATAGCCCGGATCAGTCACGTAGCGCAAGTTGTTTTCGTCGTGGCGACTGCCCGGTTTCAGGACGGTATCCAAATACTAATAGAGAATCGTTGGATCGTAGTTCAGCGGCTTATCAAGGGTCGTGGAAAGCTTGTAGTTGGTTGCTTGACCAGCGAATTGTTCGTTGATTTGGACTTGGGTAAGGCTTTGATACAATTTCAAAACGATCACTCCTCTTCTTTTCACTTTTAGTATAGCAGTTATGGTAGATTGTAAAATTAATCCGAACGCCGTTTGGACAAAAAAGATCAGCTTCCTTTAAAATGGTGTTTACCACAAACCCATCTTTTAGGAGCTGATCTTTTGTCTAGTATAACCTATTCCGAACGAATTAAAATCGAAACCTTTTGTGAACTAGGGCTGTCCAATATCCAAATGGGCGTTCGGCTGAACCGATCACCGTCAAAAATTTCTTATGAATTATCTCGATGTCAACCTTATCAATCTGAATTAGCACAAACAGATGCCGAATACAAGCGATCACGATGTGGTCGGAAAACTAAGCTGAGCGATGAGTTAAAACAAAAAAATTCTCACCCATTTACGTCTAAGCTGGTCACCAGGAATGATTGCTCACGAATTTAAACTAGCTACTAAATCTATTTATAATTGGCTAAATCAGGGGAGAATTGGTTTCTCCTTGAATGATCTACCTGAACATGGCGTACGCCAACGGCGTAACGTTGACCAATGATCCAAATATAATCAATCTTTGGGGCGATCAATTGAACAGCGTACCATGATGATTAATCAACGTAATCGCATCGGCGATTTTGAACTAGATACAGTCGTTGGTCCTCGTGGGCATAGTAAGGCAGTTTTATTAACTTTAATCGATCGAAAATCACGGTTCCTTTGGGCATACCGGTTAAAAGATCGGACGACAGCGACTGTTAATGAAGCACTAACTAAGTTCCTAACCACTTTTAATGGTCCGGTGCACAGCTTTACTGTGGACCGTGGCACTGAGTTTAGTGGGCTAGTATCACTTGAATCACAATATGGTATTAAGACCTATTACTGCCATGCTTATACTCCAACTGAACGTGGTAGTAATGAACGCTTTAATCGGAATTTACGTTATTTTTATCCTAAAGGGACTCATTTTGAGCACATTAGTGCTCAAGATTTAACGACGACGTTACTCCAAATTAACCAGCGACCGATTAAAATACTCGACTGGCAAACACCGTATCAGGTTATGCTGACAAATTTGTCCAAAAATTCGAATTAAATTTGCAATCTACCATTTGATATTAAAAAAATTGGCTTTTTATATAATTTTTATAGTGTATCTCTTAATAAGGTGGTCATATAAAAAAGAAAATCAACCTTCAATGCATATTATTAACATTTCTAACGTTCACAATGGGTTTGAGTCAATTTATTATAATAGGAATTATAAATAATTTATCGACAGATTTTAGAGTTTCTATTAACCCGAGTCAATCAACGATGCCTGCTAAGCCGGTTCAGGATGGTCAAGCAGCGGCTACTAATTTTGTGGATCAATGGTTGGCTCAAACTGATTAAACTGATCAATGACATATGATACTGAGTGGCTTATTACTATTAGTCATGAGTAGTTTGTTAGGGCTATTCGGAATGACTAAGCGGCAGCAAAAAGAATAGGATGATATTATATGCTAAATCATCAGCAAATTAAGAACCAGTTTGAGAGCTTAGCAACCCTGCAAGCTATTCAGAAACAGGCATACCAGATATTAGTGTAAGGATTGGCCAAAACTGATTTTTCAATGCGTGAGTGGGGAATATTAGTCTATCTTGAACAACATGGGCAAGCTACTGCTAGTGAATTAGCTGATGCATTCATGGTTACGCGCACACTAATTTCCAGGAATACTTGGCGATTGATTCAAGATAATTTAATTCAATCACAAGTGAATCCAAATGATCGACGAATTGTTCGGCTAACTTTGACTGTTAATGGCCAAGAAAGAGTCCAAAAGGTTTTTCGGCAAGTGCAAGCGAACTTAAAAACTTTCGACCAGAGTCACAATCTAGAGATGCTCCTATCCTAGTATTTGGTACATAAATTTCTGAACAGTTGTGCCATAATTAATAAAACAAGATAGGAGCATTCCAATGAAACAATATCAAGATGATTTTAAAGCCAGCATTGTGAAGATGCATCGTGAAGAGAAAAGATCTATTCGCTCGCTTTCCGAGGAATACGGTGTTTCTCCAGCCGC
>NZ_BJDT01000015.1 GCF_005405285.1 Weissella sagaensis | reverse complement strand
AAAAGTTTCATTCAATTCACGTCGGGAAACAGCGGCTAATGTATCAAAAACTAAAGAGGATTTACCAGACCCAGAAAGACCAGCAAATACAGTCGTTTTATGCTTAGGAATATCTAAACTGACATCCTTTAAGTTATTTTCTTGAGCTCCATGGATAGAGATAGTCTCATCTGCAAATAAATCAGTCATAAAAACCCCCAACAGTAAATTTATAATTCCATTATATATAGAAATCTCGTTTAACAAAAATAATCGGGTCTAGAATTTTTGGTGTTGGAAAGTATTTCCATTCCAAAAGTACTAGGCCCTAATTTAAAAAGCCATTGATAATGGATCAAAAACGGCCACTAGGGTATACCCTAATGGTTTGACTTATCTTCATGAAATGAGGATGCCTAAAAAAGTTCAATAGCATTGTCCAAATTAGATGATAATTATCAATCAACTAGTAAGCAGAGGCCCTTAAGAAGCTTCAATGACTTCAGATTATGTATATGGTAGATTGCAAAATTAATCTGAACGACGTTCGGATTAATTTTGCAATCTACATCTACCAATATAATGTTTAAAGTGTTTAAATAGAGCCAAAAAAGGTCACAACCTAACAATTGTGTCGCTTTTTTTTTGTGCCTTATAATTAAAGGTGTTAAAATACGTCATAACTTACCACCATAAAGCAGTCCAATTAATCTATTGACTTCTAAGTAAAATACCAGGAGTTTTGCTATGAGTTAACTATGATCCTAGGTGGTCACTAAAACATTCCTTAATTTAGGGTCTATAAATATAAAAAGGCCCATTATCATGTGGTTTATGTGACGAAAAATCCTGTTACATCAGACAGTGTTAGAAAGAGAATCCAAAGAGTTTTAGGCGTTAAAAGTGTTGCTAAGGTTCAAATAGTTGTTCAGAGTATGGAAAATATTTATTTGTATCTGACACATGAATCAAAAGACGCTATTGAAAAGCATAAGCATAAATATTCTAAAGCTGACATTACGTTGCTGAATAATTTTGATATTGACCGATATGTCACGCTTGATGTTGAAGATAAAGACGATATGTTGAATGATGTTTGCGATTTAATTGACGATCATAATTTAGCAAATATGCGTGAATTAAGGCGCTTTGTTAAATTACATGGGGTTGAATATGGCTTGCCTAGTATGAAAATTATAAATTCAGTGTTGAGAGCTCATACTGGACTGATAAGGTTATATTTCGATGCTGTTTATCAAGAACGTCGATATGGTCGGTCAGATATTGATAAAGATACAGGCGAAGTATTGAATAATAAGTAAGGGTTTAATTTTATTTTAGGGGGAAGTAATTATGAAATTTGAAGAAACATTATTACCAGAAAAATCAGACTTAATGACATTACAAAATATGATCAGAAAGTATAATAAGCAAAATTTTGAAACTGCAAATCAAACAGATTTTGCTATTTACATAAAAGATGATAGTGAGAATGTTATGGGGGGTATTTCAGGAAAAATATTTGGTAATTGGATGGATATAGACTATTTAGTTATTCATGAGAGTTTGCGCAAAAATGGGTTAGGTCGGGATTTGTTAAAAAAAGCCGAAGATTTAGCTATACGGAGTAATTGTAAAAATATATTTTTATATACATTTGATTTTCAAGGTAAAGATTTTTATCCTAAATTTGGATTTAAAGAAGTTTACGTAAAAAGACAGTATCCGTTAACTGGAACAGAACATTTTTTTGTTAAGAAATTATCAAATGAAATCGATAAAGAAACTGAATGATGTGATGAAAGGACGGATAACTAGATCCGTCCTTTTTTGTTGTCGATTAGTCGATTTCTGATACAAAATTTTAGGTTTTTAGAACGGCACAACTTCATGTTGTGTGTAAGTGCGCATTATCATGACAATGCGCACTTACACATCACTCATAAATGGCTGATGTAATTGCTAAAAAATGTATCAGAATTCGCGTTGCTCAAACGTAACTGACTGTGTCAGTTTGGAACATTCAAAAATAAATAAGTTCAGTCGCTAGCTCCTTCGAACTTTTTTATTTTTGGACGTTAATTTTAAAGTTTCTTATTTGCGTTCTAAGCGATTTTAGCTAACAGTGAGCTATTTAACTGTCTGTCAACGGTAAATCGACTTAGAGTGGCTTATTGAGCCTGTCAGGCGAAATTAGCCACTCTGGGAGGCTTTAAGGAGTTGATAGACTTAGAAGATTTAAAGCTAAAAGGCGGAAAGCAGCTTGCCTGTTTTCCCGAGCCCGACTGGCGGAGAAGTCGCAACGGTCAAGCTGGTTCAGCTTGTCAGTGTGACTGAAAGTCACGGTTTTAAAAATTTTCCCTATATTATTTATTAAGAGACCAAATTGGTTGAGTAGAATACTATATTTTATAAGAACGCTTAATCGAAAGGAGAAACTTATGGATATTAATTATAAAAATTTTAGCATGCATGTAAACTTATCGTGGTTAATATGTTCGTTGGCATATTTGAGTTTATGGGTAATTTTGTAAAGGGAAATTGGGGGGGGCTACTACGACCCCCCTTTTAAGTGCCGAGTGCCAAAATTGAATTTTATGTGGTCTTATCCTTACTCGCCCAAGGGATTTAGTCACTTTTTGCTTGAGCGACATTTTTGGCGAAAATGGCTAAATTTGTAATGCTTTACTACATCTATGTAATGCCTTACTACATCTATGTAATGCTTTATAATATATGTATGAAGCTATTTAAGTTAGGGGTGATTAAGTTATGACTGCTGGAAAAAAAGAAATGCAAAGTGTCACTATCCGTATTCCTAAAGATTTGTATGCCGAATATAAAAAAGCATTATTGGCTCAAGGAAAAATTGTTACTTATGACATGCGAAATTACATGGCTGAAGTTGTCAAAAATCAAGCGAAAGGGCAGAAATGAGCATAAAAAAAGAGCGCACCCGCTGAAAAGTTCGCTCGTTAATTGCTCGTTCTGATAAGGTAATTTTAACATTATGGCTAAAGATAAGGCAAGATACTTCACTTTTTTGTTATATCCAGAAAGTATTCCAATGGATTGGAAACGACGGTTAGAATTAATTGGTGTTCCGATTGCGATTAGTCCGTTGCATGATAAAGATAAAAGCAATGTTGAGGGACAAATTTATAGGATGACTCCTAAATCTAAAGAGACAAGGCCCATTAATTTATTAACTAATAATATTGAATTTCAATTTCATAGGAAAACTGGTAAACTATTCAACAAAATAGTTGAAAAGGTGGAAAGAAAATGTTTGAACAAGCAGTTAACTACAAAAATGGACTATATAAAGAACTATCTAAAATTGGTAAGGGGCTAAGCAGTGATCGACGATTAGAAATTCTTGATCTTTTAACTCAAGCACCCAAATCAGTTGAAACTATTGCCAACGGGGTCGGAATAAGTGTAGCTAACGCCTCACGCCATCTACAAATATTGAAGGACAGTCATCTGGTTAAAACAAAACGAAAAGGCAATCATATTATTTATAGCCTTAGTACTCCCAAAATTAGTGATCTTGTGCACCTATTAACCGATATTGGCAACAGTGAACTTTCAGATATGAAAACAATTCAGGATAAATCAGACGCTCAAGATGACGTTAAAACCATTTCCTTAAAGCAAGCTCAAGAAGAATACGAAAATAGCTTTGTCCTTGATGTACGACCTTCTGATGAATATGCAGCAGGCCACATACAATCGGCAATTAATGTCCCATTGGAAACATTAAAAGAATCAATGCCCAAATTACCTAAAGATCAAAAGATTATTGTTTATTGCCGTGGAAGACTATGTGCTAATTCCAACATTGCCACACAGATCTTAAATAGAAATGGTTTTGACGCAGTTAGTTTAAATTCAAGTCACTATGATTGGAATAAAATAACAGAATAAACAGTTTAAGCACGATTTAGTCATTTATTGATTAAATCGTGCTTTTATATTGACTTACAAAAAGTATATGATATTATTAAACTATTCAAGTAAACAATTGAATAATTGAAAGGCAGTGACATAACTTGTCTACTATTGATAAAACGCTAACCTTAATTAATTTTGAGAATAATTGGTGCGCCCAGTGTTATACGCAGCGACCAATAATAAATAAGATTAGCCATGACTTTAATTCATATTTAAACGTTCGGGTAGTGAATTCAGATGCTCACCCAGAACTAGCAAAAAAATACAATGTTTATTCCGCACCCAGTACTATTTTGCTGCGTGATGGAAAAATCGTTGAAAAAATTACCCGTTTTATTGATCAATCACAATTAACAACTTTAATTAAATATTACCTATAAAGGAGCGACTCTTATGGTTAAGAACTTAACTGACAAAGACTTTGTGAAAGAAACTAGTACCGGTGTTACATTAACTGATTTTTGGGCTACTTGGTGTCCTCCATGTCGAATGCAAGGACCGATTATTGAACAACTTGATAAAGAAATTGGCGATAAAGTCAAAATCACTAAAATGGACGTAGATGCAAATCAAAAAACACCAATAGCATTTGGAATTATGTCTATTCCAACCTTAATTATCAAAAAAGATGGCCAAGTAGTTGATAAGCTGGTTGGCCTCCACAGTAAGGACCAACTTAAAACCGTTCTTGCTCAATATACTAATTAGGTTAAGAGGGGAGAAGCTGAATGGAACAACTATCAGTAATGAATAAAAAAGAATTTGATAAAAAACTGAAGAATGGAAAATATATTTTAGTTTTTATGGCTTCTTGGTGCCCTGATTGTAGCTTTATCAAGCCTCATCTACCAGAAATTGAACAAGAATTCAAAGATTACACTTTCATCAGTGTCGATCGTGATGAGAATACCGAATTGGCTCAAGAACTAAATATCTTTGGTATTCCAAGCTTCGTTATTTTTAGAGATGGGCAAGAAATCGGAAGACTTGTCAATAAAGATCGGAAGACTAAAGAAGAAGTCGAAAATTTCATTACCAACACTATTAAATAATGAAGAAGTTTTTTACTATTCTTGGCGGTATGGGGACGTTAGCAACTGAAAGTTATGTCCGACTCCTTAATAAGAAAACTGAAACCCATAAAGACCAAGACTATTTAGATTATATAGTGGGTAACCATTATTGATGCACAAGAAGTCATTGTTAATCGTTCATTGGATAAGGGATTAGCGTTACGTGACGACTAATAAGTAGATTGGAGTGAAATTTAATGAGGAAATATGATGTAGTAGTGATTGGGGCCGGTCCTGGTGGAATGACCGCTGCCTTATATGCAGCACGAGCTAATTTAAATGTAGCAATGCTTGATCGCGGTATTTATGGTGGACAAATGAACAACACCGATGACATTGAAAACTACCCTGGTTTTACAACAATTAAGGGTCCTGAACTTGGTGAGAAAATGTATCAAGGAACCGTTAAGGCCGGAGTAAATTTTGTATATGGTGATGTCCAAAACGTTACCGTTGATGATCAACAAATGAAGCATATTCAAACCGATAGTGACGAGTTAGTAGCAAGCGCAGTAATTATTGCAACAGGATCTAATAATCGAAAATTAGGTGTACCAGGTGAAGAAAAGTTCTCCGGAAAAGGGGTTTCTTACTGTGCAGTATGTGATGGTTCTTTCTTTAAAGGAAAGAACGTGACTGTAGTTGGCGGTGGTGATTCAGCAATTTCTGAAGGATTGTACTTAGCTAATGTCACTGATGGAGTTAATGTCATTCATCGTCGCGATCAGTTACGGTCACAAAAGGTATTACAAAATCGTGCTTTTGATAACGATAAGATAGATTTCACTTGGAATACTAGTGTGACAGAGATTTTAGGTGATGAAAATCATGTTACTGGAGTAAAAATTCATAACAATCAGGTCGGTGATGATACAACTCTAGACACGGATGGAGTTTTCGTTTATGTCGGTAACTTTCCAAACAGCCAAATTTTCAATAATTTAAATATTACCGATCAAGCTGGTTGGATTATAACTAACGATCAAATGGAAACAACAATTCCTGGAATCTATGCAATTGGTGATGTCCGGCAAAAGCAACTGCGGCAAATTACAACTGCGGTTGGCGATGGTGGTATTGCTGGGCAAAACGCCTTTGAATATTTCGAAGCCATAAAGCATCGGCAAACGGTTAAAGATTAAAGAGAGGAAAATTACTTTATGGAAATCAAATATTGGTCAGACATTGCTTGCCCCTTTTGTTATATCGGTTCTAACCGAATGAAACGAGCAATGAAGGAAATTGGTATTTATGACACAACTGAATTAGAGTTCAAATCATTCGAGCTTAACCCTTCAACACCAAAGGAAACCGATGAAGGATACATTAATCACTTCACTCAGGGAAATAAGGCAATGGAGCCACAGGCCAAAAAGCAAATGGCTTACATCGAACAAATGGCGCATAACGATGGTCTACCAATGGATCTTGACAGTGTAGTACCTACAAATACTATGGATGCGCACCGGATTATTAAATTCGCAGAAGCTAAAAATGATCCTGATTTGACTGAACGAGTAATTAGACGCTTCTACCAAGTTTACTTTAGTGATGGTCAATCGATTTCTGACCATGATGTGCTATTAAATGCGGCAATGGAAGCTGGGCTTGCTAAAGACGAAGTAGAAAAAGTGCTTAATTCTAACCAATATCATCAAGCTGTGGTCAATGACGAGGCAGAGGCTCAACAATCCGGTATTCATGCTGCACCTTTTTTTGTAATCAATAATAAGTATGCAATTAGTGGTGCCCAACCATATGAAGTCTTTGTTAAAGCCTTAAAGCGAGTTCAAGCAGAAGAAAATTAGGAGGAATTTACGATGACCGAAGATAAGCCACAATTTAATACAATATTTGGCGATAATAATGATGCTGCTGTATGCGGGCCAGACGGTTGTAATATCGCTGAACATCAAAAGCAAACTGAGGATAAGAAGAAAACAAAATAAATGGAGGAAAGCTATAAATGAAGTTTGACTACGTTGTTATTGGCAGTGGGCCATCAGTTTATCGTTTCCTATTGGGAATGCAGAATAGCGGAAAGAAAATCGCGGTTGTTGAAAAGAATCGGTTTGGCGGAATTTGCCCTAACGAAGGCTGCGAACCCAAGATTTTCTTAGAAGGAGCAGCACGAGCAACCTTAACTTCAATGCGTTTGCAAGGTAAGGGAATTACTCAACCAGCTAAGCTTGACTGGAAAGAGCTTATTCAGCAAAAGAATAAGGCTATGGCGTCATTCCTAAATAATATGCAAAGTATGTATGAAGGCCTGGGTGCGACTACCATCAAGGGTGAAGCATCATTTGTTGATCAACATACCATTGAAGTTAATAATAAAAAAATCACTGCTGATAATTTTGTAATCGCAACCGGAAAAAAGCCGCATCCTCTTAACATTCCTGGCCACGAGTACCTACTTACTAGTACTAACCTTTTTGAACTCGAAGATACTCCAAAGAACGTCGCAATTATCGGAAGTGGTTACGTTGGTATGGAATTTGCTACATTGTTGTCTGCTGCCGGGGTTAAAGTAACAGTTATTGTCCGATCCGGCCAACCACTAGAGGGATTTTACAGCCAACACGTTCATCAGTTAGTTGATGAAATGAAAAACTCACTTGGTATTAATTTTATATTTAACACAAATGTTACAGCTGTTACCGAAGCACAAACTGGCTATGAGGCTCAATCAGCTAACGGCAACCTTGGCACTTTTGATAAAGTTATTAATGCCAGTGGTAGAGTTCCTGAAATTAATGCATTGAAACTTGATAATGCTGGTGTAGAGTACAGCGACCGCGGAATTAAAGTTGATAAATATTTGACCACATCAGCAAATAACATTTACGCAATGGGCGATATTGTTGATAAAACCGCACCAGCATTAACCTCTACGGCACAGTTTGAAGCAGACTACTTAAGTGCCTTACTTACTAATAAAACAACTGAACCTCTTAGGTACCCAGTAATTGGAACCGTTACGTTCACATTCCCCCAACTCGCTCAAGCTGGAATTAGTATTGATAAAGCAAAGGAAGACAGTAATTATTCAATTAAAGATATTGATATTACTCAAGGTGACTTTCTTTATGCTGGAACAGATGATCACGCACGATTATCATTAGTCTTTGACAAGCAAAATCATCTCGTGGGCGCTGCTGAAATTAGCCAAACAGCAGTAGATGATATCAATTCACTAATTCCTGTTATGGCAATTGATGTTGATCCAGAGGTTTGGAAAGAAAAGATGCTAATGGCTTTCCCTGGTTTAGCATATAAAATTAGAACATTAATTTAACAACAAGAGGGTCTATTTGTGATTAATGACCCCTCAAAAAGACTATTAAAACAGCCCCTAACAAATCAACTTGATTTGTTAGGGGCTGTTTTTTAGATTACGCTTAAAATAACGCCTGTAAGGGTTGGATTCTAATGCTAAAAAAAGAGGTGAATAGGTTATAGTGCAACAACTTGTTTTACCAATCAAAGATTCTAACGTCCTAACAAGTGTCCAGGAGACGCTGTTGGACAGTTTTCGAGCTGGTCGGCGTAATTACACCATTTTTCGACTGGGTAAAGCGACCTTACTACGGGTCAGTGATGTCATGCAGCTGAAAAAGTCTGATGTATTCACCGCAGATGGAACGATTAAGCAAAATACATTCATCCACGATCAAAAAACAGGTAAAGCCAACACTCTCTACCTCAAACCTGTTCACGCTGATTTACTGGATTACTATGATCAGCTACAGCAACAACAAATTTTGTTCCACCTGCTTCAATTGCACCCAATAATCCCATCTTGTTCTCTTTTCTTTATCAATTAATTATTCACAGTAATCATATAGCGCTCATCATTGTGAGTCTAATAGATTGTTCACAGACAATTTAAGCTAATATTTTTACATAATAATTCTCCCTGAACATGTCTGAAAAAACGGCCATCGCAAGATAGCCGTTGAGAAACATCTTTTACTTAACAATTTCACAAAATTCAACAATCACAGCATCTGGTCCCGAAATATTAAAGAATTTAATTCCTTTTTTCCAGAAATCTAAATGTTGTACTTCATCGTCGATTAAGTCAAATCCTTCAGATTTGGCTGCAGCAAAAGCAGCATCAGCGTCTGTTGTATCCATTGAAATATGATTAATCGCACCAGGCTTACCAGCCACCTCATCAGCGTGCCAAGTCTCAATAACTAAATTATCGCGCTGCATAAAGATAACATCTCCGACTGGGAAATCACCCGTCTTTTTGAAACCAAGTTTTGTCCAAAAACTTTCTGCTGTTCCCAAATCTTTTGTAGGAATACCAATGTGTTGGACCCCTGAATAATAATCTGAAAATGCCATTTAATTTGCTCCTTTAAGATATTAACCATTAATTTATCAGTTACTTTTACACGCCTTGGTGCTTTAAATTTGGGAAAATTGCCTTGTCTCCCCAACCAGTTATACCACCCTGGAATAAGAAGGCAAAAACTGTTCCTAACCCATAATTTGAAAAATCAGGGTAAATGATGATTGCAATAATAGCTAAGATAGTTGGTGGAATATAGGACGCCCACATGGCCTTGGCCGCGGAACCTTTAAAATATTTAAAGCGTAAAATTTGCATCAAATCATCTGCTGGATGTAATACCAAATTAACACGTTGATAAATAGAAATAGCAATGGCAATTAAGAAAATACCGAAAAAATTCAAAATAACATAGAAAATTGTCATACCAATACTTTGTGAATCAGGCATAATGCTTGAAAAGATATTGGCGAAATAACTAATCAATGCGGAGAAAGGCACCATGAATGCAATGTTACCAAAAAATTTTCTTGCGTTAAAGTGTCCCTGAAGAAAGACATTTAAAATAGCAACAGCCACACCAATAACGAAAAACACCCATCCCAGCATGCTGCTGTTTCCATTAAATATCGCTTTATTAACTCCAGCTGATGCAGCAGTCCAATACGCTGATCCTAAAAAGGGTGGGTGTATTTTTTGACTTGTAACAACAGTTAAAACGTTACCGGCAGCATTAATCACTAAAGAGAAAATAAAATAAGACAATGAGGCACCAAGTGTTAACTTGCGACCATGAATTTTACTGTCTAAGACGTCTTGTGAATCCATTGATTATGCCTCTTCTCCGCCAACCTTAACCACAGCTTTGGAAACGACACCAAGCTTACCGTTAACAAAATCGTCAACAGTCTTGTAGTCTAATTCATGTGACATTAAATCCTCAACATTCAACTTGCCTGATGACAACAATGCCAATGAATCTTCAAAGGCATTGGGATTGATAAATGATCCTTGAATCGTCAATTGCTTTTGGAAGACTTCATAAGTGTTCATTTGGAACTTTGCGTCAGGACCGCCAACACCAAACATCAAAACTTGAGCACCACGGGCTGAAGCCTCAATGGCTGCTTCTTGTGTTTGTGGTAAACCAACTGCTTCAACAACAACATCATAAGCGCCCTCAGGAATTTTATCACCATCTTTGGTATTGTAGGTGTTTTTCACGCCAAATTTTTCTTTATTCATAGCAAGCTTTTCAGGAACAATACCGGCCAAATCGACTTGGTGAATGCCATAAGCTTGCAAAAGTTGAACAAATAGTTCACCCATAAATCCATCACCAATAACTAAAGCTTTTTGATATGGTGTTACTTTAAGCAACTTAATTCCGTGCACTGCACATGAAATAGGTTCAACCACAGCAGCTGACTTCAATGACACATTATCAGGAATTTGGTAAACAACTGATGCAGGTGCCGTAAAGTATTCCTCAAACCCACCATTACGTGTAACACCAACAGCCGACAAGTTTTCGCAAAGTTCTGGGCGTCCCGTACGGCAATACTTACATTGACCGCAGTAAATATTGGGATCAACCGTCACACGGTCTCCTACTTTAACGTTTGTAACAGATGAACCAATCTCAGCTACAACACCGGAATTTTCATGACCCAAAACAATTGGTGGTACAGCATCTGCTGAGCCGGGAAGGCCGGCATACAAAGCATGATCAGTACCACAAATACCAGCGAATGCTGTATGAATCAAAACCTCATTGGGCTTAACCTCAGGTTTTTCAATGCTTTTAACCTCTAATTTTTTTGTACCAGTTAACACAAGTGCTTCCATGTTTGTTCTCCTTTTATTTTTTTCACAACATCTTAGATTGTAAACTTTTTCACAACACCTTAGATTGTAAACTTTTTCACAAAGGAAAACAAGAAAATTTGCTCAAATTTTTTAATTAATACTGCCCGGATTATTCATCAAGACAAACAAAACCCCGCTGAAACAGCAAGTTAATACCGTTTCAGCGGGGTTTGCGCTTTCACCCGTTGGGTGAAAACCATAGGAGCTCTTTTTTATGATATTTTGTTTGTGAAAAACAAATCAAATACTCAAAAATTGGAGCGTCTAAAATTATGACTCAAAAAGTATTACCTAGCAACCCTGCTCAGAAGTCAATAAATTGGACTATTTTTATTCAGTTAATTAGGCGACATTTGAGATACGATTGCGATTATAAAAATTGATATACCAACCAATGGCTGCTTGGACTTCAGTTAATGTTTGGTATGCCTTCAAATAAACCTCTTCACGCTTCAATATTGAATGAAACGCTTCCATACGGCCATTATCGTACGAATGGCCTTTGAGTGAATAAGAATGTTTCAAGCCATAATTTTGGCATTTAATATTAAACTCAGCACTCGTGTATTGTGATCCCATATCTGAATGAATAATGAGTGGCTTTCGATGCTTATCTAACGCCATCTGTAAGGCACTTGTGGCTAGCTCGGCTGTCATTGTATCGCCAATTTTATAGCCCAATACTTTTCTCTTCTCAGGATCCAAAACGGTCGCTAAATAGACCCATCTGTGATTAGTCAACTGAATATAAGTAATATCTGTTTGCCAAACACCACTCAAATCATGCAAGTGTCTAATCAGATTGGGCTTTTGATCAACCGTCACCACAGTTTTTGGCTTGCGATAACGTTTTTGCATGCGTGATCTAATCCCTAATTCACGCATTAATTTGAGTGTCATATATTCAGATATTTTTGGACAGTCATTGTTTAGGTGAATATAAGCAGCAATACGACGATAGCCATAAAATTTAAAGGTTTTCCAAACGTCTAAAATATAAGGTTTTAGGGATTCTCTACGCTTTTCTTGTCGACTGGGCTGCCAATGGCGCCAATTGTAATAGGTACTAGATTTGATTTTAAGTGCACTTAAAATACGCACAAGCGCGTAGCCTTGTGCTAAAAATTGATTAACTAGCGGCAATCCCACATTACGGACTATTTTTTGGCTAGTAAGATGGCCGCTCGCTTTAAAATTTCGTTTTCTTCCTCCAAAACAGCGAGGCGCTTCTCTAGTTGCTTGACGTCTTTTAAAGTCTTTGACTGACCCTTGATCATGATTGGGGTAGCTTGTTTAACCCAAATAGCAATAGAATCTTTTGATGGTCAAAATTCTTCTGCTAATGATTTGAGTGAACGGCCTTCTTGGTGAAGTTTAACCAATGAATCTTTGAAATCTTGTGAATAACGAATTGACATAAAAATACTCCTATACTTTCATTTTACGGACTGAATAAAAATAGTCCATTTTTTTAGTATAAGAGCATGTTTAGCAGTTGGGAGTCGTTGACAATTTAAAAATTTGTATGCAGCTTCTTTTCTTTTATTCTAAAATAGAGGTTAATAACTAACAGGGGAATTACTAAATGATCAAACCCGAAAAGACAATCAATGGAACCAAATGGATCGAAACGATTCAAATAAATGCCGAAGAACGGGCAACCCTCGAAGATCAGTATGGCATCGATGAAGATATTATTGAGTACGTCACTGATAATGATGAAAGTACTAATTATGTTTATGATATCAATGAGGACGACCAATTATTCATCTTTCTGGCGCCGTATGCCCTCGACAAAGATGCGCTGAGATACATTACCCAGCCATTTGGCATGTTGCTCCATAAGGGCGTTTTATTCACGTTTAATCAAAGCGACATACCTGAAGTCAACACGGCACTTTACTCGGCATTGGATAATCCCGAGGTTAAGAGCGTCGATGCATTTATTCTGGAAACACTGTTTACAGTTGTTGACAGCTTTATCCCAATTTCTCGCGCCATTACCAAGAAACGCAACTATTTGGATAAAATGTTGAACCAGAAGACGAAGAACAGTGACTTGGTTTCACTTTCATATCTTCAACAGACGTTGACCTTTTTGTCCAGCGCGGTCCAAACCAATCTCAGTGAACTCGATCGTTTGCCAAAGACCCATTTTGGTGTCGGTGCTGACCAAGATAAAATTGATTTATTCGAAGACGTGCAAATTGAAGGAGAACAGGTCCAACGGATGTTTGAGATTGAAACCCAAGTCGTTGACCGAATCGATCATACCTTCAACAGCCTTGCTAATAACAACCTGAACGATACAATGAAATTTTTGACAATTTGGTCACTGACCATGGCTGTGCCAACGATCATTACCGGATTCTATGGGATGAACGTGAAGAAACTCCCGTTAGCCGGGATGCAATATGCTTGGATGCTGACTTTGGGGATTTCTGTCGCCTTGATTGTGGCGATGCTGATTATGCTGAAGGTCTGGCGGAAGATGTGATGGGTGAGTGACTTTTTTGGAATGTGTATAGTTGAGCAGTTATGCTATTTTGAGCACCCTTCGGCTTCTGAAATACGCTCCGACGACCCTGACCCCGGCCACATAAGACAAAAAATCCAGTAACGAACAAAAACCGTTCGCTACTGGATTTTCTGCCTTATGCTCTGGGGTCAACCCGGGTCTTGTCACGTGTTGGTGATCTATTAGGTATCAACTATGCTAGGCACACACACCATGCGTAAAACAGGCGCTTACTTATCTTGGCCTGGATCAAGCTAGTCGTGAGACTATGTTAGATCAAATTGATTTTGGTTAAATATTTTAATTACAACTACAACTACAGGTGTAACTATAGCTGTAGTTGTAGTTGTAATTAAAATTTCCTTATCTTGAATATTGATCATAATTTTTGATTGAGATGATTACGATGAGGAATATATACGCACTCAGAATAAGTTGAGATAGATACCGATACTATCCCAATTTATTTTTTTGTGGTTAAGCTGACAGCAGCTTGCCCCACGCGGGTAGCGTTCTGCATGACATGCTCTCACTGAAGGTGATCCTGCAATGATAAATTGCCCCGTCACGGCGTGACCCGCCGGAGGTTTTACAAGCCGGATAAGTGGCGCTGTAAAATAGCAGTTTCCCCAGTAGGAAGGGGAAACGCTACTGTCATCGCTTGTCGATGACGTGCCTCGCAGAGCCTGTCCAAAATATTATTTTGGTATAACAGGCTATACCAGATTTTTAACGGTGTTATACTGGTCTTGGAAAACCTTTTTCGAGGAGGCATTTTTGATGGCGCATTTAAAGAAAAATACGCGTGGCGCAGTCCCTGGTTTAGCGGTTCACTTTGAACGTAAAACCGACCATCACACGAACAAAGAAATTGATGTGTCGAAATCCTATCTGAATCAAGATCTCATGGCGGATGGTTCCGATATGCTTTCACGCTTCAATGCGCGTTTAAATGACGTTTATTGCATGAAAAGAGACGATGTGAAGGCGTTAGCCACTTGGATAGTCACTTTACCCGAAGAAATAGCAGAAGCGCCCTACGAGCAACAAAGCGCCTTTTTTGAAGCAACCACTAATTTTTTGAATGACCGTTATGGTCAAGAAAATGCCGTAGCCGCGGTGGTGCATTATGACGAGACAACCCCTCACTTGCACTATGCCTTTGTCCCAGTGGTTTTTGATGCAAAAAAAGCACGTGATAAAGTTTCGGCTAAAGAAGTGCTCACACGCCATGATTTACAAACTTTCCACGATGATTTAGATCAGCATTTAAAAAAGGTGCTGCCCTTTTATGAACAAGGCATTTTAAATAACAAAACCTTACCGTTTGAGAATGTCGCCGAAATCAAAAAATACAACGATCAATTTAACGCCTTAAAAAAAGAACTAGCTGACGTTGAAGAAAATATTAGGGCTAAACAGGCCGTACTTAAAATCACGGATCAAGCCCTAATAGAAGTAGACTTAGCTGAAAAACAAATTGATGCCTTTAAACAAGACTTATCTAAAAATCTCTTTGGTAAGACGGTGCTTAAACCTGATGACTTAGATCGCTTTAAAAGCGTGTTAGCCACAATGAAGAAAGCCACCTTACAAAGCCAGCATGAGACAGAAGAACTTAAGCAAACGTTAGGCCAAGTCAAAGCGCAGCTAGCAGATGTCCAAGCAGACTATCAAAACCTGAAAGAAACGCATCAAGCGCTTCAGAAGCGGCAGCGCGAACAGCAACAGCTAGATTATGCCATGCGAGACATGCTTAAAAATGATTATGGTGTCGACAAGCTATCGCATACTGATGTGGAGGCTCGGTATGTTCTTTATAAGCTGGATCATGAAGAACTCACAAAAAATAAAAAAGTAGCCCAGTCATGGTTAAAAACACTGACGACAGCTAGAGCAGATCCAGATACGAAAATAGCGCCAACTAGATTAGATCGCGGTATTGAACAAGTTAAAGCATTAATTAATCGAATCATTGAATTAACGCGTGATATTTTTAAAGGACCTATTCTCTAACGTTAAAACGGCTTATTTGCCCTTCTAAGCGTTTTTAATCACGCAACGTATAAATAATCATTAACCAAGTTAAAACGTCTCTATTGACTTAATAAGTGGCAATTATGTTATATAACTAGGAATCTATCATTTAAAATAATTCAAAAAAGAACACCCTGTACAAATTTATGTGCACCGTGTTCTTTTTGTTTTGTTTTTTAATTGAATCAGTAAAAAGGCGAAGCCTATTATAAGTTTATCTTTTATATTTTAATCTTTTGTTCTTTTGCGCAGTTATAAAGTCAGTATTATCAAGGTTTAACAGGATAATACCCCACAAAAAAACTGTGTATACCCCACAAAAAAACTGTGTATACCCCACAAAAAAACTGTGTATACCCCACAAAGATAAAAATAAATTGTGGTACATGGTGATACAATAAAAGCATAAAGAAATTCTCGTCTAAAAGTTTTTCTTTATGCTTATCCAACAACACGCCCAAAGGAGCGTATTTATATGTCAATTATACCAGAATCAAAGACAAGGCAGGTACACACCTTGAATGAGTTATCAAAACGAAAAGTCGTCGAACATAATAGTTTAATCACGTCCATTGCCAAGATGGATAAAACACCACTCAAAATGTTTGAACTAGCGGTGTCTTTAATTGATACCGACAATCCACCTCAAGATCAAACAGTGTATTTATCAAAGCAAGAAATGTTTGCTTTTTTTAAAGTCAATGATAATGACAAGAACAGTCGCTTTAAACAAGCGATTGAAAAAATGCAGAAACAAGCTTTTTTTCATATTAAAAAAGAACAAGATAAAGGGTTTAAGTTTGTTAGTATTGTGCCAATCCCTTATGTGGAATGGACGGATTATAGTGACGAAGTAAAAATTGAATTTCATCGTGAAATCATGCCTTACTTAATCAATCTCAAAACCAATTTCACCCAACATGCCTTGTCAGATATTGCAGAATTGAATAGTAAGTATGCAATTATTTTGTATCGCTGGTTATCAATGAATTACAACCAATATGATCACTACAGCGTTAAAGGTGGACGACGAGAAGAACAAGTAGAAAGCTATCGTAATCCCAAAATCGGTATTCGAGAGTTGCGAGAAATGACTGATACTGTTAATGAGTATCAGAGGTTTGATAGGTTTGAGAGCTATATCTTGAAAAACTCTTTAAAAGAAATAAATGCTCATACAACTTTTAACGTGACGCACGAGAAAGTTAAAAAAGGACGCAGCATTGATAGTATTGTCTTTCATATTACTAAAAAAACAGTGGCAGATGATATTAGTTACAAGTTAGATGATCCAGCTTATATTGACGATAAGATAAGGCAAGAAGAAAGTGAAAAAGACCTCGTGTATGAAGCTATGAAAAGTCCATATACAAAATTGCTGATGGAACATTTCTTGTTGTCATATATTGATTTGACGGATACGGCTATTTTGTCAGGGTTACAGAAAAATGTTTACCCACTTTATGACGAATTAAAAGAGTTACGTGGTTTAAAGGGCGTGAAAGAACACTTAGCATATATCAGAGATAAACAAGATGACTATTCGAAAAAGAATATTGCTAAGTATCTTAAAAAATCGATTGAACAGTATCTACCAATCGTTAAAAGGCAGGATATAGATCATGAGTGAAAATTTAAAAACAATTCGAGAACTTGCTGATGAATTCAAGGTATCTAAGCAAGCAGTTAGGAAAAGATTAACCGATGAATTTAGAGCAAACTACGTAGAAACTGTATATAGTAACGGAGTAGAAACATTAGTAGTAACGGTTAGTGGGTATAGGCTTTTAAAACAGCATTTTTCTAGTAGTAACGGCAGTGAAAAAGTAGGTAGCAACGTTGGTGGTAACGGTGGTAACGCTAATGTTACCAGTGATAATAAGCAAACAACGGATAATAGCTATGTATTTAAAATATTAGAACAACAATTAGCTGTCAAAGATAAGCAAATAGAAAATAAAGATTCACAAATATCACAAATGCAAAATTTATTAGATCAGCAACAACGGCTAGCCTTACAGGACAAACAACTGCTCGAAGAATACAAGGCAGAAATTAAGGACTTGAAAGCCCTAACGATGGCACCGCATGATGATGGTGAAAAAGAAGTGACGTCAGACAAACAACCGGAACCTGAAAATAGCACCCTGGAGTCACAACCTAAACCTAAAAAGTGGTGGCGTTTTGGTAAATAGTTACAACTAAAAAAGAAAAGAAGACTAGTTAAATGGCGGAATGCTCTTATGCTAGATTTACGGACAGATTTTCTTCTGCCCTGTAAACTAATAGCATAGGAGCAGTGCGCTTGGCCGATACTAAGTGAGCTTACGTTTCAGCTATTACTGACGAAGCAAGCAAGGGCGTTTTAGCATTTCAAGTAAGTAATAGTCCTAACAGTAAACTAATTATGGATACACTCGATGAACTCACAGAAAATATTCCGGAAGGAATAAAACCAATAATTCATTCAGATCAAGGTTGGCATTATCAATTGAATTACTATACCGATAAACTCTCTGAAAAAAATTTATACAAAGCATGTCTCGTAAGGGAAACTGTCTTGATAATGCGCCAATTGAAAGCTTCTTTCATCTTCTTAAAACAGAATGTGTTAATGGATTTCCACAGTGTAAAGATATTGGAGAATTCAAGGAAATCACAAAGAATTACGTCGATTGGTTTAACAATCGACGAATATCACAGAAAACAAAAGGCATGACTCCCTGCGAATACAGGGAACATGCCTTAGCAGTTTAAAAATATTCAATTTTGTCTAACTTTTGTGTTGC
>NZ_BJDT01000014.1:6456-20657 GCF_005405285.1 Weissella sagaensis | reverse complement strand
GCCTGGACCTCGTTTATTCTTTTTGATTAAACTTTCGGGGTAGCTCCGGCCCCTCGCGGGGCTATCTAAAAACCACTCCAAAGTATTGACATTATTCCCAACATTCAATCAATTTAAGAAGTAAATCAATGGTAACCTTATAATTAGTATTAGGTAAAGATAGGAAAACAAAGGCAATAATAGCTGGTTACATTTATTTAAAAAAGACTTGACAAGAATGGTTTACAATAGTAAATTTATCTCAAGCATTTACGTTTACGTATGTAGACGATGAGGAGGTAAAGAGAATGAGTACAATAGTAGTTAACCCTCATATCACAAATGCTGAATGGGAAGTTATGCGTGTAGTCTGGGCGAATGGTCGAGTGACTAGTAAAGAAATCATCTCCATATTGAAAGAAAAAATGGACTGGAAACAAGCCACTATCAAAACGCTCTTAGGTCGACTGGTTGAAAAAGGCGTACTAAATACAGAGCAAGAAGGTAGAAAATTTATTTATACTACCAATATTGAAGAGAAAGAAGCCGTAGGAAATTATACAGACGATATTTTCAACCGTATTTGTCGAAAGAATGTCGGGAATGTAGTAGGGAGTATCATTGAAGATCATGTCTTAAGCTTCGATGATATCCAGCGACTAGAGGAAATATTAGAGATGAAAAAAGCTTTCGCAGTAGAAGAAGTGGATTGTCAGTGTACAGAAGGGCAATGCGATTGCCATTTACATCATCATGGAGAATAAGTGGCGAAAAAATTGGAGAATAAATCGTTTGCCATAGAAGGGGTTGAATCTGTAGAGGTTGATTTAGCGACTAAAAAAGCAGTACTTGAAAGTCAAACAGAGATTGATACCGAAACGCTCAATGTTGCTTTAGCAGAAACTAACTATTCAGTATTAAGTGCATAAAGTACGAACACCATTTATTCATAGATAGTAGATAGAGATAAAGTATAGAACCCTTTTCATGAGAATTATATGCAGTGTTAGATGAGAAAGTTCTAAAACTTTAAAATCAGTCTCTAATATAATAAGGAGGAATTAAAAATGAGGAATAACAAACAACATTCGTCACATAGTCAGATGGATCACGGCAAGATGAATCACAGTGAAATGGATCATAGTGTGATGGATCACAGTGAAATGGATCATGGAGGACACATGATGCATATGGGTGATATGAGTAAAAAGCTCAAAGTGGCTATCATTCTTATGATTCCGCTTCTACTCATTTCACCAATCGCGGGCTTTACTATCCTTAAATTCCCCGGAAGTGAAATTTTGCAACTTATCCTTGGTACAATTATCTTCTTTTACTCTGGGACTCCTTTTTTTAGCGGAGCAAAAGGTGAATTAAAAAGCCGTAAGCCAGCCATGATGATGCTGATTACAATGGGAATTACCGTTGCCTATGCTTATTCTGTTTATGCCACAATTATGAGTCTTAACGGACATATGGGCATGAACTTCTGGTTTGAACTGGCAACTTTAATTGTCATTATGTTGATTGGTCACCTGATTGAGATGAAAGCAATCATGGGTGCTGGCGATGCATTGAAAGATTTAGCAAGCCTTGTTCCCAAAAAAGCTCACTTAAAAAGTGGGAAGGATGTGGAGCTTTCAGAACTAAAAGTTGGCGATTTGCTTTTAGTGAAAGAAAATGAAAGAATTCCTGCAGATGGCCTTATATTAAGTGAAGCGCTCGTTGATGAGTCAATGATTACTGGTGAAAGCCGAGCAGTCAATAAAAAAACAAATGACCTTGTTTATGGTGGTTCCCTCAATCAAAACCAACCATTTGAGATGAAAGTCACAACCCTTGGAAAAGATTCATTTCTCAATCAAGTGGCCGAATTAGTCAAGAAAGCCCAAGCTCAAAAATCTAATTTGGAAAATATGGCTGACAGAGTGGCTGGTTACCTTTTCTATGCTGCACTTATTGTCGGTATCTTCTCATTAATTTTTTGGACAATTAGTTCTAACTTTAGTTTTGCTCTTCTTCTTGCGGTTTCTGTTTTTGTAATTGCATGTCCACACGCTTTAGGTCTTGCGGTTCCACTTGTTGTTTCTCGCTTAACCAGTATTTCTGCTAAAAATGGTTTATTAATTCAGAACAGAACCTCTTTGGAAAAAATAAATACAATTAAATATGCCTTAATGGATAAAACAGGAACATTAACTGACGGTAAGTTTATTGTCCGTAATGTTATTAATTTTACTGATGAAACAGACATTCTCCAAATCATGGCAGCACTTGAAGGAAGTTCCACTCACCCGATTGCTCAATCAATCGTTTCAGCTGCTAAACCTCTTGAAAATCTAAAAGTTGAAGCGGTTGAAAATATTCCAGGAGTTGGAATTAAAGGGCAAGTTAATCAAAACTTTTATCAAATTGTTAACTATAAATATCTTCGTGAAAATCAACTTTCTTATGATGAACAAAAGATTGATCAATATTTAGATTTAGGTTTAACTGTATCTTTCCTAATCAATGAACAACAAGATGTTTTAGGATTTATTGCCTTAGGAGATTCTCCTAAAGCAGACGCGAAAGCCTTTATTAATGGTTTATTAGCCCAAGGAATTACCCCTGTTATGCTCACGGGTGATAATAAAGAAACTGCTCAAAAAATTGCTAGTGCACTAAATATTCCCGAATTTAGAGCGGAATTAAAACCTGAAGATAAAGCAGAAATTGTGAAAGAATACCAAAAGAAAGCCGGCGTTCTTTTCATTGGTGACGGTGTCAATGATTCCCCAGCTCTTGCAACTGCTACGATTGGTTTTGCGATTGGAGCAGGAACTTCGGTTGCTATCAGTACCGCTGATGTCGTCCTAGTTAACTCCAATCCAAGTGACGTCCTAGATATGATTAATATCTCCAAACGTATGCTTAGAAAAATGAAACAAAACCTCTGGTTTGGAGCAGGCTATAACATCATTGCTATTCCTGTTGCAGCGGGTATTCTTTATCCATTTACAGGGATTTATATTGATCCTCTCATTGCAGCAGTCCTGATGTCAATCTCAACCGTGATTGTCGCAATCAACGCGATGGGATTGAGGTATGATAAAAAATAGAAGAGCACATGCTCTTGCTCTGGAAGCGTTTCATTCAATTGAATTGCCGGTGCGTATTACTATGATTTTTGGCGGATTATGCTACGATTAAATACATGGATAATTAAGAAGTTATTAAGCAATAAAGGTGAGCACTGGAGGTTAGCATGCAGACATTAATACAGACGTTTATAGATCGACGCGGGGATTTGCTGACTGCACTATGGCAACACTTGGGGATTTCATTAGCATCATTAGTCATCGCAATGGTAATTGCGATTCCGTTGGCTATTTGGGTCGTTCGACGACCACGGTGGGCCGAGGGATTATTACAGCTCACGAGTGTCTTACAGACGATTCCGTCTTTGGCACTGTTAGGGTTATTGATTCCGTTAGTTGGGATTGGAACGGTGCCAGCAGTAATTGCGCTGGTGATCTATGCTTTACTGCCAATTTTTCAAAATACTTATTTGGGTATCTCAGAAATTGACGCCTCAATTGAAGAGGCCGCCGATGCCTTTGGGATGTCACGAATGCGTAAGTTGTTTAAAGTTGAACTACCCATTGCCCTACCACAGATCATTGCTGGGATTCGGACCGCGCTCGTCTTAATTATTGGGACGGCTACTTTGGCCGCTTTGATTGGTGCTGGGGGTCTCGGGACCTTTATCATGCTCGGTATTGACCGTAATGATACCTCGTTATTATTGATTGGGGCTATCTCATCAGCATTGTTAGCAATTCTGCTGAGTGCGCTCGTTCGGTGGTTTCAAACGGCTAAACCACGCCACGCCTTAATTGTCTTTGTCGGTATTTTAGCTTTACTAGGTGGTGGCGGGGCTTATAGTGTTTATGCCAATCGAGTTGAAACAATTACGATTGCAGGTAAACTCGGTTCTGAACCAGAAATCTTGATTAATATGTATAAGCAGCTGATTGAAGCTGAAGATGAGCATGTTCATGTGACGCTCAAGCCTAACTTTGGCAAGACCACGTTCTTATTCAGCGCGTTAAAGAATAATCAGGTTGATATTTATCCTGAATTTACTGGCTCGGTGCTGGAGACCTTAGTTAAGGGAAATAACCCAGCTGGTCAAACAGCTAACCAGACCTATCAGCTCGCCAAACAGCGCCTCGCTAAACAGGAACAAATGACTTACTTGAAGCCGATGCAGTATAACAATACGTACGCATTGGCAGTGACTAAGAAATTTCAACAAGAACATCATTTGAAGACAATCAGCGACTTAACGCAAGTTGAATCGATTCTGAAACCCGGAATGACCCTAGAGTTTATTGATCGTAATGATGGCTTAAAAGGAATCAAGAAGACTTATGGGTTAGACGTGACTGCAAAGTCGATGGAGCCGGCGCTACGTTATGAAGCTATCAGTAAGGGGAAAATCAACTTGGTAGATGCCTATGCGACGGATAGTGAATTACGGCAGTATCACTTGGCCTTATTGAAGGATAACAAGCACTTCTTCCCAACGTATCAAGGGGCACCGTTGATGAAGACGAGCTTTGCCAACAAACATCCTAAGGTCGTTAAAGCGTTGAATAAGTTAGCAGGAAAGATTTCAGAAACTGATATGCAAGAAATGAACTATGAAGTCAATGTTAAGAAGCAGTCCGCTTCGACGGTTGCACATCGCTATCTTGTGAAGCACAGTTTATTGAAGGAGGGACGTTAAATGACAACGGCAATTGAATTTCAACACGTCCAGAAAGACTTTAATGGGCAGACCGTGATTCCCGACCTTAATTTAACGATTGACCAGGGTGAGCTATTTGTTTTGGTAGGGACTTCTGGGAGTGGCAAAACGACGTCACTTAAAATGATCAACTGCTTAGAGCCATTGACGGCTGGTAAAATCCTAGTTAATGGTACTGATACAACCACGATACCAGTCCGAAGTCTACGGTGGCAAATGGGGTATGTCTTACAGCAAATTGCCTTGTTCCCAACGATGACGGTGGCGCAAAATATCGCCGTGATTCCAGAAATGAAAGGGACAGCTAAGAAGAAAATTAATCAAACGATTGATGAGCTATTGGCGGAAGTTGGCCTCGATCCAAAGGAATACCGCGACCGAATGCCGTCAGAATTATCCGGTGGTGAGCAGCAACGCATCGGTATCTTACGGGCGATTGCGGCGCAACCAGATATTGTTTTGATGGATGAGCCATTTAGTGCGTTAGACCCCATCTCGCGGCAACAATTGCAAGACTTAGTCTTACGGCTACACGCCCGCTATCACAACACGATCGTCTTCGTGACGCATGATATGAATGAGGCGTTGAAGTTGGGTGACCGGATCGGTGTCATGCAACACGGTCAGTTAATACAAGTCGATACGCCGGCTGCTCTGGCTCAGCATCCAGTGAACGACTTTGTGCGGAACTTCTTTGGCGCGAGCCGAGCTAAAAATGTCTATGATGTCTACGTTGGGCGTGTAGGGCTTATTCAGGGTTATCTCACAGAAAAACCCAGTGTTGCGAGTGGTCGGATTCAATCGTTAGACGTTCAAGCCACGTTACGCACCGCCTTTACGGCATTGACAGATCACGATTATGTGGCGGTCACGGAAGAAAATCGGGTTGTTGGCTATTTGGATAGCCAACGAATCGTGGCTTACTTGAGTCAACATGAAGAAGTATCTTAATCGTCAATTAAGGATGAATCAGTTACACTAGGTTGTGATAATTGATGGTCGCTAATGAATTTAAGGAGGAATTTCGAATGGCGGAACAGTACGATGTTGTTGTGATTGGTGGCGGACCAGCCGGCAATGCCATGGCTAGCGGATTAAAGACTCAGGGCAAGATAGTGTTGATCGTTGAAGCGGATCTGTGGGGCGGCACTTGTCCTAACCGCGGTTGTGACCCTAAGAAAATCCTATTAAGCGCCGTCGAAGCGCGACAAGCAGCGCAACATTTACAAGGGCAGGGCCTGATTGGTGCGCCCAAAATTGATTGGCCAGCACTGATGGCGCATAAACGAGGCTATACGGATGGCATCAACGATGGGACGTTGAATGGACTAAAGGGGCAAGATATTGCGACGTTACATGGTCAAGCGCACTTTCAATCCGACAATCAGTTAGCGGTCGGGGATCGAGTAGTCAGTGCGACTGATTACGTGATTGCCACTGGTCAGCGTCCGGCGGTTCTACCGATTACCGGGAACGAATACTTTAAGACGAGCACTGACTTCTTAGATTTGGACCAAATGCCTAAACGCGTGACATTCGTAGGTGGTGGCTACGTAGGATTTGAATTGGCGACGATTGCGAATGCCGCTGGCGCTGATGTGCACGTGATTCATCATAATGACCGCCCGTTAAAAGCTTTTGATGCAGATTTGGTTAAGGATTTGATGGCCGCAATGACGGCTGATGGAATCACGTTTGACTTGAATACGGATGTCCAAGCAATTACTAAAACGGCGACCGGTCTACAATTGACAGCTGATAATTTCGAGCTGACAACGGATCTGGTCATCAGCTCAGCGGGACGGATTCCGAACGCGGACCAGTTAGGTCTAGCCAACGTGGGCGTTACCTTTGATCGGCATGGGATTCAAGTCAACGATCATTTGCAGACGGCCAACCCGCACATTTATGCCATTGGGGATGTCAGCGATACACCGGTACCGAAGTTAACGCCAGTTGCAGGTTTTGAAGCGCGTTATCTGGTCGGTGAGTTGACGCATCCCAGCGCAGCCATAAAGTATCCCGTTGTGCCAACGCAGGTTTTTGCAGCGCCCAAGTTAGCGCAAGTGGGGATCAGCGCGGCCGCGGCGACTGAGCATCCAGATGAGTATCGTGTCAATACACTTGATATGACGAAGTGGTTCACTTATTACCGCTTTGGCGCACAACAAGCCCAAGCTAAAGTAGTGGTTGCTAAAGCGAGTGGGCAGGTTGTGGGTGCTACCCTTCTAAGTGATGTTGCCGACGAGATGATTAACTACTTCACGTTGTTAATTGAAAAACACGTGACTTTACCAGATTTACAACGGTTGGTATTGGCTTACCCAACGCCGGCTAGTGACTTACAATATTTGTATTAATGTGTGGTTGAATTAAATCAACGTCCTCGCAAAGTGTTAAACTATGAAACCCCATATGAAGTATTTTTTGACAAACCGTTGCACTTAGTTTGACAATTCGTCGAACACAAAAAAGAGTATCCTGGTTATTTATTCTCTGAAACAGAGAATAAAGATATTTTTTTAAAATACTCAATTAGCAAAATCATAGAGAAACATGATGCACAATTGAACAGCGATAGTCTTTGGAATAACCCTGAAATAAAAGCGCTACAAGGAGTTACGCCCCAAATGATTCTTACAACTAATTATGATCTTTTATTAGAGAAGGTTTTTCGCAGTATGATTCATATATAGGCCAAGATTCAATAAAGAGTAATCTAAATGGATCTGGTGTAAACAGTGTGAGAGATGACCATCTAACCAGCTATTGATCCTATGTTGAAGGTTATGCAGCTAACGATGCTTCTAATTCGTCCACGACTGAGAACCCGATGAGACTTAACTCTCGTCGGGTTCTTTTGCGTATTGCGTGAACAATTTCCAAACCGCTCAACGTTGCACTAGCGGTTCGAATGCTTTGAAATCTTGCTGAGCGGACACGATGACGTTTAATGAATCGGTGGTCCTGTTCAATCAAATTATTTCGATATTTGGAACATTGGTGGGCTGATTTGCTAAAATAGTCTTGCTTTATCAGGTGCTTCACTGCTTTCAGTGTTGCCCGATATTGATCAGTGACTAATCGATCAGGCCGACCATTGGTCGTCAAGAGACGCTTCAAAAAGTGATAGGATGCGGTATAATCGCGGTGTTTTCGTAGCTCAAAATCCATGGTCAAACCGTTACTGTCAATAGCGCGATACAAATAGGCCCAACGGCCTTTAACTCGAATATAGGTCTCATCGATTCGCCAACTTTTAGCGTGAGCTGTTCGATGCCGACGCCATAGAGCCTTAAAGATGGGGCCATAGTGATGAACCCAACGCATGACCGTGGTGTGATGAACAGTGATACCCCGATCCCGAAGCAATTCAACGATGTCACGATAGCTGAGACTGAATCTGAAATAGTAGCCAACGGCTACTAAGATGATGTCCTTTTGAAAGTGGCGTCCCTTAAAGTGATTCATGCGCGCAATTCCTCGTTTCTTGGCACCCAGTATACTAAAATCAAGTCAGCGAGGAAAATTTGCACCAAAACCATATTAAAAAGTGACATAACTTAACAGTTATGGCCTCTTCTTTGATACTGTATAATTAAAGGGTTAGAACCGTGTCATTACTTAATGACATAAGTAAGGAGACAAAAAGATGAAATATGGCTATGCGCGGGTCAGTACCACTGATCAAAAATTAGCAAATCAAATTGAGTTACTAAAATTGGCAGGAGCAGAAAAAATCTTTCAGGAAAAGTTTACCGGCACAACTACTGAACAACCGGAGTTTCAAAAACTGTTGCGCGCTCTAAAAACAGGTGATACTTTGATTGTCACTAAGCTGGATCGGTTTGCGCGGAACACGCGCGAGGCATTAGACATTATCCAAGAGTTGTTTAAAGAAAATGTCAAAGTCAACATTTTGAATATGGGCTTAATTGACAATACGCCGACTGGCCAATTAGTCTTTACAATATTTAGCGCCTTTGCGCAGTTTGAACGCGATATGATTGTCACGCGCACACAAGAAGGTAAATTGTATGCCAAGCAACATGATCCGTTGTTTCGGGAAGGGCGACCGAAAATGTATTCTGATGAACAAATCAGATTTGCTTATGAGCTGCGAAAACAAGGCATGACCTACAAGATGATTGAACGAAAGACGGGGATTAGTAAACGCACGCAGCAGCGACGGTTTAAGTTAATTGAGAAACCAAGTGATACTTCTAAAATCTAAGACAGGTGAAAGATCATGAAAAAGGATATTTTAAATTATTTCCTATTTTGACTGATTTTTAATAATCGTGTGATGTCCCTAATAGTTTGATTTTTACCGTGTATAGTAAAGTGTGGTTCTGTTGCGAAGTTTGAAAATCAAACGCGCCCTCTCTGAACTCCAAATATCTTAGGCTGTTATTTCCATTAATACCTTGATTTCAGTAGACACCGAAAAGCCGAAGAGCGTTCCATTTCTTCGGTTCTTTTTATATATTCCTCGAATGGTCTCCATGCCCTTAATCGTGGAAGAGGCTGTACGGAGACTTTGATAAAATTTATTTCGTCGTTTAATAGGTCGATAGTCTTGTTCTATTAAATTGTTAAGATACTTCACAGTTCGGTGCTCTGTCTTAGTATATAAACCCACACTCTGTAACTTTCTAAAGGCGGAGCCAAGAGAAGGTGCTTTATCGGTCACAATTACTTTCGGCTCACCAAACTGTTTATGGAGTCGTTTTAAGAAAGCATAGGCTGCTTGCGTATCCCGTTTCTTTCGTAACCAGATATCTAAGGTTAAGCCGTCCGCATCAATTGCACGATAAAGATAATGCCAACGTCCCTTAATTTTGATATAGGTTTCGTCCATTTTCCATGAATAGAAGGATTGTCTATTTTTCTTCTTCCAAAGATAATAGAGGACTTTGCTGTACTCTTGCACCCAACGATAAATCGTAGTATGACAAACATTTATTCCACGATCATATAACAATTCCTGAACTTCACGATAGCTTAGATTGTAACGCAGGTAGTAACTAACAGCGACAATAATGATGTCTTTTTTGAATTGTTTGCCTTTAAAATGATTCATTACTCTGTCCTCTCTGTCTTTTTTCTCACTTTTACACTAAAATAGATTTTTGGGAAAACTTTGCAACAGAACCAATGATACCAAGGCAGAGTTACGATAATTAATTTTATCGTAACTTTTTTTGTATGAAAACGTATTTTTACACATGTCTAAATTTAAACTGTTGTAAAAATAAATATGTGGAGTTAGAATAGTTTATCGAGAAAAACATTTTTGGAGGGAATAAATGAAATATGATTTGACGAAAAAATCAACCAAAGGAGCGCAAAGAACTTTAAGAGCATTTTCGGATGCGATGTATAAGCTACTAGCGGAAAAATCGTATGACGATATTAGCATTAATGAAATTTGTAAGATTAGTAATTTTCCGCGGGCAACTTTCTATAACTATTTTGAAGATAAAAAAGATTTATTGAATTATTGTTGGTTATTATTCAAAGAAGAAAGCAATATTGAGCAGTATCATGACGTTGCTGACGAAAATCTTCAAGAATATATATTGGGTCAAATCTTTGAGGCCATGGATCAGCATCGGGAACTATTAACTCAATTAGCAAAGCATAATGCTAATAATAGTTCGATTGTGAGCAGCATTTATGAGTACTTTAAAAACGAGGCTATTACGATTTTAAAGCAAGATCTAAAAAATCAAACTTCGAAAGTACCACTAGAATTAGTAGCAAAGCATTATAGTAATACGATTTTGTTGGTACTTAAGTGGATTTTCATCGAAAATCATCCATTGTCTAAGAGAGAAGCGATGGAATATGTTGATGAGTTACTAGGGAAATAAGCATTAAGAGAAGAGTGAATTGATTAATTATAGATAGGAGAGAAGAGTATGAGTAAGTATATCAAACAAAACATTGCCAAGTTTGTGACTTGGATTATCGTTTTGATTTTAGGAATCGTAATGTTACCTAATATTTCTAGCTTAGTAGCTGAAAAAGGTCAAACCAAAATTCCGGATACGACTAAAAGCCAAGTTGCTAAAACCATCCAAAAAGATTGGGGCCACAAAATTAGCAATACGCGCCAGGTCGTTTTGGTCTTTAATAATGGTGACCAAGCCTTAACCCATAAGCAAAAAGATCGTATTAATGACACTATTGATAAAATCAAAGATAATAAATCTAAGTATGATATTAAAGGAGTTACTGCTCCTAACGATAGTGAGGCAACTAAGAAGCAATTAATTTCAAAAGATAAATCAACCCAGATAGTGCAACTAGATGTAGGTAAGCGGGATTCAGTGCGGAAGATGAATCAAAAGCTGGTTAAAGAAGTTAAGACGAGCGGAGTGAAAACTTACGTAACTGGTAGTGATATCTTAAATGATGATTTCTCGGTAGCTATTGAAGAGGGTCTTAAAAAGACTGAAGTTATTGCCATCGTCTTCATTTTGATTGTGCTAATTCTAGTCTTCCGCTCCCCAATTGTTCCTTTAATTTCTTTAGGAACTGTTGGACTATCTTTCATCGTCGCTTTATCAGCAGTGATGAATTTAGCTAAATATACAGGATTTACGATTTCAAACTTTACCCAAGTTTTCATGGTCGTTGTTATGTTTGGAATCGGGACGGATTACAATATCTTACTCTATAACCAATTCAAGAATGATTTGATTGAGGGAATGGATAAAGAAACTGCCACGAAGCATTCACTTAAGGTGGCAGGGAAAACGATTCTTTATTCAGGAAGTACCGTTCTATTAGGATTCTTGACTTTAGCATTGGCTAAGTTTTCCATTTACCGTTCGGCAACGGGGGTTGGAATTGGGGTTGCTATTTTACTACTAGCATTATTGACCGTTAACCCCTTCTTTATGTCACTACTCGGGAATAAGGTATTCTGGCCTAGTCATAATTCAAAAGAATCAAATCACAGTAAGTTGTGGGATTGGCTTTCAGGACACTCAGCTAAAAATCCATTGATTGCTTTAGGCATCATCGTAATTTTAGCAATTCCAATGCTGTTAACTTATAACAATAAACTTAATTATGATACAGTCGTTGAACTACCAGCTAATTATTCTGCTAAGCAAGGATTTAAGACGGTGCAAAAGCACTTTAGCAAAGGAACAGCGGAACCTACTACCATCTATATCAAGAGCAGTCACAAGCTTGATAATGAAAGTGATTTAAGAGTTATTGATAACTTAACCAACCAAATTAAAGGTATTGATGGAATCAAGACGGTTGCATCAGTTACTCAACCAGATGGCGATAAGTTAGATCAGCTTTATGTTAATGATCAATTGAAGATGTTGACTTCCCAAACAAGCAAGGCTCAAGCGGGCTTAAAAGAACTTCAAAAAGGTTTAACTGGTGGAGATTTTGATGCTAGTCAACTTGAAGATATCGGTGCTAAAGCGACCTTAATTGGGCAAGAGTTGAAGAGTATCCAATCAACTAGTGGTAGCTCTGTAAGTGGTCAACAATTGATGACGGCCTTACAACAAAAGATGGCAGCGGCTGGTCAACCATTATCACAAACACAAATGACGATTCTTTCTGGAGCAGCTAGCCAAGAAATGGCTTCAGTAAGTTCAATGCAAACTCGCCTTCAAGCAATTGCCACTTATACCCAAGCAATCGGTAATGATGCTCAAACTCTTGGAAATGAACTTAAGGGACAACAACAAAAAATGGCAACCGCTGGTGGCAGCGTTGGTAAACTAAATGACGAGCTATCTGAATCCAATAATTACTTGAAAGAACTTCAAGATTCATCTGCATCTAACACATTATTTGTGCCTAAAGCAGTGTTAGAAAGTGATACATTTAAAGATTCAGAAGATGTCTACTTATCTTCAAATAAAAAGGCCGCTAAGATCACGGTGGTCTTAGATTCAGATCCATTAACTGCTAAGTCGATTAAAAAAGTTGAAATTCTGCAAACGATGATTAACAACAATATCAAGGGAACCTCATTGAAGAAAGCTTCCGTTTCGATTGGCGGTCAGACTTCTGAAACTTCTGATACATCAAGTATTGCTAATCAAGATTTCTTACGTAGTGCAGTAATTATGTTAGTTGGAATTACACTTGCATTGATGTTAGTAACGCGCTCTATCTTACAACCATTCTATATCATTGCTTCATTGCTACTAGCATACGTAGGTGGACTAGGAATTACACGCTTTATTAGTAGTACATTCCTTGGGGAAAATCTATTAGGATGGAATGTACCTTTCTTCACCTTTGTAATGTTGGTTGCCCTTGGAGTAGATTACAGTATCTTCTTGATGATGAAGTACCGTGAATTTGGTAACGAGGATGCTGGAGATCGAATTGTTAAATCAGCAGGAATTATTGGAGCGGTGGTAATTTCAGCTGCAATTATTCTAGGGGGAACATTTGCTGCCTTAATTCCAGCAGGAGTTCTGACCTTGACACAAGTTGCTGTTGGGGTAATTAGTGGTCTGGTTATACTAGTCTTCTTAATTCCAGCAATGAATAGTAGTTTAATTCGTTTAACTTATCCAAGAAAAAATTAATCATAAAGTCGTAACTCAATTTGGGGTTACGGCTTTTGGTTCTGTTGCGAAGTTTGAAAATCAAACGCGCCCTCTCTGAACTCCAAATATCTTAGGCTGTTATTTCCATTAATACCTTGATTTCAGTAGACACCGAAAAGCCGAAGAGCGTTCCATTTCTTCGGTTCTTTTTATATATTCCTCGAATGGTCTCCATGCCCTTAATCGTGGAAGAGGCTGTACGGAGACTTTGATAAAATTTATTTCGTCGTTTAATAGGTCGATAGTCTTGTTCTATTAAATTGTTAAGATACTTCACAGTTCGGTGCTCTGTCTTAGTATATAAACCCACACTCTGTAACTTTCTAAAGGCGGAGCCAAGAGAAGGTGCTTTATCGGTCACAATTACTTTCGGCTCACCAAACTGTTTATGGAGTCGTTTTAAGAAAGCATAGGCTGCTTGCGTATCCCGTTTCTTTCGTAACCAGATATCTAAGGTTAAGCCGTCCGCATCAATTGCACGATAAAGATAATGCCAACGTCCCTTAATTTTGATATAGGTTTCGTCCATTTTCCATGAATAGAAGGATTGTCTATTTTTCTTCTTCCAAAGATAATAGAGGACTTTGCTGTACTCTTGCACCCAACGATAAATCGTAGTATGACAAACATTTATTCCACGATCATATAACAATTCCTGAACTTCACGATAGCTTAGATTGTAACGCAGGTAGTAACTAACAGCGACAATAATGATGTCTTTTTTGAATTGTTTGCCTTTAAAATGATTCATTACTCTGTCCTCTCTGTCTTTTTTCTCACTTTTACACTAAAATAGATTTTTGGGAAAACTTTGCAACAGAACC
>NZ_BJDT01000014.1:0-6358 GCF_005405285.1 Weissella sagaensis | reverse complement strand
TGAATTGTTTGCCTTTAAAATGATTCATTACTCTGTCCTCTCTGTCTTTTTTCTCACTTTTACACTAAAATAGATTTTTGGGAAAACTTTGCAACAGAACCCTGTGGACCGTGGCACTGAGTTTAGTGGGCTAGTATCACTTGAATCACAATATGGTATTGGTATTAAGACCTATTACTGCCATGCTTATACTCCAGCTGAACGTGGTAGTAATGAACGCTTTAATCGGAATTTACGTTATTTTTATCCTAAAGGGACTCGTTTTGAGCACATTAGTTCTCAAGATTTAACGACGACGTTACTCCAAATTAACCAGCGACCGCTTAAAATACTCGACTGGCAAACACCGTATCAGGTTATGCTGACAAATTTGTCCAAAAATTCGGATTAAATTTGCAATCTACCATTAAGCTTTGTAATTTTTATTAGAAGAGTTGATGGAGCTGGAACAATTCAAACGCCAGTAAATAAATTAGCTACTTTTATTGTGCTAGTGGTTTTCTTTATTTTTATCGTCTTGATCCAACTTGTCTTACTGCTATTTGTTAAGCCTAGAAAGTAAAACTAAATTATAGGGGTTTTTATATAATCGCCCCTAAAAAAACCTATTAAAACAGCCCCCATTATCTAGCGATTAGATAATGGGGGCTGTTTTTTTGTTAAGTGATATAATAAACCATAAAAGAAGCTTAGAAATACGGTCCTGGTCATCAATAAATAAACAATTTAATTATTTATTTAATTATTTAATTTCAGAAAGGTATATATAAATCATGGCGCAACAAATTGTCCTACCCATCAAAGACTCCAACATCTTAAAGATGGTACAAGATACACTTCTCGATAGTTTCCGTGCTGGTCGCCGAAATTACACCGTTTTTCAAGTTGGTAAGGCCACGCTACTACGTGTGAGTGATGTTATGACATTAAAAAAATCAGATGTCTATAATACAGAGGGCTCTGTCAAAAATACAGCCTTTATTCATGATAAAAAGACCGGTAAAGCAAACACGTTATATTTAAAGCCTGTTCAGCAAGACTTGTTGCAATATCATGATTGGCTGGTCCAAGAAAATATCAATTCTGAGTGGTTATTCCCCTCGACAGCCCATCATGATCGCCATATCACCGAGAAACAGTTTTATAAAGTGATGGCGCGTGTTGGTGATCTACTAGGTATCAACTATTTAGGCACGCACACCATGCGTAAAACAGGCGCTTATCGTGTCTATACACAGTCAAATTACAATATTGGTTTAGTCATGCACTTATTGAATCACTCAAGCGAAGCCATGACACTGACTTACCTTGGTTTAGATCAAGCTAGTCGCGAGACGATGTTAGATCAAATTGATTTTGGATAATTACATCAAAAGCATACTGAATAATTGGACTATTTTTATTCAGTTACTTAGTGATAATTGAGATGCGATTGCGATTATAAAAATTGATATATCAACCAATGGCTGCTTGGACTTCAATTAATGTTTGGTATGCATTCAAATCAATATCGGCGCTGATGTCAAGATTATGGACAGGTTTTTTCGGCACCGAGAGGTCCCGGACTAGTCGTGGATCGACGCCAATTTTATCAGCAACTGTTTCGATGGCTGCGTAGGTTGCCTCTTCATTGAGTAGTGTACCGTAGCAGTCAAACGTTAAGTATTTTTCCATGATGAGACTCCTCTCTGACTACCTTTAAGTATACGCACAAACACTAAAAAAGCCGTCGAAATTCGGCGGCTTTTCATCATATTACGTTAAATTATTCAGCGTCGTAGGCAGCTTGGAAAATCTTGATGATATCTTCCTTTGTCCCCTTACGAGGGTTAGAGAAAGCATTCCCATCCTTCAAGGCATTTTCAGCCATCAATTCAAAGTCTTCTGGCTTAGCACCAATTTCTTTGATTGAGTGAGGAATACCAACGTCTTCGGATAATTGCTTCATGGCCTTGATGGCTAATTCGGCAGCATCCCGCGTTGATAGGCCTTCAGTGTTTTCACCCATGATTTCAGCCAATTGGACGAAACGATCTGGGCAAGCAATGATGTTATATTCTTCAACGTAAGGTAGAAGTAAGGCACAGCAAACACCATGAGGTGCGTCGTATTGACCACCGAGTTGGTGAGCCATGGCATGAACGTAACCCAAGTTGGCGTTGTTGAAGGCCATCCCGGCTAACATTTCAGCTTCGACCATCTTAGTCCGAGCGTCCAAGTTGTTGCCGTTAGCAACGGCTTCACGAAGGGAAGTTTCAATCAACTTGATAGCTTCCACACATTGTGAGTCGGTGATAGGGTTGTGGTCAACGGAAACGTAAGGTTCAACGGCTTGAACGAAGGCATCCATCCCAGTAGCTGCGGTTAAGCCCTTAGGCACATCAAGCATCAGAGTTGGGTCGTTGAATGAAACCAACGGAATGTTCCGCCATGAAACAACCACGAACTTCAAGTGGGTTTCTTCATTCGTGATAACCGCGTGACGGGTTAATTCAGAACCAGTACCGGCCGTCGTGTTAACGGCGATTAATGGTGGCAAAGCCTTGTCGAGTGTTTCAATCCCAGCCAACTTGGTAATGTCGTCGCCATTAGTCAAAATAATGCCGGCACCTTTACCAGTATCGTGAGCAGAACCCCCACCAACAGTGATGATGGAGTCCGCACCGGATTCTTCGTAAAGTTTCTTAACTTCTTTGATGTTACGAATCTTAGGGTTGGGTTCAACGTTGTTGTAAACAACGTAGTCCACACCAGCAGCCTTTAAAGAATCCAAAGTCTGTTCCACGGCGCCGCCCTTTAAACCTTCAAGGAACTTATCCGTGACGATAACGGGCTTTTTCATTCCTAACGTTTTTGCTCGATTACCAATCTTACTAATGACACCAGGGCCAAAGAAATTGACGCTGGGCATCAGAAAGTCATAACTACGTTCAGCCATTATATAAATGCCTTCTTTCGGAAGTTTTGAAAACAATTGTTACCAATTTCACAAAGTAATTATAACTAATAAATTTACAGTTTGCAATCGTTTTTGGGTAAAAGTCCCTTAATTGTGCAATAAAGTGCTAATTTGTCGGCGGTTTAAACTGCTCAGAAGTCAATAAATTAGACTATTTTTATTCAGTTACTTAGGCAACATTTGAGATACGATTGCGATTGGGTAAAATAAAATAATTCAGGCACATGAATCATTCGAAAGAGTGAATTATGTGCCTGTTTTAATAAGATTTGATATTTCTGTGGTAAGGCTTATATTAAAGGTGTATGACACAACCAGAGACGATTGACACCTTAATTAGGCCCATGAGTCGTAAAGGGGAAATTCATAATGAAAGTGACACAAGCAGTACTAGACGATATTAAACGCACAACAGATCAGTGGCGCGCTTCAGATGAGAAACGAGATGCAGGACTACCAACGGAGTTTCCGGATGTCAAACGATATGACAACATCAGTTATGGTCCAGCTGGTGAAGAAAATTTGTTAGATGTTTATACACCTAAAGATGTGACACAAAGTGTGCCTACCATTATCGATATTCATGGTGGGGGGAACGTATACGGGTCCAAAGAGCTTTATCAGCATTACTGCCTTGGTTGGGCGAGGCATGGATTTGGCGTTGTTAATTTCAATTATCGGCTGGCACCTCAAACCATTTTTCCAGGCGCACTGAAAGATACGGCACTCGTCGCAAAATGGGTTGCTGATCACGGGCAAGACTATCATTTAGATACAAATAATGTTTTCATCATTGGCGATAGTGCGGGTGGCACGCTCGCCTATCAGTATTTGACAGCATATGCGAATCCTAAATATCGCAAGGCGCTGGGATTAGTCTCTAGTGGGCAACTTGTTGTCCGAGGTGGAGCACTGAATAGTGGCTTTTATTTTGTAAAACGTCCTGGTGCCATAACACCGGACAGTTTGATGAGCACCTATTTTACACCAGAAATGATGCAGAAATATGATCAGGAACTGCATACAGAAAACTATGTGACGCCTGATTTCCCACCAGTTTTTGTACTGACCGCCAATCATGACTTTTTACATGATGAGGGCGTGCGCTTTGATCAATTTCTATTGGACCATCACCTGGCACATCGATTTGCCAGTTTCTCTACGGAAAGTGATCCGCGCGAATACGTTTTTCAATTGAATCAACGTGATGCCGTGGCAGCTAAAGCTAATCAGCAACAGGGAGAATTTTTCAGAAGTTTGTTTGTAGAAAAATAAGGTGATCTTCGAAAATTAAGTAAACAAAAAGACCGGGATTATTGCACTCCCCGGTCTTTATTTATATGAACATTATTCAGCAATTGCTTGAAAGAAAAGTACGGTACCCCAAGTTTCACCTTTAATTAAGTTCTTGGCAAATTTAGCAGCGGCATCCAAATCGTTATCAGGGGTTACTTTGAATTCAAGTTTCATACCGGTTTTTTTAACGAATTCGTATTTGAAATCGCCTTCATATTCTGTCAAAAGCTTAATAGATTGAAGTCAATATTTGAGACAGATTTTCTTCTGCCCTGTAAATCTAGCATAGGAGCACCTTACTTAATGTCACTGTTCACCACGTGAATGTCTATCTAAAAAAAGAAGGAACCGAGGTGGAAAAAAATGAATTTAAACCGACTGTGATTGAAAGGTTAAAGAGTAAGAGCTATGAGCATCCCACAGATTATTTTGGGGTGACGGTTGATCGATTATATGATCACTGACGCGAGATTCTAAATGCAAACAATTGTTCATGACTAGAGGATAACCTTCTAATAGGGTTCATTTTTAAATAACCCCTTACAGATATATTAAAACAGCCCCATTATTAAATTGCTAGATAATGGGGCTGTTTTTATTAACGATATAATGATCCTTAAAACGCAGGAATAGATTGAACGGTTAAGCGTTAATGAGTAGCTTGGACTATCTCGGAAAGTATGCTTGTTGATGCGTTTATAGAGCCATTTTCAACGCGTACAATTGTGGATTAAACTAGCAAATTCACGTTGGTTCAACACCATAGTTTCACACAGGTCATCTACTTTCACTGTCACTTCTAATTTCATTTTTTTAGTATAAGAGCATTAAAAACTTTGAAAATATCCTGTATTAATTTTTGTAAGCATTATTAAACTATATTATCTAGTAAGTGATATAATTAGAATACCTTAAAAGCAAAAAGGAGAATAGAAAATGGGAATTATTTGGGCCTTAATAGTCGGTGCAATAATTGGAGCAGTAGCCGGAGCGCTTACTAGTCGAGGTGCTGCTATGGGTTGGATTAGTAATATACTTGCTGGATTAATTGGCTCATGGTTAGGCGAAAGTTTGTTAGGTAACTGGGGGCCTAGTCTTGCTGGCATGGCATTAGTGCCTTCTATCATAGGAGCAGTTATTCTAGTAATTATTGTTTCTTGGATCACAACTCGAATCAAACATTGAAATAAAAGGGAAATTTTGATCATAGCAAAATAAAAAAGATGATCCTAAATCTAATGATGAAGAAAATATTTTTGATCACCTCAATCAATACATTTTGAAAACAATGAAGATGGTGAGATTGAAAAACAAAAGAGTCAAGAGGCTTACCGGAAAAATCCTAATCTCGTGTTAGTGGCACGTGATGCTCAAAGTTTTCATCGTATGCAATCAACGTTTGATAACCCAGTCATTTTTACACCTGACATGGTTTTATATATGAAACCTGTTAACTGGAATTTCAATCGAAATGGGGCTTTATTCGTTTTACGGCATGATTCAGAAAAAGTTGTTAAAAAAAGTACGATTGACAATATAAACCCGGATTATTCATGCACTAAATTTTTAACCACAGCTAAATCAGTAAAATACAATAAATTACCTTGAAACTGCCAGTACCTTGACACAGTTTCAGGGTGTTTTTTTGATTGAGCGTTTTTTGAGAAAAATGGGCACACTAAAACCAGCCAGATTTTGCTATTTTTTTGAAAATATAATTCGTTGTTTTATTGCCACAAAGCATTTAGTCGTTCCCAAGCTCGCCAGAACAGACCATCGAATTGTTCTTGGTTGCGGCTATCTAACGTCAAGATCACCTTGCGGGCGTGCTTAGTGACACGTCCACCGATTTTTAACAAACGATCTCGAAAGGTGTTGATTGTCCACGATTGTTGCTGGTCGTCCAACGCAATACTCTTCATCAACCGCATCAAGTTTGATGCAATCACTGAGATCCACATGCGCGCTTTGTTGGCGAAAAATGAACTGCTATCAGTTTTGCCGAAGGCAAATCCACCTTTAAGCTCGCGAATAATATCTTCAATCGCCGCACGCTTGCGGTAAACACGGACGATGTCTTTTTGTGGAAGACTTAGGTTAGTG
>NZ_BJDT01000013.1 GCF_005405285.1 Weissella sagaensis | reverse complement strand
GGATAGGACGTCGCGATGCAATATGGACGTTTAGCTCAGCTGGGAGAGCACCTGCCTTACAAGCAGGGGGTCACAGGTTCGATCCCTGTAACGTCCATTAGAGTTTTAAATCAATAATGAAATAAAGAGAATACCTTGTTGGTGTTCTCTTTATTTATATATCTATCTATAAAATTAGGGCAGTATGATGCCGTTGTTTCTGATATAATGGATATTAGGTTCATTAATGATGACTGATGTTTATCAGTTGTACTAATAAATGGAAGGAAACATGATATGTCAGATTATGCCGTGAAGTATGAATTACTTCATGTAGAAAAACATACGGGTGCCAGATTAGGGAAAATAACAACCCCTCATGGTGAAGTGATGACACCAATGTTTATGCCCGTAGGGACACAAGCAACAGTTAAGGGTGTGTCACCACGTGAATTAAAAGAGATTAATTCACAATTTATTTTATCTAATACATATCATTTGTGGTTAAGACCTGGAGATGAATTGATTGCACAAGCGGGTGGTCTTCATAAATTTATGAATTGGGATGGACCTATTTTAACAGATTCCGGTGGCTTTCAAGTTTGGTCATTATCGGATCATAACCATATTACAGAAGATGGTGTGACCTTTAGAAATCATTTAAATGGTGATGAAATGTTTTTATCACCAGAAGTGGCTATGAGAATTCAAAATAATTTAGGATCAGACGTCATGATGCAACTTGACGAAGCAATTCCCTATTTTGAGACTTATGATTATGTTAAAAATTCAGTTGAACGGACGTCACGTTGGGCTGAACGGGCACAAATTGCACATAGACGACCAGAGGATCAAGCATTATTTGGAATCGTTCAAGGTGCTGGGTTCCGTGAACTTAGGAAACAGTCTGCACAAGATTTGGTTTCTTTAGATTTACCAGGCTACGCAATTGGTGGTTTGTCCGTTGGTGAATCGAAGGCTGAAATGAATCGTGTCTTAGATTTTACGGTGCCATTTTTGCCATCAAATAAGCCGCGTTATTTGATGGGGGTTGCAGCGCCGGATTCTTTAATTGATGCTTCTATAAGAGGTATTGATATGTTTGATTGTGTTTTGCCGACACGAATTGGTCGTAAAGGAACATTGCTGACATCAAATGGGCGAGTAGTTATTAAAAATGCTAAGTATAAAAATGATTTTTCACTAATAGATTCCGAAACTGAAGACTATGGATCACAGCATTTTACGAAAGCTTACTTACATCATTTATTTAAAACGAATGAGTTATATGGTCAGACAATTGCTTCTGTCCATAATTTACGCTACTTATTAAAATTGATGGAAGATATGCGTCAAGCAATTGCTGAAGATCGATTACTTGAATTTCGTGAAGAAACATTAAGTAAATATGGTTATTTTGAACCAAATGCCCGTCTATTTTAATTAAAAATTGTTAAAACACTTAAGGAGTAAAAATTTATTATGAATGCAAATATCTTAATTTTAGTTGTCTTTATCGCAGCAATGTACTTTATCATGATTCGTCCGCAACAAAAGGCCCAAAAAAAACGTCAAGCCATGATTAACGATGTTCAACCTGGTGCTCAAATTGTTACTATTGGTGGTATGCATGGTACAGTTGCTTCAGTCAATAAAGAAGCACGTACATTCGAATTGGATGCTGAAGGTATCATCTTAGTATTCGAGTTATCTGCTATTCGTCAAGTTTCTAAGGAAGGCAACCAAGTTTCAGCTGCAACGACAGTTGACCCAGAAACAAAAACAGAAACAGAAACAGAAACAAAATCTATTGAAGAAGATACAACTAGCGAAAACAAGTAAGATTGCTACACTAATTTAGCTAGAAATCAAAATTTTAGGCAGTTAACTCGCTAGGCAGTTAACTGCTTATTTTTATGCATGTGTGTTTGACAATATAGATAAAAAGGTGAGGTGTATCATGACAGATTTTTTGAAAATGCCAATACATTTAAATACTGACCGCCGAATTTTACACATTGACATGGACGCATTTTATGCACAAATTGAAATGCGTGATAATCCAGCTTATCGAAATGTGCCGTTAATTTTGGCACATGATCCAAGAAAGACCGGTGGGCGTGGGGTTGTTGCAACAGCAAACTATTCAGCGCGTGAATTAGGTGTGCATTCTGCAATGAGTGCTGCTGAAGCTGTTAAATTGGCGCCTCATGCTGTTTTTGTAACGCCTGATTTTCAAAAATATCGTGATGTTTCTAGACAATTACACCAAATTTTTAAACGATACACACAAAAAATTGAGCCAGTAGCTTTTGATGAGGCTTATTTAGATATTACTCAGGTAAGTTCGAACCATCAAAAAGCCGTGGCTTTGGCACATGAATTACAACAAGTTATTTATGATGAACTTAATTTAACTAGTTCAGTAGGTATGTCATTTAATAAATTTTTAGCAAAATTAGCGTCGGAGCATAATAAGCCTAGTGGTATTACTATTATAAATGAAGAAGACATTCGTCCTTTTTTAGATAAACTTTCAATCCAAGATATTCGGGGCGTGGGTAAAAAAACAGCAGAACAAATGATGAAATTAGGCATTAATACAGGCGCTGATTTATTTGCAACGTCACAGAGTGAGTTGGCGAATACATTTGGTAAAAGTGGTTATGCATTTTATGAACATATTCGAGGCGTTGATAATCGCCCAGTTATGTGGCAAAGGGAACGAAAATCTTTAGGTAAAGAACGAACGTATGGTCCTTTTTTAGATACAGAACAAGCGGTTTTGGATGAATTAAAAGGTTTAGCGCAACAATTAGCAGAAACATTAATAAAAGCACATCTACATGGTAAAACGTTAGTATTAAAATTAAGAGATAGTGATTTTAATACTGAAACAAGGCGTGAAACAATTATTGATTTTTTGCCAAATGATGAACGAGAAATTTATCGCATCGCCCAGGATATATTTGAAGGAATGGGTGGCTATCAAAAACCAATTCGGTTGTTGGGACTCACTATGACCAATTTAGCGGCATTGTCATTTGAGAACGTCGTCTTAAACCTATATGAGTAGCATTTTACACAAATTTTCTGCTATACTTACATATATTGCCGTTTTATCTTTATCATTACCACCAATGTGCAATTAAAAAATTTTTAAAAAGAATAGAGATTTACATATGACAGCGCAAACTGCAATTTTGGCGCAAATAAAAGCTGCGCAAACCATTATTATTCATCGTCATCAACGACCAGATCCAGATGCTTTTGGCTCACAATTTGGTTTGGCAGAACTGATTAAGACGTCTTTCCCACAAAAAGAGGTACACGTTGTTGGGAAACCCGTTCCTAGCATGGCTTGGATGGGAAAAATGGAAAAAATTCCAGATAAGCTATATGATGATGCGTTGGTAATTGTGACAGATACTGCTAACTCACCGAGAGTGGATGATCGGCGTTTTGATTATGGTAAAGTATTGGTGAAAATTGATCATCATCCTAATGATGAACCATATGGTGATTATACTTGGGTTATTGAAGATGCCTCTTCAACATCAGCTATGATTTTTGCATTTTATCAAGAATTCGCTAATGAGTTAAAATTATCTGATAAAGGTGCTGCTTATTTATATGCTGGCATTGTAGGTGATACGGGACGCTTTTTGTATGGCACAAATTCAACCACAATGAATATTGTTTCAGAATTAATGAAATTTAAATTTGATTGGGTAACTATTAATCAACAAATGGAAACTATTTCATTACCAGCAGCTAAAGCATCAGGTTATGTTTATGAACATATGACGACTACAGAATATGGTTTTAATTATATTATTTTAACCAATGATATCGTTGATGAATTTAATTTGGGTGACTTTGGGACGGCTTTTATTGTTCCATTATTAGGTAAAGTTAATACAGTTAAAGCGTGGGCTGTATTTGAACAACAAGATGATGGTTATTTTAGGGTAAGATTACGTTCACGCAATATCGTAATAAATGAAATTGCCAAGCGTCATGGTGGTGGTGGCCATGAACTTGCTGCAGGAGCAACTGCAAAAAATATAGATGAGATTCACGACATCATTAATGAAGCAAACAACTTATTAAAGGAGCAAACAATTAAATAATGGCGAAATTTACTGATTATAATTTACGTCCAGAGATATACCAAGCATTAGACGATATCCATTTTACGGAACCTACCACGGTGCAATCGCGATTGATTCCAGTAATCTTACAAGGACGCTCGGTAGTGGGACAATCACAAACAGGTTCGGGAAAGACACATACATTCTTGATTCCAATTTTTCAACAATATGATGCTAAAAACGATCGAGTACAAGCAGTTATTACAACTCCTTCGCGAGAATTAGCACAACAAATTTATGAAGCTGCTAAGCAAATGGCAACGACTTTTGATGATGATGCACAGCCTTGGATTGGTTTGTATGTAGGTGGTATGGATAAGGCCCGCCAAATTCACCAATTGGAGCGTAGACAGCCACAAATCGTTATTGGTACACCAGGACGCATCAAAGATTTGTATCAAGCAGGTGGATTAGATATTCATACTGCTAACACATTAGTTGTAGATGAAGCTGATATGACGCTTGATATGGGATTCTTAGCTGATGTTGATGCGATTGCTAGCGCTATGCCAGAAGAATTGAAAATGTTAGTATTTTCAGCAACAATTCCACAAAAGTTGCAACCTTTCTTGAAAAAATATATGTCTAATCCAGTTCTTGAAGAAATACCTTCTGAAACAGTCATTGCGCCAACTATTAAAAATATTTTAGTTGGAACAAAGGGCGAGACTAAAGATACGCTGATTTACAACTTGTTGACGATGGGAAATCCATATATAGCTTTGGTATTTACAAATACTAAGACACGTGCACGTGAATTAACGAAGAATCTACGTAGCCGTGGTCTTAAGGTAGCTGAAATTCATGGTGGCATTCAACCGCGTGAACGTAAGCGTACGATGCAACAAATTCAGCATTTAGACTATCAATACGTTGTTGCAACTGACTTAGCAGCACGTGGTATTGATATTCCAGGTGTATCTTTAATTATTAATGATGGTATTCCAACTGAATTAGAATTCTTTATCCATCGTGTGGGTCGTACGGGTCGTAATGGTATGTCAGGGACTGCTATTACCATTTACAATCCAGATGAAGAAGATCGTGTACAAATGGTTGAAAATATGGGTGTGAAATTTGAACCAATGACTTTTGCACATGGTGAATTGAAGCCAGGATACGACCGTCGTCGTCGCCGTCAACGTTCAAAGACGACTGCTAAACTTGATCCAACGATGATTGGGATGGTTAAAAAGAATAAGAAAACTGTTAAGCCTGGTTACAAGCGTCGCATTAAAAATAACATTGCACGTGATGAGAAATATAAGAAGCGGGTTGCTGAACGTGAATCTTTGCGTGCGACAAAGAAAGCAAAAAAGAAGTCACATAAGAAATAAACGTGATGTTTAACGTAACAAAAGTCTTAAAAAACGAGAAAAAGTATCCAAGGGTATGCTATAATATCCTCAAGGACATGTTAAATTTTTTCTTAGAGTGGACAGAAACGTTGTGTTAGATGTGAACAACGCTAAGATTTATTTAAAGCTACCTTAACGATACTGTTTACGAAAGTGGACCGCTTGCTAGCGATATCAGCAAATTAAGAGGTAATGATACAGACTATCATTGCAATCAGAGTGGTACCGCGTTTGAGCGTCTCTGTTATTGCAATGACAGTCTGTTTTTTATTAATATTTTTTTGAAATGAGGCTTACATAAAAGATGAAAGAATTATCATCGGCTGAGGTTCGTAGTTTATTCCTACGCTTCTTTGAAAGCAAGGGACACAAAATTGAACCTTCTCAATCATTGATTCCAAAAGATGATCCAACATTGCTATGGATTAATTCAGGTGTTGCGACTTTAAAAAAGTATTTTGACGGTTCGGTTGTTCCAGATAACCACCGTATTACAAATGCACAAAAATCAATTCGTACAAATGATATTGAAAATGTTGGACACACAGCACGTCACCATACGTTATTTGAAATGATGGGTAATTTTTCAATTGGTGATTACTTTAAAGAGGATGCTATTCCTTGGGCCTGGGAACTATTGACTAGTTCTGAATGGTTCGGAATGGATAAGGATAAATTATATGTAACAGTTTATCCAAATGATGATGAAGCAAAAGATATTTGGCTAAATAAAGTTGGTTTGCCTAAAGACCATCTTTATGAAGAGCCAGATAACTTTTGGGATATTGGAGAAGGCCCTTCAGGTCCAGATTCAGAAATTTTTTATGATCGCGGCGCAGAGTTTAATGACGCTGATGAATCAGAAAATTATCCAGGTGGTGAAAACGAGCGCTATTTGGAAATCTGGAATTTAGTATTCTCACAATATAACCATTTACCAGGTTTGACAGATAATAAAGATTACCCCGAGTTACCAACTAAAAATATTGATACGGGAATGGGATTAGAACGTGTTGTTTCTGTTTTCCAACATGCAAAGACAAATTTCGAAACAGATTTATTCTTACCACTTATTCATAAGACTGAAGAAATTTCAGGACAATATAAGTATGATGAAGATGATACAAAAGATATTTCGTTTAAAGTAATTGCTGATCATATTCGTGCTGTTACCTTTGCAATTGGTGATGGTGCACTACCTTCAAATGAAGGACGTGGTTATATTATTCGCCGTTTGTTACGTCGTGCAGTATTACACGGCCGTAAATTAGGTATTAGTCAAGTATTTCTAAAAGACTTAGTTCCAGTCGTTGGTGATATTATGGCGTCATACTACCCTGAAATAGCAGAGAATAAAGTGTATATTGCTTCAATTGTTGAAGCTGAAGAGGTACGTTTTAATAAAACATTGTCAGATGGGTTGTCACTGCTAGACGAAGTCATTGCAGCAGCCAAGGCTGATAATGGTGTTATTGATGGTGACGTTGCTTTCAAGTTGTATGATACGTATGGATTCCCATATGAGTTAACGGATGAGTATGCAACAGATGAAGGTTTGGTAGTTGATCGTGAAGGTTTTGATATACAAATGAAGGCACAACAGGATCGTGCGCGTTCAGCACGTTCAAATAAAGCCTCAATGGGTGTTCAAAATGAGCTATTAACAAGTTTAAAGACAGAATCAACTTATGTTGGTTGGTCTGAATTAACGGTGAATAGTACTGATTTGGCTAACTTAATCGTTGATAATGAGCTTGTTGATGAAGTTACTCAAGGTCAAGCACAAGCTATTTTTGCTAAAACACCATTTTATGCTGAAATGGGAGGTCAAGTAGCCGATCAAGGTAATATTTACGATGAGGCTGGGCAAGTTGTTGCACAGGTAACGGATGTTCAAAATGCTCCGAACGGTCAGCATTTGCATACTTTAACTGTGTTAGCACCAATGACAGTTGGTCAAACTTACAAGTTGGATGTTGATCGTGCTTATCATGCAGCAGTTTCAAAAAATCACACAGCTACTCATTTGTTGGATCAAACGTTGCGTAACTTATTAGGTGAGCATACAACACAAGCTGGTTCACTTGTCACGGCTGATGTTTTGCGATATGATTTCACGTACAATGGTCCTGTTCCAGCAGAAAAGTTGCAAGAAATTGAAGATACAATCAATGAAAAAATTATTGAAAACTTGCCAGTAACTTGGGTTGAGACAGATATTGAATCAGCTAAGAAGCTTGGTGCTGTTGCCGTCTTTACTGAAAAATATGGTGAAACAGTCCGGGTTGTATCGATTGGTGATTACAATGCTGAATTTGACGGTGGTACTCACGCTGAAAGCACTGCAGAGTTAGGGATGTTTAAGATTGTGAGTGAGCAAGGTACTGGTGCTGGTGTTCGTCGTATTGAAGCGGTTACTGGTGCTGGTGCTATGAAACTATTTAAACTTCATGATGAATGGTTAAATACTGTGGCTGCTCAAGTTAAGGCCCCTCAACTTTCTGAAATTAATGAAAAAGTTGTTGGATTACAAACATCATTAAAGGCGGCTGAGCGTCAAGTTTCATCATTGGAACAAAAGTTAGCTAATCAGGCAGCAAATGATGCATTTGCGAAGCCACAACAAGTTAACAATTATACATTGATTGCAACTGAAATGGCCGTCGAATCAATGGATGTTTTGCGCTCGACAGCAGATAATTGGAAGCAAAGTACACCGTCTGATGTTTTGGTATTGGCAGCTAATTTGGGTGAAAAGGTTAACTTGTTAGTTGCTGTTTCACCTCAAGCTATTAAACAAGGCATTAAAGCTGGTGAACTTGTTAAAACTATCGCACCAGCAATTGGTGGTGGTGGTGGTGGTCGCCCTGACATGGCACAAGCTGGGGGAAAAAATCCAGCTGGTATTACAGATGCCTTTAAAGCAGCGACTGAATGGTTAAAAACAAAGTAATAAAATTACTTATATGAGGGAAACCTCACGAGGAGGTTGTTTACGATGCGTTCATTAGATAATACAGCTGTGTTTAACTTTGGTAAGGATGAGCCACATGACGTTCGAAAGATGTTAGAAGTGGTTTATGCAGCGTTAGAATCAAAAGGTTACAATCCAATTAATCAAATTGTTGGTTATTTAATTTCAAATGACCCTGCGTACATTCCACGTGTAAATGATGCACGTAATTTAATTCGTAAATTTGAACGAGATGAGATTATCGAGGCACTTGTAACTGACTATCTATCAAAATAAAAAAATGGTATAGAAAGAGGTCGATATGGGACGTATTATTGGTTTGGATGTCGGTTCTCGAACAGTGGGTGTTGCTGTGTCTGACCAGTTTGGCTGGACTGCTCAAGGTGTCGAAATTATCCAAATAAATGAAGATGAAAAAGAATTTGGTATTGACCGGATGAAGGAGTTAGTAACTAAGTATAATCCAACTGGCTTTGTATTAGGATTACCCAAAAATATGAATAATACATCAGGACCACGTGTTGATGCTTCACGCGCTTATGGTGAACTTTTAAAGGAAACTTTTGGATTGCCTATTGATTTTCAAGATGAGCGTCTCACAACAGTAGAAGCTGAACGGATGTTGATTGAAGAGGCAGATACGTCACGTAAGAAACGTAAAAAGGTTATTGATAAGCTTGCAGCTGGGTTGATTTTGCAAAATTATTTGGATCGTAAAGGTTCACTAGTCAAGTAGGAGGTAAACACATGGATGAAGAACAAGACATTATTACATTAGTTGATGATAATGGGGATGAACAATTATTTGAGGTACTATTTACTTTCAAATCTGAAGAATTTGGTAAGTCATATATTATTCTATATCCAGCTGGATCAGGTGAAGATGAAGAAGTAGAGATGCTTGCTTATGTATTTGATCCCGAAGAAACAAAAGAAGCCACTGAAGGTGGTTTAACACCAATCGAAGATGATGCTGAGTGGGCGATGGTTGAAGAACACCTTAATCAGTATTTAGAAGAACAAGAAGATTAATTTTCTTGTTAAGGACATCTAGCCGAATCGCTTTGGGTAGATGTCCTTATTTTTTATAATAGGAGTAATGAGATGGCTGAAGAAGAAATTTTTATTTTAACAGATCATGATGGTTCTGAGCGTGAATTTAAGGAATTATTTTCTTTTGATTCAAAAGACTTTAATCGTGCGTACATTATATTAGAACCAGTATCTGTAAATGATGGTGAAGATATGGATGTTATTCCATTCATCTATGATAAAGATGCAGATGAAGGTATGTTACAACCGCTTGAGACGGATGAAGAATACGACATGGTTGAAGAAGTGATGAATACGATTTTCAATAATCCTAAATTGCAATAATGTGTGACGTTTCAAAAATGCGTAATTGTTTTTGAAACGTTTTTTTTTGGACAATTTTAAAATAAGGACGTCTTTTTTTATAAAAGAGGTGGCTTATGATACAAATTAAAGCAATTTATTATCGTTATCGTAATCAGATATGGTTTAGTCTGTGCTTAGTTTTGTGTGGTATTGGGTTATTAATTTGGTGGCAAATGGCACAAAGTACCACAACAGAATCTAATAATATTGCAACGATAACAGCTAATCAAAAAGATGATATGCAACATCGTACTGCAAATGAGCACACAACTATCAAAAAAACGACACAACGAGTTGTTATTGATATAAAAGGTGGTGTGCATCGGCCGGGTGTTTATTATTTTACACACGCCCCTATTGTGGCAGATGCCTTAAGCAAAGCAGGTGGTATGTTGCCGACAGTTAATAGTATGCGGATTAATTTAGCGGCTGTTTTGACTAATGGTCAGGTGTTGTATATCCCAATTGGTGATGAACAACAGCCAGTTGAATATCCATTACCAGGTAATAATGTACAGCCTAAGGAGCAAGTTAGTACTGTTGCCAACATCGATGGTAATGAAGGGAAGCTTAATTTAAATACGGCAGATATAACGGATTTACAAAATTTACCAGGTATTGGTGAAAAACGTGCCCAAGATATTATTAATGAGCGTGAAAAAGTGGGGGGATTTAAGCATGTTACTGATTTACAAGAAGTCAGTGGCATTGGTGAAAAGACATTTGCAAAATTGGAGCCGTTAGTAACTGTATGATGTCAGGATATTTATTGGTTAGTAGTTTGTGTTTAGCAACTATTAATTTAATTTTATTATTTCAGGTTTGATGGTTGATACCATTTTTATTGTGGTTTTTGTCGCTATTGTATTTTAAATTTTCAAAACCATTTTTAAGCACGTTGATCATTGTAAGTGGGGTCGCTTATTTCTTAGGTTGGCAGGTTAAAATTAATCATTTCATTCAACTACCTATTGGTAACTTGACAACCCAAGTAATTATTCATCCGGATGATGTACAATTTAAAAATAGTAAAGTAGTGGGAACAGCACAATTATTAAGTGGTGAAAAAGTTCGTATTTTTTTTGATAATCAAGACGATAGGGTTTCTTTTAAAAATAATATGGCAAAACCGTTATTGATTCAGGGAATAGGTGTGTTTGAACGAATAAAGGTAGCACGAAATGAATTTTCATTTGATCCACGATCCTATTGGCAAAGTCGTGGCATTGTTCATCGTATTAAATTTAAAAAATTAAAAATATTAGGCCATGCCAAACCAAATGATTTTATAACATTAATTAAGTGGACTATTCATAGTTACCATTATAGGTTAACGAATTGGTTTGAACATTTACCGTCTGGATTACGGGATTATGGTGAAACTTTATTGTTAGGCTATACAAGACCTGATTTTTATTCAGAAAATGGTGGTATTCAATTATTAGGGTTAATGCATTTATTTAGTATTTCTGGGTTTCAAGTAGCAGGTATTTATCAAATATGGCGATGTGTTGCACGACGCTGTGGTGTTCAACGTGAACATTCATTAATTATCGTTCAAATGTTGTTGGTTACTTTGTGGTTGTTTGCTGGCGGCGTTCAATCATTGGTTCGACCAATTTTATTAGGAATTTTTCAAGCTTGGCGAGATTTACGTTGGTTAATAATTGATGTCAAAGATGCATGGGGATTGTCTCTGATTGGCGGTTTACTAATTGAACCAGGAGTTTTGCATAATTTAGGCGGACAGCTATCTTATTTACTAACATTTGGATTACTATGGTTGTCTAATCGTCCCGGTTGGTATCAAAGTATATGGTTATCCTTTTTTATTTTACCAACGTTACTTTGGCATACTTTTAGTTGGCATCCGATTAGTTTAGTAGCCAATCTTTGTATTGTCCCGCTATTTACCTGGTTAGTTATACCTACTATTTTAATTGGGATTGTTGCTAGTTTTATGCAGTGTATTTTTATTCGTGATATCTGTGAAATGTTAATTAATGGTATGCAATATTGCATTAAATGTGGTGAAAAAATTCCGGGAGAATTATTATTTGGCAGGCCTCCATTGATAATGTGTGTCATTATAACGCTATTAACTCTAGGGTGGGTGATTTATAATAAGCGCTTGTTAACAATTGTCATATGTCTTTCATATTTAATAGTGTGGTGGATTCCACAAGGATTGCCAGGTGGTTTTGTAACTTTTTTTGATGTAGGTCAAGGAGATGCAACAATTTTACGACCTAAAAATAACGATGTTACAATTGTTGATGTTGGTGGTCAATTTCAAATGGCGCAAGATAAGCAGTCAACAGTCCATGATGCGGTTACAAATTATCAAGCTGAAGAGTTGGCGCATTTTCTAAAAGGACATGCCATTAATCGCGTGCACCGATTGGTATTAACACATAAAGATTTTGATCATATCGGTAATTTAGCAACATTTTTGGAGATTATTCGAGTTAACAATATTTATGTACCTGCAGGAATGGAAAAGCAAACAGCTTTCAAAAAGATGCTTCATCCACGTTTAAAAAAAAAGTTTGACTATTAAGCCAGTTGTAGTAGTTGAAAAACTATCGAATAATATGTTGATTTGTCATCCCATGACTGAAGGAAAAGGAGAAAATGATGACTCAATCAGTTTGTATGTTGACTATGGACACTTTAGTCTAATGATGACAGGTGATTTGTCAAAAAGTGGTGAACAAAAAATAATTAAGCAGTTTAAATTACCAAAAATTGATATTTTAAAATTTGGTCATCATGGGTCAAAAACAAGTACGGATGATAAATTTGTAAATCAATTACGGCCAACTGTGGGTATTGTATCGGCAGGCATTAATAATCGTTATCATCATCCAAATATAGAGACATTAAGGACTGCCAAAAAATATCACGTCAAAGTTTATAATACTGCTGAAAAAGGGATGATAAAAATTGAGTGGGGGCTATTACGTAAGTACAGGATTAAGTCATTTTTATAGTTGAATTAATAATGGGCATAATAGGGTAGACATGTTATCTTATAATTAAGAATAAAAATGAAAGGGGATGTTGTTGTGAACGTCACATTAGCAGATATTAGTAATGATGTACAAACAGGGCAACTACAGCCCATTTATTTTGTACAAGGGCAAGACCAATACTTATTAGATTTGGTTAGGCAACAATTTTTGCAAGTTATTCAACCAGAAGACCGTACGCTTAATTTAGCACAGTTTGATCTAACTGAAACACCATTGAGTGTCGCGATTGATGATGCTAAATCAGTACCTTTTTTTGGCGATCGGCGTGTTGTTATGATCGATAAACCATATTTTTTAACAGGCGAGCGGACAAAAAATAATTTAGAACACCATACACAAGATTTAATTGACTATATACAGCAACCTGAACCACAAACCATACTTATTATTTTTGCACCATATGAAAAATTGGATAATCGAAAAAAACTTACGAAACTAATCAAAGAACGAGCTCGTTATTTATCTTTCGTTAATATGGGGGAACAAGAAATAACGAAGTTTATAACGCAGAAATTAAAAAATGCTGGGTACCAAATTTCTCATGAAGCACAACAAACATTAATGCGGCTAACAAACTCATCTTTAACACAAATGATGGCTGAAATTGATAAATTAATGTTGTATACAGTGGCAACCAAAAAAATTGAGACGGCTGATGTGAACGCGTTAGTGACACACACATTAACAGAAAATATATTTGATCTAATTGATTGTTTGCTTAAAGGGAAATTAACACAGGCAGTGAATTTATATCACGAATTATTGCTTAATGGTGAAGAACCGCTACGTTTGCATGGGGCATTAATTGGACAATTCAGACTGTTATTGCAAGTCAAAACAAGTGATAAAAGTGAAAAAGGTACAGCATCAAGCTTAAAGGTTCACCCATACCGTGTGAAATTAGCTAGACAAATTGTTCGTCAGTTTAATTATGTGCGCTTAGCGCAGGCATATTTAGGGCTAGTTGCGATGGAAGAACAGTTAAAGTCGACAAGTCGTAACCCTGAATTATTATTTGAATTATTTGTTTTAAAATACCAACATGAAATGGTTAAGTAAAAAAACTTGCATTACCTATAAAAATTTGCTAGTATTTTAGAAGTGCTTTAAGCACGTGACCTTTTACGATGTTTGACGGTTCACCGTCGTCATACATGGTTTAAGGCGACTATTATATTTATGAAAGGTGGATATCCAACAATGGCTATTTCTGCAGAACGCAAAAATGAAATCATCAATGAGTTCGCTCGTCACGAAGGTGATACAGGTTCAGTTGAAGTTCAAGTTGCAGTTTTGACTGCTGACATCAACGAATTGAACGGTCACATGTCAGAGCACAAGCATGACTTTCACTCACAACGTGGTTTGATGAAGAAAATTGGTCACCGTCGTAACTTGCTACGTTACCTACGTAACAATGATGTACAACGCTACCGTGAGTTGATCCAAAAGCTTGGTTTGCGTCGTTAATATTAGTTATATTAATCACGTTTTTATTTGACATATTTATCATCGGAGGGAAAAGCGATGCCAATTATTGAGTCATCAATCCAACGTGCCCGCTTAAACAAGGTGCAACGCGAGCGTAACATCTCACAACTTAGTTCATACCGTACTGAAGTTAAGAAGTTCCGCAATGCTGCCGAAGCTGGCGAAGATAACTTGCAAGAGTTATTTGCCGCAGCTTCATCAGCTATCGATCGTGCTGCATCAAAGGGCTTGATTGCTAAGAATAAAGCTTCACGTGACAAGTCACGTTTGGCTTCATTGTTGAACAAGTAATTCAAATTACAAATTAAACAATGAAAAAAGCTAGTAGTGTTACACTACTAGCTTTTTTGTATAGTATTAAAGTATTCAAATGAATGTACAGATTATTGACGATTATGAGATGACTTCCCTATTTTCTACTATGCGCTTATGTGGTAGTATTGTATTAAACATTTAAACGTTGGGTATAGTAATTAAACCCGTGAAATACAACGAGAATAGGAAAATTATGGCAATTACATTAGATATTATGCCGTTTGGTGGTGTTCGTGAGAATGGAATGAACATGTACGCCGTTACGGTTAATGATGAGATATTTATTTTAGATGCAGGATTAAAGTATCCTGAAAGTGACTTATTGGGAGTAGATGTTGTCATCCCTGACTATGCTTATTTAATTGAGCATGCTGATAACGTGGCCGGAGTCTTTTTAACACATGGGCACGCAGATGCAATTGGGGCTTTGCCTTATTTGCTTTCAGACTTACGTGTACCAATATTTGGTTCTGAATTAACGATTGAGTTAGCAAAATTAGCGATTCATAATGAACCACGTTTAAAAGATTACGATGATTATCATGTGGTAAAAGGAAATTCAGAAGTTAGTTTTGATGATGCGACAGTCTCGTTTTTTGAAACAACACACACAATTCCAGAGTCATTAGGAATTGTTATCGAAACAGCAGCCGGACAAGTTGTTTATACGGGTGACTTTAAGTTTGATACGACAGCATTACCATATTATCGAACAGATTTATTACGCCTAGCTGAAATTGGTCAAAAAGGTGTGTTAGCACTGTTGGCTGATGCTGCTGGTACAGCTAATTTTGGTATGCCTGATCATGAATCTGACTTAGGTGATTACATCTTAGAAAACTTTTACTTACATAAACAAGGACGTATTATCGTTGCTGCAGTTGCATCAAACATACAACGAATTCAACAAGTAATTGATGCAGCTTATAAAGTGGGGCGTAAGGTTGTTATTTCTGGCAATGATTTAGAACGTGTTGTTAGAACGGCATTACGTTTAAAAAAGTTGGTTTTGCCAATCCCTGAAAATGAGATGTTTGTTTCATTAAAGAATCTTGGTAAGTTAGCAGCGGACGAGACCGTTATTTTAGAAACTGGTAAAATGGGTGAACCAATTCGTCACCTACAACGCATTGCGCATGGTGATGATCGTAACATTAAAATTCAACCAAATGATTTAGTGTTTATTACGACAACGCCTTCAACGGCAATGGAAGGGTATGTAGCTAGAACACGTGATATGTTATTCCGTGCAGGAGCTACTGTTAAGCAAATTTCAACGGATAAAAAATCTTCAGGTCATGCTTCTAAAGAAGATTTTCAATTATTGATGAATTTGTTAAAACCACAAAATATTATTCCTGTCCAAGGTGAATATCGTGTTTTGAATGAAGCCTATAGAGCTGCTGAACAAGTTGGTTATGATGAGGACCATGTTTTCTTACTTGCTAAGGGTGATAAACTACGTTGGGATGGAGAAAAGTTTTATTTGGGTGGCTCTATTCAGGTGACATCAACAATGATTGATGGATCAGGTGTGGGCGATATTGGATCAATTGTTCTTAATGATCGTCGCATTTTGTCAGAAGATGGGGTGTTTATTGCGGTTATAACGATTGATCGTAAGAAAAAGAAAGTAATTGCACCCGCAAAAATCGATTCACGTGGTTTTGTCTATGTTAAAACATCACGCGATTTAATGCATGAAGCAGCTGAATTAGTTGAACAGACAGTTACAGATGGCGTTAAGAATGCTAAAGATTTTGACTGGGGTAACTTAAAAAACGCAGTTCGTGACGCTTTAGGTAAATTTTTGTTTGAAAAAACACGACGTAAGCCTGTTATTTTGCCTGTTATTATGGAAGCAAACCAAAATGGTCGCCGCCGCCGTCGTACCTCAGCTCAACAAAGTAATCAGAATAAGGCTAATAACGGAACAAAAGATAAGACTACTAAAAAAACGGTTAATAATAAAAAAAAGGCTAACAAGAAGCCAGGCCAAGTTAATAAGGTAGCTACTAACGTTGTAAAACAAAAGCCGAATAAAAATCGCCGTCCAAAAAAGAACAAAAATAATGGTCAAAATAATCAAGTGAAGCAAAATGAAGCTAGCAATAAAAAGTAAATAAAACATCATTTTGATGTAAACGAGAGATTCTTGTTTGTTTAACATGGTTAAATAAATGAGAATTTCTTTATTTAAAAATAAAAGGAAGGATGTTAAGAATGACTGCAGAATCTAATCAGGATTTGTCCTATGATGCTCTAGTTACTAGAGCTAAAGAAGCAATTAATAATAATATGCTTGACCAAGCATTAGATAGCCTTATACTGGCGTATCAAATAGAACAAACGATTGTGGTAAATCATTTATTAGTAACGGTTTTAATTGCGCAAAATCAATATCAAGAAGCACAGATGTATGCTGATGAGTGCTTAGATAGTTACTTGAAAAATCAACAAGATGCTCAAATGTATTTAGAGCTAATTTTGCATAATCATTATTTTTTAAATGCATGGGAAATCTTAGTAGGATTGCCTAAAGAATGGCAAAATTATTTTTTGGCAATGATTGAAAAAGCGGAAAATGATTATCGCTCAGCACAAGCACAAACAATTAAGACAGTTGCGCGTCATTTTTATCATTTAAGTGATGGCAATCTAGCTGATCAACAAAAAAGATTATTGGCTGCCAATAAATTACCACGCGATGAATATGTAGTCGGAGCTAAATTTATTTTACAAGATCCGTTTTTAACTCAAATGTCGCGGGTTTCGGTTTTAGATCAATTACGACGACTTAACATAACAGAATCAGTACAATTTATAAATTTAACAGCAGAAGTAGTAACTGTTGTGCCAGCAGAACTGCAAGATATTTTTTCTGACAAAATATATCAAGAAGTGATTTCAGTATTGAAAGGCTATGAAAAAGAACTTGGACCCGACATGATCCATGGATTAAGCGAACAAATACAACTATTATTGATGTTAGCTTATCCGGATTTAGCGTTAGTGATTGAAGATGCAACTAGCTGGGTTAAAGGATTGATAGCAGAAACATTTTCATTACCTTTACCATTAGAATCAGAAAATCAGGCTTTTTGGCGCCAAAAATTACAAAAAAACTTGATAAATATTTTAAATTAAAAGAAATTACTAATAAGTACCGAAAATAAGGAAAAAATTATTTACAAAAATAAGGAAATTATATATAATAATTTCAGTCTCATTAAAGAGAAGTAAAAAGATTTTCGTATCTTATTGTTTAAGTTATGTAGTATGTGTAGTATACTTATATTAAGCGATAAGGTTGATTTTAATCAACATGCGAATAATAGGAGGACAAGCTTTTGGCTAAGGAAAATTACGAGCGCACTAAGCCGCACGTTAATATTGGAACTATTGGACACGTTGACCACGGTAAGACTACGTTGACTGCCGCTATCTCAAAGGTACTATCAGATAAGGGATTGGCTAAGCAAGAAGACTTTGCTTCAATCGATGCTGCTCCTGAAGAGCGTGAACGTGGAATCACGATTAACACTGCTCACATCGAGTACGAGACGGAAGCACGTCACTACGCTCACATCGATGCCCCAGGTCACGCGGACTACGTTAAGAACATGATTACTGGTGCTGCCCAAATGGACGGTGCTATCTTGGTTGTTGCTGCAACTGATGGTCCTATGCCACAAACTCGTGAGCACATCTTGTTGGCTCGCCAAGTTGGTGTTGACTACCTTGTTGTATTCTTGAACAAGACTGACCTTGTTGACGATGACGAATTGACTGATCTTGTTGAGATGGAAGTTCGTGAACTATTGTCAGAATACGATTTCCCTGGGGATGATATTCCAGTACTTCGTGGTTCAGCATTGAAGGCCTTGGAAGGTGACGCAGAACAAGTTAAGGTTATTGAAGAGTTGATGGATACTGTTGACTCATACATTCCTACACCAGTTCGTGACACTGACAAGCCATTCTTGATGCCTGTCGAAGACGTATTTACTATTACTGGTCGTGGAACTGTTGCATCTGGTCGTGTTGACCGTGGAACTGTTAAGTTGAACGACGAAGTTGAAATTGTTGGTTTGAAGGAAGAAGTTCGTAAGACAGTTGTTACTGGTATCGAAATGTTCCGTAAGACTATGCAACAAGGTGAAGCCGGTGATAACATTGGTGCATTGTTGCGTGGTGTTGACCGTAAGGAAATCGAGCGTGGTCAAGTTTTGGCTAAGCCTGGTTCAATCCAAACTCACACTAAGTTCTTGGCCGAAGTTTATGTTTTGACCAAAGAAGAAGGTGGACGTCACACACCATTCTTTACTAACTACCGTCCACAATTCTACTTCCACACAACTGATGTTACTGGTGTAGTTCAATTGCCTGAAGGTGTTGAAATGGTTATGCCTGGTGACAACGTGACATTCGATATCGAATTGATCGCACCAGTTGCCATTGAAAAGGGATTGAAGTTTACTGTTCGTGAAGGTGGCCGTACTGTCGGTGCCGGAACAGTTTCTGAAATCAAAGACTAATTTACAGCTTGTAATTTAGTTAGTGCTTAATTGCAAAAAAAGAGTTATTTCATCTTTGATGTAATAACTCTTTTTTTTGAATTTTACACTTAAATCCTATATAATTTAATATGAACTTCTTTATGGTAAACGGAATATTTTATTGTCAAAATAATATGTTTCCGATATACTGTTTAGGTATGTAAAGATAATATTTTTGTTGTTAGTAGTGAATAACTAACGACTATTGGAGGAATAAACATGGCAAATGCAGTTTTCACTAAGGGTGAAGGCAACAAGGGAACAATTAAATTTGAAGTTCCTGTTGACGTATACGAAAAAGGAATTGATGCAGCTTTTAATGAAGTTAAAAACCAAATCAGTGTTCCCGGATTCCGTAAGGGTAAGATGCCTAAGCAGGTATTCTTCCAAATGTACGGTGAAGAATCATTGTACCAAGATGCTTTGAACAAAATTTTGCCAGATGTTTATGGTGATGCTGTTGCAGAGGCAGGCGTAGTGACGGTTGGTCAACCAAAGATTGATGCAGAATCAATGAACAAGGGTGAAACTTGGGTTTTGACTGCTGAAGTTGAATTGGCTCCAGAAATCGAACTTGGTCAATACAAGGGTGTTGAAGTTCCAGCAACTGACACATCAGTTTCTGATGCTGATGTTGATGAAGAACTTGCTCGTATGCAACAAGGTCAATCTGAACTTGTATTAGTTGACGAAGCTGCCAAGAATGGTGATACTGTTGTCATTGATTTTGATGGTTCTGTTGACGGTGTTCATTTTGATGGTGGACAAGCTGACAACTACTCATTAGAATTAGGTTCAAATTCATTTATCCCTGGTTTTGAAGAACAATTAGTTGGTGCAAAGGCAGAAGATAAAGTTGATGTTAAAGTTACTTTCCCTGAAGATTACCAAGCAACTGATTTAGCTGGTAAAGAAGCTTTGTTTGAAGTAGCTGTTCACGAAGTTAAGTCTAAGGAAGTTCCTGCACTTGACGATGAATTTGCAAAAGACGTTGATGAAGAAGTTGAAACATTGGCTGAATTAACTGAAAAAGTTAAGACTCGTTTGGCTGATCAAAAAGCTGCTTCAGCTAAAGAAGCTAAAGAAGATGCTGCTGTAGCTGCAGTTGTTGATAATGCTAAAGTTGTTGGTGATGAAATTCCTGCATCAATGATTGATGAAGATGTTCACCGTCAAATGAACCAAATGTTTGCTTCAATGCAACAACAAGGTATTTCACCTGAACTATACTTCCAAATTACTGGAACAACTGAAGATGATCTTCACAAGCAATATGAAGAAGGTGCTGAGCGTCGTGTAAAGACTAACTTGGTATTGGAAGCAATCGTTAAGGCAGAAGACATCAAGGCTTCTGATGAAGAAATTGCTGCTGAAGTTAAGTCATTGGCTGAATCATACAACATGGCCGAAGATGCTGTTCGTAATGCTTTGTCAGATGACATGTTGTCACATGATATTGCTATCAAGTCAGTTGTTGATTTGATTGTTGATTCAGCAGTTGAAGCCTAAAAATATTTAAACAAACGTGTGTTATTAAAAAATGTAAAATATAATTCGTCTTTTGTATGACATTTTTTACACAATTAATATTGAGAGTGCTCAGGTTATCTAGAGTACTTTAAAAAATGAGACTAAGACAGAAAGTTGTCTTAGTCTCATTTTGTCTTTTGCCTGTGATAAATTTTTGATACAATGTTTATTGTATCTAACTAAATGAAAAATATAGGAGGTTGGACAGTGTTTAATACAACTGACGGCTCGAATGGTATTGCGTACTGTTCATTTTGTGGTAAGCCTTCCACTGAAGTAAAAAAATTAATTGCAGGACCTGGTGTGTATATCTGTAATGAATGTGTTGCGCTTGCGCAAGATATTATCAATGAAGATATGCAACAAGATGCAATGGCTCGTACGTTGACGCTGAAAACACCTCGTGAAATTGTTGATAATTTGAACGAATATGTGATTGGTCAAACTGATGCTAAACATACATTGGCAGTAGCTGTGTATAACCATTATAAACGAGTAAATGCGAAATTGACGGGTGAAACAGGTATTGAAGGGGTTGATCTTCAAAAATCTAACATTGCTGTGATTGGACCAACAGGTTCAGGGAAAACGTATATTGCACAATCAATGGCAAAGTTACTGAACGTACCATTTGCAATTGCTGATGCAACCACGTTGACTGAAGCGGGATATGTTGGAGAAGATGTTGAAAACATTCTTTTGAAGTTGCTACAAGCAGCAGATTACGATGTTGAACGTGCTGAAACTGGTATCATTTACATTGATGAAATTGATAAAATTGCAAAGAAAGCTGAAAATGTATCAATTACACGTGATGTATCTGGAGAAGGGGTGCAACAAGCTTTGTTGAAGATGCTTGAAGGAACACTTGCAAATGTTCCGCCTCAAGGTGGTCGTAAGCATCCTAACCAAGAATTTATTCAAATTGATACCACAAATATTCTGTTTATTGTTGGTGGTGCCTTTGCTGGCATTGAACAAATGGTTAAAGAGCGTTTAGGTGCTAAGGTAATTGGTTTTGGTACGGACGCAAAAACACAAAAATTACAAAATTCTGATAAATCAATCATGCAACAAGTATTACCTGAAGACTTGATGAACTTTGGTTTGATTCCAGAATTTATTGGTCGTTTACCGATTTTGACTGCATTAGAAGAGTTAACAGAAGATGATTTGGTCCGTATTTTGACTGAACCTAAGAATGCTTTGGTAAAGCAATATCAAGCATTATTGGCTTTGGAATCAGTTGATTTACAATTTAGTGAAGAAGCTTTAAAAGCGATGGCTCATTTAGCGATTGAACGTGAAACAGGGGCGCGTGGTCTTCGTTCAATCATTGAAGAAGTTATGCGTGACATTATGTTTGAAGTACCTTCGCGAGATGATATTACAGGCGTAGTTATTACAGAAGGCGTTGTACTTCATCACGATGCACCAGAATTAGTAACGGAATAGGCGAGGGAAACGATGGAAGTTCATCAAGTTGAAATGGTGATGTCAGCCGTTCGGGAAGCACAGTATCCAACGGATGGGTTACCAGAAGTTGCTTTTGTAGGCCGTTCGAATGTCGGGAAATCATCATTAACAAATGTGTTAATTAATCGTAAATCTTTTGCTAGAACATCTTCACAACCTGGTAAAACACAAACTTTGAATTTTTATAAAGTGGAGAACAAAGTGTTCTTTGTTGACGTTCCGGGTTATGGATATGCGAAAGTTTCTAAAAAAGCACGTGAGTCTTTTGCTATTATGATTGGTGAATATTTACGTAAGCGCCAGCCATTAAAGGGAATTGTACAATTAGTCGATGCACGTCATTTACCTTCAAAAGAAGATATCGAAATGTACAATTGGTTAACTTCTGATGATATCGGATTACCAGTATTGGTGGTTGCGACAAAGGCTGATAAAATTTCGCGTGGTAAGTGGAATAAAGTTGAAGCTGACATTAAACGTGAATTACAATTTAATGCTGAATTGTCTGATTTTGAGATTTTTTCTGCTGAAACTAAACATGGGAAAGACAATGTTTGGGATTGGTTGGAAGCACGGATGCTAGATGGTAGTGATTTTGATCCAGCTGATTTTGAATAATATAAAAGCAGGCGCTAGGAAACTAGTTGCCTGTTTTTGTTTGTGATTTAATAAGACAGTACTGGATAAGCTGAATACTCATTATTTTTTTGATATACTAGATACTAACGATAAAATAATGGAGGCTAGCAATATGGCTGAGAAAACACGTTTTAAAGGAACTATTTTAGGAAAAGAACTAACCGTAACAGCAAGTGAATCACAAGCTCATATGAAAGCGGTTTTTGATTTGGTTAATTCACAATTAGAGCAAATGCAACTAGCAGCACCAAAGTTAGATGAAAATCAATTGCTAACATTGTTGGCGATTAATGCAATTTCAGATCAATTAAATATGCAAGTTGAAAAGGATAAAAATAAATAATGACAGTTGTTTCTTGGATTATTATTGGCTTATTGATTTTATCCATGATTCACGGTTATCGGTTAGGATTAGTCCGTAGTTTAACAATGCTAGTTGGTCGAGCAATCGTATATGTTTTTGCAATTTTGTTAGCTCATCGATTAGGTGCGTGGTTATACAATATTTTTGTTAATGGCTTGTCTGCGCAATGGACAGCAACGCAAGTACCGACAAATGCAGTTCATCAACCAGGAGAATTTTTGGCATCCAGTATTGCATTTGCATTTATTGTTATTATTGGTATGTCAATTGTTAAGGCTATTGAACGTAGTTTGCGCTTTATTAACAAAGTCCCTATATTAAGTACAATTAATCATATAGGTGGTCTGGTGGTGTTTGGGTTAGTTGTTTATATTGAAATATTTTTTGTTTTACAAATCACACAAACATTAAACATTACCTGGTATACCGAGAACATGGCAAATTCAACACTTGCACAAGCGATATTAAATAATACACCTTACCTTTCAGAGGCTGTTTATGATTGGTGGTTAATGTAAATAAGTCAAGGAAAAATGAAAGTAGGTAGTTTGAAAATAATGAATGAGAAAATTTTAAAAACACTAGAATATGGACGAGTGAAGGCTCAAATTAAGCCTTTTTTATCGACTGTAGCTGGTGAATATGAATTGGCTGCATTAATGCCGACTACTGATGCAACAACCATGCAACAGTGGCTCGCAGAGACAGCAGATGCAGCGAAGGTGCTACGTTGGCAAGGTGGCATTAGTATTCCCAAGTTAGCGGACGTAAAGCCACATATGCAACGTTTACGGATTAATGCTGCGTTGAGTGGGACTGAATTAGCGCAAGTTGGTCGTATATTATTTACAACAGGCCAAATTCGGGCTTTTTTTGAAAATTTAGTGGCTGACCGTGGTGAAGAATTACCAGCCTTAGCAGGATATTATAATCAATTGGTCTTATTACCAGAATTGACAAGACGTGTTAATGTTGCGATTGATGGCGATGGTAGATTAACGGATGAAGCTTCACCAGAATTGCATCGTGTTCGGCAAGCAATCACGGGAACTGAAAATGCAATTCGCCAAAAAATGCAAGACTATACTCGAGGAAAATCAGCACAATATTTATCAGAGCCGATTGTGACAATTCGTAATGATCGGTATGTTGTACCAGTTAAAGCGACGTATCGTCAAAAATTTGGCGGTGTTGTACATGATCAGTCACAGACAGGCCAAACGTTATATATAGAGCCGGCTGATGTGGTTGATATGAATAATAGACTACGTGAACATTATCTAAATGAGCGTCAAGAAGAAGAACGTGTCTTAATTGAACTATCAACGATGCTGGAGCCTGAAGCTGACAATATTCAAAATAATGCAGTAATATTGGGGCATTTAGATTTTGTGAATGCTAAATCACGATATGCTGTTGAGATTAGAGCAATTGAGCCTGAGTTTAGTAGTGAAAATCATGTGCGTCTCTTAAAAGCACGTCACCCATTGCTAGATGCGCAAAAGGTTGTGCCTAATGATATTGTTATTGGTGAAGACTATTCTGCCATTATTGTAACCGGACCTAACACCGGTGGGAAAACGATTACTCTAAAGATGTTAGGATTATTGCAGTTAATGGCACAGTCAGGACTTTTCATTCCGGTAGCCGAATATTCAACGGTTGGTTTGTTTAAAGAAATATTTGCTGATATTGGTGATGAACAGTCAATTGAACAATCATTATCTACTTTCTCTTCACATATGGTAAATATTATCGACATTTTGTCAGGAATGGACAAAGATTCATTGGTTTTGTTTGATGAATTGGGAGCAGGAACTGATCCGCAAGAAGGAGCAGCACTAGCAATGGCTATTTTAGATGCAGTTGGTGAAACAGGCGCTTATTCTGTTGCTACTACGCACTATCCAGAATTGAAGGTTTATGGATATAACCGCTCTGACACAATTAATGCCTCAATGGAATTTGATATTGATACATTACGGCCAACGTATAAATTTATGATTGGTGTCCCTGGGCAATCAAATGCTTTGGAAATAGCTAAAAGATTAGGACTACCAACATCTATTATTGATAGTGCAACATCCCTAACAAGTGATGATTCGCAAGAATTAAATGATATGATTGCTGACTTGGTGTCACGTCGTAATGCGGTATTAACACAGCAGGTAGAATTGACCCAAAAGGTTATTGAAAATCGTCAATTAAAAAATGAATATGAGACAAAGTTAGCTGTGATTGATGATCAGCGTGCAAAATCTATTGAAGATGCTAAAAAAGAAGCTAATCATATAGTAGCTGTTGCGCGTAAGAAAACTGATAAAATTGTTGCTGATCTACACAAGATGATGCGCAATGGTGCGACAATTAAAGAAAATAAAATTATGGATGCAAAAGGTGCTTTAAATGCGATGCATGAAGAGCCGTCAACAGCTAATAATCGTATTTTACGTAAAGCTAAGCGTGCAAAACAAGAACCGCTATCTGTTGGGGATACAGTCCTAGTACGAGAGTATGGTCAACAAGGAACAATTGTGCGTGTTCTAAAGGATGGGAAGTTTGAAGTACAGTTGGGTATTTTGAAAATGATTTTGGCTGATGATGAGGTTGAAAAACAACAAAGTGCACCAGTGAAAGAAACGAAACAAACAAATAAGCGTAGTAAAAAAAGTCATATTAATACAAATAAAGCAATAAGTCGTGCAGAGGCATCAGCAACACTTGATCTGAGAGGTGTGCGTTACGAACCAGCCATGGCAGAGGTAGACCGGTTTATCGATAAAGCATTACTAAACAACCTGTCTTCTGTGGAAATTATTCATGGTAAGGGAACTGGCGCCATTAGGAAAGGTGTACAAGAGTATCTACGTTCTAATAGTCAGGTACAATCGTTTAAATTTACTGGCCCAGATCAGGGTGCAACATATGTACAATTAAAGTAAATGTGCATATGTCGACAAATATCTAGTAAGGGTTTATACTAACAATAAATTAGGAAAGTGGGGATGTTATAAATGGCTGTAGTAGATATCAATGATAATAATTTTGTATCAGAAACTGATACAGGCGTAACGTTAACTGATTTTTGGGCAACTTGGTGTGGTCCTTGTCGTATGCAATCGCCTGTTGTTGAAACAGTAGCTGAAAAAATGTCAAGTGTTAAATTTACCAAGATGGATGTTGATGAAAATCCCGCAACAGCTCAAGAATTTGGTATTATGGCAATTCCAACATTGCTTGTTAAAAAAGATGGTGAAGTAGTTGAACGTCTAACTGGGTTTACGCCAGCACACCAACTGGAAGCTATTTTATCAAAGCATATTGATTAATAAATTTTGTCAGTCATCAATGTTAGCGTTTAAGCTAATGTTGATGACTTTTTTTTAGAGAAAAAACTAAGTAAAAAAGCATTGACGTAGGACAATTGTAGCGCTATATTAATAAAGCACGGTTTTTTTGTTTTTGTCGTACGTTTATTGTTTTATAAATTTATTGACTTTGATTGATGATGTGTGTATAATTCATCGAGTTGGCATAAATCCTATATAGTTTAAAATTAATTGTTTAATATTTATTTTGAAAAAGATGTTGACAAATTCGTATGAGTTCTGTAATATAGATTAAGTTGTCAGCGAGACAACGACGTTGATCATTGAAAACTGAATATCGTTTCGATAGAACAAATGTGTAGGGTCTTCAAGCATTAAGCTTGAAACAAAAAACATTTGCGAAGTCAATTCGCTAATAAATT
>NZ_BJDT01000012.1:38561-41626 GCF_005405285.1 Weissella sagaensis | reverse complement strand
ACGAATATCACAGAAAACAAAAGGCATGACTCCCTGCGAATACAGGGAACATGCCTTAGCAGTTTAAAAATATTCAATTTTGTCTAACTTTTGTGTTGCACTTTAAATGAGGTGATCTTTTTGAATCTTTTAAGAAATTATAGCTGCTAATGCAGCACCAGTCCGAGAGTTTTTATCGTTTAGGCTATCTTTTGGATGACCTTCAAAACAAACTTGACCGCCGAATTTACCAGCATCGGGTCCCATATCGACTAACCAATCGGCTCGTGAAATTAATTTCAGATTATGTTCAATCAGAATTAATGTATTGCCCTTATCAACCAATCCTTCAAATAAATCGATCAATTGTTGAGTATCCTGTAAGTGCAATCCGGTTGTTGGTTCATCTAAGAAATAGATTCGGCCGGTATGATTCAATTCCATTGCTAACTTAACACGTTGCACTTCACCACCAGATAAAGTGGTCATCGACTGGCTAAGATTTAAATAACCAAGTCCAACTTGGTGGAGTAGACTAACCTTTTTGTAGATATCTGGCACATCTTTGAAAAACTCTAAAGTGTCGTTGATAGAAAGATTTAGAACCTCAGAAATATCTTTGCCATGATAAGTGTATTGTAGTGCTTCTTGGCTATAACGTTTCCCATGACACAACTCACATTCTTGGACGATTGGATCCATGAATGCCATCTCGGTGATCATCACACCTTTACCTTTGCAACGGGGACAAGCACCTTTACCGTTATAACTAAATAGTTGTGGTGAAACGCCATTGTTGGCTTTACTGAAAAGCTTTCGTAGAGGATTTAAAATGTTCAAGTAAGTTACAGGTGTAGAACGAATATTCAAACCTACAGAATCCTGACTCAAATCAATATAGTCTTGATCAGAAACTTGTTGTTTGAAAGCTTGGACTAAAGTACTTTTTCCAGAACCTGCTGGTCCAGATATCACGGTCATTACACCTTGAGGGATTCTGGTAGATACGTCTTTTAAATTATGAGAAGTTACATGATTAACATTTAGCCAAGATTGAGGTTCACGAGGCTTTGGGAAAGTGATTTTTTCTCGTAACATTTTACCCGTAATCGTATCTGACCGTAATAGTTCGTCGTAGGTACCAGTGAAAGTTACTTGACCACCATTTTTGCCGGCTTGTGGTCCCATTTCCACGACATAATCTGCTGTCGAAATAATGGCAGGGTTGTGATCAACTAGGATAATGGTATTGCCATGTTCCTTGAGCTTTTTTAAGGATTGGGTAATTAATTTAATATCGTGAGGATGGAGTCCTACACTTGGTTCATCGAGTACGTAAACTAAATCGGATAGGGAACTCGTCAAATATTTGGCAATTTTAATTCGTTGAGCTTCTCCACCAGATAGAGTATCAGTTCCACGGCCAAGGGAAAGATAACCTAAACCGATGTCGACCAAAGCTTGAACTTTACTATGTAGTTCACGCACCATTGTTTTAGCCTTGGGGTCCGAGATATTATCCAAAAATTTTAGGACACTTACTAAATCCATATCGCTGACTTCTGCAATATTTTTGCCAGCAATTTTACTAGTTAGAGCCTTTTTGTTCAGACGTGTTCCATGACATACTGGGCAAGTTTTTCGAGTGACAATCTTTGATAAGGCAGCTTCATGATGACGACCTGAGGCACTATGAATAACAGAGCGAAGCATACGTGGAACTAGTCCTTCATATAATGCCGTACGGCCCCAATTTGCTGGTGGATTTTTTAATTTTTGTTGCGGAGCGTGCATGAATAAATCATATTCTTCATCGGTGTAGTCTTTAATTTTTTTGTCCAAATCAAATAATCCACTGTTGCCATATTCCTTCCAACGCCAAGTTCCCGGTTGAAAACCGGCAAAAGTCATTGCACCTTCATTGAGTGATTTATTAGGATCAATTAATTGACGTTCATCTATGTCGTCAACAAAGCCTAATCCCTGACATTTTGGACACATTCCCTGAGGTAGGTTAAAGGAAAACCATTCTGAATACCCAACCCAAGGCTGTCCAATTCGAGAAAACATCAAACGTAAGACGGAATAGATGCCGGTGTAGGTTGCCAGAGTAGATCGAGAATTACGACCAATAGGCTTCTGTTCAACCACAATTGCCACTGGTAAGTTGTCGATTCGGTTCACTTCAGGTTGACCGTATTTAGGCAAATATTGTTGGGTGAAACTAGGAAAAGTTTCATTCAATTCACGTCGGGAAACAGCGGCTAATGTATCAAAAACTAAAGAGGATTTACCAGACCCAGAAAGACCAGCAAATACAGTCGTTTTATGCTTAGGAATATCTAAACTGACATCCTTTAAGTTATTTTCTTGAGCTCCATGGATAGAGATAGTCTCATCTGCAAATAAATCAGTCATAAAAACCCCCAACAGTAAATTTATAATTCCATTATATATAGAAATCTCGTTTAACAAAAATAATCGGGTCTAGAATTTTTGGTGTTGGAAAGTATTGCTCTTATGCTAGATTTACGGACAGATTTTCTTCTGCCCTGTAAACTAATAGCATAGGAGCATTTTTTAATATGATTCGATACAAAAAAAGAATTTAAGCAGTCTCTTGTTGAGATGCACAATCAAGGTCGTTCATATACTGATCTATCCGCTGAATAATTCAGAAATGATTGCGTTAAAGGTCTATAATTACATAGAAGACCTTAATACTTATACACCTATGTTGATGGAAGCATTGCATTTAAGTTTATGGTATTATACAAATTAAAATTATAGGTGGTTTAGAATGAAAAAAATTTATTTTTTATGTACAGGAAATTCTTGTCGCAGTCAAATAGCTGAAGGATATGCAAAAAAAATATTGCCGGCAAATGAGTTTCAAATCGAGAGTGCAGGGATTGAAACTCATGGGTTAAATCTAAATGCTGTTAAAGTTATGGCTGAAGATGGAGTAGATATTAGTAGCCACTACTCTAAATTAATTGATCTAAATTATTTGAACACTTCAGATTTAGTTATTACTTTATGTGGTGATGCCAAGGATAAATGTCCTATGCTTCCCCCTCAAACCA
>NZ_BJDT01000012.1:0-38465 GCF_005405285.1 Weissella sagaensis | reverse complement strand
CTCTCTAAATTAATTGATCTAAATTATTTGAACACTTCAGATTTAGTTATTACTTTATGTGGTGATGCCAAGGATAAATGTCCTATGCTTCCCCCTCAAACCAAGAGTTTACACTGGCCTTTATCTGACCCAGCGCAAGCCACAGGAACTTTAGAAGAACAACTACAAGAATTCCGTAAGGTTCGTGATGAAATTAAAAAATTAGTTACAAGTTTGAATAACTACGTTCATTAATAAAAAAATGCCATATAGTGCCGCAGTAAAACAGTCCAATTAATTTATTGACTTCTAAGGAAAATACCAGGACTTTGGTTATGAGCTAGATATGTGACTAGGCACTCACTAAAATGCCCTTCCATTCAGGGGCTATTATTATATAATGACCCCTCTAAAAGACTATTAAAACAGCAACTATTATCTAATAGTTAGATAACGGGGGTTGTTTTTTTATAAAATGATATAATACTCCCTAGATAGGAGAAAACGTATGTCTAGACAAAAACGATCGATCAAGGAAAATAATGATAAATTAAAAGTTCAATTAGAACTCCTCCGTAGTTATACGGAACACTTTGACTCAGGTATGATTCATATGGATTTGCCAATGGCTACACAGGTTCGTGTATTAATACATCAAACAGATAAGTCCAATTTATTGACTTCTGAGCACTTTTTCATCCGGCTGTTGTCGGCGCCGATCATTGTGCGATCGGGGGTGGGCATATGAATTCATTGATTAGTTTAGAAAAAATTAATTATCAAATCGCTGATCAACATATTTTACATGATGTTGATTGGCAGATTCCAGCTGGGGCTCATATTACATTAACGGGACCATCCGGTGGTGGGAAAAGTACGTTATTACGGATCATTGCGGCCATGATTTCTAAAACAAGTGGGACCTTGCTTTTTGATGGGCAGCCGATTGAAAGTTATGACCCAATCATGTATCGGCGGCAAGTCTCATATTGTTTCCAACAACCGACGTTATTTGGTGAGACGGTGGCAGATAACTTAGCTTTCCCGTACCAAATTCGTAAGCAAGTCATGGATACGCAACGAGTGGTAACGGCGTTAAATAATGTTGGGCTGTCCGAACGAACCCTGCATCAGCCGATTATCGAGCTTTCCGGTGGTGAACGGCAGCGGGTCGCGCTGATTCGCAACATCTTATTCTTACCAAAAGTGTTGTTATTAGATGAGGTGACAGCTGGTTTGGATGAAAATAATAAGCAAATCGTGCACGCCTGGTTACGACAGTTAAATGAGCAGGATCACGTGACAACGATCATGATTACTCATGATGCGACAGAGATTGCTGCGGCAGATCAATTAGCGAAAGTGGTTGCTGGCAGATTGGAGGTACACGCATGAATTTAGCAGTTAATAATACGTCGCTATTTTTGGCGGCAATGTTAGTGCTCGTCGCGTTAGGAATTAGTTTGTGGCAGAAACTTGGCTTGGATAGGGACATCGTCATTGGTGTCGTGCGGGCTGTTGTACAACTATTTATCGTGGGTTACTTGCTAAAGTATATTTTCCGAGTCAACAATTTGTGGCTAACGCTGGCGATGATAGGCTTCATTATCTTCAATGCGGCTTGGAATGCGAAAAAACGGGGGCCGGGGATTGACCATGCATTAGCCATTTCGTTATTAGCCATTTTTGTTAGTACGGGGGTAACACTCGGCGTCCTCGTGCTATCTGGTGCGATTATGTTTGTGCCATCACAAATGATTCCCATTTCTGGTATGATTGCGTCGAATTCAATGGTCGCAATTGGGCTGGCTTATCGCAGCCTCAATAGTCAGTTTCATGACCAGCGGCAAGGTGTGCTTGAACGGTTGGCGTTAGGGGCTGGTCTACTTGATGCTTCGATTGCCATCGTGCGTGAGGCGATTCGTACGGGGATGTCACCAACCATTGATTCGGCAAAGACCGTGGGTCTAGTCAGTCTGCCAGGGATGATGTCCGGTTTGATCTTTGCAGGGGTCGATCCAGTACGGGCCATTAGGTATCAAATTATGGTCACGTTCATGCTCTTATCAGCGACTAGTTTGGGGTCAATCATTGCGTGCTATTTAGCTTACCGTAATTTCTATAATGAACAAAAACAGTTGAAGTAATGACTCCTGATTGCAGCCCCGCGGGGAGTCCTTTATGATGGAAGCTGATCTTTTTTGTCCGAACAGCGTTCGGATTAATTTTACAATCTACCACTACGATAAAAATAATTGGTCATTCATTCACAAAAGTGAACCAATTATAGGCAAGGACTGTTCTATTATTGAGGTTAAATAGATATGCAACAAATCGTACTCCCAATCAAAGACTCTAACGTCTTAAAAATGGTGCAAGACACCTTACTAGATAGTTTTCGGGCAGGTCGCCGTAACTACACCATCTTTCAAGTTGGCAAAGCCACCCTGCTGCGGGTGAGTGATGTGATGACGTTAAAGAAATCCGATGTCTATAATCCAGATGGCTCTGTTAAACACACGTCCTTTATTCATGATAAAAAGACGGGTAAAGCGAATACATTGTATTTAAAGCCTGTCCAACAAAACTTACTGCAATATCATGATTGGCTGGTCCAAGAAAATATCAACTCGGACTGGCTATTCCCCTCGACGTCAGATCCAGACCGTCACATTACTGAGAAGCAGTTTTACAAGATTATGGCACGCGTTGGTGATCTATTAGGCATCAAATATCTAGGTACACATACCATGCGTAAAACAGGTGCCTATCGTGTTTATACGCAATCAAATTACAATATAGGCTTAGTCATGCATTTATTGAATCACTCAAGTGAGGCCATGACGCTCACTTATCTTGGGTTAGATCAAGCCAGTCGAGAAACTATGTTAGATCAAATTGATTTTGGCTAATTGTGTAGTATGGGGTTATGAATAATAATAACCCGTTAATGTCGCTACATTTTTCGTAACTTTATAGTCAGACTGTTATATATGAATTATGATACGATGCAACAAATTTGCCTGCTAATTAAAGACTCACATCTTTCAAAACCACACCGATTATTCATGGTGATTGCAGCCACTAAAGTGATTGTTTCACTTTAGTGGCTATTTTTTGAAAGCACTTTCTCTTAGTGCTATGATTAACCTATTAAATCATTGATAGGAGGAAACATATTTATAAAAATGTAACTGTTGCAGGTGGTGGCATTTCAGGTGAACAAGTTGCCTTTCAAAGGCAGTTCATGGGATTTTATGAACATCCTAACCCTGAATACCAACAAGAGTCATTTTTAAAATAGAGTATATCAACATAAAGCGTAGTAAAAGGAGGCAATTATGCGATATTCTAACGGAAATTATGAAGCTTTTGCACGTCCAAGAAAGCCCAAGAATGTGGATCAAAAATCAGCGTATATTATTGGAGGAGGGCTGGCCGGATTGGCAACCGCTGTTTTCTTGGTGCGCGATGGACAAATGTCCGGGGAAAAAATTCATATATATGAGGAATTGCCTACTCCGGGTGGATCGCTAGATGGAGAAAAGCGTACCAATATCGGATTTGTGACACGTGGTGGTCGAGAAATGGAAAATCATTTTGAAACTATGTGGGACATGTATCGATCAATTCCTTCTTTAGAAATTGAAGACGCCTCTTACTTAGATGAATTTTATTGGCTAGATAAGGATGATCCAAATTCATCTAACACTCGCCTAATTTATAATCGGGGACAACGCGTCCCAACGGATGGACTGTATACTTTGGATGAACAATCTAAAGAATTAATAGATTTAGTTTTAACTCCTGAGTCAAAACTGGGTAAGACGACTATTGAGGAATTTTTCTCAAATGAGTTCTTTGAAAGTAATTTTTGGATGTACTGGGCAACTATGTTTGCTTTTGAAAAGTGGCATTCTGCAGTTGAGATGCGTCGATACACAATGCGATTTATTCATCATATTGATGGACTACCTGATTTTAGCGCCCTAAAGTTCAATAGGTACAATCAGTATGAGTCTATGGTTCTACCAATTATAAAGTATTTAGAGTCATATAATGTCGAATTCATCTATGATACACAAGTTAATAATGTTGTGGTAGATTTTGAAAATGACGAAAAAATTGCAAAAAAACTCGTGATCCAGGATGGTGATGATGTTAGCCTATCACGGGATGATCTTGTATTCGTTACAAATGGTTCTATTACAGAAAGTTCAACATATGGGAGCCATGATAAACCCGCTCCTATATCAAAAGAGTTGGGTGGTAGTTGGTCACTGTGGAAGAATCTGGCAGAACAATCTAATGATTTCGGTCATCCAGAAGTATTCTATGATAACCTACCTGAAAAAAGTTGGTTCGTGTCAGCGACAGCCACTATAAAATCACCAGAAATTGAACCCTACATTGAACGTCTAACCAATCGTGATTTGCATGATCACAAAATTAATAGTGGTGGAATCATTACCATAACCGATTCGAACTGGTTGATGAGTTTTGCTGTTCACAGGCAGCCACATTTCAAAGAACAAAAGGAAAATGAAACAATTGTATGGATATATGGACTATATTCAGATACCAAAGGAAATTTTGTTGATAAGACCATTGTAGAAAGTTCTGGGGAAGAAATTACGCAAGAATTCCTTTATCACCTTGGGGTCCCTGAGGCCAAAATCAAACAATTGTCTAACCAAAACAATGTAAATACCGTTCCAGTATTTATGCCATTTATTACGTCATACTTTATGCCCCGAATTGCGGGTGATAGGCCAGATATTGTGCCTAAAGGGTCTGTTAATTTAGCCTTTATTGGTAATTTCGCAGAGTCACCTAGTAATGACACCGTATTTACTACCGAATATTCCATTAGGACAGCCATGGAATCTGTCTATGCTTTGCTTGAAGTTGAACGCGCTGTTCCTGAAGTTTATGGATCCATTTATGATATTCGAGAACTACTTAAAGCCATCTACTATATGGGAGATAAAAAAACCATTGATGAGGCTAATTTAGGAATCCCTAAACTAGCTAAAGTAGCTCTAAAAAAGAAGATAAAGGGAACGTTTATCGAAGAGCTACTTACCGAGAGTAAATTACTATAAAACATGGTAGCTGTTAAAACTCTCTGAATTATCAAAAACTGTTGAAAATTATTATAATGCGACATATTTCGATATGTAATAAGCTTTTCATTTTTGAAAAAGACTTGATGATTATATTTCATCAAGTCTTTTTTATAGCTACGTATTTTTTAAGAAATAACCTGATTACGGGAAAATGTATATGGGAAGTACGGACTGCTTTATTTCTAAATCATAATCCGAGATAATCAAATGTATGAATGTTTATTCTGAATGCTAAGATATGATTAAATCAAATAATAATGGGAACCAGAAAGGTAAAAATATTATGGTGCAACAAATCGTACTCCCAATCAAAGACTCTAACGTCTTAAAAATGGTGCAAGACACCTTATTAGATAGTTTTCGGGCGGGTCGCCGTAACTACACCATCTTTCAAGTTGGCAAAGCCACCCTACTACGGGTGAGTGATGTCATGACGTTAAGAAAATCAGATGTCTATAATCCGGATGGATCTGTTAAACACACGGCCTTTATTCATGATAAAAAGACAGGTAAAGCAAACACATTATATTTAAAGCCCGTTCAACAAGACTTACTGCAGTATCATGATTGGCTGGTCCAAGAAAATATAAATTCGGATTGGTTATTTCCCTCAACAGCCCATCCAGATCGTCATATCACTGAGAAGCAGTTTTATAAAATCATGGCACGCGTTGGAGATTTATTAGGTATCAACTATCTCGGCACACATACCATGCGTAAAACCGGAGCTTATCGTGTCTATACACAGTCAAATTACAACATTGGCTTAGTCATGCACTTACTGAATCATTCTAGTGAAGCTATGACGTTAACTTACCTTGGCTTAGACCAAGCGAGTCGGGAAACCATGTTAGATCAAATTGATTTTGGATAATTACATCAAAAGCATACTGAATAATTGGACTATTTTTATTCAGTTGCTTAGTGATAATTGAGATGCGATTGCGATTATAAAAATTGATATATCAACCAATGGCTGCTTGGACTTCAATTAATGTTTGGTATGCATTCAGATCAATATCCTTATTTTTAAGTATAAATCGACTTAACTTGATACAAATAATAATTCATCTAAATCAAATATCTCAACACATTTTTGGGTATGCCGTTTAATTAGACCTCTCTCTTCCAATGATGAGAACTTACGGCTTATTGTTTCTGGAGTTGTCCCCAGGTAAGTAGCCAAATCTTTTTTTGACATGGGTAAAGTCACATAAGTATGGTTTTTTTCATCTTCAACATTTTCTGATAGAAAATCAATAATTCGAGCTTCAACAGGTTCAATACTGACTTGCACAGTTTGTTTTTCTGATAACTGTAGCCGTTTTGTAATATCCGATAATATTCGTCGCATGATTTCTGGATAGAGATCTAAATATTGATCTAAATCCTTTTTATGAATCCTACAAATACTTGTTTCCGATATTGCTTCAGCATAATTCGAATGATAACCTTCAGTCTGTAAAACAGCAACTTCCCCCATAAAATCACCCGGATGTAGGATACGTATGGTTTGCTCACGACCAGACTCACTTAGGCTATAAATACGTACACGTCCATTGTTTATGATATATAATGTGTCATCTTTATCACCAAACCTAAATAATAGCTCATTCTTTACGTATTGTACTTCATTCGCTGATTGAGCAATTAGATGCATTTGTTCATCATTGAGATGATTGAAAATCGGCACTAAACGTATACAATCTACATGACTATGATGATTATGGTTTGCCATACCGTTTTCCTCCTAATTAATCGTTATCTATATAGTCATCGTCTTCTAAGGCATCCTTATTAATAAATGCTTGAAGTTGCCAAATATTTACGTCTAAATAAGCTTTATAACTAATTAGTGAATCTTCCAAAGCATCATTTTCTTCTTCCTGTGCTAAGCGAATTGCACGAATAGTAAATTCACGATTAGATCTAAAATCTTCTACTATCTGTAAGACCATCTCATCAGCAGTGTAATATTTTTCCGAAGAATCTTCAGAAATCGTTGTAAATTCTTGAAATTCAGTAGTTGTTGATGCTGGCTTAAATCCTGACGCTAGTAAACGTTCTGCAATTTTATCAAACCATGCCTCATTCTCGTTATATAAATTTTCAAAAACATTATGCAATGCATAGAAATTTTTGCCTTTTACATACCAATGATATTGATGCAATTTTACATGTAATGTATGAATATTAGCAAGTATATGATCTGTAACAGCTGCAGAATTAATCTTAGTATGATGAATGTGTTCTTTATATGCTTGTTCGGCAGCTAATTTTTCTTGCCTTTCATTTACCGTTGTCATTTTATGCACCTTCCTTTACTTTTGAACTAATTACTGGGTATCCTAAGTCTTCAATTGCTTTTTCAATTGTATTCAAATTGACCTGATTTTCATCAAAATCCACTTTTACCTTACTTGCATTGAAAAGTACTTTTACAGAATCCTTTTTTACACCGGCAGTTTGTTTTAAACCACGTTCGATTTTTTGTAAACATGATGGACAAGTTAGTGTTTCTAATTTTAATGTTGCTTTAGTCATATCTATCACTCCTTTAAATAAATTATATAGGCCATTCTTTTTAAAATACTTGATATAGATCAATTATCTTAATTGATAACCTCTTAATCTCATTGCATTTAAAATAACTACTAAAATACTGGCCTCATGAACCAACATCCCAATTGACATGGACATCCATTCACTAAATATTAAACTAACCAATAGTATTATTACGACTCCAACAGCAATTAGAATATTTTGTCGCATATTCGCATATGTTCCTTTTGCTAGGCCTAAAGCATGAGGAAGGCGGTTAAAGTTAGAATTCATTAAGACAATATCTGAACTTTCAATTGCGACATCTGTTCCATTCCCCATAGCTATACCTACCTCTGCAGTAGCCAGAGAGGGACTGTCATTAACTCCGTCACCGATAAAAACAACTATTTCACCTGAGTCCTGTCGTCTTTTTAGAAATGCTTGCTTGTCCTCTGGTAGCATATCACCATGGGCTTCGGTTAAACCTAGTTCCTTTTTAACTGAATTAACTGTACCTTGGTTATCACCTGATAATACAATGAGATTTTTAATACCAAGTGATTTTAATTTTTGTAAGTCCTGCTTAACACCTGGTCGAACTTTGTCGCGGATACCCATTAACATGATTAACTTATGATCAACTGCCGTTAATACAATTGAATTACCGGTTCTTTCTAATTTATTCAATTTTTTAAGAACATCATCAGATAGCGGTATACTTTCTTGTTTCATTAAGGTTTTATTCCCTACTGAAACAATGTGCCCATCTACGTGAGCAATTACGCCCCCACCTTTTACAACCTGTGTATTTTCTATAGGCCTTACTTTATATTGTGCTAATTTATTTACAATAGCGACAGCTAATGGATGATCAGACTCACTTTCAACTGAAAGCAATAGAGATAAATCCTCCTCCTGATTATTTCCATAATAAATAATATCGCTCACTTCAGGCTTTCCTTCAGTTAAGGTACCTGTTTTATCGAATAACACTGTATCTGCATCGGCAAAATGACTAATCACTTCAGAACCTTTAAATAAAACACCATTTTTTGCGCCATTTCCTATCCCCGCAACATTTGAAACAGGTACACCAATTACCAAGGCTCCTGGGCAACCAAGTACTAATACGGTAATCGCAAGTTCTGTATCTTTGGTTAATACCCAAACAAACAGCCCAATTGTAAGTACTGCAGGTGTATACCAGCGAGAAAACTGGTCAATAAATCGTTCTGCTTCTGATTTAGAATCCTGTGCTTCTTCTACCAACTCAATAATTTTTCCAAATGTAGAATCTTCCCCTACTCTATCAGCCACTATTTGAATAGTACCATTGTCCATAATAGTACCGGCAAATACTTCATCGTCTTTTTCTTTCTTTAAAGGTAAAGATTCACCTGTGATATTAGCCTCATTTACATATCCTTTTCCAGTAGTTACCCGACCATCTACGGGAATCTTGGCACCAGTCTTTACTAGGAGAATATCCCCTTCTTCTACTTCATCAATATCTACTTCTGCAAATTGTCCCCCTGTCAATTGCTTAAAAGCAGTTTCTGGAGCCATTTCCGTCAACTCTTTAATAGCTGATCGTGTTCGGTTAAGTGTTCGTTGTTCTAAATATGATCCAAATAAAAATAAAAAAGTAACAATTGCTGATTCTTCATAATTTTGAATAAAGAGAGCACCGATGACCGCTATCGTTACTAAAACATCAATACTTACTACTTTTACCTTCATAGCCTGATAAGCCTGTAAAGAAATGGGGGTAACGCCTAATATCGAAGCTATAATAAAAGCACTATTAGAAATTATTGTATTGGCAAAAATAAAGTGTGCGATTAGTCCTAAGGCAATGAGTAAGCCACTGATACTCATAATTTTATTTTTATGTTTAAGAATATTATGTTGCATATGATTTCTCCCTTAATTTTAGTTCAACTAAAGTGTATTAACTTTTGGGAGATATAAACTTGACGTCCATCAAGTTTATAAAATAGTTCTAAATAAGTAAAAATATTATAATATTGGCTTAGTCATGCACTTATTGAATCATTCTAGTGCGGCCATGACATTGGCTTACCTTGGTTTAGATCAAGCCAGCCGTGAGACTATGTTGAATCAAATTGATTTTGGTTGAACTCATTAGCTATAACTACAGTTATAGTTGTAGTTATAGCTAAGGTTTTATAGCTAAAAAGCATAGATCATTAGACTCAAGCAATACTTTAGTGACTTATTAACCTGAACTTTGCTATGCTCTGTATTAAAGATTATAAAAGGTGGGAGTTTAGCATATGCAAATAGGTGAAAAAATAAAAATCATTCGTGAAAACAAAAAGATGTCACAAGAAAACATGGCTAAAAGCTTACACGTATCATATCAAGCTGTATCTAATTGGGAACGTGGGAAAAGTTATCCCGATATCTCTAATATTATTATGATTTCAGATTTATACAGTATTTCATTGGATGAGCTAATTAGGGAAGATAAAAACTATAAAGACATATTACTTGAAAAGAAAGTATCAGGTATCGCGGATGCTATCCTTAATATTATTTTCTTATTGTGCGCCATCATGTTATTAATTTATATGATGGTCGAAAACAAGCTCACCTCAGGTAATTCCTTTTATATCATTCTGATAATCTTGGTTATAGTCCATACCAGTGTAGATTTATTAAAATTGTTACCAAAAAAACGCATGTAGTTGGTTTACAGGGAATAGTAGTAATCACTAGTAGTGTACTTGTTTTGATCGGTCAATTATTATTTACGTTAGGCTTTGGGGATTTTTTGGCTGTTGCATATATAACACAAAAGAATATTATTACCCAATGCTATTACATGTAACATATAATAGTCTCATTTGGTGGTTACAATTTCTGTAAAACAGAAACTAACAATAATGTTCCTATTAACCCTATTTTTTTAGATTTAATATTTTTAATTTATGCTATTTATGCCTATAATTAGAAACAAAACTAAAAAATATGAATTTTAATAAATATACTATTTCTGATCCAGAAATGAAGAAAAGTACTGGATTTACTTGGAGAAATGGGCGCATGAATCCTACAGCTAGTGAAACAGGTCGTGCACTTGGAAATGCGTTCATCAATTCTATTCATGGATGGTAATTGTTATAAATACTGATACTAGGAGAGTCCGAAAAATGAGCCAAAAAGATTTATTAAATCAATTCGCTTTAGCCATTAATGACGTAGGTCAAGACAGTGAATTAGGATTTTTTTTAATAACTTATCAAGAAAAATGAGCCAAAAATCAGTTGAAAGGCCTTGAAATCCCTCGCTTTACTGATGGCATCTCAAAAGTAGTTCGTAAATCACATCAAGGTGTTCCTACATCGGTTACAAAACTTATTTCTATGGTGAATCGTCGTGGTATTTTGAGTGGCTTCGGACTAGGATTACGAATGTTATAAAAGTAAGTTTTTCATTTATAGCAAACTTACTAAAAAAAACAATCAAAAGTTTGCAATAACTTTTGATTGTTTTTTACTGAAATTAAATTGACTAGGCTGATTTAAAAATCATAGTATTAATATAATTTACCCAATTTTTTTACCTTAATTACAAAAACATTGCCAGATAGTCCATACTTTATTTGTTCATAATCTTGTATTTTAGGGTTAAGCATCGTCGAAATTACACCGTTTTTCAAGTTTGTAAGGAAACTCTACTACGTGTGAGTGATATTATGACCTTAAAAAATCAGATGTCTCTGTCAAAAATACATCATTTATTCATGAAAAAAAAGACAGGTAAAGCGGATACATTATATTTAAAACCCGTTAAACAATATTTGATTCAATATCATGATTGTTTGGTCCAATAAAACATCAATCATCCATGGTTAATTACGATGAGTGCCCGCTTACCTTATAGCCATTGGACCCTACATAATATGATTAATTAATTGTTGGCACTAGCCTTCTGATACCAGAAAAGCCAAGGATGAAATCCTTGGCAAACTACCATTGACAGGCGTCAAGGGTGTAGGTGCGCATTACCCTCATTTTATTCGGTTATGACTCTTGCAAATAATTGCTTGTACATTGAACTTTTTTAAGGTGTAATTCCATTATTTTGTGATTCGATGGCCATTTAATAAAATGACTAGCCATCACTGTTTTGAGTAATACGATTTTCAGAATATACTAGTGATTGTATTGTCGATAGATACGTTAAACTCGTATGTAGATATAATGTCCTGGGTTAGTAAGTCATACCCCTTATTCTGGGTAAAAAACACCTGGCTCAAATTAGGTATGGACAATTTGTCGATTTTATTTTTCAACATGAAAAAGGCGCAGGCTATTATAAGTTTATCTTTTATATTTTAATCTTTTGTTCTTTTGCGTAATTAGAAATCTAGTTTTTGAAATTGGATTCAAAGAAAATACCAAGAGAAAAACTATGTGTATAGAGAATTTTTATAACACTTTTGAAACAAATTTACTTTTTAGCTATGTATCTAAAAAAAGATTATGCCTCGAACTATTTAGCAATATCAATTATATTAGATCGCGATATTTATTCTACAGATACGTTTGATAAAATAATAAGTAATACCGATAATACTGACTTACTAGGTTGTCCACTACTGGACTCCTTATTTGGGTGATGGATATTTTTATAATCAAGACCACAGATACCTTACATTGCAACAAAACTATTTTATTTAGAAAGAAAAATTTATGAAAAATTTTAAAGCATTACTTGTTAGCTACAAAGACGGAGAAGTTGACTATAATATTGAAAACAATCTTACAGTTGATGATCTATCCAATGGTGAAGTATTAATTAAGATTCATTACTCTTCTGTAAATTATAAAGACATGCTAGCGGTCCAAAAAAATGGTGGTGTCATTCGAGATTATCCCATGATACCTGGTATTGATTTAAGCGGAGAAGTTGTAGAATCTTCTAATTCTAATTTTAAAACAGGACAAGAAGTTCTTGTGACGGGTTATAAGATGGGAATGAGTCATACTGGAGGATTTTCTGAATATGCTAAAATTCCCGCAGAATGGATAATTCCGATACCTGAAAATCTAAGTATGAAAGAAGCAATGATTTTGGGAACTGCTGGATTAACAGCAGCACTATCAATTGATGCGCTAGAGAAAAATGGTATGAGAGCTGACTCATATCAACAGATTTTAGTGACTGGTGCGACTGGTGGTGTTGGTAGTATAGCTTTGCAAATTTTATCAAAAGTAGGATATAAAAACATTATTGCTCTTGTACGAAAAGAAAACCAAATTGAAGTTGCAAAAACATTAGGTGCCACCGATACTATTTTATTGAGTGATTTTGAATTTGAAAATAAACCATTAAACAAACAACAGTTCCACTACATTTTAGATACTGTTGGAGGAGAATTAGTGGCAAACTTGATTCCTTACGTTTTTTATCAAGGATCTATTTCCCTTTGTGGTAATGCTGGGGGAATTAAAATGACAACCACAGTACTGCCATTTATTTTACGAGGTATTAATCTTTTAGGAATTGACTCAGTTAACATTTCTAATGAAAAAAGACTTTTCATTTGGGGAAATCTTTCAAAAATATGGAAAATTACAGATACGACATTAGTAAACGAAATTACATTAGAAGAGCTTTCTAAAACATTAAATCAGTTAAAAGAAGGAAAACACTTAGGACGAACAATTGTAAATATTTAGTTTTTAATTCTATAAACAGTTTGACGAGTTACTCCGTATTCTTTAGCAATTTTTGAAATTGCAGTTCCTTTTTCTAATTCATGAACAATATTTCAATAAACCGCTCGTCGTCTTTTAGATTCAGTTCTCTCTTGTTCTGATATCATTGCCAATATTTGAACAATTAAATCTTTGATGAAACGGTCTAACAGCTGATTCCCAATGGCTTCTACCTTGAACGTATCTTCTTCTCGAACAAAATTTAATGCTTCTTGAAAAACTGGACGCTGCTCAATTGTGGCGCCCGATTTTTTTCAACAAAAATCTTTTCGGCACCAAATTTTTCTAAATATTCAATTTGTTTTTCTAAATCATGATGAGGTATTAATTCGCTTTAGTCCTGAAATCATGCCCTATTTAATTAATCTTAAAACTAATTTTACGCAACATGCCTTGTCAGAAATTTCTGAATTGAATAGTAAATATGCCGTTATTTTGTATCGTTGGTTATCGATGAATTACTACCAATACGAGTACTATAGTGTTAAAGGTGGACGCCGAGAAGAACAAATTGGTATGAAAGAATTACGAGAAATGACAGATACGGCAATTTTGTCAGGTCTACGGAAAATGTTTATCCACTCTACGACGAATTAAAGGACATACGTGGCTTAAATGGTGTTAAAGAGCCTCTAGCGTATGTCAATGATAAACAAGATAACTATTCAAAAAAGAACATTGCTAAGTATCTTAAAAAATCAATTGAACAGTATCTACAGATTGTTAAGAGGCAGGATATAGATCATGAGTGATAAATTAAAAACAATTCGAGAACTTGCTGAGGAGTTGGGCGTCTCAAAGTAGATAGAAGGCCTTGATACTTATACACCTATGTTGGTGAAAGCATTGCATTTAAGTTTATGGTGTATAATGGCGTTACACAAATTAAAATTATAGGGGGGTTAAAATGAAAAAAATTTATTTTTTATGCACAGGCAATTCTTGTCGCAGTCAAATGGCTGAAGGATATGCAAAAAAAATATTGCCGGCAAATGAGTTTCAAATCGAGAGTGCAGGGATTGAAACTCATGGGTTAAATCCAAATGCTGTTAAAGTTATGGCTGAAGATGGAGTAGATATTAGTAGCCACTATTCTAAATTAATTGATCTAAATTATTTGAACACTTCAGATTTAGTTATTACTTTATGTGGTGATGCCAAGGATAAATGTCCTATGCTTCCCCCTCAAACCAAAAGTTTACATTGGCCTTTATCTGACCCAGCGCAAGCCACAGGAACTTTAGAAGAACAACTACAAGAATTCCGTAAGGTTCGTGACGAAATTAAAAAATTAGTTACAAGTTTGAATAACTACGTTCATTAATAAAAAAATGCCATATAGTGCCGCAGTAAAACAGTCCAATTAATTTATTGACTTCTAAGGAAAATACCAGGGCTTTGGTTATGAGCTAGATATGTGACTAGGAGCTCACTAAAATGCCCCTCCATTCAGGGTCTATAATTATATTGCCCCTGTAAAAACCTATTAAAACAGCCCCATTATCTATCGATTAGATAATGGGGCTGTTTTTTTGTTTAATGTTATAATAGATCTTAAAATGCTGGACTAAATTGAATGGTCAAACGTTGTTTTGTTGCTTGGGCGATCTCGGATAGTATTTTTGTTGAAGCATTCATCGAACCATTTTCAATGCGTGCAATCGTTGATTGTGGTTTACCAATCAGACGAGCAAATTCACGTTGACTCAACCCCATCTTTTCACGTAGATCATGAACTTTTACAGCTACCTCTAAATTGATATTTTCTTGCTCAACAATTTGTGCAAATTCAGGATTGTTTTTACTACGTTCGGCAACGTATGCATCAAGTTTACTCATTGATTTTCCTCCTTATTAAAATACTGACTGCGTCTATTCCGAGCAATTTGCTTTTCATTTTCAGGTGTCTTTTGCGTTTTTTTCGTGAAAGCATGAGTAATAATGTATTGACTACCTTTAACTTGAAAGTAAATAGCTCTTTGAATGTTTGAAGATCGTTTGGAACGAATTTCATAGAGATTATTTTCTAGCTTTTTTACCCATAATTGTCTTTCCGCAACCAATAGGCCATTATTTTCGATATTTTGAATGGTTGCAATTAATTTAGCAGCATCTTTATCCGGTAATTGATCTAAGAACTGCTCAAATTCAGCCCAATTGTAATAATCAAACTCAAACTTTTCCATAACAACATGATAGCAGATACGCTATCATTAATCAAATTATTAACTTTAAAGGAGTAGCTAATGGTGCAATAAATCGTGCTGCCAATCAAAGACTCAAACGTTTTAAAAATGGTGCAAGACACCTTATTAGATAGTTTTCGGGCGGGTCGCCGCAACTACACCATCTTTCAAGTTGGGAAAGCCACCCTGCTGCGGGTGAGTGATGTGATGACGTTAAAGAAATCCGATGTCTATAATCCAGATGGCTCTGTTAAACACACGGCCTTTATTCATGATAAAAAGACCGGTAAAGCAAACACCTTATATTTAAAGTCCGTGCAACAAGACTTGCTGCAATATCATGATTGGCTGGTCCAAGAAAACATCAATTCTGATTGGTTATTTCCCTCAACGGCCCATTCAGAACGTCATATCACTGAGAAGCAGTTTTACAAGGTCATGACACGCGTTGGTGACCTATTAGGTATCGACCTATCTAGGCACACATACCATGCGTAAAACAGGCGCTTACCGCGTCTATACACAGTCAAACTACAATATTGGGTTAGTCATGCACTTACTGAATCATTCGAGTGAGGCTATGACCCTTACTTATCTCGGCTTAGATCAAGCAAGTCGAGAAACAATGTTAGATCAAATTGATTTTGGATACATACGCCAACTAATCTCCTAAAATTATCAGCTGTTTATTCATTTTTGCGCCATTATGTCAGTAGTCGTTACTGTTTTGAAAATGCAATTTTTAACAAGGCTGTGGTAATCATGACTTATTAAAATTACTGTTAAAAGGATATTTGAAACATTTAGACGTTCTTTCCAACCTATTGCATTGTTTAGATTGTCGTACCATCAATTTGAAGCTTTTCTAATCTTTTTGTACCCCATGAGAACATCATTTCAATGATAGGCATTAAGGTCTCACCAGTCGTTGTTAATGAATAAAAAACTGCTTTTCGATTGTTAACTAACCCTTCTTGACGATCAATCAAACCGTCTTCACCTAACTCCTTCAGTTGTTGTGATAGGAATTTATGCGTTGCATTGCTCAGTGACTTTTGAATTTCTCCAAAACGCATTTTCCCGTCATAGTGTAGCTGATAAAGTATGACGATTTTATATTTACCCGAAAACATTGACAGCGTATATTCTTTAGCGCAGTTAAAATCTTTTTGTTGTATTTTATCAAGGGCATACTTTCGTACAGTGTCTGTCATTATTATTGACTACTTTTCTGAAGATTGTGATAGGCACAAAAAAGTGCCTTATTGTGGTCTATTATTTATAGGTATATATTATATACTATAAATCAAGGAGGAATTTTATTATGGCAAAATCAGTTGCAGTTTTGGTGACTAATCTAGTCGAAGACGTTGAATATACTGAACCTGTAGAGGCTCTTAAGTCTGCAGGACACGAAGTGACAACGATCAGTTTTGAAAAAGGCACTGTTGAAGGTAAGCATGGTACTCAGATTAACGTTGATAAGTCCATTGATGAAGTGCGTCCTCAAGACTTTGATGCCTTGTTCATTCCAGGAGGATTTTCACCAGATCAATTACGTGCGGACCAAAGGTTTGTCGAATTTACAAAGTTCTTTTTGGCAACTAACAAGTTAACGACATCTATTTGCCACGGTCCACAATTAATGATTCAAACCGGGCTAGTGCAAGGTCGTACAATGACAGCATATTTAACTGTACAACCTGATTTGTATTACGCCGGTGCACGCATTGAAGACAAAGCTGTTGTGATCGATGGTAATCTAATTACTAGTCGCGAACCAAAAGATATCCCAGCATTTAACGAGGCCTTCCTAGCAGCTTTATAATGTTGATGGTTGATAAGCATATAAACATGTACCAATTATAGCTTGACGAGTTTGGCTGTTTTAAAATAAATTTTTTAAACAGTTATCGTTAAAGTAACTTAGTCCTCGTGTTAGTAGCACGGGGACTTTTTATATAGCAGTTTTTAAACAACCGTTGCGCAATTAAACTGAACTTATATTTCTAAAACATACTAATTAATAAAAGGCTAGTTACTAACCAAAAATTGGTCAGTAACTAGCCTTTTATTTTATTCATAAGCGTTGTTGTAACTGATAAGTAATATCCTCGTATCCAGGCTTTCCCAACAATCCAAACATATTGCGTTTATATGCCTCCACACCTGGTTGGTCAAATGGGTTAATGCCATTCAAGTAACCAGAAATGGCAACCGCTACTTCAAAGAAGTAGATGGCTTGTCCCAAAGAAAATTCGTTTTGCTTATCCACCTCAACAATCATGTTAGGTACACCACCGTCAACGTGGGCCAACAACGTTCCTTCTGAAGCGGTACGGTTAACGTAGCTCATCTTCTCGCCTTGCAAGTAACCCAAACCGTCGTCAGCATCCATTTCTGGAATCACAACGTCCGTCACTGGCTCAGTTACGCGGAACAACGTCTCAAACAAGTTGCGACGACCATCTTGGATGTATTGTCCGAAACTATGCAAGTCCGTTGAGAAGTTTCCAGTCGCTGGGAAGATACCCTTGCCGTCCTTACCTTCTGACTCACCTTGCAATTGCTTCCACCACTCGCCGAATTGCAACAACGTTGGATCATAGTTAATCAACAATTCTGTCGTATAACCCTTCCGGTACAAGATGTTACGGTAAGCAGCATATTGGTAAGCTGGATTCTTTGCCAAATCGGCATCAGCGTATTCCACTTCACCAGCAGCGGCTCCAGCCATCAATTGCTCGATGTCACCACCAGCAGTTGCAATTGGCAACAAACCAACAGCTGTCAAAACTGAGAATCGTCCACCAACACCATCAGGCACAACAAACTCTTCGTAACCTTCTGTGTCAGCCAATGTCTTCAAAGCACCACGCTTTGCATCAGTCGTTGCATAGATGCGCTCACGAGCGCCTACAACACCGTATTTCTCTTCCAACATTTGCTTGAACACACGGAATGCAATCGCTGGCTCAGTCGTCGTTCCTGACTTGGAAATCACGTTAACTGAGAAGTCACGGTCGCCAATTACATTGATCAAGCTGTTTAAGTAAGCTGGTGCAATTGAGTTTCCAACAAACAAAACTTGTGGGAAGTCACGTTGTTCGTCTGGCAAGTAGTTGTTGAAGTACTCGTTCAAGAAGTCAATTGCCGCACGAGCGCCCAAATATGAGCCCCCGATTCCAATAACAACCAAAACCTTTGAGTCTGATTGGATTTTCTTTGCTGCTGCTTGAATACGCGCAAACTCATCCTTGTCGTATTCAGTTGGCAAGTGAAGCCAATCAGTGTATGCTGATCCAGCCCCAATTCCCTTACGTAGCATTTCATCCGCAACTGTAACCATTGGTTGGATCATGGAAATTTCTGCATCTAAAATAAATTTTTCTAGATGTTGGGTCTTAAATTTTAATATAGAATTATTCAAGATTAGCATGCCTCTTTTTTAATTCTAATTCGGAAATATTAAATTTATTCATATAGTTCATTACAAATAAATCTCCATATAACCAAACAGATTGTTCAAATAAACTGCCCATTGGCTGTTGTGTTATGTCGTTATTAGTAAACTTACTTTTACCTGATAGTATAGTGACATAGTCTGCTTTTTTATAGATTGTATTATGCGTGTTTGTACTCCATAGCCAAACTTTCGCTCCAATATTTTTTGCAGTATCAACATATTGAATTAATTGACTCGTTTCTCCAGACGAAGATGCAATAATTAATAAGTCTTTATCCTGAATAGCAGGTGTAGTCGTATCTCCTACAAAAAAAGTCTCTTTGCCTAATTGCGCTAGGCGCATAGCAAAAGCCTGTAATGCTAGTCCTGAACGTCCAAATCCCGTCAAAAAAATTCTATTAGTTGAATTGATAACCACTAATAACTCATCGGGAATATTTTTATCTGAATTATTATTTAGTTCGTAAAGTATACTTTCCCAATTCATAACAAACTCCTATATTATCCAAGCAATTTCTTGAATTCAGCTGCGGCTGTGGCTGGATCATCTACTGTAGAAATTGCTCCACCAATAATTAATAGATCTGGATTAGCTGACTTAATTTCCTCCGCTGCTGTTAATTTAATTCCACCAGCGATTGCGGTCTTTGTATTAGAAACATTGTTCTTAACGATATTAAAGGTTTCAAAGGGATCTTGACCCAAGGCTTGTAGATCATACCCCGTATGAGTGCCAATATAATCTGCTCCAAAAGCATCTATTTCACGAGCACGAGTGGCAATGTCTTGGACCCCAATCATATCAACCAATAACTCTTTTCCAGCTTCATGAGCTGCTTTTACAGCATCCTTAATAGATTGATCTTCGGCAACACCTAAAATCGTTGTAATATCAGCTCCGTAAGCAAATGCCTGGTTCACTTCATATGAAGCGACATCCATGATTTTCAAATCAGCAAGTAATGTAATATCTGGAAATTCTGCACGAATTTTTTTTAGTCCTTCAAGTCCAAAATTAATTACCAAAGGGGTTCCATATTCAAAAATATCAATACTATCTTTCGTCTTTTGAATTAAATCAATGGCTCCTTGAACATCTTCTAAATCAATTGCTAATTGTAGTTTCATAATAAAATAACACCTTTCTTTTTTAATACTATATGTACATTGTCTACCTTACTGGTAAAATTTAATAGAGGGCACTTCAAAGTAACCTATTGTCTCTTTATATTTATTATCCATAAGGGAGTAGTATTATGTCAGATTATTTTCGAAATACTGTTATGAAAAAACTTAGTAATGGCGATTTTGATTGTACTAAAGAATTTACAGTATCAATGTTTAGCGGTAAGCATAAATTATTAATATTATGGATTTTAATAAATGATGGGCCACAAGGCTTTTCATACTTTATGAAAAATCTGAAGGGTATCAGTAAAAAAGTTTTATCAAACCAACTGAATGAGTTAATGGCGGACCAAATTGTCTCTAAACGAGAATACTTAACTGGTAAAGTAAAACACACTGAATATCAACTAACAGATATAGGAGAAACGTTAATTCCCATCATAGTTGCTTTAAATGACTGGGGAGAAAATAGACTGAAACAAGTTACTTTAGTGAAAATATTTAATAATGATTTATAGATTTTTATCTGCTGTTTAAGATGCTCAGAAGTCAATAAATTGGACTATTTTTTAGTATACGATCAAAGTTCCTGCAATGAATCAACGTTATCGCAAGAAGATTACAAAAATTAATTATTCAATTTGAGCAAACAAATCATTTAATGCTTCCGTCATTGTCGGATGTGTGTATATTTGGTCTCGCAAAGACTCAGCAGAAAGATGATTTTGCATGGCTATACTAATAATATTAATCGTCTCAAATGATTCCTCGGCATAAATAGTTGTGCCCAAAATTTGATGTGTATGCGGATCTATTAATTCTTTATAGCTACCTCTTGGATTACCAATCACTTGTGACTTCGGAACACTAGAGGTTAGCATTTGCAAAACCTTATAAGGAATTCCCGCCTCTTTTAGTTGTGCTTCTGTTTGTCCAACACTACTAATAGCTGGATTTAGAAAAACTGTGCTAGCAAATACAGGTCGATTTAAACGGCTTCTTGTCTTATCACCATATAGATGATTGACCATAATACGCCAATCATCTAAGGAAATATAAGTAAATTGTGAACTACCGGCAACATCACCTAAAGCATAGATATTTTTAACATTGGTTTCTAGTGTATCGTTTACTAAAATTTCACCGTGACTACCCGTTTTAATGCTTGTTCGTTCTGAGTGCAAATCAGCCACATTTGCTTTACGTCCTGTAGCAACCAACAATCCATCAGCTTGTAGTTTCTTAACTCCACTTGGCGTGTTTACCGTTAAGGCTACTCCGTTTAGTGTATCAGACACCGCTATTAAGTTACTTTCTAATAAAAAGGATATACCATCCTCTTCTAAATCATTCTTAGCTTGTTGAACAATTTCAGGTTCAAATTTCCCCAAAATCTTAGGTGACTTATCAATGATCGTCACATGACTACCAAATTGTGTATACATTGATGCAAATTCTAAGCCAATCGGACCACTACCTAGAATAACTAATTCTTTTAATTGTTTATCTTTTTCCAACAGTGAGTTAATGAAGGTAGGATTTGGATTCGAACTAAGAATTGATGCTGAGAACAGTAACTATACCGTTTGGCACAACACGGATAATATTCAATTAAGTCTTAGTCAGCTAAGCGAAGGTGAGCGCAGGTTTATTGCATTTATTCATTTTTACTATGATCTATTCAAAGTACCTGAAGAAAAGATAGCCGATGGGGTATCAACAGTAATCATCGATGATCCAATAACAGGCCTTGATTCTGACAATAGGTTCTATCTGACCGAGTTGATCAATGGGTTTATTAAGTTTGCCATTAAGTCAAAGGTTCAGGTTGTTGTCCTAACCCACTCTTCACAAGACTTTCATAATTTTGCCTATGGCAGTGGCAAGGATACAAAATGGTTTAGGATTGTCAAGGATGAACAAGGGAAATCTAGTGTTGAATCTGTCAGTCAAGAAGAGAAAAACAATTATTCTGATTATTACCGGACTACGTTTGAATCGCTGATGTCTTTCGCTCAATTATCTAAAAGAAAATTAAATGAGTCTCACCTATCTTACGGTAATAAAGCAAGAGTGATTTTCGAATCGCATGCAAAATCCCACTATAAGTTGATGTATGCGACTAAAGCATCGTATCCCGAAATCAAGAAGTTTTACGAAACTCCTGACGAATTAGATGCGGAGGTTCAAAGAATGTTAGACGTAATTAACTCTTTATCTCATGGTCTAACTATCATTGACGATTTAGACATATCACCAAAGGAGCTTCAGACAAATGTAAGAACGCTATTGCATATACTCTGGCTTAAGGACGAACAACATGTGTTACAGATGGTAGGTAACAAAATTAACAGAGAAAATCTCAATGACACAATGGAATGGTTAAGCTAATTTGCAAAAGTGTCACCACAGTTATGTATATGTCTGTTGGCATCCATGGGAAACATCATGGGAAACATGTTGATAATCATTGACGGTCATTGAAAGTAAAATGCTGATTTAGCAGGCATTTATCGTCAATGGTTATCAACCTATCGGACTCATTGAAATAATCAAGTGTGAAATAAACCGAAATTGTTAACATTATATATTTATTTTATATATTATTTGATTAAAGAACTAACAACTATAATGAAAAGAGATGGCGATGTATAATAAATTACATAACTTTTATAAAAATACTGATTTTATAATGGCTTCATTTGAAAGGCAATTTGACAGATTTTTAAAAATAGGATGGGATGAAGATACTGCAGTACGTGTAATTATATTTAATTTTACGAGAGAATATTTTGACAAAATGGGGATAACGCCTCAGCAATTTAAACAGTTCTTTGATTTGCATCATAACGAACCTAGTTTTAATTATGAAAATGTTTTTATGTGGGCACGTATAGTTAAAAAATTAGATATAGATGCAGCCAATACTATTTGGCCACGTTTTATGACTGAAAAAATTAGCATTGATAATGTGGACGTAAAAGATCCATTTGAAGATTATTATGATGAACATAACTTGGCTGAAAACAGTCAATACAGTGATATGGGAAAAAAGCAATTAGTTATTGAAGCCGAATATTTACACAATTCTTTATGTAATATTTTGAAATATATTGATAACGGAGGTGTAGATATAGATGTTGTTAAAGCAGAAGTATATGACGGCATTTACGAAAGTCGCATTTAAATAGCCATAAGGGGGGGCGTAACTTAACAGTTGTGTCGCCTTTTTTTGTGCCTTATAATTAAAGGTGTTAGAATGCGTCATAACTTGCCGCCATAAATACATACCCTTTTTTACTGCAAAAGTACCAAATTTGCTATATAAATCAGATTGGAGACATAAGATGAAATACGGTTACGCCAGAGTGAGTACCACGGATCAAAAATTAGAAAATCAGATTGAGAGTTTAAAAAATTCAGGCGCTGAAATAATCTATCAAGAAAAGTTTACTGGTACAACGACTGAACGCCCTGAATTTAATAAATTGCTGAATGAACTAAAAGCAAATGATACATTGATTGTGACAAAATTAGATCGCTTCGCACGCAATACTAGAGAAGCCCTTGATATAATTCAAGACCTATTTAAACGTAACATCAAAGTTAATATTCTGAACATGGGACTAATTGATAACACGCCCACAGGGCAATTAATTTTTACTATTTTTAGTGCTTTTGCCCAATTTGAACGAGACATGATTGTGACACGAACCCAAGAGGGTAAAATATACGCTAAAACACATGACCCCTATTTTCATGAGGGACGCCCACAAACCTACACAGATGAACAAATACGTTTAGCTTATAAGTTGCGCCAACAAGGCATGACTTACAAAATGATTGCTAGAAAGACAGGCATTAGCGAACGTACACAACAAAGGCGATTCAAAGATATTTATCCCTTATAATTATACGTATAAATATAAATTATGCGTATTAATTGTAAACATCATTATGCTATGTTATTATACTTATAAGGATAAATATTAAGCATACTTAATGCGTATGAGGAGGATTAATAATGAAGATTATTACGTTTTCAGCCATAAAGGGTGGCGTTGGCAAAACAACACTTACCTTTAATTATGGTGAGTGGTTAGCTTCCCACAACAATAACGTCCTGTTTGTCGACTTAGATCATCAAAGTAATTTAACTCAAACCTATGGAATTTATGATAGTGCAGAAACTGTCGGAAATATCTTTTTAGGAAGAGGCAAAGTGAAAATACATGAAATCAAAGACAATATTAGTTTAATTGCCGGAGATATGCACTTAGATGATATTGAAAGAGATCTGGAAAATAAAACAAATAAAAATATGTTGCTATACATGTGGTTATCAGATAACTATGATCGTTTGAATTTAGAACGCTTTGATTATATTATTTTGGATAGTCACCCTGATTTTTCTACGGCAACCAAAAATGCAGTGATTATTAGTAACGCTATACTTAGCCCAATTACACCTAGTGAACATGGCTACAATGCAAAATTTAATTTAGAAGAACGCATAAACGAATTACAAAAAGAAGCAATAGATTATTCTAGTAGACAATCTTATGTAACTGCTAAGTTATTTTTTATTGCTAACATGATTAAACATAATACTAAATCTTCCCACGAACTGCTAGAAGCATTAAAAGATGACCCTAACGTCCTTGCAACAGTTCCAGAAAAAGAATTATTTAATCGTTCTACACTTGATAAAACGTCGTTATCAACAATGGCTCTAGATCATAAGACATATATTAATCAACGTGAATTTTTTGATAATATTGATAAAACATTCCAAGAAATTACTAACAGATTATAGACAATAGATATATTTATTAATCATATGTATACTTAGTACGTATGCATATTAAGTATAAAGGAGAATTGGATATGGCATTTAACCCAGAGAATAAACAGATAAAACAAGCTCTACAAAAAACAGAGCAATTTGAACCCAAAGATAAATTAGTAATTCCTGTATTTAATGATGCAGATGAAGATGAACGAACAAAAAATTATACATTTTCACTTCAACCAAGTGTCAGAAAGAGACTTGACGCTTTAGCAAAAGAACATAATTTTAAATCTGCTTCTAAGTTTCTTAATGAACTAATCAAAAACATGTGATAGAAAGGAGGCAGATAAAATGGACCAATTAAAGGATAGTATGAACAGTAACCCAGTAATAAATGAAACCCCTGCACCTAGAATTTCAAACTCTTACACTTTAAAACAAAACATTGCTAATAAACTAGCTAGACGTGCTAAAGAAAAAGAGCTAACAGCTTCTAGATATTTAGAACAACTATTAAAAAAAGAATTTAACTTGAACGGCTAAAAAGAAAGGAAGCCATGAGTGTTGCGGGTGTTCCCATTAAAGATGTTTAGTTGGAAGAGAGATAGGCACTATGTGATGACCCAAACTGGGGCCTCAATGTTGACAATGGAAAAGCAAATTAACAAAGTAGTGGCTGCCGAAGATCCCTTAGTTACTAGCGATTTACACCAGGGAATAGGTGAGGTCAATTTAGGACGCGCATATTTTTTGAACCGCCAATGGTTGACTTACAGGAACTTTGGGAATACTCTTCACATAACCCTGACCCTGCTAAACGTAAGTTGTATGACGCTTTGTGGGAGTACGTAATAGGTAAATACCAAAACGATATAATTAGCGAGCATTATTTTACTATCTAATTAAAACGGCTGAAACCCTTGATATGAGCGGAAGTGAAAATTATGAATATTAAACTCCTGATTAATTATTTACTAGCTGAAAAAGCCCATGAATATAATTTCAAAAGAAATTCCCAGCAATTATGTGATACAATGCCTCTTTATGTTGGCAATCATGGAGGCTTTATGTTATGGATGTATTTTGTTACAATTAATTAGTATCGAATGTATAGTATTAAGTAGATAAGGAGGTTACTATGACTAAAGATAGTACAAAAAAAGATAAGAGTGAAGAAGAATCTACTTCATTAAGCCCTCAGAAAGACGTTAAGGGTAGGCCAGCACCAGCGGACTATAAAAAGGCAGAGTGATTTTTTTACTCGTTAACTAATACTAAAGGCTATTCAAGCGACTGAATTTTTCATAAATTTGGTTGCTTTTTGTTTATAATTTTACAAATAGGGACCTTCTTGAAAAGAAATTAAAATACGTAAACAAAATAGTTCAAAATTGTGAAATGAATATGCTATCCGTTTGATAGCTTTTATCTTATTGTTGGTCATTTCTACGGATCTGTTTGAGAATGTGTAAATAAAGCTATTTTAAATTTCTGATATGTGGTGTTTTAACATTTGGCGCGATTTTTTCATAGTTTCAGGTAATCGTTGGAAACGTGGATCTTGATAATCAGTTTTGGTAGTTTCCCATAATTGGTTGGAGTCCTAATAACGAGCAGTGTACAGCACATCTTGATAAAAATTGTAAGCAGATCGTAGTTCTAGAGACAAAGCCAATAGATAATCAATAACCTCTTGATCTGTTAGATAAGCATAACGATAACCACGACGCTTACGAAAATCAATGTAATTTAGTGCGGTTCCATCTTTCAAAATAAATTTCCAATAATTATCTAATTGCCTATAAGTCCGTGTTCCTGTAATATGAATCTTTCATTGTTTGAATACGAATTGTGTTCAATGAACGATAGACTTATGTCACGACATGAAATCGATCGGTAATGATTTGGCCATGTAGAAATAAATCATGAATTATCTGGCGATAAGGGGTAAATAAATCAATAATAATCGTTTTAACAGCAGTTCAAATATGGTAAGAATACTGTTTAAAGTAGTAACACAGACTATTGCTATAACGGATTATGCATGATATCAAATACGCGGTATGACTTTAATTCCAATCAAAATCTCGATATACTTCCCCACGTTATAGGTCATTCCTAGAGGGATCTTGTGTGACAGACTAATTACAGCTGATCTGTTTTTTGTGCTTGCCATAAATTATATACAAGTATAACAAAAAGGTACCGAGGACTAATCTTACAGATTAGTCCTCGGTACCAAATATTGTAGAACATTTATTTAAAAGATCTTGTTAAATAAAAAATTTATATATATTAATGTCTATCATAGTATTAATTCACAAAGTAGTTAAATCTGAGTGTCTTTATGAAGTGTGATCTTTTAGATAGTATTATAATAAGATGATACTAAATAAATATAATTTTTTACAAAATTATTTATCTATGATAGTATCTACGCGTAGTTATTCTCAATTGTAGAAAGGAATCATTTTATGGATATTACAAAATTATGGCAGTCATTTCAAAATATGTTGCCTACTCTGATTAAAGGGCTAATATTAATACTAGTTGCATGGCTTTTGGCTATACTTATTAAGTATCTAATTACTAAGGGCTTCAAAAAAACTCATCTAGACCGATATTTTGTTAAATGGAATATTTTTACTAATATGGAACAGGCAGATGCTTTGATAACTGCACTTGGTAAGATATTCTATTATTTGGTTTGGCTACTTTTTTTGCCAGGAATTTTTACAACTTTTGGCTTGGATTCAATCGCATCGCCAATCACAGACATGATGAATTACATTTTAAGCTACTTACCTAATATTTTATTGGCAGCTGTCTTACTAACGATTGGGTTCCTCGTTGCCAAGCTTGTTAAGAACTTAGTCTACAATTTAGCAGCTACCCTAAAAGTTGATCATTACATTGATAAATTTGTTGGTACGTCGCCTAACAAAGATACGAAAGACTCAATTGCCAATGTTTTGGCGATGGTCTGCTACTTACTTGTCTTGATTCCAATTGCGATCGTTGCTTTAGAAGCGCTTAAGATCTCAACGATCACAAAGCCACTTGTTACCGTTTTGAATAGTATCTTAGCTGCTATTCCAGACATTTTGGTTGCTGTAATCTTACTGGCAGTCGGTATCGTGATTGCAAAGGTTGCTGGTAATCTTGTTACGAGTTTGTTGGCCAATACTGGTATCGATAAAATGGCGGCAGAAGCCTACCCTAAAGAAAAAGCTCCAACAACTGCTCTTTCCAAAATTTTAGGTCAGGTTGTTGCAGCCATTGTAGGCCTCTTCTTCGTTGTTGAAGCTTTACACGCCCTTAAGCTCGAAGTGCTAGACACGGTAGGAAAGGCAATCATTAGCTACTTACCGAACTTATTATTTGCTGTGATAATTCTAGGGCTTGGTTTCTTTGGTGGTCAGTTTGTCGGGAAAGTCCTTACGAACGCTACTAAAAATAAATGGCTCGGTATGATTACCCAAGTAGTCTTTGGAATTTTCGCCGTCTTTATGGCCTTAGACCAACTAGACTTTGCCAATAGTATCGTTAACACCGCATTCCTTTTTATCGTCGGTGGCCTTGCAGTGGCCTTCGCCCTCGCCTTTGGTTTGGGCGGGCGACATTTTGCTCATAACCAATTAGAAAAATTGGACCATAAATTAAGTGATCAAACAAATGAGAATGACAATGGGAATAAATAATTCTTGGCAACTAGCTATACAGGTACCCATTTACTAAAGATAATTAGCCAAAGACGATACTGACTGCCAATACGAGGCTGTTAGTATCGTTTTTAATTTACTTAAAATTAGTTCTAAGTGGGTTTTGCCGTCTTATATTTAAACCCCGATAGCAGCCACTATACCAAATTTCAGCTCTCTGTTAGTGATTGGACTAACTCAGGGTATAAACTCATAGTGGTCATGATTGTGGAAACTCACCTCATACCTACCTTAGCTCTGGGTAAAATAGTAGCCTGGCTGACCCATTTAAAGACGTTGCTTAGCAGCTGGCCAAATGACGTTGTCGGCTTGCCAAGTATCGATAACTCCTAAGGAAAATAACAGGAAGCGTTATATTTTCACGCCACTATAGGCATGTTAGTATGTGCATAATCGTTAAGGAAATTATTTCTAAAAGCATAAGTTAACCTAAGGAGGTTCACTGTATGGCTAAAGATAGAGATGACTAGAAAATGACGAGAGAATAAGCGGGGCAAAAGGGCGGCAAACAGACCGCTAAGACCCACGATAAGGATTTCTATGAAAAAATCGGGGAAAAGGGCGGTGAAAAAACTGCTGACACCCACGACAAAGATTTCTACAAGAAGATTGGTAGAAAAGGTGGTAAAGCTATAATATATAGGGTTACTATACCGTCACATTACATTCTTACCGCTTTCCTTAACGAGGTAAATAATAAAAGTAAAGAGACTATCAGGTTGATAGCCTCTTTTTTCTTAAATGCAACTTAGGTGATTTTTACCTGTGCCGCAATCCAAAAATTAACAAATTTCTGAGGAGGTAGTTAACATGCCACATGAACATGGGCCTAAGAGCCAAGGACCAAAAAAAGGTTATTTGCAAAAAGATGAAGACGCTTATTTAAGCGAACAACCGAAATTGGAAGCATATGGTTATGCGCCAGGCCAGTCATTGAAGGACAAAGTCGCTGTAATTACTGGTGGTGACAGTGGTATTGGTGCCGCCACGGCTATCTTATTCGCCAAAGAAGGAGCACAAGTTGTGCTCGTGTATTATGAATCTGACGCCGATGCTGATAGAACAGCGAAGAGAATTAGTGAAGTTGGTAAAGAGCCATTGGCTTTTGCCACTGATATTGGTAGTGAAGATGCAGTGGTTGAACTAGCGGATAAAATCACAGAAAAATTCCCCAAGGTTGATATCCTGGTCAATAATGCAGGAGAGCAACATGTACATGAACACTTGTAGGATATTACTGCTGCTGAGTTTACAAGAACATTCCAAACAAATGTTTTGGGAATGTTTATGCTAACTAAGCATTATTCATGTTACTTAGCCAACATGATGCGATCATTAATACAGCTTCGATTACTGCATATGCAGGTGCACCAACTTTGATCGACTATTCAGCTAGCAAGGGAGCCATTGTATCATTCACACGTTCTCTGTCACAAAATAAAGATATGTTAGAAAAGGGTATACCCTATGCATAATTTAAGAAGAAAAAAACTATCATTTTTGTTTACATTTAAATCGGTCATAAGTCTAATAAAGATAGCTTTTATTAGGTAAATTTTAGTTATTAAAAATAACAAAACCAATAATCCTTATTCTGAACTAAAACCCAAATAAAAACGAGGATCACAGAAATTAATCTGTCATCCTCGCTTTCCGTAAACAAAGCCCAAAGTAAGCTGTTTGCTAAGTTAGGCTTGCTCAATCACGATTTGATCATCCTTCAAATCAGCCTTCAAGTTTTTGATATCTAAGTGGTCAAGGTAGAAATCCGTTACCTTATCACGAATTTGTTGTTCAATCACCCTTCTTAATGGACGAGCTCCCATTGCTTCGTCATATCCTTGTTCCATCAACCAATCCTTAGCTGCATCGGTTACTTTCAAAGTCAAATCCTTTTTCGCTAGTGTTTTTTGAACATCGGAAATCATTAAATCAACAATCTGACTTAAATCTTGCTTAGTTAGATGTGAGAATTCAACGATTCCATTGAACCGGTTTAGGAATTCTGGACGGAAGAATGGAGCCAACTTATCCATTAAAGTTTGGTCTCTGTCTGCATCGCCAGTTAACTTTTCATTACCAAATCCAGCATTGGATGTAGCAATAATAATGGTATTCTTGAAGTTAATTACATTACCCTGTCCATCCGTCAAACGACCGTCATCCATTACCTGAAGCAAAAGCGTCAATACTTGTGGATCTGCTTTTTCAATTTCATCTAGTAATACAATTGAATAAGGATTTCGACGTACTCGTTCCGTTAAGGTATTAGAGTTATCATCATAGCCTACATAACCAGCTGATGTACCAATTAATTTTGAAACAGCAGTCCGATCTGAATACTCACTCATATCCAATCGAATGATTGCATCCTTATCACCAAACATGTCTAATGCTAATTGTTTAGCTAATTCAGTTTTACCAACCCCGGTTGGACCAACAAATAGGAAACTACCGATAGGCTGTTCACCTTCTGAGAAGCCAGCTCGATTCCGACGAATAGCTCTAGCAACCATTGCTACCGCTTGATCTTGACCGATAACTTTACTCTTTAAGCGACTATCCAAATCTTTTAACCGTTCAATATCATTAGCACCCATATCTGAGACTGGAATTCCCGTTAACCGTTCTACTGATTGAGCAACATCATCAACGGTAGCCACTACTTCTTCCTTTTTACCTACATTATCAATTTGCTTATTAGCAGCCTCGATTTGTTGCTTCAAATCCGCGGCCCGCTTAAAGTCTTCTTTTTCCACCGCTTGATCTTTTTCTTTTTGCAATTGATTGAGCTTTTCCTTTAAAGCTGTTTCATCATTTTCAGGCTGATGTGCTGCCAAATGAGCCGCTGTCATATCAATCAAATCAATTGCTTTATCTGGTAGCGTTCTTTGTGGAATATATTGGATGGAGTAATCCACCGCTGCCTTCAAAACATCATCTGGCAATTTTACATGATGATGTTCTTCATACAAGTTTTTGATACCCTTCAGAATTTTAAGAGTGTCTTCAGCATTAGGTTCATTGACTACAACATCATTGAATCGACGAGCCAAAGCTGCATTTTTCAAAATTGTATTGCGATATTCATCTTGGGTAGTGGCACCAATAACGGTTAGTTCGCCACGAGACAATGCTGGCTTAATAATATCAGCTAAGCCTTTACCACCGTCTTCACCACCTGTTGAACCAGTACCAATTATCTGGTGGATTTCATCAAAGAATAGAATAATATTGCCAGCAGCCTTAACTTCCTTGACTAAGTCTTTGATGTTCTCTTCAAAAGAACCGCGATACTGAGTTCCAGCTTCTAAGGAGGACAAGTCAATAGAGTAAATTTCTTTGTCCCGAATTGCTTCTGGAACTTTACCATTTACAATCGCTTGCGCCAGTCCCTCAACTATGGCTGTTTTACCAACCCCCGCATCGCCAACTAAAATTGGATTGTTTTTGGTTCGACGGCTTAAAATTTCCGCTGTTTCTTGAATTTCATTTTCACGTCCAATAACTGAATCTAGCAATCCATCGCGTGCTTGTTCTGTTAAGTTGGTTCCTAGTTTTTCTAAAATACCACCCTTTTTAAGAGCTTGTTGTCCATCTTTAGATACTTCAATTGTTTTTGCTTGTTCTGGTAATTTACCAGTTGCTCGATATTGAGTAAACTCGTCTGAAGTTAACGATTGACCATTAACCAAGTAGCGAGCAGAATCTGAGTTAGGATTCCCCATACGTTTAAATACTTGGTTAAAAATATCATCCATATCATTATTGAAAAAAGGATCATTTCCGTAGGAATTTGCCATATTACAATGCCTCCATAAAAACTTATATGTGTAACTTAGTGACCATAATACCCTTTCGAACTACGGCTAATTGTATCACGACTTTTATGTATCACTAAGTAAAATGCTTATCAGTATATTAAACGAGATAATTTGAAATACCATTACAACAAAACCTTTCAGGACAAATTGCCGTTAATTAGTATATCAAAATATAATATGTAACTACATAATATATTTTTTGCGATCAATCTAGCTTAGATTGCCCTGTTCGGGCAGAACTTTCCATGAAATAGTCTGCTGGAAGAGCTCCTGCTTAGAGCATGCGTCAAGTGCGAAATTTGTCTTGATGAAATCATGCTTATTATGCAAAATAATTCGGCAGACAGCCCCCGTCGGGTAGACGCCATTTGCGGATTTATTCCGCAAATGGCATACGCAACGATTGGTAAAAAGTGGCTAGCATATAGCTAGTCATTTTTCCATGAGTTTGCGTAGCTAGGGGGTCAAGGGGCGAGCGCTAGCGTCCCCTTTGCAAGCACCAAATCAGTCACTTAATTGGCTAGCATGTGGGTTGCTTCCAAACCCCGCGAATTGATTTATTATGTGAGTAGAAACCCTTAGGGTTTCACGAGCTTAATCAATCAATTCACTTGCCTGAAAGGCAAAACAAAGGGAGGTGGGGTTTGTGAGCGAACAACACAATATGGCTAGCTCTCTATCCGATAAACAACCCAATCGGAAAGACAGTCGGCAAATCAATTTTAGAGTGAGCGAGCAGGACTATTTAAAGCTTTCGCAATCTGCGAAAACTTTAAATATGTCCGTGCCTGCTTTTGTCAAAAAGAAGGCACAAGGGGCACGGATCGTTGCCCCTAAGATTGGCGCAAAAGAAGCCCAAGAATTGACCCGTCAATTAGCAAAAATCGGGGGCAATCTTAATCAATTAACCAAACATGCCAATCAAGGGGGCAATGTCCCTGCCCAAGCATTGCAGGAACTGCAAAGTGAGGTGGCACACATATGGCAACAACTCACATAAAACGGTCTGCCAGCGCGTCACGCCTTGTCAATTACGCTGAAAAACGGGCAGTTTTAAAAGACGGACTAAACCTTGATGTTGACTACACAAAAAGTCAATTTAAACAAGTCCGTGAAGTGTATGGTAATCAAGGCAAAACACAAGCGTATGCTAGTCGTATCTCGTTTAGTCCCAAAGAATTTGACCCGACAAACGAAAACGACCAACAAAAAGCGCTCGATATTGCCAAAGAAGTGTATCAACAAACCTACCCTAATCAACAAGTGGCACTATATGAGCATGCTGATACGGACGCCTTACATATTCACGCTGTCATTGGGGCAATCGACTTGGAAACCGGCAAGAAAATGCACGGAAATTGGCAAGAATATCGTGAAAAGCTCGTTCATAACACCGATGAAATCGTACAAAAACATGGACTAGAAGTAACGCACCCTGATCCTGAACGCTATGAAAAACGTTCTATGGCAGAAATTAAAATGCATGATCGTGGGCAACCCACATGGAAAGAGCAAATAAGGCAGGCTGTTGATAGTACGATGTCTAATCAACTTATTTCCGATTTTCAAGCGTTTAAAGACGATTTAAAACAAAAAGCAATAGATGTATGGGAACGAGGTAAAGACCTTACCTATCAGCTAACTGGGACGAATTATAAAGCTCGTGGCAATAAACTTGGCACAGCTTACGAAAAGGAGGCAATTTACAATGAGTTGGAAAGACGTACCAGAGACCCAAGATACAACCAAACAGATACCAGAAACCCAGATACAAACAGATTTAACAGCGCTCAATCAGACCCTGAAAGAAATCAGGAACTATCAGGGCACACAAATTCAACTACAAAGCAAACAACAAATCGAACTGACCGAACAGCTGACACAAATCGACCAAGCCAGCCAAAAGGTCAATCAAGCCTTTCAAGAGACCTTGAACAATTTAGAGAACAGCAAAGAAACCAGCAGAGAACGATTAGTCGCTCTGCTCAAAGACGCTCAAAATCAGTTCAACGAACAAACAAAGACGGTCAATCGCAAAACAATCGACGAATTGCAACAGATAAACAGTCTGCAAAAGAGCAACAACACCACGTTGAAAGCCCTAAACGACAGCCTAAACCAGACCGTTCAAAGGACTATGGACCAAGTCGCTAATCGGTTATCGACTGAAATTAATCAAACTCATAAAAAAATGAGCTGGTTTGAAATAAAAAATTATTTGTATGCTATTGTACCAACAGGATTGCTCTCAGGGTTCGTATTTTGGTTTCTTACATATTTTTTCGCATAACTAATATTTTTTTATGTATACTGACCTGTTTTTTAACAGCACACAACTCTCTCAATGCCTCACAACAAAACGACTAATTCAAATCCTATCGTTATAACCAGCTCGCAAAGCTCTCTCTCGACATTTCACCAACAATCCCCTAAGCGGGGCAATTGGTGAGCTTCATTATGTGCATCTCATAACGACTGACTTTCGTCACAGTAGATTACGCGCAAGCTATCCCTTACAACCCATTCGGTTGTGTTTTGACGTTGTTTATATATTGTTAACATATGAAGATATTGACAACTAAAAAACTTCTCTAAACCATCATTAGAGACGTTTTTTCATATAGGTAACTGTTTAACCCTTTACACAATCCGGGGACTACCGACTTCGATTCATTACTGAACCAGCTTCTCCGCAGGCTTTATGTCTTCATCACGGCGCAACCCGTGACCGAATCCTAATTAGCTATCCAAACGTGGACTAATTAGCATTTCCTCTCCATTTCTTTGTTTACACTGTCCATGGAGCGCACAGCAAGGACCTTCACTTAACGTCCTAGAGTCCACCTAGGCTTCTTTTTAGCTGCGTGAGTTATACGCTTGTTTGATATCGGTTAACACTACTCCCCGGCAAAAGAAAAAGGCTTTGTGGTTCTCTCATCAAGATCCACAAAGTCCGTTGTTATCGTCTTTGCCAGGAATTTTCCTGTCTTTTTTTCTAACCATATCTTGTCTAAAAACTTTACACCGCTACCAGATATGTTATACTTAAAAGTAAATCTTGATGTGGTTGTGCACATCAAGTCATACCAAGTGGGACGCCAATCCCGACAAGGTACTTCTTATAAAAAGCAATCTCCAAGAACACCAATTCTTGGGGCTTTTTTTTGCATTTGTATTTAATTGATGCTTTCAGTTTACCACAGCAAACCCTTTCATGAAACAGGTAATTCATATCTACATAATTAAAAAATCATAGAAAGTCATCTAAGTTGTGTTTAATTATTTGCAGTGCGTGGTAAAAATTTCTGAAAAGATACCTCATTAAATGCTATATACAACACATAGCGAATAGAGAGTCATATGGGTGAAACGGTAACTGACTAACTCTTTTCTACTTGTATTTTCATATTACTTGTTTTTCTTGTATGTATATTTTATTGGCGTAGTCAAATATGGTAATTTTTTTATTTTAGTTATTGCCCCTTGGTTAATTTAGTTGTACCAGTCGGTAAGTGCTTTTAATAGCTAGAATGTACATTCTAAGCAACTTTAAATTTTTGTTTATATCAATATATATTTAAAATTACCTATAACGATGTAATAGGCAGTTTTAAACTTACTGGATCTTCAATAAAGGTCCTCCGATAAAATGCGCTGAGCTTGTTTATCAATCATAGTGATATGAATAAACTCTTTTGAAATAATTTTTTAAAGGTGAAGAAGGCACAGCCTATTATAAGTTTATCTTATATATTTTAATCTTTTGTTCTTTTGCGTGGTTATAAATCCAGTAATGACAAGGGTTTTAAACCTAATAGGTCTACAAAAAACTATGTACAGGTCTACAAAAAACTATGTATAGGTCTACAAAAAAACTTTAAATGTAGTTACTTCGGTGTACAATAAAAGCATAAAGAAAATCCTGGCTAAAAGTTTTTCTTTATGCTTCTAATAACACGCACAAAGGAGCGTATTTGTATGGCTATTATAACAGAATTGAATTCAAGGAAAGAACAGACAGCGCCTGATTTGGCGAAACGTAAAGTGGTCGAACATAATAGTTTAATCACGTCCATTGCCAAAATGGATAAGACGCCACTCAAAATGTTTGAGCTAGCTGTGTCTTTAATTGATACGGATAATCCACCCAAAGATCAAACAGTGTATTTATCGAAACGGGAGTTGTTTGCGTTTTTTAAAGTTGATGACAACAACAAACATAGTCGATTTAAAGAAGCTGTTGAAAAAATGCAAAAGCAAGCCTTTTTTCAGATTAAAAAAGAACAAGACAAAGGTTTTGATTTTGAGAGTATTGTACCGATTCCTTATGTTAAATGGGCTGATTATCATGATGAAGTCACTATCGAGTTCAGTGACCGAATTATGCCATATTTAATTAATCTAAAAAATAATTTTACGCAACATGCTTTGTCAGACCTTGCGGAATTAAATAGCAAATATGCTATTATTTTATATCGATGGTTATCGATGAATTACAATCAGTATGAGCATTATCACGTTAAAGGTGGACGCCGAGAGGCACAAGTTGAAGGTTATCGTAATCCCATAATAAGGATGCATGAGTTACGAGAAATGACTGATACTGTTAATGAATATAAAAAATTTGCAAACTTTGAAACTAGGGTATTGAAAGAACCTTTAGCAGAAATTACAGATCGTACTAGCTTTAATGTAGCGTACGATAAGGTAAAAAAAGGACGGAGTATTGACAGTATTGTCTTTCATATCACGAAAAAACAGGTGGCAGACGATACTAGTTACAAACAAGATGACCCAGCCTATATTGACGGTAAGATAAGAAAAGAAGAAAGTGAAAAAGACCTCGTGTATGAAGCTATGAAGAGCCCATATACAAAATTGCTGATGGAACATTTCTTATTGTCGTATATTGATTTGACGGATACGGCTATTTTGTCAGGGCTACAGAAAAATGTTTATCCACTCTATGACGAATTAAAAGAGTTACGTGGTTTAAAGGGCGTGAAAGAACACTTAGCATATATCAGAGATAAACAAGATGACTATTCGAAAAAGAATATTGCTAAGTATCTTAAAAAATCAATTGAACAGTATCTACCAATCGTTAAAAGGCAGGATATAGATCATGAGTGAAAATTTAAAAACAATTCGAGAACTTGCTGATGAATTGGGCGTTTCAAAGCAGGCCATATGGCAAAAGATAAAAAGAGATACGTCAATCGATTTACGTCAATTTACATCAACAAAAGGTAATACCGTTTACGTTAATGTTGACGGCCAAAAGACTATTAAATCAATGTTTAAAAATGGTTCATCAACCAAAGAACATCAACATAAAGATGATATTGACGACAACGAAAAAGATGATGTTTATGATCAAGATGAAGTGAAATTCCTTCGCAATTTAGTATCAGAAATTCAATCTGAAAAGAAGGAGTTACATAAATTACTAGACCAGCAACAAAGATTGGCCTTACAGGACAAACAACTGCTCGAAGAATACAAGGCAGAAATTACGGACTTGAAAGCCTTAACTATGGCACCGCATGATGATGGTGAAAAAGAAGTGACGTCAGACAAACAACCGGAACCTGAAAATAGCAGCCCGGAGTCACAATCTAAACCTAAAAAGTGGTGGCATTTTGGTAAATAGGTACAACTAAAAAAGAAAAGAAGACTAGTTAAATAGCGGAAGATAAATTTGAACAAGCTGTAGCTGCCAAGCTAAAGGGTGAAGGCTGGGACTGCCCCACAGATTATTCTGGTGTAACGGTTGATCGATTATATGATCACTGGCGCGATATTTTAAATGTCAACATGGTGAACTTGAAGGTGTGTTAAGTCACACGAATATCACAGAAAACAAAAGGCATGACTCCCTGCGAATACAGGGAACATGCCTTAGCAGTTTAAAAATATTCAATTTTGTCTAACTTTTGTGTTGC
>NZ_BJDT01000011.1 GCF_005405285.1 Weissella sagaensis | reverse complement strand
TACTAAATCCGCACCTAACGACTTCACAAATTCAGTGTTATTTTCACTAGCAGTAGTAGCAACAAAAGCGCCAAATATTTTTGCTAATTGGATTGCAAAGATACCTACGCCACCTGCACCACCCTGGATAAGTATTTTTTGACCAGCTTCTAAATTGAGTTGTCTTAACATTTGTAAAGCTGTTAAGCCTGCCAGAGGAACTGCAGCTGCTTCTTCGAAACTAATATTTTCAGGCTTCAACGCTAGTTTATCCTCTTTTACAGCCGTATATTCTGCATAAGATCCGTTCGTACCAATAGGATCTATATCTGGCCGAGCAAATACCTCATCTCCAATTTTAAAGCCTTGTACTTTATCTCCCAAAGCAACAATTTTTCCAGCTAAGTCCCAACCTAATACTACTGGAAATTGCCATTTAAACATTGATTGAAGTAAACCTTGACGAGCTTTATAATCAATCGGATTTATACTACTAGCAAAATTTTTTACTAACACCTCATCCTCTTTTAGGATAGGCTTATCTATATCAGTAACCTCAAGTTGAGTTACATCACCATATTCTTTAATAATAGCTGCTTTCATTATTATTCTCCTAAGCTAAATACTGGGCAATCATAGGCAACAAGATACCAGAATGTGTCGGAAAGGCAAAAATTTGATTTTGAATATCTTCAGAAGTGTATTGATGATTTATTACCTGAACAAGATCATTAATGATCTCTGGCGCGAAATCGCCAATTATCGAAGCACCTACTAATCTTTTGTCTTTATTGAGAATAATTTTTATCTTGGCATTTTCATCATTCAAAGTCTGAAAACGCATAAGTTTACCATATGGTATTTCGTATATCTTTAATTGTTGGTCATTTTTTGCCATACCAACTGTGACACCAACTTGAGCTAATCGCGGCAGGGTAAACGCAACCGATGGCACAACAGGATATTTTATAGGATTAGAATCACCTAATAAAATTCTAGCAATGTAGTTTGATTCAAACGTTGCAGTTGGTGTAAGGCGCGGTATTAATTTATCTATAACGTCGCCACTAGCATAAATATTTACATTAGACGTTTGTAGATAGTCGTTAACAGCGACACCATGATTGTTATATTCAACGTTAGCAGCATCTAATCCAAGATTTTCAATATTAGGTATACGTCCAGTTGTATCCATCACGTATTCAGTCGTGTACTTTTTTCCTTGAGCTGTTTCAAGAATATACTGATTATTTTCTGTCGAAATTACTTGAGAAACACGCTGATTAAAGTCAAATTTAATACCCCTATTAATCATATCTCTCACAACTTCTTGCGAATATTCACTATCAAAACCAGAAAGTGCATGATCACTATATTCAACTATAGTCACCTCACTACCGGCAGCACGAGCAATTGATGCAAATTCCATTGCAATATACCCTGCACCGATAAACACAATTGAATGTGGCATTTCTGATAATTCCAAAAAATCAGTACTATCATGTAATAATTCATTACCAGGAATAGGTAATTTTGCAGGTTTTTGTCCTGTAGCAATAACAAATTTATCTGCTTGGTATGTTATATCATTTACCATCAATGTTTTTACATCCGTAAATTTGGCATGTCCTGAAATAATATCAATACCATCTACTGAAAGCATATGTGCAAGGCCTTCGGACAACGGATCAATTACCTTATGTTTGTATGCCATTAATTCTGGCCAAATAATATTTGGTGTTTCATCAATTCCTATTCCATGATAGTGATGCAAATGATGGATTAATTCTGCTGGACCATCTAGCAAGATTTTAGCGTTACATCCAAAGTTGGTACAAGTACCAGCAACTTTATTTTCTTCTACCAAGGCAACTCTTTTACCAGCTCTTGATAAGGTTTGTGCTCCGTGCCATGCTGCATGACCACTCCCAATAAATATTACATCATAGTTATCCATTTAATTGATCCTCCCGTTTACGAGCTAAAATCATTTTCTGTAATGTCTCGTTTAAAACTTTATTTTCAGAAATAATTGTAGATACTGGTTTGGTACTAGTTGCAATCAATTCATCTCGTATAATTGCAATATTCAATAATATTTGTTCAAAAACTAAACGCTTTGATTCTGATATTTTCAAATATTTTACACGTCGATCCACTTCACTAGGTACCTTGATAAGCCATTTTTTACTAACCAATCTATCAATTACTGGTGTAAGTGTATTACTTGATAGATCTAATGCTTTACCGACATCCATTAACTTAGCAGATTTATTTTTATAAACGATAAGCAATGACATATACTGCAAGTAAGACAAGTCATAATCTCCTAGAACCTCTCCATATAAATGATGAAAATAACGATTTGTAGTATATACAGACAAACACAATTCATCATACAGTGTATCTTTATTAGACATATATGATCTCCTTTCTGATAATTATATCGTACACGACATAATCATCAATATCAACTTTGTAACAAACCGTTCTTATAATTATTTAAAATGCTTATCTGATTTCTTCTAAAAATACTGATATTTAATATCTTCTTATAAAAAAAAGCCCACTAAGTCATTCTTTCAGAATAACCTAGTGGGCTTGATTTTATTTAACTTCAGTTAGTGTTCCTGCATCCTCCCACACGTTGCCATAACGTGTTCCAAATGCAATTCCGTTCTTATCAACACCAAGTACTTCAATCCGATCAGAATGTAGTCGGAAGTAATCGCCAACTGCCAATTTTTGACTAGCAGTTTTCTTACCATTCTTGTCGACCTTATCGACTGATGCAACGCCTAGTCCATTAGTGATCCAATTGATATCCTTACCGCCAGCAAGTTCATAGTTAACAACCTGCCACATACCATTGACATATTTCATGGCATCTACTCGATATGCAGGACGACCCTTGAAATGCTCACCAACATGTAAGACCTGATCGGGCTGGTTCACAGTTGGCTTAGCACCTGGTTTTGTAGTCGCTTGCGCCTGAACAGTTTTTTCTGACCAATCAAGAAGCAATGTTGAACCGTCCAGTCCTAATGACTTCCAATTGTTAGTGTATTGCCAAGCAATCACCCCGTCTACTGATGGGAAGTAGTTAAAATCTGGATATGACGTTCCAGGATAACCAGCTATCCAAGTTACATTAGGAAATGCTTTATTAACGGCAGCATGGTTAACATGTTCATTAATGAAGTACTTACCAGTGTAGAACCATGGAATAAAGCCAGCATTCTTAACGTCTTGCATAAAAGCAATAATTGCATTGGCATTGGCGTTCTTATTGGTACCGGTTGTGGCAGCATCTTCATAGTCCAGCGCCAAGATTGAGCCCTGAGCTAGTCGTGCCTTTGCTTGTGTAAGGAAATACTTAGCTTCAGCATGAGCATTTGCAACATTGCAACCAAACATTGCGTAATGATAACCGGCAGTTTTTAGTCCTGCTTGATCAGCGTGATTCACTTGATTAGTTGCTTTAGGGTTAATGTAGCCTGTCCCCTGTGTAATTTTGACAATTGCTGCACCAGAGCCCTTAGCTTTCAATCCTTGGAAGTAAGCCAATGTATCGGGTTGATAATTTGCCACATCATTAAATTCAAATTTAGTCATTAGTCTTACCTCCATGTAATGTTGAAACTGCCAATTCAATTACTGCATCCAATTGCTTACTATCAAATTTTAATCCCAGCTTATTAGCATTCAGTTTGTTAGTTAAGAAATTCAAAGCAGATTGTTTCTTTTCTGCTGATCCTTGTAAATGTGTTTCTGCATATTGCACCGCCTGCATTGCCCACTCGTTCAATAGTAACAAATTTTTATTTTTCGTATGGGCAACAAAAAAACGGCTTGCTGCGTGTGCAACTGCCGTTAATACTCCCGTGCTCCAAAGAGCTAACACCCATTCACTAATATGATTAATGTTCATTTTCTAACTTATCCTCCAATTCTTTAATGCGTTGCGTCAATTTTTCAATAGATGCATGTGCTTTTTGCAACTCTGCTGTTAGTTCAGCATTTTGTTCAATCAGCTTATTGTTTGATTTCATCAACTCGTTATACATCGTAATAAAATCTTTATCAGCTGAGACAGTTTTAGCGACATTCATTTTCCAAATGGCCAACACTCCAGCCACTGAGGCGGAAAGAAAGCCCAATAAAGCTGTCCAAGTAGCTTGACTCATTAACCTACCTCCGTACTTTAAACAATGTATTGTCAGTCAACAAATCAATCAGTATTCTGACTAATAGAAACATCAAACCAAGCGGAACCAATGTAATGTGAAGTATGTTCAGATCACTCAACAAAAATGCACTCATCATCATGCCCACGACGCCTGCTGCAGCTAATCGTGTCACTTCACGGATGTAGTACCAAGTAATGTCCCAAACCGATTGCACTATCATTGCTACACCAATTGCTATAACTATTAAACGAAAGCTAGGTTGCGCCACCAATTGAAATGATGCTGGAATATGGACATCCAATACAGAAAAACCGATACTAAACATAAACGCAACGGTTATCAGCTCAGCACCGGTTATTATCCAGAATCTATTTTTTATAATATGTTTAATCATCAAATTAAATGTTCCTTTCATGTTACTTGATCCAATACGTCGAAGCTCTTGGCTCGGTCCATAAATTGTTAAATGCATCAGTCTTATTAGTTAATGTATGACCGGCGTAAATGCCAACTTCACCATTTGTATCGAACACGAAATCAACATGTACTCCAGTGTTGTTTGTCACTTTATCTACACCAGAAGATGATGCAGATGAAGCATAAGTTATAATACCTGGATTAGTAATATTGCTAGGAATGTTACCAATTTTAAGGTATGTAGCTCGACTTTTTGCAGTTAAATTGTCAAACGCACCATGTATCGATACCTGTACGCCAACAGCTGTTTCATAGAATTCAACAATGACGGATTGATATTTAATACTAGCAGATGTAGCATTACTACGACTTGATACATTGCCTTGCAAGACGACATTATTTTTAAATGTTGTGCTTCCAGAAAATGTATTGTTACCGCCAATAGTCTCGTTACTAGATTTGTGGACGATATCTGAATCATTTGAGGCTTTGACGTTTATATCTCCCGTTCCGTTAAAATTAACACCATTAATTTTACGTGCAGTCTTCAGTTTATCTGCGGAACCTGCATTTCCCGACACGCTACCACTAATAGTTGAACTAAATGTTTTAGTGCCTGTTATATTCTCATTACCCGAGTTATGAACTACAGCTGAATCTTGCGCAACAAGGCCACTATTACTAGGTAATACATTTACCCAACTTTTCCCATTATAGTTTTGTAAGTATCCACCTTGGGTCATTCGCCACATTGCATTATAACTATTATTATTTTGAAAGTTAGGTAAGAAATAAATAGATTGGTCAGATGCCACAATCATGTCTTCAGAACCAGGGTTCACGGATGGAATAGCAGTTGAATCTATGGTTCCATCTTTAATTTTATTAATAACATTAAATGGAGATTCACCACCACCTATAACTGTTAATCCACCTGAACTTAATGCGATACCTGCACCATAACTATCTTGTGCATAATATGAACCCATTCTTCTGACAATCGTTGAATCGCCGCTTGAATCTTCAAATTCAAGTATTGCAGTCTCATCTGTAGAAGTTACCTCTTTATAAAAATAATTAGCTTTTGAAATACCATTAACAGTCAAAGTATTGTTGAATGTCTTATAACCAGAAATTGATTCATTGCCAGATTGGTGAACAAGGTTACTATCATTTGCTGCATTAACACTGATATCTTTTGTTCCATCAAATGCAGTTCCATTTACCTTGCGAGCCACTTGCAATTTAGTTGCTGATGCTGCGTTTCCTGTGGTGTTTTGATTTCCAGCAGTATTAACTCCTGGTAGATTGATGTTACTGCCACCATCGAAACTAACACCACCAATTGTCCTAGCAGTACGTAATTTATCAGCCGTGCTTGCGTTTCCGGATAAATTACCGTTAATAGCGGAACTGAAAGTTTTGGTACCAGCCAATGTCTCATTTCCAGATAAATGGACTAATTCCGCATCATTAGCAATCTTTTCCCATTGAACAGTACTGCCTGATGTGTAGCCTATATAAGCATCCATAGTTTTTAATCCATAAAGCAATAAAAGGCCACCATCTTCAGAATTATTATATGGAATCACCTCCATAACTCCCCACTGGTTATCACCAATTGGCAGCCCACTCACTTGACCAGTATAAATTCTCCACTGACCTGCATATGTTGCCATTTTAGTAATTAAATCACTTAACTCACTAAATGGAGCAGTTCTATTCGAAAAAGCTCCTTCAATTTGTTTACTAAATTTTGCGGTATCTGAAAATGTTTTAACGCCTGATATAGACTCATTACCAGTCTTATGAACTGCAGCACTATCAATTTTGTTATCTGCATTAGTACGATTAGTAGTTTCAGTTTGCACTTGTTTTTGGGTATCACTAACTGCTTTTGTTAGAGTTGCATCTGCAGATGAACGAGCCACACTTTCACTGTTCAATCCACTATTCACGGTATTAAATTGATTGGTTAGCCCTACATCTGCAGCTGATCTAGCACTTGCCTCTGAGGCTAAATTATTTGAAAGACTTGTATCTGCAGCTGAACGTGTTGTTTTTTCAGTATTAAGGGCAGCAGTGGCTGAACTATCCGCTTGCGAACGTGCGGTAGCTTCAGCTTGAATAGCATTTGCATTTATAGCGTCCCCACTTTTACGGTCAGAAACTTCTGTTGTTAGAGAATTGTTAATAGTCTTGTCTGCATTAGTACGATTAGTGGTTTCAGTTTGTAAATCAGCCTGAATTGCCACTGGCTTACTATTAACAGTTGGCACTTTAGTGAAATTAAATTGTGCATTTAATGTTTGATCAATGTCTTCAATAACAACCTTCCAAGATGTAAATGTATCAGATTTAATGTAATTACGTATATATGTTTTATCCGTCTTTATATCGTTAAATACTTGAATATTACCGGTGGAAATAAGCGTGTACTGTTCTGATGTTCCACCTGGCTTATTGCTGGTAGTCTTCGTCTCTAAAGTCGATAAATAGTTACCATTTGTAGTCAGAGTATTTAAATCAATATTTGCAGTAATTTGGTGAATATTAATGTAATCAACTGTATTGGCATTGCCCGATATCGAACCAGTAATTTTTTGCTTGAATGTCTTAATACCATCAATGATTTCATTGTTAGTTAAGTGAACAACCTTTTTATCTACTGATAATGGTGCCACTTGGTCTTTAATATAAGCAACCAAAGCATTGTAATCAGCAACCGTCAACATTCCAGCAGTTTGTGTGTTGATCGTGATAACAGATGTATCAGAAATTGCAAAAGAAACATCTAAGGCAATTGTTTGAACCTGATTTCCACTGAATGCTGGCACATTGGTAGCTTCATTGGTGTTAATATAACCTAACACGAAATTAGTCTTGTTAAACGTCCCTACAAGAGCGATTCCTTGTAGATTATAATCAGATGTTAAATCCGCATTATCAATCTGCAACCGAGTTTCAACCGTGTTGCTTTGTGCTGATACAGTTCCAACTGACTTAATTTGCTTAGGACCTAGTGATGAAAGTTGCGTGAATACCAAAGTATCCGTTAACTTTGTCGCAAAAGTATAAACCTGTGTGATATCAATACTGCCTTTTGCAGCAAGTACTTCAGTTAAGGTATCTTTACCTTCAGTGGTGAATTTAAAATTCGTAAATTTATTTGCCATCTATTACTCCTCTCCTTTGACCTCGTATGTGACAGTAGCAGATGTTAAGCCACGAACAGATAACACAGCATTAGAATTATCAACAAAACTCACTTCATCTACTCGGACACCAGCAGCAACACCATTTTTAATTCGTTCCAAAATATAATTTTGTTCAAAATCAGAGCGGGCCCATTCTAGTGGAATATTGCTAATTCTAATTGCCAATGGCTCACCGTCATTCAGAGTACCGTTTTCATATTGTCGCAATGATTCAATTCGAATTTTATCTGGCTGAATGTCTAACGAACGTGCAATCATATTGATTAAGCCATTGATCGTTGAATTACCCATATTGGTCGCTTGCTTAGACCTAATCATGATACGGTAAAAATCATCATCTGCTGATCCACGTTGCTGATTAAATTGATCACCAATTCTATCTAGCGCCTTACCGTTTGCTTTATTGATGTCTCGAAATGCTTCAATTGTTTGATACAAACCAATTAGTTTTTGAAATGTCGCATTTAGCCATTCCGCAAAAGTAATTGTATCTGCCGCAAATCTATTAATTGGACCAGGTAATTTTGATAAAAACAACTCTTTAAAATCATGCATTTTCTGTCACCACCAAACTATCTGCAGTTGTTACTGGAATAGCAAATTGCTGTAATTGAACATCAGCCATTGCTAAGTCATCCTTGCTTGAACCAATTCTCACTTCAATAACATCAATTCCGGGAACTTTGTCATAAACGTATTTATACAAATATGAAAATCTAACAATGCCCCCCATTGGCACTTTGGTTAGATAATCATTAACTGCATTTTTAATTTGTTGAATACCGTCTGTCTCAAAATCTAGATTAGTTTGCGCATCAATTGACACGTAAATCGCGCTTTGTTGTGCATAATCAAAAGCAATGACGTTATCGCTAAAGCCAGCGTTATCCGTCATTGCTTTCTGTTTAGATCCAACTGTTTGAATACCTGCTGACACAGAATTAAACAGAGCATCAGCAATCTTTTCTTCATCTCCGCCATCGACATACACATGAATCGTCTTAGGTGGATTACCAAATTCATCTTTAGTTAAAGTATTATTCTGAACCACTTGCACCGTTTTGACACCATTGACGGCCATAATAGCTGAAATAATGCCATTGGCTGGACTTGATGGTCGTGTATCATTCGCAATTCTAATTCGATTGGCCAACTCTAAATCTGTTTCAGAATCTGCACCGGATTCGACAGGTTCAGTATTGGTAACAGAAATAATATCCGAAGTTGGTTCAACTTGATAAATAATCGTATTAGTTGGTACATTGTAGGTTTTACCAACGTCAGCTGCATAGGCAATAGTAGTACCTGTACCATCAACTGAAAATATTAAATCATCAGCCGTCTGAAATTGAATACCTTCTGCCGTTTTAAATAGTGTATTAGCCGGCAAAATATAGCCTGGAGTTCCAGTGAATGTTAATTCAGTTATGGCTTGTGCTGCTGGATTACGATAAATCCCGTAGTTAGCTGCTAACTTATCCAAGGAAACACCTGTTGCTGTGCTTAGAAATTGGGCATTATAAACTTTTTCTGCAAGTTGATAGAGTATATTCATAAAATAAGCAATCAATCTAATAAAGACACCAGCAACTGAATGTGAACTTGTATCAGAATCACTACCAAATAGTTCTAACCATTTTGCCGTTAAATCGCTTATCAGCTCTTCATATGTGGGCCGAGTAAAACCATTATCATCCAACATTTAGCGCTACCTCCGTTTTTTTCGCTTCCCCATCAACAGTTAAGGTTAGTTTGGCCAAAGCTGTACGTTTATAGAAATCAGGCACTACCTCAACGCTTAGTACTCCAATACGATTATCTTGTTCTAATGCATCGTGAATAGCCTGCGTTGCATATCTCGCATTAAAATTTTTCTCTAACAAATCAGTTCGATCCAACCCTAATTCTGGATCACCAATAAACTCGCCTAATTTTGTCTCTAGAATTATTCGTATCGATTGCAATACTTCATCTGATCTATCAATAATCGTTTTAAAATCTAGACCACCATTTTTGTCTAAATAAATATCTCGCATTAATAAACCTCCACAATAAATGAATCATTCAAATCATGCAGTCGCTTTGCAGACAATTTAAATGTGTTACTAGAACCGTCAAAATTAGCGATTGATCTGTCCATGAAAAGCACCACTACAACATCCCCAATTTCTATAAAATCTCGCTTTGTTTTACCTACATGAACACCAATTAATTGGGCACGTTTTTTACCTTCAGACGTAAGTGCCAATGGTTGAACTTCTGCCTTCTTTTTATCATCATATAAACGAGTTACTTTACCTAATTGCGCAACGTTTAGCGTTGCTTTAATAGTGTCTGGTAAAACTTTTAAGAAAAAAGCGACATCATTGTCACGCATTTTTGGCCTTTGTCCAGTATCTGCCATTTACTTCACCCCTAACTCTAATGATGTAGTGGGACTTTCACCATCAAATGTATGTTCACCACTCAGTACTGCTGCCCAAACATCTACAAATTCACTCTTTAAATGAATATGTTCACCAGTTGTGATGCGATAATTCAAGATTGAATCCGCTGAATAACTGTATCGACCTAGCCCATCGTTGTCATCATCTTCCACCCAATCATCATCACGTCTTTCCATTGTTGGGGATGAGATAAGGCCAGTATTATTAGCCAGGTAAAAATTACCCGTCACTTTATCGTCATATAGCCAGCGCATAGTTAATTGACCACGTCGATAAAATAATGCTGCTCGTGCTTGTTCAGCTACGTCACTAAGTGCATCAAAAGGTGAACCGTCTACCGTGTACCCCTCTTTGAACACGTAATTACGTCCTAATGAGACGAAGTTCAAATTAATACCTGTTGTTTGCACGATTTTATTGATGATTGTCTTAGCAGTGGTTCCTTCACCGAACGTTAACGAAACATGCTTTAGTTTGCGATACTCTTTGCCTTCAACCACTCGCAAAGTGTAATTTAAATCACCACCTTCACGACTTGGTACGGTTGGCCTGAATATTTCGCCGTCAAAAATAACACCCACATCACCATGGTAACCAGCTTTAATAACAATTCGATTTCCCTGAGCAATGCGATTAAAACTAATTTTGCTCATGTTCCAGATGGTTACTTCCCCAACGCTTCGATCACTTGTATTATCAAATGGCAAACTAAATTCAATATCCATTGATTGGCTTGAATTATTGTTATGAACATATTTCAACGTTCCGCCATTGGTGTATATTTCAACATACACTTCAAACAAATATTGCATTGTCACAGCCATTACATCACCTCATCATCTTCAAAAGTCATCAGGTACAAGAATACCGTCCGTCCAAAATTATCAGACGTGACGGTATTTTCTTTGTGTGAAATATCAAAGGGGACAATATCAACTTGTGGTATCTCTGGCTTGGTAAAATCTCGCCATAAGCGCTGACCATATACTAAGCGTTCACCAGTAATGATTGGTTCATACGCATTGTTGAATAGATCAACAGTATAAAACTGACCTTCATCATTAAAGTCAAAACGTAAATAAACATTATCACCAGCTAACTCAATTTCAAATTCCTCAGGTAGATTATCAATATCTACATCAATATATGAACGTTCTTCCATTATTTAACCCTCGCTCTAACACCAATCGGAATACGTCTATCTGGCCAATGATTCCAATTTCTAAGCGTTTGAATTGGTGTGCCATATTTCACCCACCACCCCCAATAAGTGTTACCAGGTCGAACAGTGACATATACAGCACCACTTGGCTTAGCTTGCTTTTTCCCTGAATTTTTAGCCTTTTTCCAATAAACATTGACGGTGTAAATCGCAATCAAGGAAATGTTGAATTTAACAGCATTCTTATAACCACCTTCATCATAGGTCTTTTCCAAATGGCTAATTAACATATTATTATGACGAATCGCACCTCGAAATTGTAATAACGTACTTTGGTGGAACCAGGTTAATAACTGCATATATTTATCATCAACTTCTGATTGATTTTTACCGATAATTTTACCGCTAAATTCAAAAGTTTTACTTTCCATTTGCGCATGATCTGTTATTGGCGACCCATTTTCAACAGGATGCGTAGCAACCGTATTTTCTAATTGCTCATTTTCGGTTTCAACAGACAATACAACGGTTTTACCTTTTGCATCAGTTAATTTTGCCATAACTACACCTCCTAAATCGTTTGTGCTGGCATAATTGTCAGTAACTTTTCACCAATAGTATTAGCAATCATGTTGGCATCATTTGCCGAGGCATTACCATTAATATTGACAGTCACGTTAATCGTGCCACCTTGTTTAAAAGGCTTTGCACCACCAGTACCCTTTGCATAATGTGGGAACATCTTCTTTGTGTCATCCCCATTTAATACTTGTGTACCAGTTGGCAATGGCACTGTTAAGTTACGTTTCTTAGGGAAGATACCTACTAGTCCGTCAGGTAACATAAAGGCTTCACGCCAATTAGATGTCTTAGAATCGTTAACCAAAGCTAATCCACCTGGATGAGCACCACTCTTATTAGTTCCTTTAGCATAATGCGGTGTTAATGAAGCAAATGCACTTTTGGCACCAGTTGTACCTTTGGCTAATTTACTTGCTCCCTTTCCTTTTACATTAGCTGTGATTGTAACAGTTTTTGAGTGCAATGAATTAATTGCTGAGGCTAATGAACGAACCTGTGATGCTGCCGAGCTAGCACTTGAACCAATTTTGCTCATTGATGATGCAATTCTTGAAGTTGCTGACTGAGCTGCCGATACGGCACGGTCAAACCCTGATTTGAGTGCTGTACTAATTTTATTAGCACCAGACTTTGCCGAACTAGCTGCTTTATTCATACCACTAGTAATCGTGTTAGTTAACTTGTTCATAGCACTAGTACCAGCAGTAGAAGCCTTTGATAATCCACTTTTAATTGCAGATGATATTTGATTAGCACCAGAACGTGCTGCACTCTTAGCTTTGCTCATTCCACTCGTAATAGAACTACTAAACTTACTCATAGAGCTACGGCCAGCAGATGAAGCTTTATTCATTCCTGATCTAATTGAACTAACAATACCATTTGCACCAGAACGTGCTGCTCGCTTGGCTCGGTTCATGCCACTTCTTACTGAACTTGCTAATCTATTGAAACTACTTTTTCCTGCATTTCCAACACCTCGTAGACCTGACTTTACAGAATTAGCTATACCTCTTGCTCCTGAACGAGCTGAGCGCTTAGCTTTATTCATGCCACTTCTTACTGAACTTGCCAATTTATTAAAGCTACTCTTGCCAGCATTTCCAACACTTCTTAAACCAGATTTCACAGAACGTGCTATACCCTTAGAACCAGAACGTGCTGCTCTTTTAGCTTTATTCATGCCTGACTTAACACTTGATGAAAGTTTATTAAATGAACTCTTACCTGCACGACTTACACCACGTAACCCTGACTTAATTGATCTAGTAATTCCCTTAGACCCACTTCTAGCGGCTCGTTTAGCCTTATTCATACCACTTTTAACAGATGAACTTAGCTTATTAAAAGCTGACTTAGCTGATTTTCCAATATTCTTAAACTTCAACGCACTAGTAATGCCCTTTGCACCTGATTTGGCAGCGCGCTTGGCTTTGTTCATACCTGATTTAATGCTTGAAGCAATTTTGCTCATTGAGCTTTTACCAGATTTTCCAACACCCTTAAATGCTTTACCGACTGACTTACTAAACTTACTTGTTGATTTGCCAGCCTTATCAAATGCCTTTTTAAATGAACTACCAATTGATTTACCAGAATTTTTACCATTCTTACCCGCATTTTTTAAATGCTTAGAAGATGCCTTGGTCGACTTGTTAGCACCATCAGTTTCCTTCTTTGCTTTATTAGCACCTTTAGACCAGCCAGTGATTTTCTTTAACCAATTTGGTGCTTTCGGAAACTTAATTTTAGGCATTTTAAACTTCTTAAACGGGCTGCTCTTCATAAATTTTGGTAATTTAAAGTTCTTAAATGGATTTTTAATTTTAGGCATCTTAATCTTAGGCATCTTCCATCCCTTAAATGGATTCTTAATGTTTAGCTTTGGTAGTTTCAAACCTTTTGTGATATTAGGCATTTTGAAACCCTTAAACGGATTGGATAGTTTTGGCATTTTAAACTTAGGTAATTTAAAATCCTTAAATGGATTACTAATCTTAGGAACCTTTAGTCCTTTAGTAATATTTGGTAGTTTCAAACCTTTGAACGGATTACTTAGTTTAGGAAGTTTAAAGTTCTTTAGTGGGTTACTTAGCTTAGGCATTTCAAATTTCAATTTAGGTAACTTAAAACCTGACAACTTGTCTTTTATATCCCAAAATTTAATACTTGCTTTTCCAAATAAATCAGAGGCACCCATCTTGGTTTTATCCCATAAACGACCAGTGCCCTCCTTTAATCCACTCCATTTGTCACCTACCCAGTTTTTACCTTTATTATAGCCACCACTGATTTTATCTTTCGTATCCCAGTAAGCAATGCTGGCTTTACCATACAGGTTAGAAGCACCCATCTTGGTTTTGTCCCACAAGCGACTAGTGCCCTCTTTAATACCTGTCCACTTACTTCCAACCCAAGAGCCAGCCTTACCGCCTGCCCATGATCCTAAAGCACCACCAGCTATAGTTCCAACTGGTCCCAAGAAAGAACCTAATGCAGCACCCAATGTTCCACCAACACCGCCACCAATACCTGAACCAACACCTTTGTATCGTCCTGTAGTACCTGCTTTGTTATTCTTTAGAGCACTGAAAACATCAAAACCGGCAAATAAGGCATTTAAACCACCAGCACCACGTTTACCAATAGCACCAAGTAATTTACCTGAACCACCCAAAAATTTACCAAGTCCTGTTTTACCGAATTTTGAAAGTAACCCAGCTCCGCCAAGTGATAACTTACCTATTCCTGAAGCACCACCCATTAGTAATTTCCCAAGACCGCCTTTAAGACCACCTTTACCTGCAAGTGATGCACCCTTTAAGAAAGTTTTATCAATAATTGAACTAAACTTTGAATTAGCCAACTTCTGGCCAAGCGTAAACTTGCCAGTTCCTGATACTGCGGATCCATTGACATAATCACCACCAACTCCTGTACCATAACCATTACCATTCATTTTATTTGCCGCTGACATCATTGTATTAGCTGCGTTCATCATAGTACCTGCGGCAGTATTCTTAGCACCATTACCAAAAATTTTTGATAAAAGGCCACCAATTACAGGCACTTTACCTAACAATTTACCCGCTTGACCAACGACACCCTTGAACAAGTTCCCAACCACAGGCAATTTAGAAGCACCTTTTAGAGCTAGCAACAAGGCAGATACTTTACCAGCACCATTACCAAAGCTGTCCATTATCTTACCACTACCTTTTGGCAACATGCCTTTGAACTTGTTGATAGCTGAACTAACGAATTGACCTGCACTTGATAATGCGTCACCTATGCTGTTAATTTCTTTCATGAAACCATGAGCGAACCCACTAGCTAATGGTTTAATGGTACTCCATCCACTTTTTGCAACACTTGCAATGGCACTAATTCCGGTACCAAGTGAATTAGCTACCGAAGCTAGTCCATCAGCTGCACCATCTGCCATTTTTATAATACCGTCATAATTGGTAAACGCTTTTGATAAATTACCAATTAAGTTACTGAAACCACCACCTTTACCAACGGCTTTACCAAAACGATCCATAATTTCAGATCCAGCGTCTAACGCTGCGTTAGTACCAGAACGTAACATACCGGGTAAAGTCGAATTGTAGCGTTCAGAAGCCTTACCAATACCACCAGAATTACCGTACTTATCAATCGCACGAAATGCTGTTTTCGCAGAAACTTGTTTCCAATCATAGTCACTACCTGTTTGGTTTTTGCCCAGTTTGTGTCCGGTTTCCTTTTCGTATTGCTTACGAATAGCACGAACCATTTTACCATCAAGCAAACGCAAAGACTTAATTTGCATACCTGACACTTTACCAGTATCTCCAATATTACCAACAGCTGTTCGGAATCGTTGCATTTCACCTTGCGTTAAGGCGTTCGCATCTTGGATGTTGAACATTCCTTTCAACATTGAGTTGGTTTTTTTAGTGTTACCAGAATATTCACCAGCATCCGATGAATAGATTTGCTTGGCAATTGCATTACCTTCTTCAAAACTATTACCCGCTTTTAAACTGGTTTTCATGATCGCGTTATTGGCAGCTACTGACTGTTGAGTTAATCGCTTACCAGAGATACTACTATGTGCATCTTGAATTGATGTTGCCCACATTGCTTGACCGTTCTGACGTTCTTTTAACACGTCGAAACTTCCAGTTGCTAACTTGCTAACACCGCCTGCTGCTGCCATTACGCCACTAGCAATTAGCATTGAAGGACCAAACATTGATAAGCCAGTGCCTAATGCTTCTCGAATGCGACCAGGCTTCTTAGCACCTGCTCGGCCAGCAATCATTGCACCATTTGAGCCACCAGCGCCGTACATAGCAGCTTGTTTATTAATCTGATTAGTTTGAGCAGCATATTTTTGAGTTAAAGCTAAATCTTTTTGTCTTGCTGATGCCAATTTGTCAGCTTGAGCAACTGATTTAGCAATTGCCGCTGTTTCTTTTTCTTGGGCACTGGCAGCACGAACAGCATATTGTTCAGCCTTAGATTGCGCTTGTGCTACTTTGGCCAATCCTTCAGCTTGTCGTGATTGTGCAGTTGTAGCTTTAGCGGCCATTTCTGCTGTTTTTGATTGTGCTTGTGCCAACTTTTCAGCATTTAGTAAAGACTTTGTTGAAGCTGAATCACCTTGTTTGGCTGCGCTCGATTGTCTCTTATAAGCTTCAGTAACTTTATTTATATTGTTAACTTGATTACCGTATGTATCAGCGGCAGAAGCCCTTTTTTGTACTTCTGTCGCTGTTTTTGCTGCGCTTGATACTCGTTTATATGCATCAACTACTTTATTGGCTTCTGTAACGACCTTACTAAAGCCTGATGCCATATTTGAGGCACGAACAGAGCTCAGTGAACGGGCAGCTTCGTTAAGTTCTTTAATAGCAGAACTAGCTTTCTTCAGTTCTCCTAATCCACTTACTTCAGCTTGTGCTTTAATTGTTGTGGTATATCCCATTAATTCCACCACCCTTTCAATATGTGTTTAATCTTTAGGAAACATAACGTTAGCCATTGCGTTTGCAATTGCATTAGCTAATGATTCTTGCTTCCTATCTGCTAATCCGTTTAAAAACTGTAATTTTTTAAGCGTTGCTTGATCAACTTCTTCAGCAGTAGCAACGCCCTGATAAACAGGCCATACAAAAGCCCATTCTTCATCTAAGTCAGATTCTAATAATTGATCATTTAAATATTTTTTACTGCCAGAATTCGCCAAGAAATTCATCAGCTTCATCAATCAATTGATTGATTCCCTCACGCTCATCAAAGTCATCAAGCGTTAAGTTAGCTGGTTGAACAACAACATGTTCTAGTAATTGATCCGCAAAAATTGAACGTGCCATTTGACCATTTGGCATAGTTGAATTATCAATAATTTCCATAGACTTACGAATGCCAGGATATTGCAACAAATACTCATCCATTCCACCATCTGCACGCTTGATTTCAACCTTTTTTTGTTGACCAAACTTTGAAACTGGCTTAGCAACCTCTGGAATTTGTACCGGTTGTTGTGCTTGTGCTGAAACTGCTTGTTGTGCTTGTAATTCTTCTGCCATGATTTAATTCCTCCAAAAATGGGCACCAGCCCTGTGTAAGTTAATGTTTGCGATTGCAAACTAAAAGCGCTTAAGGAATCGAACCTTAAACGCCTGAAAAATTATGCAGTTACTTGAACATCCATATCCAAAACTTCAATGGTGTAAGTACGCTTTGGTGTTTGCTTACCAAATTGTCCATCAGCAGGCTTAGCAATAATTGCTTGATTACCTGATATTTTTTCACTAGGTGTCTTAATGACAATTGGTACTACCTTGTTAGAGTTTGCCAAACCATTAAGATACTTATGTGATGCTGAATTTCCCGATAAGTTAATCGTAATTTGACCTAATCGATTGTTATTAACGGCAATTGATGGCACACCTTGCGCATCAACTTCTGTTTGCACACGATCTTCCTTAATCGTATATGAAATCATATCACCATCTTGGAAACCTTGGACAACAACACTGTTAATTGTTAGAACAACGTCTTTTGCATTATAAACTGGAATATCTGCCATTATTTATCACCTCACTTATTAAACGTTTGAAATAGTTCCATGAACAGTGACATCATGAATTGCACCAGCTCGTGTGTAATCAAATGACAAGCCCTTGTAAGAACGACTAGCAATATCAGTAGCTGCTTGTTCCTCTCGTGAACCAGCAGTTACCGTAAACTTTCCCGAATTTGTTTCAGGGTCAATTAAGATGACGCCGTTTTCAGTTGCTGTACGCAAGACAGTTGTGACAGCCGCTTCTAATTGGGCGATACCTTGTGCACCATACGGTAACTTATCAGTTGTTTGCAATAGATTTTGGATTGACGATTCAATTTCAGCGCGTACCCAGTCATCTGAATGCAAATTATCAATGTACTCAAGCCCTGTTGTTAAGCCTTCTGATGTTTGAGGCATACCAGCCTTGTAAACATACATCACTGCACCAAGTTCTGTTGCTTTAGAAACGACAGTACCATTTACTTGGGTAGCGGTAATGCCCTTTAACTTCTTAAACTTCCAAGTAATTGAGCCAGGTTGTAGGTTTCCTAGCGCACCAACTAATGCACCAACACCCTTAAACTTTTCATTAGCACCTGCTTCACGATTGCCAAGGAATACAACAGTGCGTTCATTGCCGTAAAATGGTGCATCAGTAATTGATTCAATATCACTTACCTTTGCCGTTGATAAATTAACATCCATCCCCAATACGGCTAACTTACGTCCATATTGCTCGATAGCATTAGTTAACACTACTGTGTCTAATGATGTTGCTGAAATCATCGTTGCAAATTCCCAACCATCCGTTAGAGTAGATTCAACCTTTTCCTTGGTAGTTGATTGATCAACAGAAGATTCAATACCGTATAGATAAATCGTGTCACCATGATTAGGTTGCGCAAAAAATGACTTCACAATTTCTTCAGTTGCTGTATTAACTGCCAATCCTAAATTAGCAATATCAGCAGCTGCATGTAGTTGTACGTCTGGTAAGGTTTCTTCAGAATTTGACTCATCTGAGACGACGTAAACTGCCAAGTTCCCCAAATTAACTGGGGATGCAGGATTAACAACGTCCAAAATAACTTGAACGTCTAAGTTTTCATTAACCATTTAGGTTACCTCTCTTTTCAATTTCTACATCACTGATTGAATCAATGGTGCCATCTGTATATGTTTCTTGTAAGCGTAGCCGAACGTCAAAGCCAACCATGTGTTTGTCAAAAACTTGTTCTGGAATAGAACGGATATTAGTAGGCATTATTTCCGCAATGATGATGCCTTGTTGTCGCAACTGAATATCCACATCAAACTGTGTCAATGTTTTACGCCATGCTTGTGCAGCAAACAAAGCGTTGGTTTTACTGATATCGAACAACGTAAAACTAACAACAGCTTCAAACGCTTCTTCCTGTGTCACATCAAAGAATTCATCAATGGGAATATACGGACTGATTATGTCAAATGAGATAAACGTTCCTTCTGGTTGCTTACCTCCACCATTGGCTTCAGTTAAAACTAAACCTAAGTGATCCATGGCAATTGACGAAAAAACTTTATTTAATTTTGAATAATCAAAACTATTGATTTCATCAAGTTTGCTCATTGTTTGGACTCTCTTTCTTTAACTCATATTCCAGGACGTTTGAATAATCACTATAATTTTGCTTGCCGGTAACCCGATAAAACTCATCATTGTGTTTTACCCTGGTCCCGATGACATAATCATTTTCAGAAAACCAATAAGCCTTATCTGTATCAAATTCACCCGTCTCAGCAGGCATCAATTGACCGGACAATAGTGTTGAGTTGATGTTGAACGTTAGGAATGGCTCATACAAATCAATTTCCTTGCTTTCTGTTTGATGCCAAATACCTTCTACCCATTCACCATCATCACTATTGGCCAATACTGTTAATTTGGTGCCAAACATGTCGATTAGCGCACTCATATCTAAATAAAAAGCCATATTTAAATCTCCCTATGTGTGATTGCACCGTACATGTCTCCAGTATCAACCAACGGCTTACTGCTGCCCTTTTTAGCAATTGTGACTGGACTAAGCGGTGCAAAATTACCAGCATCAATTGTTTTACGAATATCCTGAACCATGAGTACCCCAAGTTTTGATAAGACAGCACTGCTTGATAACCCACCTTCAAATACTTGAATAATATCTTGGCCAATTTTCTGACCCCACTGATTTTCATTCTCGTATTGTGTGTTGCGCAAAAAAGGACGTGCAGGTATGCCCCTACTCGTCCCATATTCTTGCCATGTTGCTTTTTTAGCAGCAAAGCCACCAAATAGTCCTGCCTCAGCTGTCTTGCCGTCAAGTTGCTCTAAACGGGCGATTGCCTCATCTAGCTCATCAACATTCGATTCAACCTCTGTACTAAAACTAATATCCATAAGCTCACATCCTAAATGAATTCCACTTGATTAGATCCACCATTTAACAAGTCCCGCATACGTTCATATTCAACTAAATAAGTTGAGGAACCGTCAGAGCTTTGATATTCGATAGACATAACAGCCAATGTTTGCTTTTTAATATTGCTATTTGCCCCACTAATCAGTGAAGCAAAATGAGAACCCAACCAACCTGCAGCTATTTCTAACTTTGGTCCAGTAAAACCATCAGCCGTTGCATTATCAATGGCATCTTGTGCAATTTCAGCAAGCAATTCTTCATCATCAAGCTTTGTATTGCGTTTAATACGCTTAATCACATTTTGAACATCGACCATATGACCACGCTTTCTAAGATAAACGAATCACACGACCAGCTGACAATACATTAACAGTTAAGCCATTTAACTTTTTCAATCGTGCCAAACTCATCATATGTGCTGTTGCAATATCTGCTAACGTTTCACCAGCTTGAACCGTGTAGGTATCAGTTGTAGGTACTGGATAAGGTGCACTCTCATGATTGATTAGCATAATCTCCCATGGTTGCAACTCAGGTGCAGTTGGCACTGGTTCAGTGACAGTTACTGGGACTGCCAGAGTGGTGCCATCGTCACGAGAGTTCCAATGAATGGTTGTTGATCCAGCAGCTAAGAAACTAACAGTATATGTGCTATCACCGTTGTCCTGCACGCTAACAATTGAACCGTCATCCAAAATTGCCTCAACCGTCTTATCGGTAGCATTGGTTGGTTGGATATTTGACAAAGTCACGACTTCAGTACTACCAGCTTCGCCAGATAATGACGTTTTATCGAGGTCAAACGATGATACCTTAATTGGTTCTGCTGGTTGCTCTGGTTCAATTGGTTCATCCCCAGAATCTGTATCATCACTTGGCGCTTCGCTAGTTGTATCAGTTGGTTCTGCGCCATCTTCTTGTGCAGGTACTAATGCCAACAAATCAGCTTTAGTTGCGCTAGAAGAGTAAGCGATATTGTGTGCATCTAGATACGCCTTAATTTCTGCAACTGTATTTTGATCAGTTACTGTATCCATTTAGCCCACCTCCTTATAAAACAGTGGCTTGGAAAATATTATCAGCTTGCGCAAGCGTTGGCACAACCATAGTTGATGCCTTAATGATCGTACGAATTGGGTCATTAGTTTCGTCAAACATTTCAGTAAAGATATTCCCTACTTGTGAAGCTTGAACAGCACCATCAGCAATGGCACGAGACTCTTCAGGAGTAATACCGTAAACAGTTTCACCAACAGTCCCGTCAGCAAACATGGCAAATTGATTATCAGCCACATAATTTGAAACTGTACGCTTACCCTTTGCATCAGTATCAGCATACTTACCACGATAAGCACGTAATACTGGCAACCCATTCGCTTGCATAAATGCATCCAAGTCAGATTGCAACACTGTACGACCATTGTTTGAACCAAAGATATTAGCCACAACATGTGGGTTCTTACGCAATGACATTAATGCCTTAGTAGACATAATTGCACGAGTTGGTGTGATATCAACCTTGTCAGCCCATGCCAAAATTGTTTCGATTGGGTCCACTGATTCATCAGCAAAGTTAGTAGAACCTTTTTGATTGGAACCGATACCATAATCAACCTTATATGAACCACCTTGAGCATCTTTAACAGTAATCTTACCTGACATCAAAGCTTGCATACGCATTAATTCAGTAGCGGCATCCAGTGACTTAATCAAGTTGCCCATGTCGTCATAAACAGTGCCTTGAATATAAGCTTGTTCTTCAGGTGTACGTGGTTTGCGTAACTTAACCAAATCATCTTCTTTAAGCGCAAACTTCTTCTTTAGGAAGAATGGTTCAGTTTCTGATACTTGCGCTGTACGATCACCAAGCTCTGCCTCAGTATCGAATGCATGAACATGAGCAATGACTGGTGTCTTAGTTCCCGATGTTAAAATCTTAATATCATTTGATTGCACCTTACGTGCTGGAAATAGCTCCGCTCCTAGCAAATTAGGTGTTGCCACCGCCTTGGTATAGTCCAAGATATCTTGGTGTGGAAATAAATCAAAAATACTTGCCATAATTTAAATTACCTTATCCTTCCGATGGTGCTGTAGCAGCTGCAGGAACATCCCCACGGAATTTAATTCCAACAGCTTTCAAGGCTGTTTTGTCGTCAGCAGACAATGTAGCAGGCAAACGATCTTCTAGTACCCAACCCTCAACCATTACTGCAGCGGGCATTGGGTCATTAGTTGAGCCCTTAACGTCATTTAAGACTAATCCAATGGCCACATTGTCCTTCTTGAACACATCACCACTCACATATTCAGCATCAGCTGATTCCGTAAACGATTGCAAATGTGTCGATGCTAACCAACTAATTTGATCAGCAGTAGTTTTCGTATACTTCATGCGTATATCCTCCTTTTACTTGGCTTTTGTGCCAAAGAAATCATCAGCAACACCGCTGAGAGAACGACTGTTAGACTTTTCAGCCATTTGTGCACCAAAGGACTTACCTTGTCCCTGACTGGCACTCGCATTGTTGGGGGTTTGTCCATGCAAAGCTTCTTGTCGCTTAGCTTCCACTTTGTCATCAACAAGCTTTGCAAATGCTGTCACTGCCTGGGTCGTATCCTCTGCTGTGTCACGAACAACAAAGTTTAATGTCTCTTCATCAGCCGTAAAGCCCTTATCAGCCAACATCTTACTTGCCTCATTTACCATATTGGTATGGTTTAGTTCAGCACGTAATTTATCCGCCTCAGCTTGTGCTTTATTCAGCGCTTCATTAGATTTCTCTTGCTCATGTTTTTGACGTTGCTTATCAGACATGTTGGCAATATCAGCTGCTTCCTTTTGCTCTTCGTCCCACTTAGCACGAGCATCATCAAGTGCTTTTTGTAGCTTTGATTCGTTTGCCTTATCAGCACGAGATAGACGATCAGCAATCAATGAATCAACATGGGCTTGTTGCTCATCTGTAAAAGTTACGCCATTGTTGTCTGCATCAGAACCTTGTTGTTGTCCCTGTGCACTAGTATTCTCTTCAGCCATGTTTTTACCTCCGTTTTAAGGCCGTCGCCTGTAATTTCCTTGCACAGTTTTAAGCCATAAGCACGTTTTGGGCATAATAAAAACGCCTAGTTGCGATAACTAAGCGTTTTAGTAGATTTATTTAATTATTAACTAACATTCCAAAATATTTGTCATGGATATACTCCATTCTATTACCAATATCAGTAATTTCATATTCTGGACTAGGTGTCATGCCATAATGGACAATTGCACCAGAATAATCTGCGTCAAAGGCATTCCATTGCTCAACATCCTTGAATAAAACAAAAACATCATCTTTTGACTCTTCTATACCACTAGAAAAATCAAAAATATCATGTCCAACTCCTTCTAAAAAGTCGTAGTCATCTTTTTTTAATTTTAATTTCAACATAACTACTCCTTTCCAACAGGATTAACTTGAATTAAATTACCAGTTTCTGTATTAAAAGTTACCTCAACTGGTGGTAATTTAATGACCAATACATTTCTATCACGTCTGTCAGGAACAATAGTACCTTTTTCTAACGCAACCTTAATGTCCTCTATTTTAACACCTGAACGGCGACCTTTCCACGGTTCACTATTTTTATTTTGCCAGCCACCACCAATTGCACGATCGATAAAGTGATTTGAAAAACTTTTTACCTCTACACCATTGCTTAACCGTAAACCAACAATCTCTTTTTGTAATCTTTTTCGCATATCAACATAATCTTGTTTAGTTGTTAATGGCGACAAATTTCCAATTTCAATCATATCAGCAATTCTTGCTTCATCAGCAGCATCTTGTTTACTTTGCTCTGATTGAGCAACTGCAGTCGTTACTCCAGCAATCACAGAATCAAAGTCGCTTGTATCTCTAACAATAGTACAGCGACAGTTGTAATGAAACGGTACTAAACTCTTAGCTTCTGCCAATGTGTAGTCACTGCCGAGATATGGCAAACACTTACTACAAGCACCAAATTCATTCATGATCGTGACTTTGCTCTGATAATAGGGATGCTCCTGATTAATCTTGTCATCAGCCGTTTCCCAAGCCGTTAACTTAGCCTGTTTATCAGCAACTGCAGCATAAGTTCGAATATTACGAGATGAAGCAGCGCTAAATGCTTGCAAATACCACCAAACACCCAGAAACCCACCGACCATTTCGCCTAGATGTTGCTTTAATTCAGCATTATCTTCTGCCTGTTCCGCATCTCGTTGGTCCGCATAAGCATTTAAATCAGCCAGAAAATCATCATCGGTGTAGTTATCGTATTTATCTTCACTCATTACTACCTACCTCCGACAATCTTTGCCCAATTTTTCGCACTGACACCTTGCTGAACAGCTTTAATTAGCTCAATCGATAAGTTAGCCAGTATCTTGTCAAACGACTGCCAGAACGCATTCACGGGCTTTTTGTTGTCAAACGCTTGATGAGACAATTCCTGCATTTTTGCGGTAGTTAATGGCTTATCAATACCCAAATCGTCTGATTGGCGTTGATATTCGTCACGAAACTCATTTAACAACGTCTTTTCCATGATCTGAAAAGCATTATTAGCCATTGGCAGCATCATCAAACCCATTAATGATTGCAGGTACATTTCCATGTCTGTTGTACCCATACTTAAATACATCATTTTGCGCTTTTTAACGTTGATTTCGTTAATCTTGGATAATTCCTTAGCCAACGTCTTTAATTGCGTTAAATCGTGAATGGTGGGCGATTTACGCAAGATAGACGTGTCGATATGATCATCTTTTTCATGAGCAATAAAAAAGGCGCTTAATTCAGCGCTAATTCGTTTAATATGCTTGTCTGCTGCCCGTTCAAGGCCAACATTAATGTCGTAATCTTGCTTCATGGTTTCCAACATGTGGCGCTTTTCATCAATGGCTCGCATTACTTGTCACCACCTTTGAAATCATTCTCGCTAACATCCCCGAGAGTTGCTAAGGCATTGTTAGCATTGTTGCGTTGCTCCTCATCTCGTGCCTTGATAACGGCATCAGGATCATCAACTGTTGAAATCGCTGAAATAGCTGTCTTGCGGTCAACTACATCAAGCAATGTCTTAGCAGTTGTTGCTTCATCTTGGACGTTATGGGGAACGGTTCGTTTAAATGTCGCTTTGACGTTCTTAGCTAACTCGCCAGTCATATCAAGCGGCAACGTGGCACCAATCGCAAAGGCTAACTTAAATAGCTGCCTGATTGATAACTTGAACTTCCGCTCTTTCATATTTGCTGCATTGCTCATTGACTGCAGCTTAAACTCTAACGCCGTACCGGACGCATTACCAAACACATCATCATTGAAATTAGCAACGTTTGACTTGGTGTAAATGGCATCAATTGCACGGTCCAAGAAATGTTCCTGAATTAAATCAGCATCAGGTTTGTTTAGAAAATCAATATCGACTTGCCTATCAGAATCAACGGACGGAACATTGATTACTCGTTTATCAATCATCTCATCAATCGTTTCTTTTCTTAATTTAGCGTTGATGACTTTCATGATCGTGTTGCTAAAGTAGTCAATGTCGTTACCTTTGTTGCTCATTGCCATATCAACGGCATCAATCAAGCTAATCACTTGCTCAAATAGTCCTTGTCGTTCAATCGAGGCAAAGAATTCAACCAACGGCACGTTAGTGAATAGGTTATCTGTTACTTCGTCGTACTGAATACCAGCTGATGCACTACCATGGAACGTTACTACTGAATGTTTTGTGTACAGCGTGCCACTGATTGTGCCATTGCGTTGTCGTTGCGTGTAATACACGGCATATTCAATGGGCGCACCGATTTGTGTGCCATAAACCGCAAAAGCATTGCGTGGGTCGATTGGTGCCACTCTGGTATTGCTATCCTCATCTTGATAAAGCAACGTGTATGACCGGCCAAAGATATCAACCTGCTTGGCCAACTCGGCAATTGTATCGGTTAAATCATTAATCGCCACAAAATCAGCAATTCGTTGATCTAATTCATTGTTGTCGTGACCATTGTTATCATAATCAAACTTAACTGGCGTTCCAGCAAAGAACCCGACTTCATTATCGACTAATTCCTTAGCAAAGTTGATAACTAAGCGATTATCTGGCTTTCCTTTTGCTTTGGCCAACTTACGTAAAATACTATGTTTACCTAAATAGTAATTCATTAAGCGGTTATAGCGATTATTCAATCGATTAGCGTGCGCATTGATCAACTCATTTACATCAGTTTCTGCTGGTAAGTCATCCCCAATGCTTTCAGAATAAAAGACATGGTTTTCGTCAGACGACAACCGATCACTATTAAAATTTATCGCCATTAGAAAATTCCTCCAAAAATTTCAACTTCATTATCTTCACTGATATGGTTATGTATTGCATACCTCATTGTGTCCATTGCGTGGTCATTCTCTTTAATGGGCAATCCCTTTTTCTCATCCCAAACGTAATCAAAAATTTCATTCTCAAACTCTTTAGCTGCATCTCGCACAACAAATAAACGATTGGCTTTAATCATCTTGGCGACATCTTCAACACCCTTCATGATTTTTTTGTCAGCGTTACGTGCATCTAAATCTTCGTTAATGAATCTAGCGACATGTTCAGGTCGAGCAGAATCACACCAAAAGGGGATGTCACCATAACGACGTTTAACGTCTAACGCAATATCAGTCCAATAATCAATCTCTTCATGTTGTGATGCATGCTCTTCAACTAGGTAATATTTATGATCATCAGTTTCGCCCCAAACTTGAATAACGCCTGAGTGTTCATATCCCCAGTCAACGCCAGCGAAATAATTAGTGATATTTGGCACATCTTGAACATTAACAAAATGTTTCTTATCGTTAAAATCTCGATAAACAGCACCTTCACCATTAACCCACAAGCCTAAAATTTTACGATCATAATACATCCCCGTTGGCGTTTCAGCTTTCAAATGCTTCACGTAATCGGGAGATAAGAATGTATTATCATCAAGGACAAAATGCACTCGTTTAATACCTGCCTCAGGGTTCTTATTATCGATATACTCCTTTTTCAGCCAATGCGTTGGTGAATCCGGATTAGTATCTAGCAAGATATGTGAATTAGGCATTGAAACACGCGACAATATTTCATCAAAGACGGCACGATTAGCAAGGGACGCCTCATTAATATAAGCACCATATGCAGTCATACCACGAACAGCACCAACACCACGTTCAGAATTGGTAAAAGCAACGACAATCTTCACACCGAATAACTTAAAGCTACCGTGTTTATCGTATTTAGGCTCCCAACCGTATTTCTTAGTCAGCTCATTAATGACATTGTTATCTAACGTTTTACTTGAGTAACCAGCCAATATGTATTGGGGGCTGTAATCACCATTACTTTTAGCGATACGACTAACTCGTAACACGTCATGCAAAAACACATCATTATTAACCACTGTCTTACCAGTACGAACAGCACCGTCTAATATTAACGTTCTAAAGTCGTCTGACATGGCAATGTTCAATACCTGACGTTGTTTACGTGTGTATGCTTTTTTAAGTGTTAGTTTCTGCTTCATCATTTTGTTCACCTGCTTGTAGTGCATCCATAATCTTAGCCAACATCACTTCTTCACTCGATTGATCATCATCAACACGAGCTGCTTTTGCCTCAGCCAATATTGCTTCAGCTTTGGCACGTCTAACTTGTGCATCACTTAATGCATCTGGTTGCTGTTTATTCAACTCAGCTAATAAACGTGCCTGTGCAGCTTGTTTATCGTATAAATCAAGGACAACACCGTCACGACCTATCGATACCTTTTTAATTAGGCTCGTATCGACCTTTGACTTGTCTTTGAGTTGCACCCACGACATATGTTTAATCACACGATTACCATCGATATCAACTATTGGTTCACCCATTGCATCTTGTGCATATTCGTCATGCTCACCAAAATCTAAGTAACTCCCAATATCTGAAAACGACTGTTTCATCAGGTCAGTTAAAATATCTTGTCGATTAGCTCCTAAATCATGCAAACGTGCCTTTCTCAGCATTTCAATAGCAGATTTTAGGTTAGCATTTGTTAGCATTCTAGATGCATTAACCTTTGCCGTTTCATAGTCCACATCATACACATTTATATATGCCTGCGTTGCGTTGAAAAGTCTCACATACTCGATAACAAAGGCTTTTTGCTTATCCGTTAAGTCGCTATCAGCTAACTCATCAATCACTTGGTCCGCCATTTGAGACGTTGCAACGTTTTTGTGTTGCGTTGCATTTTTGTTGCGTTTTGTTGCAACACTTTTTGTTGCAGCTTTATAAACTCTATCTGAAACATCATCCCATTTGTAACGTGATTTCCATGAACGAATAGTCGAGGCAGATTTACCAATCTTTTGCGCAATATCTTTAATCTTCATACCAGCTAAGTAATCTTGCTTAGCCTGTTCTTTTAGATCCATTACATATCACCACCTCGTTTCTTTTTAACTGACTTGTGTTGCTTAATCTGAGCTTGTTTCTTTAATTCTTTTCGTTCTTGTGCATCCAATTTACCAATAATGGAGGCCTCAACATTTCGATACCATGGTTCCATTTCATATTTACTCCTGATTTTCTGCAAAATAAAAGACTAGTCCACATTTTTTGTAGACTAGCCCTAATTACTAGAATAGTTTTTATAATATTAAGTATGTAGCATCCACCTCATCAATTATTTTCTTATTAAGGTCATTGTAATTACTGGAGATTTTTTGAACTAAATTAATTGCTCTTTTTGAGTATTCATCATCTAATTTCAGCTTATTTTCATACATGGATTGCTTTAACTGATCATTTGTTAAAAATTTTTCTTCATCTAATTGACCAAATTTTTCCAAATTTTCACATAAATCATTGATATTGGAATGGAATTTTTCTCTTTGCTTGCTTGGAAGGGTATCTACTATCAACCTAATATCCCATGGCTCTGAAGTTAGATACGTTATTTCACCATTAATATCTTTTTCATTGAAGAAAACTCTTTTAAGATCTATTATTTCTTCTTGACTCAAACGAACGTTCCATCCTCTGTATAAGGGTGGAACAGTCCCATTATATCTATACTTTAATAACAAATTACGCATTTCACGGAGGTCTTTTATATATCTATCTCCGATAATTCGTTGCCTCTCTTTTTCATCACTATGATCTATTTCAAATTTAGCAACTGAAAAAGCAATAATTCCCGAAGATATAACTCCTAAATAACTACCCCAAAAGCTCATCCAATTTCCATGGTTACCTGGTGTTGCCCACAATGCTAATTTGTAAAAAACTCCCCAATGGCACTGTATTGCCAATGGTATCCCTATTATTAAAACGATAAAAACAATAAAATAAACATATTTGTATTTATTAAAATGTTCTTTCATAACCTACCTCTTTTCAAAGTAAATTATATCAAGAATTAAAAGTAAATTATCTAATTGTTTAAATCATTTATGCGCCGAACTGCAATTTGATAGAACTCTTTGTTTAGCTCAATACCAATAAAATTACGATTCGTTAACTTAGCAGCAACTCCAGTTGAGCCACTACCCATTGTGTTGTCTAGTACCAAATCACCTGGCTTTGTATAGGTTTTAATCAAGTAACTCAACAAATTAACCGGCTTTTCAGTTGGATGTACACCTTTACCATGCACTGATGGTTGACTATACTCCAATATATCGATTGGATAACGCTCACCTTTATTCTCCGTTACTACTGTTTTCTTAGTTGCCCGGTAATTACGTGCCAAACGTGGCTTAGTGACCGATTTATACTGTTTACCCTGTCGCATTTGGGGGTTGTAGGTAGGCAGCTTCTTATAGAAAATGAGAATTTCTTCTACAGTTCGTAACGGCATTCGTTTTGCATTTAAAAAGCCAACGGCTCGTGCTTTCTTCCAAGTCCATTTGTAGCGGTACATCTTCTCGTTTGACGAGATTAAATGATTGGCAAATATTCCTTGGCCAAACAACACAATCGCACCATGTTCTTTGATAATCCGATTATACTGTTCCCACAACTGATCAAACGGAATTAACACATCCCATTCATTAGCTGTTGTGCCATAAGGTAAATCTGCCAAAATCATATCAACTGATTCATCAGGTAACTTAGACATTTCTGTCAATGTTTCACCATTGATTAATTTCACTATTCAATTCCTCCAGGTAATCACAGCCTACTGCTGTCTTCTTTATCAATTATTCGACAATACCATAATATAACGATTAGTGCGCGCTATGTGGCTGACAAATGCGCGGTAAATGCGCGCTTTATGCGAACTAATAGCGAACTTTTTTATCATTTGTACTCTCGATAATCATATGTATCTGCAAATGCTTCTGCAAACCCTAAAAATGCTTCATTGATAATCTCTTGTCCACGCTTTGATGAGTAACCCGTACGTTCTTCAACTTCTAGCCACTTCAAACCTTTAAAATAACGCAATTCTAGGAACGATCTATGCGGCTGCTTCATCCCCTGACAAGCTTGAATCACATCATTTAACCATTTAGATGCTTGGGCGTGGATTGAATATTTATCATCACTTGCATTTCCAGTCATACCACCACTTGGCATCCCACTTATCACTGGCGACTTCACGTCTACAAAACTAATGTGTGCTCTGCTTTGAATAATTGGCCAATCGTGTTCAAAGAAACGACGGACATTCTCAATTGTTGCTTTTTCATCTAACTCAAAATCACCTAATAATCCTAACAACCCCATTAGAACAACCTCCACGTAAACTTTTATCTTATTTCATTTATTGGCATCCGTTAACCCAAACAAAACCGGCTTACACAATTTCTTGCATAAAACGGTTTTACATCTGCTACAATGTTCCAAAATATCCTAATATAGCTATTGCCAACAGCATTAAGAAGAATATAAACGTAATAAATTTTTCCATTTTTCTAATTCATCACCTCAATCACCGTTTCGCATATCACGCCAACAATTGTTACTAAGGCTATTAGAAGCATTGCTAATTTGACAGGCTTAATATTTTTCATAACTCAGCTCCCCTTGTTTCTTCGACTAGTTCCATATTTTCATGTCTGTTACCTATGACTTTTAAATTATAAATATCAGAATGTGATAAGAGAGGTAGAATATTATCTCGTACATTTTTATACTTGAAACAGAAACAAGCTTCTAAGAATGTAATTTCATCAAATCCAATACTTCTTCTTGTTCCTGTACGCAATACCTTAACAATATCCCCTTCATAGATTTCCGTATCGTTCATATCTTTTAACCCAGTCCACTGTTCAGCAACACAGCCTTGGTTATCTGGTACATCATCAAAATACTCGTAATCAGTACTTTCAATGATTCCACCATCCTCACCGATTGCATAAATACCTGCATGATCACTACTGAAATAGCAATGATACATCTCATTCCAAACTCTGAATTTAATTTCTCGTGTCATTTTTATACGGGCTCACAGTCGTCTCACCCTTGGCTGTTTTGTCTAACGAACACTAACAACTTTATGAAGTTCAATCATCATTGGCTCTTCATTGGGGATGGTTTCATCATTGAATTTGATTTGACGATCATTCACATAATCACCAACATGATATTTTTTCTCCAATTCATGAATCAAACGCATCATTTCTTGTCTGTCAATCTTAGTGTTATTCTCTTTTTTCTGTGTATATTCACTACTAGACCCCAAACTAATCACTCCAATCTATTTCTACTCGTGGATTGGCTTTATCAACGCCCCTGAAATCGTCATATGTCGCTACTACGAAGTTTAAGTTATCGTTTGGCATAAATACCTGACCACGTACCGAACTCGCCTGAAACGCATCAAAAATGAACTTATGCGTAAAGGTCCAGTTGTCTAAGTCTGTTCGTCTGTCAGGAAAGTACCAATCAAACTTAAATTTGGTATTTTTTTCAATCGGTGCTACACCGTTAACCATTGCTCGGTCAACTACTGGCATGATTTTGGCTTGAATTTGATGCTTACGTTTATTCGCAATCATTCGTCCAGCTTTCATACCATGAATCATGATCCAATTGTTTAAAGTCATCTTGACCATTCGCAGCTTACCTTGTTTTTTCATTGGCAAGATAAACGCCGTTAATGGTATTACTAGTTTTGTCATTTAAAACCTCTTCAAAACTTGGTGGCCTGTTGCTGTTAATCCAGTTTTAGCTTTATTAGCCATTCGTTCAGGCCGTGTATTTCGTAACTCAACTAACAAGTTCCATGAAGCCTTGCCCATTTCTTCAACAGTGTTATAGCCTAGCTGTTTAGCTAATTTCTCATTTTGCTTTTGAATTTGATCAGATGTAGGTATAAGAACGTTTGATTCTCGTTGATTATCAGTTGATCTTTCATTTCTGTTATTTTCAAATTTGACCATTTCATCAACACTAGTTAATCCATTTGCAATCCATGTATCAACATAATCTTTAACATAACCACCGGTCATTTTTTTATTAGTTGTCAGTCCTTTTTTCTTAACTAGCCTAATAGCTGAAATTAACATCTTTTTTGCTTCAAGATAGTCATGAGTTTGATTTTGTAGTTGAGATAAAAATTTAATAATGTCATTGTTTGAATAACCATTGTATTCAATGTCTGCTAACTTCCACTCATTTTCTACCTGTGAATCTGCTTGTTTATCCATAATTTATATCTCATTTTATGTGTGTTGGTGCTGGTGTTAATTGCTAACTTTATTCCCATACTTTGATAGCGGCTACTCCAACACCAGCGCCTTGATATTCTTAATAATTGATATTCTTATAATATTGATATTCTTAGGGTGTCCTTTTACTACATGTCGTTTTTAAGACATGTGGCTAACCCCGTCGTATCAACGTTTACCAGATGTCCCTTTTGCGACATGTGGTAATTCGTGTAAAATACGCTCCCATTCAACAATTTGACCGCGTTTATTTCGAACGGTGTTGCGGGTAATATAACCAGCTTTTTCAAGCTCAGAAATGTTATTTGAAACCCACCGAGCATTATGCCCTAAATCTTTAGCAATCTTACTGTTCCTAAAAATCCAATCGTCTGACATTGATAACATGTACATCAATAATCTAAATGCACTATTCGATAAACTTGCATCACGTAATGTCACATTTGGTATTTGGCTAAAATGACTTTTACGTCGTTCTCGTCTGATCATTATCAATCTCCTTCATTCGTTTATATGTCATAATTCCGAGTTGATTTAGCGTTTGAGCATTTAATTTAATGCCTTTGACGTGATATTTTTTCTTGAAAGTAGGCCAACCTAACTGATGTGCTTCCTGGTGGTGTTCTCTGCATAAAGCAATTAAATCTTTTTTTCTATGATCAACAAGAGCTCTATCATTTCCCATTCCTACCGTATCGATGTGATGAACATCAGCACGTTCCCCACAAATGACACAGGAACGATACTTCAATGACTGGTACATATATGCATCCAAATCGTCCTGATAAGTTAGTCCACTGTGCATCATTGGTATGTGATGTTTAATTGCATAATCTAACAAGAAAGTGATAAATTCTCTTGCTGTCGTCATATCAGCATCTGAAAAGCTAAAATAAGGATGTCCCGTCTCTGCTGTGAACAAATATTTCATCCACTCTTTGGCTTCTTCAGGTAAATATCCCGTGTATTTAGCAATCTCTCCCATCACGGCATAAGCTTTCTTACGTTGCAAGTTACTCAATTGTCTTTCATCTTGTACTTCAACGACCACTTGTGGTTGACCATCTTTAGTAAAAAGAGACAAATTAGCTAGCTCTTCACGATTTTCAAGATTAATAACCACTTGATTACCTTTGATGGCTGTAATTCGTCCCCATAAATCCATTTACAAAACTCCTACATGTTCTGGATCAACACGATAGGTTGACCGATATAATCGACTATATGTTTTTGCTTGAACAGGTTGTACTTCACCGTTGATTAATTTCACAATATGGTCTTGATTAGCTAGTATTTCACGCATTCCACTATCCAAAGTATCTTGGTCAATCTTATAAATATCAGCCAATGGCTCATCCTCTTTGCTTACAGCAACCACGTACACTTCAAAATCTTGACCCGTCATTTGCTTTAACATTTCTTGATATGCTGCCATTTGAATGTGATAACCACGACTAACAAAGAAATTTGTATATTCATTGTAGTAATCAGACCATTCACCACCAACTAAGCCATGGAATTCTTTCAACGATTTAACAGTTTTAAAATCTATAAAATACTGTTCTTCTAAATTGACTGCATCTAACTTCCCACGCCATGCAACTCCATTGATATCGCCATCAATCACATATTCTTTGTCAGGCGCTCCATTAACGAGCGCCATAATCACAGGGTCCAACTTAATTCGTTTAATCATCTTTTGAGTTACCTTAAATTCACTCTTTAACTCACCTTTTGACTTACCACGTTGTGAAATGATTTCTGGATGATTATCTTTAAATTCTTGATGTGCTTCTTTACTTTCAAAATATGAATGCAAGAAGTTGCCAACTAGTAAAGCTGTTTTATTTTCAAAAATGTCGTAAGTTCCTGCCATATTGGCAAGTGCTTCAGCTTCACCATTGAATAAAAAGTTTTTAAAGTTTGATGCATGCATGTGAACATATGCATCTTTTGGATCATAATAATTTAGTTCTTCTGCCATAACTATTCACCTTCTTTCGAATCATTAAACAAATCGCCTAGACTAAATCCACCATCATCATCAAGAATGATTTCTTCATCATCGTCTACTTCTTGTGATTTTTGGTACTGATCTACAATTTCTAGCAATTCATTCTTGGTTAAACCTTGTTGATACGGAATTTGATGACTATCTAACCAGCTTTTAATTTCAACTACCGTATTCTTACCATCTACTGTCTCAGGAACGTCTTTCACAGGTTCTTCAGGTATTTGTTCATCTTCATGTGAAACGTCATTAGAAGTTGATTCTGGCTGTTCTACAGGTTGTTGTTTTTCATCATTTTTTTGTGGTTCAACTTGCTTTTGTTCTTTTGGGTTTTCAGCTTGCTTAGGCGCAGCCTTAGCCATTCGTGACAAAGCATTTTGTTTTGGTTTCTCAACCGTTTGTGGAGTAACATCCTTTGGATCATCACCAAATTCATTTGCTGTCGTACCATTGATTGCAGCAATCAAATTATCATCATCACTAGATGTGTTAATGATATTCTTCGCAGCACGATTGATAACGGTACGTTTAGCCATTTCTTCAGGGAACTTCTTGTGCACGTTATTAGTCCGTGCTTGTGTCCAAGATGTGTCGATTTGTTTCTTAGTCATGACTTCATATTGCTTATGTCCGTCAGCCTTAGTGATAACTGCATATGCACCAATGATTTCGTTATCTAACTTCATGAAATCAGTGTGATGAGCTACCACTACTAGCCCACCATTGTCATCATAATCAACATCAAACTGTTCATCCTTACGAACAACATAAGCTTGAATATCTTCAATATCCTTCAAGCGTTTTAAGACTTGTTGTGTTCCGAAATAAGAACGTTGCATTTGTAATTGATTGCCGTAAGCGATGAAATAGACTTGAGTTTTAGCTGGACTTAATCCCTGTACAACCATATCGAACAATGTTTTCTTAATTGAATCAGCTGAAACTTTGTTAATTCCATTGACTGTTGGTAACATTGCGACTGCCTCTTGCAAAGCATTAGCAACATGATAACCATCAGGAACTTTGAAACCTTGTGATTGAACCAAGCCCTTAAAATCGGCCGTTACTGAGTTTGCAACTAGTTGTTGTGATGCTGTATTTGCGATATTAAAAGTCTCTGTCATTTTGATATTCCTCCGTATTAACTGCACTTCCGTATGAGATTAAGTAAGCCATTGCTTTCTCAAGGGGAATATATTCATTGTCGATTTCGACAACGTCATCCCCAATTACGATTTCATCACCTTCAAAATCATAGCCCCAAGGCTCTTCATCATCTGGTGGATCTACCAAGTCATTTGGCATAAGCGCCTCCTTATGTTAAGTTAGAAGGGTAATTGAGCTTCTAATTCAAATTACCCAAGCCATCACTCACGCCAATGAGTAGATGGCTATTTTTATTTAAAAATTGATATAGATTATTTGATAACCATGGTGCTACCAAAGCATCTGTTCTCAATGTCCTAAACATTCGAATAGCATCCGTTTCTGTTCCAAGCTCTAATGCAAGCTCTTCATCAGTCATGCCAAGAATGCCTGCAATCGCAACAACTCTTATAAAATTTATACGAGACATCATGTTATTTTGAATTTCCATCATCTCTAATTCCTTTTAACCGCTCATTTGCAACTTTTTTACCGTCAGTTAAAACAAAAATAAACCAGGCTACCATCAAGAATCCTAAGCTGATAATGCGACTGATAACTTTTAAAACCAGTGCCAATTCATCCCAGAAAAAGTAAATCAATCCAAGTAACATAAGAACTGCTATCATTGGAGCAATGAAATTATTAAATGCGATTTGTAAAGCTAATAGAAAATCTTTCGTTCCTGTTGACATATTATTGTTGCCCCCTAAATTACTTTGCCGATTACCTATCTTCTTTTATTTGTAACTTCCGCAGCATGTTCTGCAATGTACTGTTGAACTTTTCTACCGTGATATAAAAGTTGTCTCTCCCCTTTCGGAATTGTCAATCCTGGCTCAGCTTCAACCCGTCTACGCCAGTAAAGATTGAAATCGTTCAAACTCATGCCACCCAAGTAATCTTCTAAAGTCCGTTTGCTTTTTGGCGTTTTATTTGTCCGATTTAATTGAACAAATTCATCATGATGTAGAATATTTTGTTCTGCTAATGCAACTGCTTGTTCAACAACTGACTCACTCAAATGTGTCAGCATTTCTATTGGCAATTGTATTGTTGCTCCTTCTGCCATTATCTATACCTCCAAATAATTCTTAATTAACATCACTAACCAATTTTCATTTGATCATCACTTGCAAGAAACTTATTAACAAAATATTGCTGTCCCTTACCGGTAACCTTGGTTGTAAAAGTTAATCGAATTGACCCATCCGGATTTGTATGAGAACTCTCTTTCACTTCGAATAACCCTTGGTCAATGTAACGTTGCGTTGGACGGTTGCACTGACTACCCGATTTGTGTAAATAGCCATTATCACGTAGATATGCAAATAACCTGTTTTGCCCGATTTTCACACCATTTTGTGAAATCAACTTAGCTAAATCACCAACCAGAATTGATTGCTTACTTGTATTTACTGCATCAGCAAATACTGCTTTAGGTTTCATCTCTTCAATAATTTTGTCCTTGTGGTCTAACATCATTTGAGCTGACTTCAAACCCATTGCCATTTGCATTCGTGGATCCGACATTAACGCTTTGTGGTCCTTCTCAACTTGGATGAAATAATTACGAATGTCTTGTCCTTTTTTGGTGCGACTCATCATTGACAGTGACTTTGCCATTTCGATAGTTATTTCAAAGTCATCAAGCTGAAGGACGGCACCATTGTTAACAACCGTACCCGTTTTCACAGTTGTAAAATCAACGTCTCGAATAAACAGCTTTGAGTTTGTGTCAAACCAAGCGCTAAATCGTTTCTTAATTTCCAGAGCTTTATACAAGTCACGGGCACTAACTCGTTGCTCACCTTGTTCAGTTTCATGAACTTTAATTAATTCATTATTCATTTTTACTTCTCCTATATTCTTTCTTGCTATAATTTAATTTGTGAGTGTCGCAATTCTCTCTACATTGACGAAAGGAGCAACTAACTCATGAGCGACAATTTTATTAATTTTAATGTTGAAACATCAGGATTTGATGATGTTCTTGCTCACCTAGAAGCAATTCAGCAAGTTTTAGGTGAACATAAAGCATCTGAATTCTTTACACCAGAATTTATGCAAAAACATAATTTTCAGCAAAAAACTTTTATTGAGTTTTTAGATTTCAATAATTTCAATTCTGATATTGATGATATTTCAGACGATGCCATGGACCATGCCATCAATAATCAATCCGATTTTAATAATTGGTCAGATGCACTAGATAGTGCTGTGGATGCCTTTATTGAACGTGCACAAAAGCTTTAAAAGATTCAATTTCGTTTAAAGTTTTATTTAACTCCTCAATTTGTGTTGCAGCACGATTGAGGAGTTTTTTTAATTCATCAACATTTTGTGTAACTTCAACAGAATTTATTGCCATTTTATATACCTCGTTCAATTGGATTTCGAGATTGAAGGTTAGATAGTGCTTTCAACCCTTCTTTGGTAATATTCAAACTCATGCCACGAGTTTGAATTTCCAAAGTTTTTAATATTTCAGAAATAGCTAAATTTAGTTCATTCTCGGATGTCTCATCAACTAATTCGCTGATGAGACTTTTTATTTGCTCAACTTTTCCGTTTAATTCTTTAACCTTTAGTCCGTTAAAAATTTGAATATTATTTGACATAGTTTTTCCTCCTTTAAAAACTTTTAACAATACCCATTAAATGGGAAACGGCTAGAAAAAAATAACATCCTCAAAATTAACATGAAACAAATTCAACAATCTAACGATTTGATCGGCTCTTGGTTGAACTCCTTTATTCTCCCAAGATTGCACCGTACTTACTGATACACCAATCTTTTCAGCTAGTTGAGGCTGTGTCATGTTGTTATTTGCTCGGAGTGCTTTCAATGTTAATTTAACGCTCATTTTGAAACCTCCTTTTACTTGATGTGATTATTATATACCCATTAAATGGGTAAAAGCAAGGTAAAATACACTTTTAAATAGGAAAGTCCCATTTAAAAACTTGAAAAACTACGTAAAAAGCAGTAATATCAACGTATCGAATAACTAATTAAGAAAATATTAAGAGGTTAAAAATGGCTAATAAAGCAACTGAAATAATGGCAGAGAACATAAAGCTCTACCTAAATAAGAATGGCAAAACTCCGGCCAATCTAATAGCTGATCTTGGCATTAAAAGATCAACTGTCTACAACTGGTTGAATGGCGTATCTTACCCCCGCATTGACAAAATAGAACTTCTAGCAGGCTACTTCGGAATTACTAAAAGTGACTTAGTAGAAGATAAAACAGAAACAAATAAAAAATCTACCAGCGATGAGCCAGTAGATCTAGATAAAGCATTGTCAGAAGAAGGCATGGCTATGTTTGATGGCCAACCATTATCAGAAGAATATAAAAGAGCCCTTCTTGCTATGCTTAATACCATGAAAGATAACGGTAAGTAAGCTTATGCACGAAGAACTTTTAAGGCAGTTATTAGCTATGGCTGAAAAGTCAGGCATTGTAATAACTGATATTTTAGGCGGGCCAAATGACCCAGACGTTGCTTTTTGCAACGATAGAATTATTAACATAAATCGTAACTATAATTCACGTATTAGCGTTGCATTTAGGTTAGCTCATGAGATTAGTCACATTGAATTCTCTAACCCGTCATTCCTATACAGGTTCTCCCCTTACATCAAGAATAAGGAGGAACGAGAAACTAATGAACGAGCTATCCGCATAATTGCAAGGCTAGTATACATAGATACACCTAATGAATATCGCAACTGGTCAGATTTTATGACCGAATTTAACCTACCTAGTTGGTTTGAGCCACTGGTTAAAGATTTGATTTATGAGTAAACAAAGAAACCACTCGTGAAGATGGCTACGGAGGATTTAAAAATGTCCAATAGTAAATCGAACATGCAGATATTACGTGAACTAAGTGAAAAGCCTCATAATGGTGATTTTACTGATGAAGAACATCAAAAGATGAAGCAGTGGAAAAAAATATTTGATGAGACTATAGAAGAAATAAAAACGGGCGCTTATAAAAAATAAATATTAGGAATTATCGAATAATCATTATGGAAAAAAATAAAATAAAAGTATCTACATTCAACTTTTTAAAAAAAGCGATTAACATTGTATTTCTAGTTTGGATGATATTAATCTTTATCGGTTCAATTAGATCCACTCATTTAAACATAGCCGAAGTGTCTCCAGAACTGTTTACACTTATTTCACTATTTGCAATATGCATAGTTATATATTTTGCATCAAACAACATTAAGTCATTTATCAAAAATAAAGTAACGCCCCTAGTGTTGGGTTACAAATTAACTTTGCTATCTATTTGGTCACTTTTATTAATAATTGGGCAGATAGTTTTCATAGCCCAAACAACCACTACAATTGGATTTGACGTTGGTGGTGTAGTTGGTCAAGTAATTTATGGTACTTCAATGCCTAACTATTTTAGTTATAATCCCAACAATTTACCACTTCTATTCTTAGAAAATTTTTGGGGCAGTCATTTCGGGGCGAATTGGGTTTCATTTAATGTCATGTCGTTATTAAGTACTGATTTAGGATTTATAATCACTATATTAACGGCTAGATATATTAACAAAAATAGTATGTACACAACCTGGTTACTATCTTTACTGCTTTTAGGTTGTTTTCCTTACATAATCGTCCCATATACCGATGTATTAGTTTTGCCGTTAGTAAGTCTGGCATTTTTAGGATACTTAATTGCTAAGAAAAACAATAATCTATATATAAAATTATTAGGTTCCTTATTAATTGGAATTTTTGGAACACTTTCATTTTTACTCAAGCCATCATCTGTAATTTTCATTATCGCTATTATCTTTGTTGAAATATTTTATTTATTATTCAAAAATAAAAAAGTAAAGGTATTCTATATTATTTCAATTTTGTTAGTTAGCTTTGGTTCCGCTTTTGGTGTTAAACAAATATATAACTCTTACTTGCATGACCAACAATATATTAAAGTCAATCCTAGTATGAAAAAACCACCAGAATTATTCCTTGCTATGGGTATGGTTGGTAACGGGGGTTATAACACAATGTTAACAAACACGGTAAACTCATTGAAAACACAACATGAAAAGAAGACATTTGCAGTAAAACAAATCAAAGATACTCTACACAGTTATGGTATTTTTGGTTACCTACAATTTTTGCTTAAGAAAAATACAAATAATACTTCAAATGGTGCTTTCGGTTGGTTACAAGAAGGTAATTTTATACTTGCTCCTGCAACTAACAGGTTACAACAGCTTGTTTACCCGAATGGTTCACATTTACTTGATTATTTTTTTATTTCACAGATTGTATGGATCATCTTGCTCGTAATTTTAACCTTGGGATATAAATCACCCCAAAAATTAGAATCTATCATAATGATATTAAAATTATCAATTATTGGTTCATTAATGTATCTTCTACTCTTTGAAGGTGGCAGAAGTAGATATTTAATTCAATTCTTACCACAAATAATACTGTTATCTGGTATATATTTAAATGTTTATTTTACAGATAATATGTTCGTAAAAAATAGTGATTAATAAAAAAGCCACCCTATTGGTGGCGTACATATACCCACTGAAAGGAAATATAATGAGGCTATGGCATGAAAAGTTAATACCTAAATTACCCAGGCAACAATTGCTTGGCTAACATAGAGAATGCTGTGCACTTCGTGGTGGTGGCTGGGGTAAGAAACACCGAACGGTCGATTATGTATTCACCCACTCACCCTACAAGTTATTTCAGTTCCATGAAAAAGTGATACATGAAATGCAGAGTCGAGGCTACCAGCCTAATGAGCTTTGGCTAGATCCATTATATCGAGGTACTAAAGTGCCGCCATATGATTCATTACCAGCTGTGAAGCTAGCATCACCCATTTATCCTGAACATGATGATACCTATCTTAACGAATGCATTGAAAATTTGGCAAGTAAAGGTATTGAGATTTAATAGTAAGTCCACTAATTGGTGGCATACATATACGTGCAGAACGGAACCACGTTAAAAGCTTTGGGGAATTTACTATGTTTGGAATAGAATTTGGCTTTAATATATCTTCTAGTGTTACTACTGCCTCTAAGAAAGTCAAGATAAGAAATAAGGGAAAATTAAAACATTTCTTTCCAAAAGATTACACGGTCATTGATATAGAAACAACTGACTTATCACCTGAATGGGGAGCCATAATTGAAATTGGCGCAGTTAAAGTGATTAATAATGAAATTGTGGATACGTTTGATAAACTCATTAATCCATGTTTCCCTGATAATTATGATTTACCCAGTTTCACTAGTGAATTAACAGGAATTTCAAATGATGAAATTAATAACTTTGGTCACTCTAAATCAAATGTGTTAGAAGAGTTTTTAGACTTCGTTAGCGATTCTATCATAGTGGCACATAGAGCATCTTTTGATATTAATTTTATTTATGATGAAATATTAGAAGAATTTGATATTGAATTTAAAAATAACTATATTGACACATATAATTTAGGGCACTTCTATGCATTTAAAAGTCCTGAAATGAATAGACATCGAGTTATTGATTTTATTAAAAAATACAATTTATCTAATGAGGATGGTTTTAATCACACTCATCGCGCTTTAAATGATTCATTGTTCGAAAAACAAATTTTCGATTTAGAAAGAGAAAAATTAGGTGATGACTGGTCCGTTCAACATGGTACTCATAATAATAATAAATACGAGTATAAAACATTTAACGCTAATCTAGATGCAGATGAAACAAATTCATTTTATGGTCTAAATGTCGTTTTTACAGGTACTTTAGAAAAATTTACAAGAAATGATGCTCATGAATTTATAGCCAATTTAGGAGCTACACCACAAAAAAATGTTAGAACTGATACTGATTTATTAGTTGTTGGTTCTTACCAAAACAACACCAAAGAAGATAATAAGTCATCAAAACAAATTAAAGCTGAATCTTTTAATAAACAAGGAAAATCTGAAATTTCTATTATTTCAGATGAGGAGTTTTTAAAAATGGTTGCTGAAACAATAAATAAATAAAACACGCGTATCCTGCTCTGTGGGACATGTAAAAAAGCCACCCGTTTTGAATGAGGGATAGACAAAATGTTGGTAAATTAATATGCAACATTTATGGTCATTAATTTCTTTGATATATATGTCGGGCTTTCAGAAAAATTCAAAATTTTAATATATAACGTTGCGTTACTAACGTTAAGAAATCGGTAAATTTTATCTTTTATAATTATTTTTAATTCGTTTTTAACTAGTTAAAACAGGAATCTTGAATTTATAATTCTTTTTTACCTCAATTCTAACATTCACACCCGAACGTTAGAATTGACAAAAAAGCAATGTTAATATATATTTATCACATAGATCAAGTTTGGAGGGCCCTGGGAGTAGGTTCCGAACTACCAATTTGCTAGTCTTTGTGAAAACATGGACTAGCTTTTTTTGTACTCGGAGGTACGCAATGGCAAACAACAAACCTTTTAAAACACATCGCCAACAATTAAACATCTTACGTGAACGAGGTCTCAATATTCCAAATGGAAGTCCTGCATTACGTGCACTAGAACACTACGGTTACTACGCTATAATAAACGGCTACAAATGGTCCTTTTTGCAACGAACATCTACTGGTGATGTTGTTCGTCCAGAGCAATTTGTGCAAGGTGCAAATTTTTTAGAAATTAAAGCACTATACGATTTTGACCGTGAACTTAGAGCAATTTTATTTGAAGCCTTGCTACGTTATGAATCAACGCTTAGTGCTACCCTTGCTTATCGTTTTTCCGAAAAAAATCAAGCAGAACACTCTTACCTTGCAATTGACAATTACCGTCCTACTTCTAATGCTGAAACGATGAGAAATATTGTAACGACAATCAGCAACCTATCAAATACGATTAAAAAACAATCAACAAAAGATACGGCTATAAAACACTATGTAAAAAACCATGGTCATGTCCCTCTGTGGGTTCTTGTTAACTACCTTAGTTTTGGTGATTATAACTATTTTTACCGCATAATTCCAGACGACTTACGATTGATAATCGCTAAGGATTTTAAAAAAACACAGCGTCGATCATATGGTAACGAGAGTTTCACGCATGGAATTCGACCGGATGCCTTAGACACCATAAATCATTTGGTAAACATTTTCAGGAATTCTGTTGCTCATGATGAGGTTACATTTTCAAAGAAAATAAAAAAGCCTTCTACGATTGGAGAAATAAAGCAAAGTTTGGGGATTGACTACTCATTTCCAACTAAATCCGGTGTTTTTGAACTAATACTTTCTCTACATGTTGTACTCGAAAAAAAGGACTTTAAGCGTTTGTCAAAGAGAATAATCGAACTATTAGATGACTATTCCAAAGAATTCACATCAATTTCGTTCAACTCAATTTTGAACGACATGAATTTTCCTCAGCATTATAAAGACTATCTTCTCTAACAAAAAACATGCACACTCCCGCCGGCAAGCTAGAAGTGTAGGTGCATATATATTAACAAGCGTTTTTGTTTACTTCTCTCAGTATAACATGACCCAGACAAGTCAATAAACTGTCTAATTTTAAACAAGAAAGGTTAGGTTTAAACTAATGGCAAGCATTTATAAGCGTGGTAAAACTTGGACTGCCAACGTTTTCGTATTGAAAGATGGAGAACGCCGTAGAAAAACAAAATCGGGCTTCAGAACAAAATCAGAAGCGCAGGGCTGGGCAAATGAAATAGAAGTAGCAAAACAAAAACATGCAATTACTTTTAATACGAAAACACCACTTCCCGTTTACTTTGATAAATGGTTTGAAATATATAAAAAACCATTCGTAACGTATTCGACAATCAAGTGGTATGAATTAACTAGTAAGCATCTACACAATGCATTTGAAAATGTCACAATCGAAAATATGACTAGAGCTCGTTTTCAAAAGTTTTTAAACGAAATGGGAGAAAAATATGCAATAGAAACAACTAAAAAAATAAAAATGCACGTTCACCAAATGGTTAATTCAGCTATTGTAGAGGACGTTATAATAAAAGATTTTACTAAGGGTACAAATACAACAGGACTTGATGGTAAAGATAGTGGCCTAAAGTTTTTAGAAGCCGATACAATGAAGTTATTAGTCAATAATTTAGTATCTCGTCCCGTTGATGAACGTCCTGTTACAGATATGATGATTTTAACAGGTCTTCACACAGGATGCCGTTATTCTGAAATTGCAGCACTAGAATGGTCAGATATTAATTTTACTAATAATGTTATTTCAATCAATAAAACTTGGGATAGTCCACGTAAATTATTTAAGCCAACTAAAACAAAAACATCAACTAGAAAAGTTGATGTTCCTGACGTATTAATTAAAGATTTAACTGAATGGTATAAACTACATCAAAATACCACATTTGTATTTACTGGATCTAACAGTTATCCCCCAACAAATGAAGCAGCTAATAAACAATTAACACGTAATCTAAAAGAAATTAACTCTGATAAAATAATTACATTTCATGGACTACGTCACACACATGCTAGTTGGTTATTATCTCAAGGGGTTGATGTGAAATATGTCTCTGAAAGACTTGGTCATTCGAGCATAGATATTACACTTTCAGTTTACACTCATTTACTACAAACTCAAAGAAATGACCAAACAAACAAGTCAATGGCACTACTAAATAATCTTTAGTGCTACAAAAGTGCTACAAAACAAAAAAATACTCTTACAAATCCCTTGATATCAAGGGTTGTAAGAGTCATCGCATGCCGACTGGGGGATTCGAACCCTCGACCTACGGTTTACGATACCGTTGCTCTACCAACTGAGCTAAGTCGGCAATTACTCCGAATGTCGGGCTCGAACCGACGACAGCACGATTAACAGTCGTGTGCTCTACCAACTGAGCTAATTCGGAATGATATGCATCGCGACGTCCTATCCTCGCAGGAGGCGATCCTCCAACTACTTTTGGCACTACTGAGCTTAACTTCTGTGTTCGGTATGGGAACAGGTGTGACCT
>NZ_BJDT01000010.1 GCF_005405285.1 Weissella sagaensis | reverse complement strand
GGTCACACCTGTTCCCATACCGAACACAGAAGTTAAGCTCAGTAGTGCCAAAAGTAGTTGGAGGATCGCCTCCTGCGAGGATAGGACGTCGCGATGCAACTTGGAAAGAGTTCACAGTAAAATGTGAACTCTTTTTTTGTATTAAATATAAATAAATTAGGTATTAAATAAAACCAATATTGACATAAAAAATATGTTGATATTGGTTTTTTCTTGGTAGAAATTTATTTTTAACATAGTTGATGAGGGTTAGGTGACTAACATACAGCCCAACTATCTAGCTTAATGGAATATGAGTTTTCTTATTTAAACAATATTATTATATAATAATATATTTAAATAAATAGATTTTTAAATATTTAATCATCAAATATGCATAAGGTTATTTTAAGTAAGTTAATTTAAAGTGAAAGAAATTCAGGTAAGGTTAAGGAGGAGATTTTATGGTTAATTGGTTGCGTAACAGTAAGAGTAGTATGGTGGTATTAACGTTAATTAGACTATATGTGGGATATGTCTGGTTAACGAGTGGGTGGAGTAAAATTTCGTCTGGTAATTTTACATCAGAAGCAATGGTACAACAGGCGATTAAAACACCAGTAACTGGTGCAACAGGTGCACCAGCATATGATTGGTATACAAAATTTTTAGAAAATATTGTGCAACCTAATTTAGGGATTTTTGATTTTATGGTGCAATATGGTGAATTATTAATTGGTTTAGGATTAATTTTCGGAACTTTAACGACATTAGCCACATTCTTTGGTTTAGGATTAAATTTCAATTATTTATTAGCAGGAATGATTTCAACAAATCCTATTCTAATTATTTTAGGAACTTTGTTACTAGTAGCAGGTCTTAATGCGGGTAAGATTGGTGGAGACCGGTGGGTTATACCATTTATCCGTGAAAAAGTACCTTTTATGGCAAAGAATAAAAGAAATATTGCATAGTAGTCGCTGCATAAGTGTCTATTGTATGAGTACTAGTCGTCAATCTGATAGATTGACGACTTTTAATATTTCCCCAATAAGTTGACCATGTTTGGCACCTGGCTTTCACATTAGTGCAAACATACTTAGTGGTAACAGGATAAATTTTAATATTATCTGACAGGAGCTATTAAATCTTTGATATAATTGATGTAATGGGCGTTAAATTAATGTAGCTAAAAATAACATCTTACTCATTTGTAAGATGGGAGGTAAAATGAGAATGGCAGAAGAAAAGAAAAGTTTCTATATTACAACACCAATTTATTATCCATCTGGTAAGTTGCATATTGGTAATACCTATACGACAGTGTTAGCCGATGCAGCAGCGCGATACCACCGGCTATTAAATGAGGATGTATATTTTCTAACAGGTACCGACGAACACGGATTAAAAATCGAACAAAAAGCTGAAAAATTAAACATTTCACCCAAAGAATATGTTGATCAAATGGCTGCAGATATTAAAGCCTTATGGGCTGAATTAGCAATCAGTAATGATGGCTTTGTTCGTACCACTGATGATTATCATGAAAAAGCAGTGCAAAAGATTTTTCAAAAGTTCCTGGATCAAGGTGATATTTATAAAGGCCAATATGAAGGCTGGTATTCAGTTGATGATGAAGAGTATTTCACTGAGTCTCAATTAGCAGAAGTTTATCGTGATGATGATGGTAATGTTACTGGTGGTAAAGCTCCTTCAGGACACGAAGTAGAACTTGTTCAGGAAGAATCATATTTCTTTAAGATGAGTAAGTATGCTGACTGGTTGTTGGACTACTATAAGTCACACCCTAAGTTTATTCAACCAGCAACTCGTATGAACGAGATGATTAAGAACTTTATTGAGCCAGGTTTGGAAGATTTGGCTGTAACACGTACGGCCTTTAACTGGGGTGTACCAGTTGCATCAGATCCTGACCACGTTGTTTATGTATGGATTGATGCTTTATCAAACTATATTACCAAGTTAGGTTACATGTCAGATGATACAACCTTATTTGATAAATTCTGGCCAGCTAATGTACATTTGGTTGGTAAGGAAATTGTTCGTTTCCACACAATTTATTGGCCTATTATGTTACATGCTTTGGGATTACCAATGCCTGAAACAATTGTTGGTCATGGTTGGTTAACAATGCGTGATGGTAAAATGTCTAAGTCAAAGGGGAACGTTGTGTACCCAGATACTTTGGCTGAACGTTATGGTATTGATGCTGTGCGTTACTACTTGCTCCGTGCAATGCCATTTGGAAATGATGGTATTTTCACCCCTGAAGATTTTGTTTCAAAACTAAATTATGATTTGGCAAATGACTTGGGAAACTTGTTGAACCGTACAGTTGCCATGATTAATAAATATGAAGCTGGTGTTATTCCAGAATTGCATACTGGTTTAACTGACTTTGATCAAGATCTTGTTGAAACTGCGCAAGAAGTCATTGTTAATTATAATGATAATATGCAAGCAATGCGGACTGCTGATGCTTTGGCAAACATCTGGCAATTGATTTCACGTGCTAATAAGTATATTGATGAAACAACACCATGGACGTTAGCTAAAGATGATAGTCAAACAGAAGTATTAGCATCAGTTATGGCTCATTTAGCAGCTGCTTTACGTGTAGTTGCTATCCTATTGCAACCTATTTTGACGAAAGCACCACAAAGCATTTTCAATCAATTAGGTTTGGATGATTCAAATACTGATATTATCGGATTAAACTTTGAAGATATACCAACAGGTGGTCATGTTGTACTAAAAGGACAACCAATCTTCCCACGTGTTGATGTAGAAGCCGAAGTTGTTTATATTCGTGATAATATGACAGGACAAGGTGGTAAGCAAACACGTTCAATGACGAAGCCAACAGCACCAAAGACGATTACAACTAAAGACGAAATTGTTTTTGATGATTTTGAAAAGGTAGAATTGCGTGTTGCAGAAATTAAAGAAGTGTCTGAAGTAGAGAAATCTAATAAATTATTACGCTTCAAATTAGACGATGGTTCTGCTGATGGTCGAACAATTTTGTCAGGTATTAAGAAGTTTTATCCAGAATATACGACATTAGTTGGTAAAAAGGTTGCTTATGTTGCCAACTTAAAGCCTCGTAAGATGATGGGGGAACTTTCTGAAGGAATGCTTCTTTCAGCTGAAAAAGATGGTAAGGTTACCTTATCAATCTTGCCAGATGAAATTGAAGCAGGATCAGAACTTGGCTAATTAGTAGTCAATCAAGTCATGCATAAAGGATTGAGATTATAATCTCAATCCTTTATTTTTAAGCAATGTAAAAGGAGGATACTATCAGATGATAATTTTTTATGCATTAGCTTACGTATGTGTTGCAATCATTATTGCTAATTTTTTAACGCAAGCATTTCCGAAAATTCCGCAAGCTTTGTGGCAAATCGTAGGTGGTATATTATTAGCTATCGTCCCGGTTATTAATCATTATGTGATTATGTTAAATCCAGAATGGTTTATGATGCTAGTGATTGCACCATTATTGTTTTATGAAGGGCAACGTACTCAAGCTAAATTAATTTCAAAACATTTTAAATCAATTATTGAGTTAGCAGGTATTTTAGCTATTGTAACGGTCGTTATTTTGATGACCGTTGGGCACGTCGCAATTGGTTGGGCGTTACCATTCTCGCTAGCATTAGCAGCAATCGTAACACCGACTGATGCGACTGCTTTAGAATCAGTTACGAATGGGTTAGATATGCCTAAAGATGTTAAACGTTCTTTGAGTTTAGAATCGTTGTTTAATGATGCGACAGGGTTAGTTATTTTAGAGCTAGCAATTCTATGGATGAATACGGGAACTTTTTCATTTATACATGGGTTTAGTGAGTTTTTGGTAGTAGCAGTGGGTGGCGTGATTGCTGGTTTTATTGCTAGCTTTATTTTCATTTATGTTCGTCAACATTTACTGAAGGCTGAATTTGATGATACGGTTGCTCATGTTTTGATGTACTTTCTAGCACCAATTGTTGTATTTGGTATTGCAGAGCATGTTTTTGGTGTTTCGGGTATTATTGCAGTTGTTGTGATGGGGGTTATGTCTAATATTGAACAACAGCATACGCAATTTATGGATCCAAAGCTTAACCATTTAACGGGCCAATTGACTGATATTGTATCGCAGATTTTAAATGGTTTGGTGTTCATTTTACTAGGGACATCTTTAGTTAGTGTAGCAAAGGTTTATATTCTACAACCGGTTAGAACTTGGGTGGCATTGATTGCTATTGGTATTTTATTATATGTCGTGATGACGCTATGTCGTTATCTCGCAATTCGTTATAGTGGTCGATTTGGCAACAAACCATATACGAAACGTGATGGTTTGGTCTTTGCTATTGGTGGTGTTCATGGTGCCGTGACAATGTCGATGGCATTCTCATTACCATTAACATTAAGTAATGGTGCTGCATTTACAGAACGTAATGATTTATTGTTAATTGCATCAACTGTTATTATATTAAGTTTATTAGTACCAGTTATCTTATTACCAAGAATTTTAAATCGTTTAGCACCTTTATATGATGCAGATACGTACCAAAAAAATCATACAGAAATGGTCAATGCTGCGATGACATATGTTAGCCATGCAGATGTAGCGCAAACAATTAAGGCGACTGTTATGCAACAGTTAAAAAATCAATTAGGTTATGGTAATGAACAATTAAATGATGCTAGTCGTAAAAAGGCTTATCGGACGTTATATAAAGTAGCAGACCAAGCAATGGCGCAAGCGATTGATGAAAATCGTATATCCGATGAAGCGCTGCAACTTTATAACCGGATGCAATCATTGCAAAATGGTTTTGGTAAATTTGGTAAACATCGACGCCATATTTGGCGAAAGTTAACTGTCAGAATAATTAAACATCGGGTAGCTAACCATCAAGATAGTTATCATAGTCATCAAAATAGTGTTGATGAAGTGATGAACATTATTAATGATGGTATGACGACGTATATGAATCAATTATCAAAACAAGATATGAATGCAAGAGATATGATTGCGCTACGATATGCTTATTCTCATCAACAAGCAATGCTACAAAATCAAAAAATTAATTCCGATGATGAGCAACAGGTTTTCCTAAATGCATTACAAGAAGAATTAAATTATATTGAACAACAGCGAACACAAGGTGACGCAGATGCAGAGTTGTTAAAAGAGCTCTATGATGAAGTAATTAATTCACAGGCTATTTTATTGGCAAATATTAGTAGCGAATAAGTGAAACTAAATAAATTTGGCATAAAATATAACTATCTTATCTGTCATAACAGTAAATTATCCGATATTGATGATTTGCTGTTTTTTAAAACCGATTTATTAAGAGAAAAGCTATTTTAAAAATGAAATATTAATGGTGGCATGTTATGCTTAATAGATGATTATATAAGTGTTTTTTGGCTTTTTTTGAATCATTTGCTAGAATGAAATAGATTAAAAATAACAAAGATTAAACCGTATAAAAAAATTAATCAAGGAGTAAAAATGGCGATTTATAAATCTGGGCAACGCCGCGCTGACGGCTATGATACCCATACACATCTAAATGATGATACGTTTTGGCATGATGTGCCAGCTTATTTTGGTAGAGCAACTGAATTTAGCATTGTAGAAATGAATATTATTGGTTATGACACGCAATCTAATGAACGAGCTATTCAGTTAGCTCATGATTTTGAAGGTATGCATGCGGTTATTGGTTGGCAGCCAGAAGATATTTTGGAAATGAATGATGAAGCATTAGCAACATTCCGCAAACAATTACAAGATGATGCGGTTATTGGTGTTGGTGAGACCGGGTTGGATTATTATTGGGATGATAATCCATCAGCTGATGAACAAAAAAAGGCTTTTATACAGCAATTAACATTAGCTCGTGAGTTTAATTTGCCTGTCACAGTACATACACGTAATGCCACGGCAGATACGTATCAAACATTAAAAGATGCACATGTTGAGGAATTTGGCGGTGTTATGCATTCGTTTACTGGTACACCAGAAGAAGCTAAGCAGTTTCTTGATTTGGGGATGTATATTTCATTCTCAGGAATTGCAACGTTTAAAAACGCAAAGGATGTGCAAGAGACACTTAAGTCAGTACCACTGGATCGTTTATTAGTGGAAACGGACGCACCTTATTTAGCACCAACACCTATGCGTGGTAAGCCTAATGAACCAATGTATGTACATTATATTATTGATTATATTGCTGAATTATTGGGTAAAAGCTATGATGAAGTAGCCAAAATTACAACAAATAATGCACGTCGGCTATGGCATTTAGACCAAGTTAAATGATGAAAATTAAAGAAGTGATTGTTGTAGAAGGGCGTGCAGACACTGAAGCATTAAGACATGCAGTTAGTGCAGATACCATTGAAACGAACGGGTCAGCACTTAGCGAACAAACAATAGCCGCTATTAAACAAGCTGCAATTAATCGTGGTGTGATTGTTTTTACTGACCCTGATTTTAATGGTGAGCGATTAAGAAAAATTATCAGTAGTGTGGTGCCCAATGCAAAACATGCTTTTTTGACTAAAGATGAAGCTGGTCGACAAATTAAGCATCATAGTTTAGGCATTGAATATGCGACACCTGCTGTATTGCAAACGGCGTTACAAGCAGTTTATACACCGAAAACAGCAGCAGCAATAACAACGGATATTACGATGGCGGATTTACGGCAATTAGGATTAGTTGCTGGTCAGGGTGCAGCCAAGCGTCGTGAATATATTTCTGAAGCAATGAATTTAGGATATGTGAACGGTAAACAATTAATGAATCGTTTGATAATGTTTGGTATTAAAAAGAAAAATTTATTAACGGTTTTAAATGAATTAGATGAGGAAAAAGAATGACAGATGTGCCAGATATTGCGACGCCAATGCGTACGCAAGCCATTATGAATAGTTTTGGCATTAATACAAAAAAATCTTTGGGTCAAAATTTTTTGACAGATATTAATATATTGAAAAACATTGTTGCAGCTGGAGAAGTGAAGGATACGGATAATGTTATTGAGATCGGACCGGGTATAGGTGCTCTAACAGAGCAATTGGCGCGATCAGCAAAAGAAGTATTAGCATTTGAAATTGATGACCGTTTGATACCAGTTTTAGATCATACGATGGCACCTTACGATAATGTAATGATTGTTAATCAAGATATTTTAAAGGTTGATTTGGAATCTGAAATTAAAGCGCATTTTAGTGATCCGAATGCGCCCTTGAAGCTAGTTGCTAATTTACCATATTACATTACCACACCTATCTTAATGCAAGTGCTTCAGTCAGATGTGAAATTTGATAATATTGTTGTCATGATGCAAAAAGAAGTGGCGAGTCGTTTATCAGCTGAAGTAGGGACTAAGGATTATGGGTCATTAACTTTAGCTGTACAATATCGAATGAATGCGACGTTGGCTTTTACGGTTTCAAGAACGGCATTTGTGCCAAATCCTAATGTGGATTCAGCGATTATTTCATTAACGCCACGTGAACCATTGCAAGTATTACCACATAATGAGCAACAATTATTTAATTTGTTTAAAGTTGGTTTTACCATGCGACGTAAAACATTATGGAACAATTTAATTACAGCATTTGGTAAAGATGATGTGATGAAAGAAAAACTTACTGCTGCCTTAGAAAATGTGGGGATTGATCCACGTATTCGCGCTGAAAAGTTATCACTAGAAGAATTTATTAATTTACATAATTCACTAGTTAAATATAGTGTATACAGTAAGTAACGAAATTTGCTATAATTGTGTTTAGAACTAATTTTGAAAGAAGGTATGTCATGGATTCCGGTCCGTCTATTATCACTAATTTGGTGATTATTATTATTATTTTGTTGCTAGCTATTCTGTTTACTTTAACAGAGTATTCATTGGTTAAAGTACGTCCAAGTTCATTACGTGCGATGCAAGAGGCTCGTGAAAAGCCGTCTGCCAAAGTAGGGCATGCGTTGCACATGTTGGATCATTTATCAGAATATCTATCAACTGCACAAGTTGGTATTACACTAACCTCATTGATTTTAGGTTGGCTGGGTGAAGATTTTATTGCAACATTAATTATTAATGCTGAAATTTTACCACCTGCAATTGCACATAGTGTATCATCAATTGCGGCTATTTTGATCTTTACATTTATCCACGCAGTGTTTACTGATTTGGTCCCAAAGAATATTGCGATTGATCAACCTGTTAAAATGTTGTTGGCCATTGTTAGACCTGTAATGTTTTTCCACGTTGTTTTGTTCCCATTAATTTGGCTATTTGATCGTGCAGCTGCATTCTTTACAAAAATGTTAGGGTTCAATGCCCATCCAGATGAAGATATTTATTCAGAAGCTGAAATTTTATCTTTGTCAAAGGATGCGGCAGATGCTGGTGAATTGGATGAAGAAGATTTGACATTCATGAAGCGTGCTTTTGCGATGAATGATAAAGAAGCTTTGGATATTATGATTGATCGTACACAATTGACGGTTGTGGATGTGACAGAAACGATTGCTGATGCCTTAAACTTATATTTGGAAGAAAAGTTTTCACGAATTCCAGTTGTTGCAGATAATGATAAAGATAAGATTTTAGGCTATGTCTTTTCATATGATTTGGTACGTCAGGGACGAATTAGTCCAGATGCACCAATTAGAACAGTCTTACGTAATTTGCCAGTTGTTTCTGAAACACAACCTATTACGGAAGTGCTACAAGAGATGATTGAACACCGTGCACCGATTGTTGTGGTTAAAGACGAATTTGGTGGTACATCAGGTATTGTGACGGACAAAGATATTTATGAGGAACTATTTGGTTCTGTTCGTGATGAAATTGATGATGTGGCTGATGATATGGTCGAGAAGATGGGATCAGATGATGCAGGCAATATGCATTATCGTGTATCCGGAAAAATGACGTTATATGATTTTGAGCGATTCTTTAAGACTGAACTTAAATCTTTTGAAAAATCAGAAAAGGTGACTTTGACTGGTTATGTGTTGGATGAACATCCAGATTTCCATGTTGGCCAAGCTATTCGTATTGCTAACTTTGAGATTACAGCACTTGATTTTAAAGATGCGTACATTGAAAAATTTGAAGTTGTTGCTTTTCCAGAATCAGAGATTGATATAGCAGATAATGATGATGAAAAACATTAAGATTAATGATTGATGTTTTTTGATAAAATAAAAGCGCTACTAAATTCTCCGGATAGAATTTAGTAGCGCTTTTATCAAATTGTCCAAATATTAGGTTTAATAAGTGTTATAACCTGTTATCAACACATATGATAAAGTTTGATATAATATGGATAATCGATACCATTATATTTGAAAGTAGGAAATTAATTTGAGTGAAGGAAGATTTATCATATCAATTATTGTGATAATCTTGGTGTTAATATTTGCGGCGTTATGTGTTTCTGCTGAATTTGCGCTAGTGAAGGTTAGAAGAAGTGCATTAGTAGAACTACAAGAGGCACGTGAACGACCATCACGCAAGATCGCAACAACGATTCACATGGTTGATAATTTAAACGAGTATTTATCAACGACCCAAGTTGGTATTACAGTGACTGGTTTGTTATTAGGTTGGATGGGTGAAGAAACAATTGCCCACTTACTATTAGCTGGTGGTTTCTTAAAAGAAATGACAGGGCCTAGTTCAGCAGCGATTGCATCAGTTATTGCGTTGATATTGTTGACTTATATTGAGGTTGTCCTAACGGAGTTGGTACCTAAAAATGTATCAATTGAATTCCCAGTTAAGGTAGCTTTGTTCGTTTCAGGGCCATTGCGCCTATTCCATGTGCTATTTTATCCATTTGTGTGGTTGTTGAACAAGTCCGCAACTGGATTTACGCACTTACTAGGGTTACGCACAGCATCTGAAGATAATGAAGTTTATTCAGAAGCAGAAATTTTGAGCTTATCACGTAATGCGGCTCGTTTAGGTCAATTGCAAAATGAAGATTATGTCTTTATGGAACGCGCATTTGAAATGAATGATAAGGTTGCAAATGATATTATGATTGATCGTACGCAATTATTTGTCGTCGATGTTAGAAGTGATATTGATGACGCATTGCATGCTTATTTTGAAACAAAACATTCACGTTTCCCAGTTGTTGCTGATGGTGACAAAGATAAAATTTTAGGTTACGTATTTAATTACGATATTATGCGTCAAGCAGAAATCGATCGTACCGTACCTGTACGAAAGATAATTCGTAATATGCCAACTGTACCTGAAAATATGCCAATCCAAGATGTTTTGAAATTGATGATTTCAAAACGAACACCGATGATTGTTGTCAAAGATGAGTATGGTGGCACATCTGGTATTATTACAGATAAAGATATTTATGAAGAACTTTTTGGCTCAGTTCGAGACGAAGTTGACTGGGTGGTTGATGATTTAGTTGAAAAATTGGGAACAGATAATCAACAACAAATGCATTATAAAGTATCTGGAAAAATGACAGTTTATGATTTTGAACGTTATTTTAAGACGGATATTAAAGCATTTGATAAATCAGATATGGTCACGCTAACTGGATTTATTTTGGAACAATTCCCTGATATTAAAGGTGGTGACACGGTTGAGTTGGCAGATTTTGCAATTAAGCCACTTGATTTTAAGGATGCTTATATTAATGAATTTGAAATTGTGCGATTAAACAAAGCAGAATAAAATAATAAAAAAGCGCCAGGTATAATTGATTTTAAATCATTATACCTGGCGCTTTTTTGGTTGCCTAATCAAATTAATCGAAAGAAATTTCAATATTTTCTGTTAAAAGATCAGTGTAACTAAATGAGGCACGATCAAATTCGTGACCATCTTGTTCTAAATCAAGGACGAAAACAGAACGGAAGGTGTTTCGTACGATTGCTTGGTGTTCAATGGTGCGGTGACGACTTTCATGGGTAGTCAAAGTGACTTGCTCACCGATGTGTTCATCTAATTGTTGCTTAATTTCTGCTAATGCTGCAGGCATAAGAACTCCTCTCATGGGGCACCCCCATAGCCAGCGACAAATGGAATCGCTGCATAAATCTATTATCTACATAAAGATAAAAATAGTTATTTATATTATATCATAATTTATTTTTTAAATCAATTATATATTTCGTCACGACTGTAATAAAATGTTTTATAAGTTGTAAAATATAAAACCTTTTATTTAATTGCAATCCTTGCTAATATTAGGAACAACTAATACAGATAGTAAAGGGGCAAGATAATGAATGATGAACGGATTACTTGGGAAAAGTATTTTATGCTACAAGCAATTATGTTAGCTGCACGTAGTACTTGCACACGATTGCATGTCGGCGCAGTTGTGGTAAAAGATGGCCGCATCATTGCTAGTGGTTATAATGGATCCGTATCTGGCACACCACATTGTACTGAGGTGGGTGATTTGTTGGTGGATGGTCATTGTATTCGTGCAGTGCACGCTGAACAGAATGCTCTGATGCAATTAGCAAAGATGGGTATTAGTGCTGATAGTGCTCAAGTTTTTGTAACCGATTTTCCTTGTGTACATTGTACAAAATTGTTACTACAAGCAGGGGTGACTAAAATTAACTATTTACGTAACTATCGTAATGATGATTTTGTAACAGAATTATTGGATGCAAAAAATGTCACAATTGCACAAGTAAAAGTAGATGGTACAGATTTAGATAAAATTGATTTTGAGGCTTATTTATAGAAAGGCTAGTAAGGTACTCATTATGAGTGAAAATGAACAAGGTTACTTAGATTTAGCGCAAGATATATTGGATAATGGTGCGGTTAAAAATGATCGCACTGGTACAGGAACAAAATCGGTCTTTGGGCGTCAATTACGTTTTGATATGAGTGAAGGGTTTCCGTTACTAACAACTAAACGGGTGCCATTTGGTTTAATTAAAAGTGAGTTATTATGGTTCCTTAAAGGGGATACCAACATCCGCTTTTTGTTAGAGCATAAAAATCATATTTGGGATGAATGGGCTTTTAAAAATTGGGTAACATCATCTGATTATAATGGACCAGATATGACTGATTTTGGCCGTCGTTCATTGATTGATGAGGATTTTAAAACACAATATGATGAGCAACATGCTATATTTGTTGAGCGTATTTTAAATGATGATGTATTTGCAGAAAAATATGGTGAATTGGGTGATGTATATGGTGCACAATGGCGACACTGGCGTCGCGTACAAGGTGGCTTTATAGATCAAATTCATGATGTCATAGAACAAATCAAGCATAATCCTGATTCACGTCGTTTGATTGTTTCCGCATGGAATCCTGAAGATGTGCCAACGCAGGCTTTACCACCTTGCCACACTTTGTTTCAGTTTTATGTGGCTGATGGTAAATTAAGTCTACAACTTTATCAACGTTCTGCAGATGTGTTTTTAGGTGTGCCATTTAATATTGCTTCATATGCTTTATTGTTACATATGGTTGCAGCGCAAACCGGACTACAGCCAGGTGAATTTGTACATACTTTTGGTGATACTCACATTTATTCAAATCATATTGAGCAAATCCAAAAACAATTACAACGCGACATGAAGGCATTACCAACGCTTACTTTAAATCCCGATGTAACTGATATTGCAGAGTATACAATGTCTGATATTAAATTAAATGGGTATGAACCTCACTCAAGTATTAAGGCACCAGTGGCTGTTTAATATTTATAATGGTGTCAGATAATGGCTAATGATATATTGCATGGCTAAAAAATATGGTAATATGGTAGGGTTGCTATAAGTTTTTTAAAAGGAACTTTTTATAAACTTACTAAGTATTTTTTCTTGAACAGAATATGAAATATATTATTAATCTTTATAGTTTAGAGAGGAGATGCTCATGGATAATGAGCCGAAAACTCGATTAGATCGACGCCAGGCTGAAAACGAATTAAAGAGGCGTAAAAAGCGTGAAGGTGGCCCACGTGATAAAAAGTTTCAATCAAATGGGAAACAGCCACGTAAACGCAGAATTCGTGGGGCTATTTTATTTGTGATTGCTGTTATTGTTTTGATTGTGGGGATGTTATTTGGTGTTGCTTATAACAAGACTAAAAATGCCATTGATGGTTCGTACCAAGAAACCGGATTGACGAAAGAGCGTAATGTTTCTAAAGTGATCAAACAAGGGAAACCATTTTCAATTTTACTATTAGGAACTGATACAGGTGAATTAGATCGAAAGTATAAAGGTCGGACAGATTCTTTGATGTTAGTTACGGTTAATCCAGACAAAGAAAAAGTAACAATTATGTCCTTGCCTCGTGATTCGGTTATTGCACCGGTTGGTTATGAAGAGGAATTCCCGCAAAAGTTGAACTCAGCATATGAATACGGATCTGCCAAGACAACGATTCAAACAATTCAAAAGTGGTTAAATGTGCCGATTGATTATTATGCATTGGTTAATATGGGTGGTTTAGAAAAGGTTATTGATCAAATGAATGGTATTAAAGTTAAGTCACCACTGACATTTGGGTATAATCCTTATACTGCTCATAATGATGGAGACTATATTTATAACTTTACTAAGGGTTCGTCAACATTTACGCTTAATGCAAAAGGTCAAACTAAGACATATAAAAAAATGGATGGTCAGGCTGCTTTAGCATTTTCACGTATGCGTTATGATGATCCACAAGGTGATTATGGCCGTCAGAAACGTCAACGAATGGTATTGCAGACGATTGTTGATGATGCTAAGAGTAATCCAACTAAACTAATTAATCAAAAGTTTTTGAATACATTGTCTGATTCGACACAAACTGATTTAACCTTTGGTGATATGCTGACTGTTGCTTCGCGTTATCTTAGTGCTGCCAAAACAATTAAACAAGATAATGCACAGGGAACCGAAGTCAATCTAACCTCTGGTTCATCTGAGCTAATTTCGCAAGATGAAAAACAACGTGTTACGAATGTTTTACGTAAGTCATTAGGACTAAAACATAAAAAAACTGGTACACTCTATGGTGGTAAGGTTTCTAACGCAACACTAATAATGAATGGCTTACCAGCTTCACAATCTGCAACTGAAGAAGCAGCTGATACTACTACAGATAGTACATACGGTACTGGTACTGTTACAGATACAGATACGTATGTGGGTTATTAGTGTAATCGTTACATTATAGAAAATAAGTTAAAAAGTTTATAGGTAATATACTTGTTACTGATAATAAATGTCGAAAAATATAATATGATAAAGCGACAAACATTTATATAATGTTTGTCGCTTTTTTTGTTTAAAACACGAACAAAACACAAAAAATTTATTTTTTTAAAGCTTTTGATAATGTAAAAAAAGCTGATTTAGGTTCTGTTTATCACATGAACATTTCAAAAGTATATATAATTAATTTTATTCATTTAATTTAGATTAATTGATTGCGTTAAATGTTGAAAACGATTTAAAATAGAGTTCATTAAATTCGATTTGATATAAAAATGATTGTTTTTAAAATATTGATTTTTTAAAAAATAAGCGTATTAATTTACTATATGTTAACTTATTGTGCTGTAAATCACTAACTTTATACCTATGCATTATTTTATAAAGATTTTTAATATATAATATATCTTTGAATTATATGATATTATTAATCAATAAAAGTTATGTCGCCTTCCATATGGGGAAAAGAGGATAATATGAAGCGTGTCGTAAAAGTGCAATTAGATATTCGTTCGCATTACAAGTCATATAAAATTGGTAAAATCTGGGTTACTGCCTTAGCAGGAATAACAATCGGGACAATGGGATTTTTGGGGACTGCTAATGCTGACCAAGTAACACCAGCACAACAAAGTTCAAACATACAAGTTAATGATAATAATATTGATAGATCTTATAAGTTAGCAAATACAACTGAAGTGACAAGTCAAGCAAGTGACGCAGTATCAACTAATTCATCATCAGATGAACAAATGTCGCCTGCAATGAATAGTGAAGCTATCAGTTCGGCAGTAAATAGCGAAGTGACAGTAGTTGATAATAAAAATGACAAAATGGATGCTGTAAATGAGCAATCACAAGCTACTTCTGAGACAGGCGAAGCGCAAACGTCATCATCAGCAGCAGGCATGGTGGATACAGAAACGACAACAGAAAAATCGCAAGTGGAAACGGAACAAACACCTGTAGCGACGGATGAAACAGTAGCTACAACAAAGACTGAACAAGAGCCAGCTAGTCAGGCTATGACTGAAACAACTATTTCTGACAACGAAAATGTAAGCGTTAACAAGAAAGAAGGCGCAGTGCCAAAGACAAAAGATGCTACTGAACAAGTGAAGCAACCCGCAGTTGCTAAAGTTAGTGTTAATGCCTCTGTGCCGGTTGTGCAACCAAAAGCGGATGATGAATTACCAGAGGGTGCAGTAGTCGTTAATACGGCAGAAGAGTTTGTTAATGCTATTGCAACCGGTACATCATCAGATATTTATATTAGTTCAGATATTGATTTAGCGGGTTATAAAAATGGTTTATTGAATTTACCAACAATAAGTGTGACAAGCCATCGTGATATGACAGTTCAATCTACCAGTGATAAACGATATAAAATTGATTTTAATAAATTCACATTTGATATGTCGTCAATTTTAATTCCGACGAATCGTATTTATTTAAAGAATTTAGATCTATTAGGAACTAATACAAGTGGTATTTTCAGTAAAGCCGATAGTTATGCAATCGAAGATGTTACTTATCAGGGTGGTACATTTATTTCAACTAATAATAGTGTTGATGTTTTAGGGACTGTCACTGTTAATACAACGGCTAATGGTTCGCCTGCTATCTCAGCAAATGAGATTAATTTCAAAGCGGGTAGCAATTTTACAGGAACTACTACTAATGGGGATGTATTGTATACAAATGTTGATATTACAAATATTACCAATGACCACAATGGAATCTTTCTAGAAAATCAATCAACGGTTACCTTAAATCCTCACGGGGAGGGTAAGTATGGTATTAATGCATCAGCAGCTGATGTCATCGTTAATGATGGTGCAGAATTACACATTAATTTAGATAGCATTAATAATGCGAAGACATCAGGTGCTATTCACTTACATGTGTTAATTGAATCAAAAATAAATGTTGAAAAGAATGCATTATTGGATATTCAATCTAATGGTGTTCCATCTGTATCGGCAATTAATATTAGTCCGGATAATTTGTTGAATTTTAGTGGGAAAGGCCAAATAAATGTTGATAGTGAGGGAACATTCAATTATGTTGGTCAAAACATGGGAGACTTTGTAGGTAGTGTATTTTACATTACTGGTGGATCAACTTTTAATGTTAATCCGAATGCCACTTTTACTGCTAAAATTGATGGAACAGGTGCCGTTAAGCTAATTGATTTAGGAAGTGCAGTTAGTAAAGGATACTTTAATATTGTGCAACCTAAGCATTTCTTAATTGATCGAACGGCTAATACTAATGACAAAACGTCATTTATGACTAACGGTACTTTGAATTTTTCAAAAATTAAAGTAATGGATGATCAAGGTAATTATTCGGATTCTCTTGATAAAATGAATTTGAATTTCTCACAATTTTTAGGATTCTATGCATCAAATGCATCAGATGTAGTTGGTAAAACTGAAGCAGTTGAAACACAAATTAACAATCAATTCCAGAATAATACTAAAGGTATTTTGGATGTTATTCGTTCTGGTGAAGATGTTTTTCAGGAAAATGTTGCATTAGATAAAAATAATCAATTGACAGCTAATATTTCAAATATTATGGCTGATAGTGATGCATCCGTTCAAATTCAAATTAAACATGCTGATGGCTCAATTGATACATTGCCAGCTATTAATATAATTGCCAGCCCTTATTGGCGTGATACAGATAAGTATGGTCAATTAACAGATGAAAATGGTAAATTCAGTTTTGATTTGAGCAATGCCAATTTACAAAATGATGACACCATTATTATTAAGACAACCCGTGAGTTTGTCACAGATAATCAAGAATATTCTGTTGATCAATTACGTTTAGCACAGGTTCAATCAGATAATAAAAATACTTTGATTGCTTATGGTGAAGCGCAAAAACAAGTTATTACAGATTTAGAAAATATATCAGATGAGCAACGTTTGGCAGCGCAAACAGCCATCGATTCAGAAGTTGCAGCAGGCATAGATAATATTGATAAGGCGACAACAACAGTTGAAGCTGATACAGCATTTAATACTGGAACGAATAATATTGATGATATTGTTACCGATGCTGTGTTGGTAGATAGTAAATTAGCAGCTCAAATAGCAATTGATAATGCAGCGCAATCTGTAAAAAATAACCTTGCAAATAATACTAATTTAACTGTTGATGAACGTAGTGCAATTTCGGCTAAGATTGATAATGTTGCGATGACTGCAAAGAATAATATTGATAGTGCAGCAACACTTGCTGAAGTAGCAGCTGCACAAGCAGCTGGCGAAGTGGCAATTAGCAATGTTGATCAAACAGGGGTAACAAAGCCAACGGCTTCAGCGGCAATTGACAGCGCAGCTGAAGCAGCGAAGGCAGCAGTAGCGGGGAATGCCGGATTAACAGCCGAAGAAAAAGCAACCGCAACGGCAGCAATTGATGCAGCTGCACAAACGGCAAAAGAAGCCATAACGAATGCGATAACGGACGCTGAAGTAGCAGCTGCACAAGTAGCTGGTGAGACAGCAATTGGCAACGTTGATCAAACAGGGGTAACAAAGCCAACGGCTTCAGCGGCAATTGACAGTGCAGCCGAAGCAGCAAAGGCAGCAGTAGCAGGAAATGCTGAACTAACAGCCGAAGAAAAAGCAACGGCAACTGCAGCAATTGATGCAGCCGCACAAACAGCAAAAGAAGCCATAGCTAATGCGATAACAGACGCTGAAGTAGCAGCTGCACAAGCAGCCGGCGAAGCGGCAATTAGCAATGTTGATCAAACAGAGGTAACAAAGCCAACGGCTTCAGCGGCAATTGACAGCGCAGCCGAAGCAGCGAAGGCAGCAGTAGCAGTCAACGCAAACTTGACGGAAGAAGAAAAAGCAACGGCAACTGCAGCGATTGATGCAGCTGCACAAACAGCAAAAGAAGCCATAGCTAATACGACAACAGACGCTGAAGTAGCAGCTGCACAAGCAGCCGGCGAGACGGCAATTGGTAATGTTGATCAAACAGGGGTAACAAAGCCAACGGCTTCAGCGGCAATTGACAGCGCAGCCGAAGCAGCGAAGGCAGCAGTAGCGGGGAATCCCGGATTAACGGAAGAAGAAAAAGCAACGGCAACTGCAGCAATTGATGCAGCCGCACAAACGGCAAAAGAAGCCATAACGAATGTGACAACGGACGCTGAAGTAGCAGCTGCACAAGCAGCCGGCGAAGCGGCAATTAGCAATGTTGATCAAACAGAGGTAACAAAGCCGACGGCTTCAGCGGCAATTGACAATGCAGTCGAAGCAGCGAAGGCAGCAGTAGCAGGAAATGCCGGATTAACAGCCGAAGAAAAAGCAACGGCAACTGCAGCAATTGATGCAGCCACACAAACAGCAAAAGAAGCCATAACGAATGCGACAACGGACGCTGAAGTAGCAGCTGCACAAGCAGCCGGCGAGACAGCAATTGGTAATGTTGATCAAACAGAGGTGACAAAGCCGACGGCTTCAGCAGCAATTGACAGTGCAGCCGAAGCAGCAAAGGCAGCAGTAGCGGGAAATACTGGACTAACAGCCGAAGAAAAAGCAACGGCAACTGCAGCAATTGATGCAGCTGCACAAACAGCAAAAGAAGCCATAACGAATGCGACAATAGATGCTGAAGTAGCAGCTGCACAAGTAGCCGGTGAGACAGCAATTGGCAACGTTGATCAAACAGGAGTGACAAAGCCGACGGCTTCAGCGGCAATTGACAGTGCAGTAGAAGCAGCGAAGGCAGCAGTAGCAGGGAATGCTGAACTAACAGTCGAAGAAAAAGCAACGGCAAACGCTGGAATCGATGCAGCCGCACAAACAGCAAAAGAAGCCATAACGAATGCGACAACGGACGCTGAAGTAGCAGCTGCACAAGCAGCCGGCGAAGCGGCAATTAGCAATGTTGATCAAACAGAGGTAACAAAGCCAACGGCTTCAGCGGCAATTGACAGCGCAGCCGAAGCAGCGAAGGCAGCAGTAGCAGTCAATGCAAACTTGACGGAAGAAGAAAAAGCAACGGCAACTGCAGCGATTGATGCAGCTGCACAAACAGCAAAAGAAGCCATAACTAGTGCAACAACGGACGCTGAAGTAGCAGCTGCACAAGCAGCCGGCGAAGCGGCAATTGACAGTGCAGCCGAAGCAGCGAAGGCAGCAGTAGCAGGAAATGCCGGATTAACAGCCGAAGAAAAAGCAACGGCAACTGCAGCGATTGATGCAGCTGCACAAACAGCAAAAGAAGCTATAACGAATGCGACAACAGACGCTGAAGTAGCGGCCGCACAAGCAGCCGGCGAGACAGCAATTGGTAATGTTGATCAAACAGGGGTAACAAAGCCAACGGCTTCAGCGGCAATTGACAGCGCAGTCGAAGCAGCGAAGGCAGCAGTAGCGGGGAATCCCGGATTAACGGAAGAAGAAAAAGCAACCGCAACTGCAGCAATTGATGCAGCCGCACAAACGGCAAAAGAAGCCATAACGAATGTGACAACGGACGCTGAAGTAGCAGCTGCACAAGCAGCCGGCGAAGCGGCAATTAGCAATGTTGATCAAACAGAGGTAACAAAGCCGACGGCTTCAGCGGCAATTGACAGTGCAGCCGAAGCAGCAAAGGCAGCAGTAGCGGGGAATGCCGGGTTAACGGAAGAAGAAAAAGCAACGGCAACTGCAGCAATTGATGCAGCTGCACAAACAGCAAAAGAGGCCATAGCTAATGCGACAACAGACGCTGAAGTAGCAGCTGCACAAGCAGCCGGCGAAGCGGCAATTAGCAATGTTGATCAAACAGAGGTAACAAAGCCGACGGCTTCAGCAGCAATTGACAGTGCAGCCGAAGCGGCAAAGGCAGCAGTAGCAGGAAATGCTGGACTAACAGCCGAAGAAAAAGCAACGGCAACTGCAGCAATCGATGCAGCTGCACAAACAGCAAAAGAAGCCATAGCTAGTGCGACAACGGACGCTGAAGTAGCAGCCGCACAAGCAGCAGGGGAAGCTGATTTGTCAGGTATTATGGAACAATGGCATAATGGTGGTGAGGAACAAACACCGATAACAGGTGGTGAGGAACAAACACCGATAACAGGTGGTGAGGAACCAACGCCGATAACAGGTGGTGAGGAACAAACACCAGTAACAAGTGGTGAGGAACCAACGCCGATAACAGGTGGTGAGGAACAAACACCAGTAACAAGTGGTGAGGAACAAGTACCTGTAATTGATAATGACATTGATCAAGAAAATGGTATTAATCATTCAACAGTTGCTGATGCGGATGTATTAGTCAATGATATGCAAACTGACACACCATTAAACACTGGTATTGATATGGCTGATGTTAATGCAAATACAACGAATGTATCAGTATCAATGAATCATAACCAAGCAATAGAACAAAATGAACATGTCGTAGCTGAAAATAAGCAAGATTTAGTTTTGCCAGAAACGGGCATTACTAATGAAACTGAAAATGATAACCTACTAGTTGTATTATCACTAGTAATGGCATCATTAATTGGTGGATTGAGATTAGCGAAAATCAAGCGACGTCATAATTAAGTATTAATCATTTGTTAAATAGAAAAGGCTATTAAATTCCAATGGGATTTTAATAGCTTTTTTTATAGCATTTAAGATAAAATCAATAAAACACGAACTTTAAAGACTTTTTATTCTTTTTTTAAAACGTTTAACTGAATTAAAATGAACTATTAATTTTGTTGACGATTTAATTGTTCGCTGTTATTATTTAAGTAACCTTTAAGTGTTGTAAGTGTATATGACTAAATTTTAAGGAGTACAAGGGTAATGTTTAAAAAAGTTGTAGCGGGAGCCACCGTAGCAATGTTGGCAACGACGATTGTCTCAGCCGTACCAGTAGTAACAGCTGATGCAGCGTCAAAGAAAGTTGATTTGAAAGAGTTGAACGTACAATTTGTACCATCATCTCAAGCAGATACAATTCAAGCAAAGGCTAAGCCATTGGAAAAGTTGTTGAAGAAGCAACTAGGAATTCCAGTACACGTTACAATTTCAACTGATTACAATACAGTTGTTGAAGCAATGGGTTCAGGTAAGGTTGATATGGGATTCTTACCACCTGATCCTTATGTACAAGCGCACAAGCAATATGGTGCGAAAGTTATTTTACAATCACAACGATATGGTATTAATGATAAGAAAAATGATGGTTCTGATACTGATAAATTAGTTGATTACTATCGTGCATTAGTATTGGTTAAAAAAGATTCAGGTATTAAGAATGCTAAGGATTTGAAGGGTAAGAAGATTGCTGTTCAAAATCCAACTTCTGATGCTGGGTATATTTTCCCTGTTGTGGACTTAAACAAAAAAGGGATGAACGTTATTAAAGATTCTGATCTAGTGACAGTTAAGGGTCACGATCAAGGGGTTATCTCAGTATTGAATGGTGATACAGATGCTGCCTTTATTTTTGATGATGCCCGTAATTTGGTTAAGAAAGATAATGCAGATGCATTTAAGGACACACGTGTCTTAGAATACACGGCTAAGATTCCTAACGATACGATTACGTTACGTAAGGGAATTTCAAAGGCTGATACCAAGACTATCCAAAATGCAATGTTAAAGGTCTCAAAGACGGACAAGGGTAAGAAGATTATGAAGGACGTTTACAGCTGGGCTGGTGTAAGCAAGTCAAAGGATTCAAACTTTGATACCGTTCGTAAGTACCAAAAGCAAGTAGAAGATATCAAATAAAAATAAGTTAATTTAATATTTTTTTAGAGTGGGGCCTGGCTGATATGTATATGCCAAGCCTCGCTTTAGTACATATTTTAGATAGATATATACAGAAGGTAGGATAGTAAAAATATGGGTAATGGTTTAGGTACCATCAAAATTAATGATGTTTCAAAGATTTATCCGAATGGCACAGTTGGATTAGATCACATTAATTTAGATATTAAATCAGGCGAATTCGTTGTCATTGTTGGATTGTCTGGTGCTGGTAAAAGTACGTTGCTACGCGCAATTAATCGACTACACGATATTAGTGAAGGTGAAATTTTACTAGATGATGTGGATATTACAAAATCAAAAGGGAAAGCATTACGACAACAGAAACGTAATATTGCAATGATTTTCCAAAACTTTAATTTGGTTAAACGAGCAACGGTTGCGCGAAATGTTTTGGCCGGACGAGTTGGGTATTATTCAACATTTAGAAGTACTTTTGGCCTTTTTTCTAAAGAAGACAAAGAAAAAGCAGCGATGAATTTGGACCGTGTTAATATGCTAGATAAATATTATACGCGAGCAGATGAATTATCAGGTGGTCAACAACAACGTGTGGCAATTGCTCGCTCAATGATGCAATCACCACATGTTGTACTAGCAGACGAACCGATTGCTTCTCTTGATCCAAAAACGACTAAGATGGTTATGGATGATTTACAACATTTAAATGACATGGGAATGACGGTCGTTGTTAACTTACATAGTGTTGAATTAGCAATGGCGTATGCAACTCGTATTATTGGGTTACGTGCTGGAAAATTAGTTTATGATAAGCCAATTGATCAAGTCAACGAACACGATTTTGATGATATTTATGCCGAATCTGGCGATGAGGAGTAGGATATGAACGCAACTTTACCTGAACGCCACTTCAGTGAAAAGTGGCATATTAAGGGCAGCCTAGCTGTTCTCCTATTTGTCGTAATTTTTATTGGATCTGGTTATAATACTGGTGCAACAACTAATTTTAGTTGGGATCAATTTTGGCAACTGTTAATTCGCATGATGCACCCAGATTGGTCATATGTGTCATCGATTATCACACCAATTGCTGAAACTATCCAAATGGCATTAGTCGGAACTTTGTTAGGGACGATTATAGCGATACCGTTTAGTTTATTAGCTGCACGTAACATTGTTAAAAATGTCTATTTACGAGGAATTATTCGTTTCTTCTTAAATCTGGTACGTGCTTTACCTGATTTGCTATTAGCAGCGGTGTTCGTTGCTATCGTTGGTATTGGACCAATGGCCGGAGTAGGTGCCTTAACAATTTTTAGTTTTGGAATGATTTCTAAGTTGTTTTATGAGGCCATTGAAACAATTGATGAAGGGCCAATTGAAGCGTTGACTTCAGTTGGTGCAAATGGAATTCAAAAAATTGTGTTTGCAGTTATTCCACAAGTTATGAATCAATTTTTGAGTTTTTTCCTATATACGTTGGAAATTAATGTTCGTGCATCAACGGTGTTGGGTTACCTAGGTGCAGGTGGTGTTGGATTGTATTTGGATCAAACATTATCATTATTCCGTTATGATCGAACAGCTATCGTTATTTTAGCAATTTTGGTAGTTGTCATAGTTGTTGATGGTATTTCTAATCGACTACGGGAGGCGTTGGCATAATGCAAAAAATACAACGAAATTCGTGGCAAAAATATGGTCCTTATTTAATAGCAATAGTAATTGCACTGATTTTTATATGGGCCTTTACTGGTATTCCGCTATCAACAGTCAAGCCACAAGCAGTGTCAGTAACAAAGTCAATTATTCATGGATTGTTTCATCCAGAGTGGTCATATGTTTACACAGGTGATGGTGAAGATTTAGTTAGTGCGTTAATTGAAACGCTAGCAATTGCTTTCTTAGGAACGTTTATTTCAGCTGTTTTAACGTTACCTTTTGCATTTTTGGCTGCACGAACTAAGAAAGGTTTCTTTACGCCACGTTCAACTATTGGGAAGGTAATCTTGACCATTATTCGTGTTTTCCCTGAAATTGTATTGGCAATTATGTTTATTAAGGCAGTAGGCCCGGGTGCGTATGCAGGTGTTTTGGCGGTGTCAATTCATTCTATTGGTATGCTAGGAAAGTTGTTCTCAGAAGCCATTGAAAATATTGATCGTGGACCTAATGAGGCGATTATTGCGGCAGGTGGTTCCACATTAGATGGGTTAACATTAGCAACAATTCCAGCGGTTATGCCAGAATTTATGAATTATACATTGTATCGTTTTGAAATTGCGGTGCGTTCAGCCGCTATTTTAGGAATTGTTGGTGCAGGTGGAATTGGTGCACCATTGATTTTCACGCTACAAACGCGACAATGGCCAAAAGTAGGAATCATTTTATTGGGAATTATTGTAATGGTCACAGTTATTGACTTCCTATCTGGGCAATTACGTAAACGCTTGGTTTAGTAATAAGATGAAGTGAAGGCTAACCTTTTATTGTTAATCATAAAATGAAATATCATAAGGAGAACAACATGCAAGTTTCAATTCTATCAACGTCAGATGTTCATGGTTATATACGTGCTGATGATTTTAGACGACCTTTGTTAAATAATCAGTTAGGTCTTACACGAGCAGCATCAGTTATTGCTGAACAACAAGCGCAAGTTGCTATAACAGACGATGTTGTGGTTACCGTTGAAAATGGTGATTTTATTCAAGGCTCACCATTAACTAATTATATTCAAAAAATAGTACCTGACCAAACAAATATATATCAAAAATTAGCTGATAAGATTTCATATGATGTGCGTATTTTAGGTAATCATGAATTTAATTTTGGTCGTGAATACATTGAGACAGTATTTGCAGATACTGACAATTTATTGAATGCCAATATTTTAGACAAACAAACACACGAACCATTTGTTGGCCAACCATATAAAATTATTGCACGTAAAGGTATCAAAATTGGAATAATTGGCTTAACAACACAGTTTATTCCGCATTGGGAACAACCAGCTCACATTACTAATTTAATTTTTCAAGATCCAGTGGCAACGGCAGAACAATATATTGCAGAATTACGACCACAGGTTGATGTTTTAATAATTGCTTATCATGGGGGCTTTGCTCAAGATTTGCAAACAGGAGAGCCTCTAGAAAAATTAACATCAGAAAATCAAGGGTATCAGCTATTACAATTACCAGGAGTTGATGCACTTGTAACAGGTCATCAACATCGTGAAATTGCAGAAGTTGTTAATGGTGTGCCAACAACACAACCAGGATATCGTGGTAATTATGTCGGATTAATGAAATTAACGCTGAATGAGGAACACCAGCGAGTTGCTGCAACAGCACAAATTTTGCCAACAGGCGAAAGCATTGAGCGTGAGGATATTGTGGCACTAATTAATCCATTACAACAGAAAGTTAATGATTGGTTGGATACGCCAGTTGGCCATGTTGGTGATAATATGGCAATTACCGATCATTTTGCTGCGCGTCTACATAACCATCCATTTATTGAATTGGTTAACCGCGTACAAATGGCAGCAACAAATACACAAATTTCTAATACGGCATTGTTTAATAATGAAGTACGTGGATTATCAGATGCCGTAACACAACGTGATATCATGACGAACTACATTTTTCCGAATACATTAGTAGTTGAAGCATTAACAGGACAAGATATTAAAGATGCGCTTGAAGTAAACGCACGTTACTTTAAGTTAGATGATCGGGGTGAAATCATTCTGAATCCACTATTTACGATGCCTAAAGTACAACATTATAATTATGATATTTGGAGTGGTATTGATTATACATTTGATCTGAATAAGCCGATGGGTCAACGTGTGGTTTCAGTTACTAAAGATGGTCAGCCATTAGATTTGAAGCAAACGTACGAAGTGACAATGAATAATTATCGGGCTGGTGGTGCTGGTAATTTTCCAATGTTTTCAATGGATAAAGCAGTACGTGAAGTGCAACGTGAAACGGCTGATTTAATTGGTGAATATATTATGAATCATCCACAAATTCATATTGAGCAACCAACCAATATCACCATTATTTAGTAACAAAACATGATAATATAATATTAGAAAGGCCAATAAACGATGTGCTTATTGGTCCTTTTTATTGGAATAATCCTTTAAAAGGAGGTGTTTTAGTGGCTGAAGAAGATTTAAATCACATAATGTATGTATGTGGGATGATGGCAAGAATTTTACTAGAAAGTGGGGCCGAAACAACTCGAGTTGAGTCAACGATTGATTATGTTGGTAAAGCTAGTGGTGTTGATTTAAATTGTCACGCCACAATGACGGCAATTTTTATTAGTACAGCTAGCGGCTCAAATACACATTTAGTAAAACCAAATGCGTCTTCATTTAATTTACAAAAAGTAGATGATATTAATACGGTATCACGCCGTTTTTTTGCACATGAAATTAATTTTATCCAATTGGAACAACAAGTGCGAACAATTGATCATAAAGTAATTGATTTTACATGGCCACAAAAGATTTTTGGGGCAGGATTAGTGTCGGTAGCACCCATGTTATTGTTTAAAGCCACATGGAGCGATTTAACGTTGGCTTTTTTTATAGGTATTCTAGGATACCTTGCATTAAAATGGGGTGATAGACATGCAGAAGCACCTTATTTTGGTGCGATTGTCGGTGGACTGGTTATTAGCTTGTTAGCAACCTTATTACAACAATTAGGCATTGCTAATAGTGCGGCTAATATTATTATTAGTGCACTAATGCCATTGGTACCTGGAGTACCGTTTACGAATTCTTTACGCGAAATTATTGATCGTGATATTATTTCTGGTTTGGTACGTGGTATTGATGCCGTTATGATTGCTGGTTCAATTGGACTTGGTGCTATTTTGGGCAGTTTTATCGTTCATCTTTTATTGGGAGGACTTTAAATGACAATATTAACAGGTTTTATTTTTAGTTTTTTGTCGACTGTTGGTTTTGGTATTATTACTAACGTCCCCCGCCGTGTGCTATTATATGCCGGTATGACAGGGGCTTTTGGTTGGACAGTTTATTTATTAGCTGAGAGTGTGACAAGTAATCTGATTTTACCTAATTTTTTAGCTGCACTAACCATTGGATTGTTAGGGAATGTAGCTGCAATTAGAGTTAAGGCACCCGTCAATATGATCTACGTACCAAGTTTGGTTTCATTAGTACCAGGAGTCATAATCTATACAAGTTTAAAAGAGTTTGCCTTAGGTAATTATATGCATGCAGGCCAAAATTTGGTTAAGACACTGGTTATTGCGTTAGCGATTGATATTGGTTTTGCTATTGCGGAATCATTGTTTAAGCGTGTATATCAATTTGTTAAGTAAAAAAACAATCACCAATTATGTACGGTGACTGTTTGTTGGTATTATTTATTTTTAAATTTCATCGCCATGATCATCTCTGTCAGGTGTTACATCACGTCGTTGACCGTTTGCTTCCTCATCAAAACGGTATTCATGACTATCATGATTTTTTGTTTCAGGCATAATAACTGCTGCGATGATATATAGAAATACGAATGGGAAGAAACCAGTGAAAACTGCAGCTGCAACAAATAATAGGCGAACTAATGTTGTATCTAAATCTAGATAATCCGAAATACCGCCTAAAACACCACTTAATACACGATCGTTTGATTTAGTTAATTTATTTTTCTTTGCCATAATGTTACTCACTTTCTAATTTTTATTACAGGAAAATTAAAACGCTTTACAGACTTGTTTTCATTCCCTATACTTGTATTATATTATACGTCTTATAGTATTGTAAAGGAAGATGACTATGGCAATGCAATTATCAAGTGATTTAATGGATGGTTTGGTATTAGCGTTACTGTCTAAAGAAGATTTATATGGATATTCATTAACAAAGCAAGTGCAGGAGCGTTTTGCAGTTTCTGAATCAACGATGTACCCAGTCTTACGCCGGTTAAAAAAGCATGACTGGGTTACGACTTATGATGAACCTTTTGAAGGACGTAACCGAAGATATTACAAAATATCTGATTTAGGGTATCAAGAAATGGCGCGCATTCAAGAAGAATGGCGTTATTTTAGTAGTAAAGTGAATGAAATTATATTGGCAGGAGATACTGATGGAAAATAGTATTTATTTTGCACAGGTCAAAAACTATTTGCAACAATTAACACCCAGTGAACAGGCAGATGTGATTCAGTTTTACCAAGAGTATGCGGTTGATGCGCAATTATCAGGAACACGTTTAATGTCAGAATTGGGAACGCCTAAGCAATTAGCACAACGTATTTTGGTTGATTATTCATTGCGTGTTGCTGATGAAGAAGAATTACCATTAGATGATGATACCCGACAAGGACATCAAAATTGGGTTAAACAGGAATTGAAATTGATCAGTACAGTATTAGAAGGTTTGCTATCATCAATTGTTTGGTTGCCAGCAATGTTGCTGATTTTAGTATGTTTGTTTGCAACGATTATTATCGCAGTAATTGTTATTGTTGTCTTAATTTATTATTTATTGACTGGTGTTTTTCAACTTATTGGCGGTCTAGCAGTATTGCCTAGTAATTGGGCAACTGGTTTATATCAAGGGGGCATTGGCCTGATTATTGTTGGATTACAATTAGTTGCTTGGCCACTTGGTGCGGCAATTATTCGTTCGGTATTTCAGATGTTAATGCAATTTGTTAAATACATAGGACGTAAGTTTTCACATAAAAATAGTGGGGTGACACGTCATGCGTAAAGGATTTCGGTATGTGTTAACAGGATTTATCGTCATTTCCTTTGGTGTTATTATCATGTTGGTTGGCTTAGCGCATGGTGGACAAAATAAATTAGGTTGGCATAATGGTCGTTTTGAGGTTTCACAAATTAAATCAATTCACCATAAAATTAAACCAGCGCAAAAGCTTGATGTTGAGACTGCTAATGTGCCGGTCATCCTCGAGACAGGTAAACAAAAGAAAATTGAAATTAAGGGACGTATCACTAATCCTGATTTTTTACATATTACACGAGCTGGTAAGCAACTTAAGATTCGTTATGTGCCAAATCAAGAAAAGGGATATGAAGTAAGTTTCAGTAAACGTGAACCTGAAAAAATTGTGATTAGTCTTCCTCAAAAAATGCGACTAGATGACTATCAACAATCAGCCGTGTATGGTGCAATGAATATTGCGAATATCGCTGCTAAGCACGTTACTTTAACAGCCACAAATGCGAATGTGCAGATGAATAATGTCAATACGGCTAATTTATCGACATCAGCACATGATGCAGAGATTGCATTACATAATATTAAATCTCAGCAAACGACAATTAATGTTAATGATAGTCGCTTAAAAACAGACAATGTACAAATGGGCCGTTTGATGTTATCAGCAGATGAAAGTGTCACTAATCTACAGCACACAGCGATGAATACAAGTGCAATTCAGGTAACCAGTGGGACATTAAAGTTGTTAGATACGAAAATACAGAATCAGAATATTATGACAATTATGGATGGCTCATTAAAAGCGAGCGGATTGCCAAATGTTGGTCTGCAAATGCAAACAACAGCAGGTAGAGTAAAAGTTGCGGGTGAAAACTATGGGAATAGTTACGCCAACGATTTGGGTACTAATAATCAATTAAATGTTTCTGTGTCAAATGGAAATATTACAATTAAATAAAAAAAACACTAGCAATGTGGGGTTGCTAGTGTTTTTTTATGTCATTAGACGTTAATCATGATGACATTAATCATAAACAACAGTCGACTGTGTGTTTATAATTATATTTTAAGGAGTAGGTTGTAGGTTAGTTAGGCCTACAATACTAAGCATCGCTACTTAGTGTTATGAGTTTTTGTACATATAGTCAGAGAAATATACTTTCTCGTAACACTTAATAATATAACGCAAAAAGTCCGATAATACAACGTTTTATTTTATTTTTTTCCTGAATTTCGGAAAAAAAGTTTAATCATATACCAATTACTAGCACGATCACTGATATGTGCTGGAAATAGTTCTTGCAAAATAGCAGTAATAATTGTGCCAACTAATGATGATAACGCAATAAAGTTAAGCCAAAGTAGTAAAATGATGGCAGAGCTCAAGGCTTGGTAAAAAGAGAAAGTGCGAGCAGCAATATTTATATACCATCCAAATGCTTTAGCTAACCAAATGACCAGTGTGATTTGGTTAATTGTACCCAAAAAATTCCAAATAAATCGCGGCTTTTCTCTAGGTAAGAAGGTATTAAAAAGGAAAGCACCAATAAATAAACCAACAATAACAATGAGACGTTTGGCAGATTCAATTTTATAAATAATTTGACTACTAATTGGTAGAGCATCTAAAATATTTGATCCAATTGAGGCGATGATTAGTAAGATACCAATAATAAACATAATAATAATTAACCAAAACATGGAAATGAAGCGATTAAAAATAGCAACATTATTTGGTTGAATATTATAAATCCCATTTTGAGCAACTCGAATTGCGGAGACAACACGAGATAATGACCAAAGGGTAATGATAATTGAGATAGATAGGGCACCAACACCATTTTGGCTTAGCACAGATCTAATTATAGGGTCAAGAAAGGTAAAGACAGATTCAGGTACGGCTGTTTGGACGTAATTTAATGCTGTATCAATTGTTAGTCCTAAATAAGGTAGAATAGTACTTAGGATGACAATACCAGGAAACAAAGATAGTAGCCCGAAGTAAGCAATCGATGAACTGGCAGTTATAATATCGACACGGGAAACAACATTAATAATAGTTGTAATGAATTTATTATTCATAAGATTTTTGAAAAGCAGTTTCACGATGTACATTCTCCTGATAAAATTAACAATAATCATCTAATTCTATCAAATATTACGATATGACGTGCAAAAAATTTTAGTTTTAGACGTAGATAAATAAAAAGATAAAGTGAGATTATAAAATGAAAACAAAAAAACCTTCTCGTATTAAATATTGGATTATCATTTTAGTTGGCTACGTCGCAATTTTTCTAATCGGTTTTTTCATACCGATTGCCTATGATAGGGTGACACATAAAGATAACCAAACTGACATGGCTGCTGATGCTGCTTCAGATAGCAGTAAACATAAACAAAAAAGTAAGCCAAAGTTAGCAACGTCAAAAAAAGCAGCCGTAAGTGCTAAATCGACTAAAAGTCATGCAACAGCCGCATTATCTAAAATTGAAGTGGCTGCAGGTGAGACAGGTTATGCAATAGCTACCAAATATGGCTTGAGTGTTGATGAATTACAATCCTTAAATCCTGATGTTGATGTCAATAATTTAAGGGAAGGTGAAACGTTAACAATTAAATAATCAAGATAAATGAGTTGTTTTTTAAGCTAACAATTCATTTATTTTTTTTTGTAACATAAAAGATACTTACACATAATTAAGAAATGTGTTTAAATAAAAATCAAGCACTTTTTTTATTTAGGAGGAGTTATGCAGGAGCAAAAAGTTTCACCCAAGGTTATTTGGTCGATTGTGGCCACTGCCATTTTGGGATTTTCAGGTATTCTAACAGAAACGTCTATGAATGTGACGTTTCCAGAATTAATTCAACAATTTCATCAACCAATGGGGACTGTACAATGGTTAACAACGGCTTATCTATTAGTCGTTGCTTTGATGATGTTAACGTCAGCACACTTTAATGCAATTTTGAGTAAGCGCCAAACATATATGATAGGTTGGCTTGCATTTGTTATTGGTGACGTTATTGCAATGGTTGCCCCTAGTTTTTGGTTACTATTATTTGGTCGCTTGATCATGGCAGTCGGGACTGGATTTGCATTACCATTAGTGTTTAACATTATCTTTACCAGTGTGCCAATGTCTCAATTAGGTAAATATATGGGATTTGGGACATTGATTATTTCATTGGCACCAGCATTAGGCCCTGTTTATGGTGGTGTAGTTGCCTATACATTAGGTTGGCGTGCTATTTTCATGATTATTTTACCAGTTGCACTTATTTCATTATTAATTGGTTGGTTTAATCTGGATACAAAAGTACCAAAGGCAACTAACAAGTTTGCTTTAGGTCAATTTTTGTTAGTTGGTGTGTCACTAACATCAGCATTATTGGCTTTGGGACAACTAGAGTCCGGTAAAATTACGGTCATGATTATTAGCTTGCTTGTAATTGCAGTTGTGACAATGATTGCATTTATCATGGTTGCTAAGAAAGCACAACATCAATTGATTGATTTAACCATTTTCCGTAGTAAAGCACTTGTCATGGCATTATTAATTTACGCTACATCACAAGCAATTAATCTAGCTGTTAATTTTGCATTACCACAATATACACAATTAACACTAGGTACGACGACAATGGTTGCAGGATTTATCTTGATGCCAGGTTCATTGTTAGGTTCTGCTGTTGCACCAATTTATGGGTCAATGTATGACAAAAATGGTGCTAACAAGCCATTAGCTTGGGGAACTATTGCGTTCTTGGCAGTTATGATTGTCTTTTCATTTATGGCACCAAATATTATGACGATTGGTTTGACAGTTGTTTACGCTTTGTTTACGTTAGCACGAAACTTGACCTTTAGTGTGTCAATGACTGCGGGAGTTGCTGAAGTTAAGCCACAACAGTCTGGGGATGTTAATGCAGTGTTCAATACAATGCAACAATTTATTGGTGCAGTAGGAACAACGGTTGCCGCTTTGTTTATTCAAACAACGGGCACAACAAAAGCGGCTGTCGCAGCACAAACAGCCACTGGTTTTGGTCACTTAATCGTATTTAGTACGGTTATTGTTGCTATTAGTTTGATTTGGTTAGTTATCTTTATGAAGACTAAGACGGCTAAGTAATGAAGTTTTTAATTAAATAATTTGTGAAATATGGCTTGTGAGACTGACAATTTTGTCAGACTTGCAAGCTTTTTTATATATAATTATATATGCGATTACAAGAAAATTATTATATATTCATTTTTCTAATTTTCTTGTAATTAAATCGTTGACAATGCTTTTGAAAAAGGGTTTAATGATTACATGTTTTAGGTGCAAAAAGGTGTATTTCATATGTTTAGTGAAGTTTTGAGCTGTAAACATTGGAAATATAGATAAAGGTTTAGCGGGGATGCTAAGCAGCAAAATTTTTAGTACATATTATGCAGGATTATTTAATACAAAATAATGATTCTATCCCGTTGTCGGGATATTGTACATATAAATGTTTGCTAAATTTAGAGATTGGGTCAGCAAAACTATTAGCTTTAATAAATAAAACAAATCATTAGAATGCAATTAATACTGATTATTTTGGCAATTAACCAGTTATTCAGTAATTAACGGAGGTATTGGAAAAATGGCCCACGATATTTTAGCAATTAATAAACTTTTTTTATCTAACCTACGGTATAACAAAATCTCTTTAATATTTAATTTATTATTTCCGACGCTATATTTTTTTTATGCAAACCCAGTAGGTAATGTAAAATCACAAAATATTTTTAGTAATATTAGTTTTTTTTGGACATATATTATTTTCGTAAGTATCCTTAATTTTATGATATTATCAGTTATTAATTATAGAGAAAATGGAACTTATAAACAGTTATGGTTAATTGTAACTAATAAAAATAGTATTATAGTGTCTACATTTATTGTATATATAACTATCATTATGCTAGAACTAATTATTTTCAATCTAACTATTATGATTTTTAATCATATGTGGCAATCACAGTTGTTTATAGCAAGTTTATTGCTCCTTTTGATATTTGGTATTGTAATCTATATGGAACTGATGATTTTGCTGATTTTAAAAATTAAACCAGAAACAATTAGTATATTAGCAACAATTTTAATTTTTACATTATTTTCATTAATAACAATAAATCCAGATAATTTTTATCTTCAAATCATATGTATGATAAATCCGGTACAATTTCTATTAGTTGCTTCAAAGTGGATTATAAGTATTATAACGGGTCAGGGATTTATGCCCGTACTTATGTGTCAGTTATTTATTGTTTCGATGATTATGGTTATAATCGGGATATTCGCATTAAAAAGATTTAATATTAACCCATTAGTTAAGCAAATGTAGAGGTATAAGGATGAAAATTAGCAACTATTCTGTTATGCATAATCAGCAATATATTCTTAAAGATCTTTCTGTTGAATTTACACCTAATCGATTAAATATTTTAATGGGAGAAAATGGTGCTGGTAAAACGACACTATTTGATAGTATTGCTGGAGTATTACATGAAAATAAGCGACCAATATTAGATGTTTCAGTTGCTTACAAGATACAAAATCCAGTATTTTTTTCTAATTTAACTGTTCAAGAAATTATTAATATGTTTAATGTGATTGGAGATGATAAATTAGAAACTGAGTCAGGGCGTTTGATTAAAGAGCAATGTTTACGTAAGATTTTTCATCGAAAACTAGGGCAACTTTCTGGGGGAGAATTACAGTTACTTTTTGATTATGGGACTCATTTATTGGATCGAGATTTGTATTTATTTGACGAACCCACTGCAGGTGTGAGTTTCTCAAATTCTCAGCTTGTATTACAAATGATGCAGGAACTAGTTGACGAGAGAGGAAAAACGGTTGTTACAACTCTTCATGACTTTCGAGAAGTTAATGATTTGAAAGCACATATTATTACCCTTAAGGATGGTAAGGTGTCTTTTTCTGGGACACGAGATCAGTTATTGACAAAAGACACGGTAACAAATTTAAAACAGGAAATTAATCCGTTAATATGATAAGAATTAAGTGTTTTGAGTGAAAATAAATACGATGATAATAATGGGCTTTATGGATATTGAAAAGAAATCCATAAAGCCTTTTCATTTTGCTTTAGTCAGTATTATTTGTTAATTTGAATATATAAACCTATATATTCAAAATATAATTAATTCGAATTAACTATTTTAGATTTTTTAATTTTATGGGTTATGCATTATCAACAACAAGCCTATTATTATGAACATAATGGCGTATGTGGTCGGTATAAAGGAGATAGTATTATGAAAAAAATAAATGAATGTTTAAAAAAGCACCCTTTGTCTGTGCTATTTGTTACAGCGATTATAGTCGGATTGTTAAAGATGTTTATTAATACTATTCAACGGCGTCCCATATATGAAGAGCTTGATGGTGTTATTTATATATTTGGTGTTTATCTTGTTTGTTGGATAATTGCAAAAATAATACACAATACTTATATTCGACTTGGTGTAGTAGCCTTCATAACTTTTATTTATTTAAGTATTCAAATGTTTTTTGATGGTAGTTATGTTAATTTCACCTCTTTTATTGTCACGGGTGGTGTAGCCATTTTGATAGCTGTAATAATTGTTTTTACTATTCATATAATTGAGAAACAAGTAAAATGATAGTTTCTCTTGCTTATATTATCCAGTTAATATTAGTGTTTAATTTAGGTAACAATGCAATATTCAAAAAATAGGAAAAACATAGTATGAAGTTGTAAGTAAGATGAGACTTATTCACATGCTAATAAAAACTTAGAAAGGAATTAACAAAGTTTTGGCATTACTGTTAATTCTAGTAGTGGCACGAAGTAGCCATGGTAAAGTAAGACTACTTTAAAACGAAGAGAAGATATTTATGAAAGAAAATAATAAAATATTCTTTTTATGGTTAAGTGTTTTTATTATTAGTTTGGCTATAGACATTTTCGTCAATCCGGGATGGAGAAGCTTTTTATATTTTGTTGTAAATATAATTAATCTCGTTTCTTTGGTTCTTTGTCTTGTCTATTTTCCGAAGAAAAAATAATCACACTTAATAGATCGAATATGATTTGATACTAAACATTTAACAATAAATGAAAATATTAACTATCCTTGCGATAACGTCATAAAACGGCATTGCAATATCTATCCATTGTGCTGTTTTTTTAGACACAAAATGTTGGTAATTATAGGCGGCCAGTATTTCTCTGACCGGGTAATTATATAATTACGTTACAACATGATTAATCAATTCATGGGTGCGAAGTTATACCCTTTTAAGTTCGACAGTGTCATCTGTTGGGCTCCTTTTTTTTCAAAAAAAGCCTCCGCTGATAAACGGAGACGTTGGTATTATCGGTGGTTAGTATCGTAAAAACACTTTTGGCACATGCTTGAAATAAAGATTAGATCGACTTGCCAAGCGAACCGAATAAGATATTAAAAGCCCTCTTTTCAAAGACAGTCAATTGAACACTGCTTTTGAGTTTGTAGCTCTATATGTTATCAGAGTCCTGATATTTGTTTTTATTAAATCAACGTTTCTTATTTCCCGTGAAAAAAGGAATTACAGAAAAGATTATGGATAAAATTAGTGACCAACCAAAAAGCCCTTGTATATGATTATGCGCAATAATTGGTGTAAGGCTCCATAAATCATGTTTAATTAAAGCATGTACAAAAATGATTAGTGTAAGTAACCACAAACATAAAGCTAATAATTTAAAAAAATTTTTCAAAATAATACCTCCAAAAATATTTAATTTGTTTATATTATTATTTTAAACTCATTTATTATTATTGCACGATTCAATAGCAGTGCATCGGACTATTGCTTGAATAGCAACAATTTCTGATAGAATTTAATGACCATGAACTGCAAAAGTGCATGAGTGATTATTTTCTGTCTAAAATTGCGCAAAAAATTATGGCGCAAGTCAAAGATTGGCTGATATATTGATAATAAGCAACGTATACAAACAAAATTAGGCGGTAAATCACCGAAAGAATTTCGACAATTTACCGCCTTGAAAAAACCAAGCTATTCATCTTTAACTTTTTGGGTACACCTCACGTCGGTATTGTACCCATGATGAAAATGTAAAGTCTGTATAAAAATTAATTTAGTAGTGTATTCAAATCAGTTATTTTGAGATGCACATAATGATTTATATCGATATAATAGGAACTATTAAGATTTGTCTGGATAGATAATACTGAATTATTGATAATATACGGAGAAAAATAATGACAAAAAAAATAACCGTGTTGGGTTCAACGAATATTGATCGTGTTGTATCAGTACCTAGATTTGCTCAAAGTGGTGAAACATTGCATACAGATAGTCATTTAACAAATGCAATGGGTGGTAAGGGATTAAATCAAGGTGTTGCAGTTGCCCGTTCAGGTGTACAGACGAATATGATTACTAAAGTTGGGCGTGAATTTAACATTGCTGAAAATATGGCAGTAAAAAATTTACTGACAGATCATGTGATGTTTTCAAAAACGGCTGAAACTGGGCAGGCATATATCACGGTTTCTGAAGAAACTGGTGATAATATGATTTATATTTATGGTGGTGCCAATGCTGATTTGACAGTATCTGATGTAAATGATCATAAAGAGGCAATTATTGAATCAGATTTTGTGGTGGCACAATTAGAAATTTCAATTGATGCAGTGATTGCAGCATTTAAAATCGCACATGAAAATGGGGTTAAGACGATTCTTAATCCAGCGCCAATGCCAGAAACAGGTGGTTTACCTGAGGAATTATTAGAATTAACGGATGTTATTGCTCCTAATGAACATGAAACGTTCTTGTTAACAGGTGTGGCGATAACGGATGAAGAGTCGTTGCTACGTAATGCTGTTTATTACTTCCAGCGGGGTATTGATACCGTTATTATTACTTTAGGATCACAAGGTGCCTTTTACATGCGAGATAATGGTGAAACAAAACTTGTACCTATCTTTAAAACAACAGCAGTTGATACAACGGCAGCAGGCGATACGTTTATTGGTGCAATGGCTACGCGTTTAAATAAAGATTTGAGTAATCTAGAAGATGCTATGGTATATGGATCGGCAGCCTCATCAGTTACCGTTTCGAGGCCAGGTGCACAACCAAGTATTCCGTTTGAAAATGAAGTGTTAGCAATTCTTGCAGCGCATGCAGACGTAATTTAAAATAAATAAATATGAAAACACGATTTTGTTAACAAAATCGTGTTTTTTTGTGTCATGTCTTCAATAAAATTCAGAACGTAACGCATAATAATGGAACATACAAAAAAGTTGAACATGTGGTCTGATATAATTGTAAAATAAGCCAATATTTATGGAAATTTCAGCCGAATACATTAGGTTTATGAATTTTAAATTACTAATAGCCAATATAGTGTTGTTAATTTTTATTTGAGGTGATTGTATGATTTAATAGGGTGAGTTAACGATTATGAATCATTTAGAGGGGAATTTTTAATGATTAAACAAATATTTTTAGATATGGATGGCACGTTATTGGATGCTAAGGGAGATGTCACCCAACAGACAATTGATACGATTAAGACGGCGAATATACCAGTTACTTTGGTTTCAGCGCGAGCACCACAAGAAATGACGGCAGCAATTGATCAATTAGAGTTGAATGCACCACAAGTTGCTTTTAATGGTGGTCTAATATATCAGTGGTATGCCAATAAAATGCATGTGTTAGGTGCTAATACGATTGCTCGAGAAGTTAGTAAGCAATTAATGGAGTGGTTGTTAGACAATTATCCAGCCATGAGTTTAAGTTACTACACACAGGATGAATGGATTGTTTCTGATATGTCACCAGAAGTGAGCCGTGAAATTGAATTTACTGGGTTGATGCCACGTCTACTAAATACGGCAACTTTTTCTGAAGATGTACAAAATGGTATTTTTAAAATTATGTTGATCGATTTAAGTGGCGAATTATTGGATGATATTCAAGCGGCTATTTTAGCCTTAGACTTGACAGGGGTTAATGTGCAACAGTCAGATAAGGAACATTTAGAAATAACAAGTCATGTGGCTGAAAAAGCACGCGGTGTTGCTTATATTGTTGAACAGGAAGGTTTAAATAAATCTGAAACAGCAGCGTTTGGTGATGGTCAGAATGATTTGTCGATGTTTGACGAAGTTGGTGTAGCCATTGCGATGGGAAATGCACCACTTAATGTTCGTCAGGCAGGCGATTATGTAACAAAAACTAATCGAGAAAATGGTGTTGCATATGGCATTCAGCAAATTTTGTTGCACCAAGATAATTTGGAATAAACAAGATTTAAACAGACATGAAAAAGGCAGGCGATAATCAATAATTGGTTACTTCCTGTCTTTTTGATTAGTACTTATATATCAAAACTTGATGATGTGCTAAAACTTGTATTGTCAAATTGTTGCCGACTGTAATCACGAATTTTATCTTGAATGATAGTAGTCAATTCTATTTCTGATTTAATTTTATTAGCTGCCGGCATTTTAACGCGCAATTTGTCATCACGTTTAGTGTTAGTCTGGAAAGTAATTCGACCTAATTTACCATCTTCTTTACCAGAAAAGTTCATCTTTAGTAAGTGACCATTTTTACTAGTAGTGATGCTAAATTTTAAATTATCAATGTCGTTAATGGATGACTTGTATGCTTGCCATTCTGATTTAGGAATTTCTTTACCAGATTTTGTTTTTGATATCTTGGTCATTAAGCGTTTCATATCAGTTTTGTTTAGATCAACCTTATAACCATCAGAAACTTTTTCAAATTTCTTGCCGTCTAAATCTTGGAACCATGCAGTTAGTGCACGAGTATCGGATTTAACTGTTTTTGGTTTAATCTTAGCTGTTTCATATGAAGTAGTATCTGAAGTTTTTAACCAATACTGATTAATTGATTTTGTGATTTTAGAGACCTCGTTATTATAACTAGATAGTCCTAAAGAACCTGTCACAAAGCTGGCTGACAAATAAGCATTATCGTTATTTGCTTTGATGTGCATTTTTTGTGCTTGCTTATTGTCAGACAAGTTCATCACTAAATCCATATTATTTTTATGCTTTGCATCAAACTTTATCTTACCATTAACGCGTTTATCAGACATGTCATCACCACTGACCTTTACCCGAAAGTCAGCTATGTTGTTTTTATTATCCGTCATTTTAGTTAGGCCGGAATTGAATTGTCGTTTAGGTGTGTGTAGTGCCATATATGAGCCACCACCGACAACTGCGACAACAATAACAGCTGTTGTTCCAATTACAAGCGTTTTTTTCATAATCCCTATCCCTCCCGTTACTGATTCTCTCCCCCATTCATTAGAATATTATGTTTACTTGAATGTAATATTCTAATTGTATTATAACAAAAATGGTGTATAGGTATATAAAAAGGGATTTATTGGTTAATTTTTAAATAAAATAGACTAAAATAATTGACTTAACAAGCATATAATGGTTTTTATAGCATAAGTAATTATCATGTATAGTGTTACTATACTTTATATTAATAATTTTAATTTTTCTTTTAAAAATAAGGAGTTAATATCATGACGTTTTATACATATCAGTATTTATTGGATAATCAGGCGCAGTTTCCTTATTTACGCTTAGCTATTATTGTTTTTTTGGCAATTATGTTTATTGGTCTATTAGTGCGGTATTTTTCGAATAAGGGTGATATTAAATATAAGGATTTAGCGGTAATCGTAGGTACGCTAATTGTCTTAGCGCTTGCAATTCAATTTAATGATTATACTAATTTTCAAACGAGTAGTAAGCAAAGTGGTCAGCAGGTCTCCTTAGTGGAGGATATTGCTAAGAAATTAGCTGTAAAACCACAAAAACTAAGTGTTAATAATTTACAAGAAGGTAATGGGGATATTTTGGTTCATAGTGCTAAAGGTAATTATCGCGTTATTTTTAATAGTGATAATTCTGAATATGTTTTAGAAAAAATAAATTTAACAAAAGAGACAATTAAGGTGGAGGATAAGTAAATTATGTTTTCGTATTCAGATGTGTTATTGAAACTGATTATTGGGTTCATTTTTATTACATTGTTAATTAAATTTAGTGGTAAAGGTAGTTTGGCACCAACTTCGCCATTAGACCAAGTACAAAATTATGTTTTAGGTGGTATTATTGGTGGTATTTTATATAATCAAGCAATTTCAATTGCGCAATATGTTGTTGTGTTATCAATTTGGGCTTTGTTGATGTTAACAACGCGTTATTTGAAAATTCATAACCATATTGTTGGAAAATTTATCGATGGGGAGCCAATGGCGGTCATCTATAATGGTAAATTATTGGTAAAAAATTGTTTGCAGGCTAATTTATCGGCTAAGGAAATTGATTTTAAATTACGTTCAGCTGGTGTTTTAGATATTACCACAGTAAAACGCGCTATTTTAGAGCAAAATGGTAGTATTACGATTTTAGGAAAATATGATGAAGATGTACGTTTCCCTGTGATTATCGACGGCAATATTGATATGGATGTATTATCGGTTATGAACAAAGATGAAGAATGGCTCCAAGAAGAGTTGGGTAAACAAGGCATAGAAAATGTAAAAGATGTTTATATGGCACGTTATCGTCATGATAAGTGGGAAATCGCAATTTATTAATATGAAATAAAAAAAGGGTGCGTAATCTATGATAGATTGCGCACCCTTTAAACATCTTTTGTTGTAAAAACTAAATAAATAACATAATAATGACAACAGCAAATGGGAAAATAAAGATACTTTCTGTTAAAATACGCGTTGAAAAATCGACATCCATATCATTTTGTTCAGCCAACATTGGTAGAACAGTTAACATTGGTGTTATCGATTGAATCATCAATGTTTTAACTAACAGATCTGGTAATGTAAACAAACCAACTAGCTGATTCATCCATAGCACAATTGCCATGGTAAGTGGTGTAATGACAAATTTACCCAATTGTGCAAAAATATCGACCTTTTCCATTTTAAGGTGTGACAATTGTGTCTTAGCAAGTTGTAAACCAATAAAAATAAGCGAAAGTGGTGTTACAACATTTGCAACATAATTAAGTCCTTGATATAAAAAACCGTTAACAGGTAATTTAATGTTAATGAAAAAGAAAATGATGCCGATAACGAATCCCCACATAGGTGGTGTTAAAAGATTAATTATTCGACGCCATAATGGTAATTGTACGGCGCTAGTGTTTTGGGGACCATCTTTATAAATTAATTTAACACCAACTGCCCAAGTCGTAATCGTATTTGCAACGAAATAAGCTAAAAAGTAAGGTAAACTTTTGCTACCAAATAATGCCAGGTTTAATGGTAAACCAACGAATAATGTGTTGGCATTAACAAAACCATTTAAAAATATACTATGGCGATCTTTATTAAGGTGTAGTAAACGACCAGTTGGGATAGCAACTAAAAAGCAAAGTCCAATGGCGATTAATGACAAAATAACACCAATTAATAAGATATGAAAATTTTGTCTATTGATGTATTTTTGTGCTGATATAAAGACTGAAACAGGTAGTGCAACGTTAACAACGATGGTTGATAAATCATTAATGAAATGTTGACTAACAATTTTGGACTTACCGATAATAAATCCGATAATAATAACCGTGATAATAATAAAAACACTATTTAATGAAATAAGAAAGGTTGGTAACATAAATAACTCCTAAAATAAATTGATTAATTAATGAACAAACTGTGTCAATTAATAGCAATCAAATTAATTCTACACTTATACAACCTTAAATGCGATGTGATTTCATAGGGAATACGATAAATTTGCAATAATATATGTAAGCAGTATCATATGTCTTATAAAAATAATTTAGAAATGTTGGGGAAATATAATGACTATTTGGCAAGAATTATATGAACAGGCAAAAAAGCAATATGATCCTAAAGATGTTACACCATTTATTTATGCACACAATGTTGTATGTGCATTAGAGGCAGAAAATGGACAAATTTACACGGGCTTTTGTGTAGAAAGTTGTTCAGGAGTTTGCAACTTATGTGCTGAACGAGTAGCAGCTTTGAACATGTATGTTAATAGTGGACAAACACACATTAAAAGACTAATTGCATTTAGAGATGCTGCTCCTAGTGGTGGTGGATCGGGAATGCCATGTGGTGCCTGCCAGGACTTTTTATTACAATTAGATCAAAAAAATCAAGCAACTGAAATTATGCTTGATTATAGCAAGCAAGAAACAACTACTTTAAATGATTTAATGCCTAATTGGTGGGGAAATGAACGTTATGGTGAATAAATAATAATTTTCACTAATAGTAGTTAAGATACTTGTGGTGCGAAATAGACTATGATTTATCATAATAAAAAATAATCGAGTAGCAGTTTTGTTACTCGATTATTTTGCATATGATATTTAGAATAGGATAGCTGACCGCTTACCAGTAAAAGACCTGTTTTTGATGATATCGAAAACAGGTTATGAGTAATTGAAAGTTATTAAAAAATAGCTTTTTTATTTTTGTCTTTCAGATACGTTAGTACCATTATGCGTTAGACCAAAAGAATCTTTTAAATCTAAGTGTAGAAGGTTTTTAAATTGATTTTATAATTGTTGCAATTTTTTTGTAGAAAAAAATTGCAACTAATAATACATAGACAACAACGCCAATTAAAATTTCTAAAAGTAAATTACCAGGACTAAATGGTAATTGGTCATTAATGAACAGAACTATTCCATACATGACAATAGCAGCTATTAAGAATTTTAAACTTCTCGAAAATATTTGTTTTATAGTAAAATGCTTTTTAATAATATAAAACTGAAACATGGTGACAGATAATTCAGCGGCGATGGTTGCATATACAACACCAATTTCTTGAAATAACTTAATACATGGATAGTTCAGTAATAAATTAATGCAAGCACCGATTACTACAGAATAAAAATAAGGTTTTATTTTTTTAGTCGGTATTAAAAATTGGACACCGATGATATTACTCCAACTAATTAAGATAATTAAAATTGCTTCTAATTCAATGTAAGTTGATATGCCATAAAACTTATTGGAAAAAAACCACAATGAGAAATCTTTTGATAAAGCTAATATGCCAGCGACTAATGGAAAACATAAAAAGTTAGTAATGATAAAACTATTTAAAATCAATTTTTTTAAGGGTTCAAATTGTTTTGTAGCATATAAATTATTTATTCTCGGAATAAACACTATACCGGAAGCAGTAATGAAAGTTATTAAAATTTTTATTAGTCGATCAGCATTTTCAAAGTAGGCAACAGCAGACATACTAGAAAATATCCCCAAGCAAGTTTTATTAATGGTGGCATATAAAGTAATAACTAATTCGGGTAGAAGTAAAAGAGTTGCTGGTTTAATATGCTTTTTAAAGCATAAACAGTGTTTTGTTGGTTTAGAAATTTCGTTGTGTAAATTTATATAAAAAGTTAAATTACTAATCAAAGTAGAACAAGATAAGATACAGATATATAATAGTAAATCTGATTGATTTTTTATAAGAATAAAAATACTAAGGGTTGTTGCAATGCGCATGATAAGATTGCGTATCGTGATTAATTTAAAGTTTTCAATACCTTGATAGTAACAAGAAATATCCAAGGCAAGTGCAATGATTTGAATAGATTGGGTTAAATAGAAGGGAAAGTATGTTGTCTGAGTTAAAAATAAAAAGGCTATAAAAATTATAAAGATAAACGTAGAGACAATTATTCGAAAAAAATAAAGTTCCCAAAATAGTTGAGTCTGTAATAATTTATTTTTTTAAGCTGTAGTAATCAGTTGGCAACCGTAAGTGACACCAATAGTGGCAATTAAGATAAAATATTGTGTGTTTGTTGCAGTGTAAGAATGAATACCCAGTTCGTGAGGACCTAAGGTGCGGGCTACATAGGGCATTGTCAATAAGGGTACAAACAAATTAAAAATGTGATATAAAACGTTCCAAAAATAGTTATATACTAAAGATGTCATATAATTTAACCAGGCTTTTTGAGAAATTATCTGTTAAAAAATATAGCATAATTTATTCAGGCAGACTTTAATGTAAATTCAACGTACTGAAATTGCAATTAAACGTCATTGAGTATAAAGCCCTACCGAAATAATAAATAACATTAATAAAAGTGCTAATTTTCTCATTTTAAAGTAAAGTTTACATTACGAGTTCCAGAAAATAGTGCAGTATAACAGGTTTCGTGGTATTATAATTGAATTAGAAACTAAGGATAGGAGTTGTCTAAATGTTAGCGACTTTAGTTAAGTCTCGAGACCTATTAACAACGCTCAGTGAAAATGCAACACTCCAAGATGCATTGGATGTCTTTGATAATTCCAACTTTCGAGCTATTCCTATTTTAGACGAAAGTGGACAATTGTTCCGTGGTGCAATCTATAAATTACATATTTATCAACACCTTATTCAAGGTGGTGATTTGAATGCACCAGTGACCAGTTATATGCGCAATATGACAAAGTTTGTTCGAGTTGAATCAACTTTTTATGAAGCCTTTTTTACGCTAAAAGATTTACCATTTATTTCGGTTCTTGATAATGACAACCATTTTATTGGTATCTTAACGCACTCACGCATGATGCGATTATTAGCTGATTCTTGGACAACTGATGGTGGCCGTTATAGCTTAACTTTGGTATCAGAAGGTGAGCGGGGAACATTGGAAAAAGCAACCCATATCATTTCTCGGTATACCACCATTTCATCAGCGATGACTTTAGATCCTGATAAGAATCCGCGTACCACGCGTCTTTTATTTACGTTACCGCGTACGGTTAGTGAAGGATCTCTATCAAAGATTATCAAGATTTTGTCTAGAAAAGGTTATCATCTTGAGTCGTTAGAAGATTTATCACAATCATCGTATGTGTAAGATATTAAAAAAAGTGACTAACTAGGCGGATGAGTCTGCCTAGTTAGTCACTTTTTTGTTAGGAGTTTAGATAATGTTAATCGATATGCATAGTCATAGTGATGGCAATGCAAAATTTATTGGTGCACAGCAAGCTAATCATATTGCTAGTATTTTAAATGCCACGACTACAGATGAATTTCAATTTAATCAGCAATATGCAGGTATGCAGCAGCTCGTTAGTTATGGTGTCCATCCGTGGGAATCAGAACGCCAAGTTGTTGATCAACAGTTGCTAGCTACAGCATCAATCATTGGTGAAATTGGTTTAGATACAGAGTGGACAGATGTTCCCTTAACCATACAACGACCAGTTTTTATGCAACAATTACAAGCGGCACAACAACAACATAAGCCAGTTATTTTGCATACGAAAGGTTGTGAAGCAGAAATCTTGGCAATTTTGAAAGCATACCCGCAATTAACCATTTTAGTGCATTGGTATTCATCTAAATTATATCAAGATGAGTATGTGCGACGACCCAATAGTTATTTTTCAATTGGACCAGATGTATTGACGGATCCAGTCGTTCAAAAATTTGCAAAAAAAGTTGCGCCAACACAATTATTTATCGAATCAGACGGATTAGAAAGCTTTACTTGGGTACTAAACCGTACTGTTGATATCAGTGAATATGCAATTATTCTCAAAAGTGTTTATCAAAAAGTTGCCCAATTACGCTCGATAACTTTAGAAAAATTAGAAGAACAAATTCAAATGAATTGGCAGCAACTATTAGCGACTAGCATAATAAATTAAGTGAAAACAATATGAAAGACCGTCAACTAACAACATGACGGTTTTTGTATTATTACCCTCTTTTTTAATTGAAAGCAATTAAATCATGGGGTGACATAAAACGACTACGCATTAAAATGTTGGCTAATTCATCAGGGGATTCGGGATTACGTTTATCAAGCCAATGACGAACGATGTTTAAGATACTGTTAATCGCAATTTCCTTGGTATAGTCAATGGGAATATCATTAACGAAATAGCCATTGTTTTTTGATAATTGGGTTGTAAAAAGATTATCCACGACAGTTTTGACCTGTGAAAAAAATTGTGAATCGCCATTAGCTGAAAATAATGCATGCATGGTTGCGCGTTCGCTGTCAACGTATTCTAAAGCTTGGCTAAAAACACGATACGTTGCACCGGAACGATCGGCATTATAATTGTTACTTAACGGTTCTTTTAGATTATTCTTTAATGCTGCCGTGATATTCATAATCAATTCGTCTTCAATTTTAGTTAATAACTCATACTTATCCGTATAGTGTACATAGAAAGTACCTCGGCTCACAGCCGCATCACGTGTGATGTCAGATACCGTGATATTACTAAATCCCTTATTTTCAATTAGTTTTATAAAGGATTGTTTGATGTTTTGTTTTGTACGTGCGTTACGATCAGCTTGTCTCATAATTTTTTTACTCCATTTATTGAACAACGTGTTTAAAATTGTACATTGTACTAATGCCCTATTAGCATTAATATAGTCCTCAGAGAAAAAATATTCAACAAGTTGTTCAATGATTTGTTATAGAAGGAGAAAAAACAATGTTGAAATCAGAGTGGCAATGGCTAAAAGCACATAAATTTTATATGTTAGTTCTTTTTGTTTTATTGTTTGTACCATCAATTTATGCTGTCACTTTCCTAGGTTCATTGTGGAATCCTTATGGCGAAGTCAGTAAATTACCAGTAGCCGTTGTTAATAAGGATAAATCGGTGACTTATGCAGGAAAAAAGTTAACAGTGGGTCATGATTTAAAAGAAGAATTACAAAAATCGGATGCAATGAATTTTAAATTTCCATCAGCAACGGCAGCCCAAAAGGGTCTAGATGATGGTAAATACTACACAGTCATTACGATTCCAAAGAACTTTTCACAAAATGCAACGACATTATTGGATAAACAACCTAAGCAAATGAAATTGCAATATGAAACGAGTTCTGGTCATAGTTTCATTGCTGGTAAGTTATCTGAATCAGGTGCTGAAAAGATTGGCAATCAAATTTCTGGTAAGGTTACAAAAATTTATACTAAGACATTGTTTAAAGAGATACAAAAAGCTGGTAAGGGGATGGATGAAGCCGGTGCTGCTAATAAAAAATTAGCTGATGGTGCTAATACGTTAAAAGATGGTAGTGACCAAGTGACTGCCAACCTTAATAAGCTAGCTGCTAGTTCATTAACTTTCCAGGATGGCGCTAAAACCCTAACACAAGGCGTTGGTCAATATACATCTGCGGTTAGTCAAGCAAGTACGGGAAGTAAACAACTTGCTTCTGGTTTGAATCAAATGAATCAACAGGCGCCAACGTTGATTAATGGTATTGGACAATTAAAGCAAGGAACGCAGCAATATACAGCAGCAGTTGGTAAAGCGGCTCAAGGTAGCCAAACATTGTCAACTGGGCTAAATCAATTAAATCAACAGGTACCAACGTTGCAGACTGGTGTTACACAGTTAAACAATGGTTTGGCAAAGTTAAATAAGCAGATGGTTGATAATGATGTAAAAGGTAATTTAGCCAAAGTTCAAAAAGAATTAACATCATTATCAGCTGTAATTGATGATACACAGGCTGCTTTACCAAATGATCAAGCAATTAATAGTCAATTTAATACGTTGCAGTCAGATATAAAGGCGTTAGAGCAAGCGAATGCAGCTGATCAAGGGATATTAACAAACAATGTGAATGCAGCCATGAATGATGCAGGTATTGAGCTAACAGCAGAGCAAAAGCAAAAATTTGTACAGTCATTGGCAACCAAACAAAGTAACACGCAGACTGCTAAAGTCTTAGCTACAATGACACAACATGCAACCGCATTGCAAGGTAATGTCAGTCAGTTAGTGCAAACAGTTCAAAAGCATCAAGGAACATTAACAGCATTAAATAAGACGCTACAAAATACAGATGTAAAAACAATTAATAATCAATTAACGGCGATGCAACAAGTGCCAGATGCTGTTTCACAACTAGCAGCTGGTTCACAACAGTTAAATGATAAATTACCAACACTAAAGGGTGCTGTTAATAAATTAGCGACAGGTGGTCAAACATTAAATACCGGTTTGCAAACATTACAAGGTAAGTCAGCAACATTGAATAGTAGTGTGGCAACATTACAATCAGGGGCACAAACATTAAGTGGTGGTGTCGGCCAATTAGCTAGTGGTGCTACAGAATTGAATGGTGGACTTCAGACCTTAAATGGTATGAGTGATCAACTAAACAGCGGTGCTAGCCAATTAAGTGGCGGTGCCGGTCAAATTAGTGACGGTTCAGAAAAGCTAGCAAGTGCTGCGCAACAGATGGGGCCAGCTTTGACGAAGATGAACACAGGAAATCAAACCTTAGCGGACAAACTAGCAGATGCCGGTAAGCAAGCTGGTCAGCTTAAGAGTACTAAGGGAACGCTAAAGCAAATGGCTACGCCAGCTAAGTTAGCACATACTGAAAAAGATAAGGTACCTAACAATGGAACTGGTATGATTCCATACATGTTTTCAGTAGGAATGTTCGTTGGTATGATGGCATTGAATTTGATGCTAGATATGTTGACACCACGAACAAAAATATCATCATTGGGTGCGTGGTTCGGTTCAAAGATGGCTATTTTGCTTGGTATTGCAACCTTGGCGCCGATGGTCTTGTATGCGCTAAGCGATTGGGTATTGGGTATGGATCCAATTAATCCAGGGCAAACATTCTTGGTCATGTTACTAACAAGTTATATGGATGCACTATTAGTTACGGCTATCTACATGTGGTTTGGCCGTGCTGGTGCTTTTGTCTCAATGGTTTTGTTGGTTGTTCAACTAAGTGTAGCTGCCGGAACTTATCCAATTGAACTATCAAATAAGTTTTATGAATGGTTACACCCATTGGTACCAATGACTTATTCAGTGAATGGCTTGCGTGAAACAATTATGATTGGTGGTGCAATTAATACTGAACTAATAGTTATCATCAGCGTTGCACTGGTTTCACTACTAGCATTATTTATCTATTTTGTTATCCGTCGTCGTAGTTTTAACACAATGAGTGATCCGGTAACAAAATCATAAAGAAATACGGAATCTGAAACAAATGACTGTTTCAGGTTCTTTTTTGTTATAAAATATAAACTAGTATAGTTCATTATTTGCAATGAATTATTTTGTAATAAAACAAAAAAGGAAGCGTACTAAATGGAAGTTAATATATGGGTTTGGGTTGGATTTTTTGCATTTGTGATTGCGATGCTTGTATTAGATTTGACTGTTTTTAATAAAAAAGGCGAGGTGCCAACTTTTAAAAAGTCTTTGTTACAAACAGCGGCATGGATTGCATTAGCGTTTATATTTGCTGGTGGTGTTTGGTACTTTGCTGGTAGTGGTCATGCCATTGATTTCATTACTGGCTATTTGCTTGAAGAGTCGTTGAGCATGGATAATCTGTTCATTTTTATCTTAGTCTTTGGATTTTTCGGTATTGAAGCACGTTATCAACACCGTGTGCTCTTTTGGGGAGTATTTGGTGCCGTGGTAATGCGTGTCCTATTTATCTTAGGTGGCGCAGCCTTATTGCATAAGTTTGAAGGGTTGATGTACTTATTTGGTATTTTCTTAGTTTATACTGGTATTAAAATGTTCTTCAATAAAAATGAGGATCAAAATTTGGATGACAGTAAAATTATTCAAGTACTACGCAAATTTTTACCTGTTAAAGATGATGTTAGTAAGCCGCATTTTATCGTTAAGGAAAATGGTAAGCATTATGTGACACCATTCTTAATCGCATTAATTTTCATTGAACTTTCTGATCTGTTGTTTGCGGTTGATTCAATTCCGGCAGTATTAGCAGTGACACAAGATACATTTATTGTCGTAACTTCTAACATCTTTGCCGTTCTAGGACTACGTTCATTATTCTTTGCATTATCAAAGTTATTGCCAATGTTCCGTTACATTAAGTACGCATTGGCTGGTATTCTAGCTTTTATTGGGGCAAAGATGTTAATTAATGAAGCCGGCAAAATGTTTGATTGGCAATTTGAAATTTCAAATGTTACATCATTAGTGGTGATTATTGGTTTATTGGCCATTGCAATCATTGCTTCAATTATCAAAACTCGTTGGGAAGACGAGCATAATCAGGCGAAATAGATAAATTAAAATAACTTCAATCCGATTATTATTTGGAATGAGGTTATTTTTTATTGCTGTGATTTAGTTTGTTGCGTCAGTAGTACATATGTGATTACAAAAGAGATTATAACTGGCGTAAAATTAATTTATAGATGCACGATTAAGCATCTTAGTTAATATCAGTATGTGGGATATTGGTAGTGTAGTCATTAAAATAGTAGTTTTAGTTCTTGGGGGGACATAAAATGAATAGCAAAAAAATTCTGAAATTTGCAGTACTTGGGATGGTGTTGAGCGCAGGGATAGGTGTGGTGATGCAAAATCAGCATGTGTATGCCAAGACAGACGTGCTACAACACAAAAAGGTTAATCAGGATGGTATTGATGCTGATGTCTATCGAAAAGCGTCAGCAAGTGAATTGGCTCAGATGATTCGTGATGGTAAAGTCACTAGTCAGCAATTAATTAAGCATGCAATTTCACAAATAAAAGCTGAAAATCCGCAATTAAATGCAGTTATTAGTTTACGTGAGTCAGCAGCATTAAAAGAGTCAGTAGCTTTGAAGGATACGGGGCAACCTTTCTTTGGTGTACCAATTTTAATAAAAGGTCTGGGTCAGCAATTAGATGGTGAATCGAATACCAGGGGGCTAAAAGATCTTAAGGATAATAAAGCAACTGAAACAAGTGACTATGTTAAGAAGTTGCAGTCAATGGGATTTGTGATTATTGGTCAAACTAATTTTCCGGAATTAGGATTAGTAAATATCACAGATTCAAAGTTGAATGGTGTTGCCCATAATCCTTGGCGTCTATCTCGTAATACAGGTGGTTCTTCGGGAGGAGCAGTCGCAAGTGTTGCGGCTGATTTTGTGCCAATGGCAACTGGTAACGATGCGGGTGGTTCGCTTAGAATTCCAGCATCATTTACAGGCGTAATTGGATTAAAACCAACACAAGGGGCAATTACTGGAGATAGCACGGTACCTTCAACGGTTAATTTTGCTAATGCTCGGCAAATTTCAGATTTACAAACTTATTTTAAAGGCATGCAGAATGCTGATCATCCAGAATTGATTAAAGATGCACCCACTGATTTAAAGCAGTTAAAAATTGCTTATTCAACTAAATCACCAGTCGGAACAAAAGTTAGCAAAGATGCTGTTAAGGCAGTGCAACAATCGGTAAAATTTTTAAGGTCGCAAGGTTATACTGTCGTTAAGCATGATGCGCCAGTTGATGGTAAGAAGCTTATGAAGATGTATTATACAGAATCAACACCAACTGGTACGGATGCGAATGAAATGATCAAGGAAAAAACTGGTGAAAACATGCAATTTAAGGATGTTTCTCCTATGACATGGGCCTTGTATCAAGCAGATAAGAAACAGACTAAACAAAGTGAACAATTTGTTACATCCGAAATGGCAAAAGTTAGTCAACAAATGACGGATTTTCATAAGACTTATCCGATCTATTTGACACCGACAACGGCAACACCAGCACCTAAAAATAGTGATCCAGCCTACTTACCTAAATATGTTAAGCAATTAAAGCATATTCAGAATTTAAATCATAAAAAACAAATTCAATTAATTTATGATGCATGGCTTCATGGTTTATCAAAAACACCGTTTACACAGTTAGCGAATGTTTCGGGGGAGCCGGCACTTAGCTTACCAACGTATGTGACAAAGCAAGGATTACCATTAGGTGTACAATTTGAAGCAGATAAGGGACAGGATCAATTGTTGTTACAATTAGGGAAAGAATTCCAAGATCATAATCAATTGCAGTTCTTTGATAGTTATCATGCCAACAAGTAAAATAGTTAAGACTATCAAAATGGCGTGATTTGGGTTAAAATTTATAGTCATTAAGTAAAAATAAATAACGTATTTGGGTGGGGGCTAAATCAGCCTCGACCCATTTCGTGCGTTAGTTAAAATGAAACAGTGAGGTTAAAAGCAAAATGAAGATGATTGTTGGTTTGGGTAATATTGGTAAAGAATATGATAAAACACGTCACAATATTGGCTTTATGACGGTGGATGTCTTGGCAGATAAGTACCAAGCAACATTTAAGCAAGACGGCCAACATCATGCATTTGTGGCAGATGTACGGATTAATAATGAAAAAGTTTTATTAGTAAAACCAACGACCTATATGAATGATTCTGGAGATGCTGTTCGTCCATTAGTTGATTACTATAAGTTAGATTTAGCTGATTTATTGGTTGTTCAAGATGATATGGACATGGATCTAGGTCGACTACGTTTACGTCAAAAAGGCTCTGCCGGTGGACACAACGGGATTAAAAGTATTGCAAATCAATTAGGGACACAAAAATTTAATCGTCTAAAGTTTGGTATTGGTCATCCAGCGCATGTTCATCAAGCAGTGGTGGATTATGTATTAGGACATTTTGGTCAGGATGAGCAACCCGATTTGTTGTCAGGACTAGATCAAGCAGTTGAAATTTTCGAAGGATTTGCTGCTGGTAAAGAAATGCCAATCTTGATGAATCAGTTTAATTAAAAGGATAAATAGGCGTTATGGAGTTAACGGAATTTTTACAACAAGATAAAGACTTACAGCAATTAGCAACTGGGCTGAAGCACGGTGGTCGTCATTTAATGACGGGTATTTCGGGGACAGCACGAACGGTTTATTTGGCTGCGCTACAAAAGAAAACGCAGCAACCAATGGTGATTGTGTCAGATAGTCAATTTCATGCTGATCAATTGACCGAAGATTTACAAGCGCTACTAGGTGATGAGCATGTCCGATCATTTCCAGCAGAAGAAAGTATCGCTGCAGAATTATCAGTGACATCCCTAGATACTCGCCTAGCCCGTGTTCAGGCCATGCAATTACTATTGACGGATCCGCAAGCAGTAGTGGTGACGGGCATTGCAGGTGCACAACGTTATTTGCCAACGGTTGATGCATTTAAAAAGGCACAAATCACGATTGACTTTGATCATGAATATGAACTAAATCAATTAGAAATGCAATTACATCAAATGGGATATCATCGAAATTCTACAGTTGAGCAACCGGGTGAATTTGCAATTCGTGGATCAATTATTGATGTTTACCCATTAGATGTTGGTAATCCAATCCGGTTGGATTTTTTTGATACGCAACTAGATTCAATGCGTTCTTTTGATGCGGAAACACAGCGCAGTATTGATAATTTGGATAGTTTAACTATTTTACCAGCAACCGATTTGATCATTGATGATGAAGAACGTGGACAAGCTAAAACGCGTCTTGAGTTAGCGATGACGAAATATCGTGATTCATTGGAAGGGGCCGATAAACGTCACTTAACGGAGGCGATGACACCATTGCTAACTACTTTAGCTGATGGTCAATTATTGCCGGATATTCGTGCCTATCTACATTTTTTGTATCCAGATGCAGTCAGTTTATTTGACTATCTACCAGAAAATGGGGTTGCGGTATTTGATGATTACCCACGCGCTGTGGAAAATGCTGCCCAAATGCGCTTAGATGACACCAATTGGTGGGCAGATAAATTATCAAAGCAGCAAGTATTACCAGTTGATGATTTTGGTTGGACTCTAACCGATCAGGCTCGCGATATTCAGCAAACCAGTTTAGTGTTATCACCATTACAACGAGGCATTGGGCAGTTACGACAAACCAGTTTAACAAATGTGACCGTTCGCCCAACACAACAATTTTTTGGGCAAATGCCACTGTTAAAGGGTGAGGTTGATCGTTGGCAAAAGCAAAATATGACGATTGTTTTCCTTACCAATTCAACTGAGCGTCAAGTTAAATTAGTTCAGACATTAAATGATTTTGGTGTCAAAATTAATCAGGTAGCTGTTGATGGTCTAACAGATGGTCGAACACAATTAACAACATTACCCTTGAGTGCAGGTTTTGAGCTACCAATGCAAAAGTTGGTTGTTTTAACCGAAAAAGAATTATTTCAACAAGTACGTAAACGAGCGCCGAAACGACAAACGTTATCAAATGCAGAACGGATTAAGAGTTACAATGAGTTAAAGCCGGGTGATTACGTTGTGCATGTTAATCATGGTATTGGTATCTATGAAGGGATGCAGACGATTGAAAATCGTGGTGTTAAACAAGATTATATTACGATTGGTTATCAAAAAGGTGCAAAGTTGTTTATTCCGGTTACACAGTTAGATTTAGTGCAAAAGTATGTTGGTGCTGCTGAAAAAGCCCCCAAGATTAATAAGATGGGTGGCCCTGAGTGGCAACGGGCAAAGGCTAAAGTTGCTAAAAAAGTTGAAGATATTGCAGACGATTTATTGGCATTATATGCAGAACGCGAAATTAAAAAAGGTTATGCTTTTGCCCCCGATGACGATGCCATGCATAATTTTGAAGAGGCGTTTCCTTATCCTGAAACACCAGATCAAATTCGGTCTATAAAAGAGATCAAAGCTGATATGGAAAAGGTGCGACCAATGGATCGTTTATTGGTTGGCGATGTTGGGTTTGGGAAAACTGAAGTTGCGATGCGAGCTGCTTTTAAAGCGGCACATGAAGGTAAACAGGTTGCGATGTTGGTACCAACGACTATTTTGGCACAGCAACATTATGAGTCATTTATTAATCGTTTTGAAGGTACTGATTTAAAAATTGCGGGGATGTCGCGTTTTCAAACGCCTAAGCAAAAGAAAGAAATCAAAGCTGGTTTAAAAAATCACACCATTGATATTGTCATTGGGACACATAGTTTGTTGGCTAAAGATGTGGTTTTTGGTGATCTTGGGCTGTTAATTATCGACGAAGAACAGCGCTTTGGGGTTAAACATAAAGAGCGCCTTAAAAGCTTACAAACAAATGTCGATGTTTTGACGTTAACTGCGACGCCAATTCCAAGAACATTAAATATGGCCATGGTTGGTGTGCGAGACCTGTCGGTAATTGAAACACCGCCAGCTAATCGTTACCCAATTCAAACGTATGTTATGGAACAAAATGGTCGCGTTATTGCAAATGCTGTTGAACGAGAAATGGCCCGAGGTGGTCAAACATTCTATTTGCATAATCGTGTCGCTGATATTGAAAAGGTCGCCGGGATGATTCAAAGTTTGGTTCCGGAGGCCCGAGTTGCCTATATTCACGGGCAAATGACGGAAGCCCAGATGGAGGGTATTCTGGTCGATTTTATTAATGGTGAGTATGACGTCTTAGTTACGACAACTATTATTGAAACGGGTGTGGATATTCCAAACGCTAATACGTTATTTGTTGAAAATGCTGATTACATGGGCTTATCACAACTTTATCAGTTGCGTGGTCGTGTGGGACGTTCACATAATGTGGCCTATGCCTACTTTACGTATCCAGGAACGCGTTCTTTGAATGAAGAAAGCGAAAAGCGATTAACAGCTATTCGCGATTTTACAGAATTAGGTTCTGGGTTCAAAATTGCGATGCGTGATTTATCAATTCGTGGTGCGGGCGATTTGTTGGGACAATCACAACACGGTTTCATTAATACTGTGGGGTATGATTTATATACGCAAATGCTTCAAGAAGCGGTGGCTGCAAAACAAGGTAAACAGGTTAAACAAGTGGATTCAGAGTTGGATTTGCAGGTTGAAGCATATTTGCCATCAAGTTATGTTGCTGATGGCCCACAAAAAATTGATTTATATCAACGTATTCGTAAGGCAAACAAAGCGGAACAGTTTGCAGAAATTACAGATGATTTAGTTGATCGTTTTGGTGATATACCGGCAGCGGCTAGTCGCTTGTTAGAAGTATCTAAGCTAAAGGCGCTAGCTGATCAGCTAGGTATTAAGCAAATCAAACGAACGATTAATCAACCAGAATTGGTGATGATTAATTTTTCTCAAGAGGCAACGGTTACAGCACAACAAGTTAAACAGGCGAGTGCCTTGACGAAAACACGCGGACAAATTAAAGTAAATGAACCCGTTTTATTTGCCATGGCAATTCAGCCTAAGCAAACAGACGATGATTGGTTAGAAAACTTAATGCAGTTTTTGACGGCATTATTACCAAAAAAGGACTGAGCATATGCGTAAAAGTGGTCAAAATTTAATGGTAGGCGCTGGTATTTTAACCTTAGCAGGAATGAGTGCGAAGTTATTGAGTGCTGTATATCGTATTCCATTTCAGAATTTAGTTGGTAATACTGGTTTTTATGTGTACCAACAGGTCTATCCTATTTATGGTATTGGCGTCGTGTTAGCCTTAAGTGGTTGGCCAGTATTTATTTCAAAAATCATTACTGAACAACCTGATGAAGCACATCAACAATTAGTTGCTAGGCGGTTGTTTTGGTGGTTGCTGTTCATTAGTTGTGGGTTATTTATTTTGGTTTATGGTGGGGCACCAATATTAGCATTGGGAATGGGTGGCAATTTAAAATTGACGCCAGTTGTCAAAGCGGTCGCGTGGATGTTTTGGTTTATGCCATTTTTGGCAGTTGGCCGTGGCTTTGCACAAGGGCAACTTAATATGATGCCCACAGCAATTTCACAAATTATTGAACAAATTGCACGCGTGGCAATTATTATTGCGATTGCGTGGTATGGTGTTTCGGCTAAATGGTCTGTCTACACAATTGGTACCTGGGCGATGGCTGCCGCTGCTGTTGCTGCTGCTGCTGCAACGTTGTATATGACGAATATTGTGAAATCAATTTGGCGGACCCCGACTACAAAATCTGTTAAAAAAGATAAATCAATTGGCTGGTTTAGAATTTTTCGTCGCCTTTGGAATGAAGGCAATTTATTGGCTATGTTAGCCGGATTATTGGTGCTATTACAGCTAGTAGATTCATTTTCAACTAAAGGATTATTAGAAATTCATGGTCTAAGTACGCAAGCAGCTGAATATGCTAAGGGTGTATATGATCGTGGCCAACCACTGGTGCAATTGGGGATGGTTTTAGCAACAGCGATTAGTACTTCATTGTTACCAGTTTTACGAAATCATGTTGTCCATCATGAACAAAAAGAATTTGTTAATGATTTTCAAATGATGTTTCGCTTATCGCTGATATTATCAGGAGTAGCAACGTGTGGGTTAATGGCAGTGATGCCGGTTGTTAATCAAGTATTGTTTAGTACACGTGAAGGTAGTCATGCCTTGATTGTATTTGTATTAACTGTCATACCAGCCACCTTAATTTTAATTGGTACAAGTGTTTTACAAAGTTTAAATAAAACACGAGGAATAAGCTGGTTAATTATTTTAACGATGGTTATTAAATACGGGTTGAATATCTGGTTAGTACCAAAATATGGCATCATCGGTGCTTCATGGGCCACGATGCTATCGTTATTGCCAATGTTATATATTGTGATGCATCGTTTACCTAAAACGGTGTGGCAACAATGGCATGCACCATACTGGTGGTTGAAGTTTATGATAACTTTGCTTGGTGTGTTAGTCAGTGCTGGTGGATGGTGCAAAATTAGTGACATTTTTATAGGATCATCGCGTTTAGCCAGTTTAATAATCCTGATTATTGCTATATTAATTGGTATAATAGTATTTATCATAATGCTATGGCGATTACGATTACTATCAGTAGCAGAGTGGTATGCTTTGCCTAAAGGATATAAAATATATAATTTTTTGGAAAGAAGAAACAAATAATGCGATTAGATAAATACTTAAAAGTAGCACGTTTGATTAAACGTCGATCAGTAGCGAAAGATATTGCAGACCAAGGACGGATTGATATTAATGGCAAAACAGCCAAGTCATCTAGTGATGTTAAAAGTGGCGATGAATTAACGATTCGTTTTGGAAATAAAACGACAACCATTGAAATTGAACGAATTGTTGAAACAACGAAAAAAGATGAAGCAGAACATATGTATCGAATCGTTTCTGAGACATATGCACAAGATTTTAGTAATAATAGTAAATAACGTAACGCTCTGTTATGTTTTTATATAAAATCATTAAGAAACGTTAATGAGAGTTAAGAATATTTAAGTTTAGCGTTAAAGTTAGAGTGATTAGAGATTACTTTTGTGTTGTTTTTGGGAGGCTGATGATATGAGAAAAGTTAGAAAACAATCAAATATTGAGCCGTTAAATACTGCCGGAAAACAACATATGCATTTTCAAATGCGCCAAGAGCAATATAGTCGATGGATTCACTGGCGACGTCGAGGCATTGCTGTAATTGCGATGTTAATTATTACCGTATTGGCGATGATTAATTTATATGGTCAACAAACCAAATATACAAATGCCTCAGCTGGATTACAACAGACTAATAAAGCTTTGATTAACGCTAAGCAAAATAATGCGGATCTAAAACAAGAAGTGCAAGATTTGCATGATGATAGTTATTTGCAAAAATTAATCCGTGAAAAATATATGTACACAAAAGATAATGAAATTGTGTTCAATATGCCAAATTAACGATATTAATGATCAGCAGACTTACATATTAGCGTAAGTCTGTTTTTTATATGCTGGTAGATTTTGTCATATAATAAGACTAATCAAGTAAAGATAATGGAGTATATCGTATGAAACCAAAAGTTTTGCGAGCTAATTTGATCCGTAAAATTCGTGAACAACAATTATTTAACGCCAATGATCATGTGTTAGTAGCCGTGTCAGGTGGACAAGATTCGTTACGGTTACTACGGTGGTTGACAGAAGGCGATTTACCTCAAGATATTCAACCTAAAGTCAGTGCTATTTATATTAACCATCAACTAAGACAAGATGCGATGCAAGAAGAAACCTTTGTACGACGCGTGTTATCCAATACGCCCAATTTAGTAGTGCGGGCAATAGAAAGAATCAATTGGGATGAAGTGCCAACGATCTCTGTTGAAGAACAAGCACGCGATAGACGCTATCAAACCATGTTTACGGTCGCCAATAAAATTAAGGCCAATATGATTGTCACGGCACATCATCGTGATGACCAGGCTGAGACGATTTTATATAAGTTAGCGCGTGGTAGTCGTTTGGATCAACTTACGGGGATGCCTGCTAAACAAACGCTAACGAATCATTTACAATTGGTGAGACCGTTTTTAGATCTTTCAAAAGTAGAATTACAAGGTTTGGTTAAAGAGCCTGTGCAAGAATGGATTGATGATTACACTAATGATGATCAAAAATATGCGCGTAATCGATTACGACATGCCATCATTCCTGATTTACAACAGATTAATCAACAAGCAATGCCACATATTATTGATTTTGCTGAGGAACTAGCGGCATTACAAGCATTGGCTGCTCCGCAAATCACACAATACGTAGCTGATTTAGAGCAAGGTCATTTAGACTGGGAATTGCCAACGTCTCAATTGGTGTTAGTGTTACAAAAGTGGTTGCAAAAGTATCAAATATTAGATGTAAAAAATCGTCAATTAGAGCAGGCGGTGCAATTAATGAAAAATAAAAATATTGCAACCGGAACAGTTCATTTACAGGGTAATAACCTACTTGTTAGAAGTCATGAAAATTTACAATTATTAAAAGGGTAAAATTATTGGTTATTGACTAAACATTTAAGGCTAAACATGTTATTCTTAAAGTTATGTAACAGTAGGGGAATCAAGATTTAGGAGATTAACAAAACATGAACCAACCAGATATGAATAATGATATCGAACGGGTATTGTATAGCGAAGCAGAAATTGCAAAAGCTGCAAAACGAGTAGGTGAGCAATTAGCTGCTGACTACGAAGGTCAAACGCCGATTATTCTATCAGTACTTAAAGGTGCTGTTTTGTGGACCGTTGATGTTATGAGACATATGCAATATGCAGAAGTTGAATTCATCGATGTTTCTAGTTATAACGGTGGTATCGCCTCATCAGGAAGTGTTGATTTGGTAACAGATTTACAAACTGATATTGCAGGTCGTGATATTATTATCATGGAAGATATCGTTGATACTGGTCGATCATTAAAGTTTATGGTTGAGTTATTAAAAGACCGTGGTGCAAAATCAGTAAAAACGGCTAGTTTGTTGGACAAAAAAGATGGTCGCGTTGTGGAAGCAACGGTTGACTATGTTGGCTTTGATGTACCAAAAGCCTTTGTGGTAGGATATGGGCTTGATTACAAGCAACTATATCGTAATCTACCATATGTGGGCGTTTTGAAACGTGAAGTTTATGATCCACAACATGCTGATATGGTTGACACGGTAGACATCACACCAAATCATTAAGCTAGTACATTATATGAGGTAGTAACTGCTATTACTACCTGTTCTTGGGAGGAATTGATGAAAAACCAACGAAACGGAAATTTTGTCCGAAATAGTTTGTTTTACGTAATTGTAGTCCTAGGTATTATGGGTTTGATTTATTGGGTAGCTGGGCCCACGCAGACTTCAAATACAAAGACTATTTCTACGTCAACATTCATGACGGAATTGCGTGACAAAAAGATTGATAAAGTCACGATTCAACCTGGCGATGGTGTCTATGACATTAAGGGTGAATACAAAAAAGCACAATCTGATAAAGATGCTAACAATGATGCATTTACTTCACTATTAGGTGGTAGTTCAAAGAAAGCTAATTCTTTTGAAACCAAGTTGGTTGGGAGCGATAATATTGTTGCTGATGTCCAAAAGGCTGCAGATGCTTCAAAGACAGACGTAACGACAAAACCACAACCTTCTAATTTCTGGGGTACACTTGCAGTAACCATGTTGCCATTACTTTTGATGGTCGGATTATTCTACCTAATGATGGGTGGTATGAATCAAGGCGGTCAAGGTGGTCGTGGTAACATGATGGGTATGGGAAAATCAAAAGCTAAGGCTGCTGACCCATCAGAAAACAAGAAGCGTTTTGGCGACGTTGCTGGCGCTGAAGAAGAAAAGCAAGAATTGGTCGAAGTTGTTGAATTTTTGAAAGATCCTAAGAAATTCTTGAAGTTAGGTGCCCGTATCCCGTCGGGTGTTCTACTAGAGGGACCTCCCGGAACTGGTAAGACTTTGCTAGCCAAAGCCGTTGCCGGTGAAGCTGGTGTGCCATTCTATTCAATTTCTGGATCAGACTTCGTTGAAATGTTCGTTGGTGTTGGGGCAAGTCGTGTTCGTGACTTGTTTGAAAACGCTAAAAAGTCTGCACCATCAATTATCTTTATTGATGAAATTGATGCAGTTGGACGTCAACGTGGTAACGGTATGGGTGGTGGTCACGACGAACGTGAGCAAACGCTGAACCAAATGTTGGTTGAAATGGATGGATTCGAAGGTAACGAAGGGGTTATTGTGATGGCGGCTACCAACCGTTCTGACGTTTTGGACCCTGCCTTGCTTCGTCCTGGTCGTTTTGATCGAAAGATTTTGGTTGGCCGTCCTGACGTTAAGGGTCGTGAAGCTATCTTAAAGGTTCATGCTAAGAATAAGCCATTAGACTCAAGTGTTGATTTGAAAGAAATTGCTAAGCAGACTCCAGGATTCGTTGGAGCTGATTTGGAAAACTTGTTGAATGAATCAGCTTTGTTAGCTGCACGTCGTAATAGTAATACGATTACAGCTAAGGACTTGGATGAGGCTGAAGATCGTGTGATTGCAGGACCTGCTAAGAAGGATCGTGTGATTTCAGCTAAGGAACGTAATACTGTTGCGTACCACGAAGCAGGACACGCTATTGTTGGTCTTGTCTTAAATGAAGCACGTGTTGTTCATAAGGTAACGATTGTGCCTCGTGGTCGTGCCGGCGGATACGCAATTATGCTACCACGTGAAGACCAAATGTTGATGAGCAAGACTGATGCTATGGATCAAGTTGCTGGTTTGATGGGTGGTCGTGCTGCTGAAGTATTGCTATTCAATCAACAATCTTCAGGGGCATCAAACGACTTTGAGCAGGCTACTGGTATTGCACGTGCGATGGTAACGCAATATGGTATGTCTGATAAATTAGGAATGGTTCAGTTGGAGAAGGATAATGGCCCACAATATGGTCAACCATTATATTCAGATACAACGTCGCGCCTAATTGATGAAGAAGTTCGACACATTACAACGCAAGGGTATGAAACAGCATGTGACATTATTCTACGTTATAAGGATCGTCATGAAGCAATTGCACAAGCATTGTTAGAATATGAAACATTGGATGAAAAGCAAATTTTGAGCTTGTTCAACACTGGTAAAATGCCAGAAAATGAGAACGAAGCAAAAAAAAATGATGGTACACCAATGTCATACGAGCAAGCAAAGCAAGCAGCAAATGACAAGCTAACAGAAGATGAAGCAGCAGCTTCATCAGAAGAAACGACAACGTCAGATGATGACGATAAAGCTTAATGTTTAATAAACTAAAAGAGTTTAGGGAGCTGCTCCCTAGGCTCTTTTTTTATATACTCTGTGTTACACTTGATAACGGGAAACAAATAGGAAAAGGAAAGATATTATGGCAGATAAATTAGTACGTGCGATTACGACAGATGGTAAGTTTCGTGCAATTGCAATTGATGCAACTGAGATGATAAAAGAAGTCGCAACATTTCATGATGCGACACAACTTGGCACAACAATCTTAGGACGTGCATTAATTGGTTCTTTGATGATGTCAAACGCAATTCTTAAAGGAGAAGAACGTTTAGCAGTTAGTATTGATGGTCAAGGCCCTGCTGGTAAAATTGTTGTTGAATCATCAGCACAAGGAGAAGTTCGTGGTTATGTAACCAATCCGCAAGTGACGTTGCCATTAAACGTTAAGCAACAACCTGATGTTGCAACTGCAGTTGGTGTGGACGGCTTTTTGACAGTCACAAAGGACTACGGGACCAATGAACCTTTCACAGGTAAAGTTGCTTTGGCAACAGGTGAAATTGGAGACGATTTAACTTATTATATGGCCAAGTCAGAACAAATTCCGTCAGCGGTTGCAGTTTCTGTATTAGTTGATCCAGATGGTAGTGTTGTGACAGCTGGTGGTTTTATGGTATCAACGCTACCAGATGCCACAAATGAAGATATTGAACAATTAGAAACCCGCTTAGCAAATTTTCCAGCTATTTCAACTCAAATGATGGAAGGGTACACGCCAAGTGATTTATTACAAAACTTATTTGGTGCTGAAGAATTGCAGGTTTTGACCACAACTGAAGTGTCATTGTATCCAGCGATTACTAGACATGAGTATGCACGTATGCTAGCGACGTTACCGTTAAGTGAATTGCAAGCAATTTTGGCTGAAGATCATGGTGTTGAAATTGTTGATCGTTTTACTGGCAAAGTTATCAATTTTGATGAAACGCAATTGCAAGCAATTATTGCAAGTAAAGATGCAAGTGGTTTATAAAAAGTAGCAGTTCGGACTTGCAAAATGTGTTGAATATTGGCAAACTTATAGATATGTATGGTAGAAACCAATTACGAATTAATTAATGAAAAATGAGGCAGGGATAGAAGAATGGCTGATCAACAAGTGTCATTAAATGACCAAATGATCAAGCGTCGTGAAAAAATGACCGAACTGCGCGAAGCAGGCATCGATCCATTTGGTCACCGTTTTGATCGGACACATATGGCATCAGAATTACATGCATTGTATGATGATGTTTCAGGCGAAGATTTGGAAGCACAAGCAAATGAAGTAACGATTGCTGGACGAATGATGACTAAGCGTCGTTCAGGTAAAATCAGTTTTGCTGATATTAAGGATCGTTCTGGACGTATTCAAGTATTCGTTCAAAAGCCAATAGTTGGTGAAGAAGTATATGATTGGTTTAAGAAGTCTGATTTGGGTGACTGGCTTGGCTTTAAAGGCACAATGATTAAGACACGTGCTGGTGAGTTATCATTGAGCGTGACTGAAATTGTTCACTTGTCAAAAGCTTTGCGTCCATTGCCTGACAAATTCCATGGTTTAACTGACGTTGAGACGAAATATCGTCAACGTTATTTGGATTTGATTGCAAACGATGATTCATTTGAGCGTTTCCAAAAACGTTCAAAGATTATTTCAGCTATTCGTGCCTACATGGATGGGGATGGTTTTACGGAAGTTGAGACACCAATGTTGCAAAATGCTGCTGGTGGTGCTGCTGCACGTCCGTTCATCACGCATCATAATGCTTTGAATATTGATTTATACATGCGTATTGCTTTAGAGCTACACTTAAAGCGCCTAATCGTTGGTGGTATGGAACGTGTATATGAAATTGGTCGTGTCTTCAGAAATGAAGGAATGGATCCAAAACACAACCCTGAATTTACTGTTATGGAGTCATATGCAGCATTTTGGGACTTGGGCGATGTAATGACTGAAACAGAAAACATCTTTAAAGCAGCTGCAAAAGTGGTGGCTGATGATATGATGATTACTTATCAGGGAACAAATATTGATTTGGCAAAGCCTTTTGCTCGTAAGCATATGGTTGATTTGATCAAAGAGAAGACTGGTGTTGATTTCTGGCAAGATTATTCCCTTGAACAAGCTCGTGCAATTGCAGACGAAAAAGGGGTTAAATATGAACAATACTGGGGTGTTGGACATATTATTAATGAATTCTTTGAGGATTTTGTTGAAGAAACATTGATTGATCCAACCTTTGTTTATGGCCACCCAGTTGAAGTTTCACCACTAGCTAAGAAAAGCGATGATGATAAACGTTTTGCACAACGTTTTGAGTTGTTTATTTCAGGTGGTGAATATGCCAATGCATTTACGGAGTTAAACGATCCAATTGATCAACGTGAACGTTTCGAAGCGCAAGCAGCTGAACGTGATGCTGGTAATGACGAAGCTGAAGGTATTGACGAAGACTTTATTGAGTCATTAGAATACGGTATGCCGCCTACTGGTGGATTGGGAATTGGAATTGATCGTTTGGTTATGTTACTAACTGATGCTGATTCAATTCGTGATGTTTTGTTGTTCCCAACGATGCGTTAATCAAACTGAATGTAAAAAAACATGTTTCAAAAGGTGTTATATTAGGATTTTGTGTCTAAGTAGGACGACAATCTACCATGGATAATGGTTAGATTGTCGTCCTTTTTCATATCAGTAAAGTGGTTTTGAGGAGTAGTTTGTTGCGTTGCGTTATTCTGATGCTAATTCTTTTTTAAATAAGATGATATAAAATGTGAATTAGGGGTTGCATTATGCTGTGTATAGTCGTATTATATAAAAGTTGGCTTTGAGGAAAGATTTTAAAAATCAATTCAAAAAGCATCAAAAAATATCTAAAATACAGTATTGACATTCACAAAAGTATACTGTAATATAGATTAAGTTGTGACGCACAACGGATTGATTATTTAATCTTAAAATTAGTTATTGACAAGCGTTTTGCTTGATGATATACTGATTAAGTTGTCAGCGAGACAGCAATGTAGGTCATTGAAAACTGAATATCGTTTCGATAGAACAAATGTGTAGGGTCTTCAAGCATTATGCTTGAAACAAAAACATTTGCGAAGTCAATTCGCTA
>NZ_BJDT01000009.1 GCF_005405285.1 Weissella sagaensis | reverse complement strand
GCGGCTGGAGAAACACCGTATTCCTCGGAAAGCGAGCGAATAGATCTTTTCTCTTCACGATGCATCTTCACAATGCTGGCTTTAAAATCATCTTGATATCGTTTCATTGGAATGCTCCTATCTTGTTTTATTAATTATGGCACAACTGTTCAGAAATTTATGTACCAAATACTAGGATAGGAGCAATGCACAAGAAGTTGCGATTAGTCATATTAATGAAATTGCAAATAACATAATGAATACGATTAATCATAATAATGCTTTGACAGATAAACAAAAGCATGAATTTATTAATCAAATCATGGAGACTGTGAATATAACAGTTAGTCATATTAAAGATGCAACAAGCTTGAATGAAGTGACAAATGTTGAACAAGCGGGTATATCAAGTCTAAACAAAATAAAGGACCTAGCTAATTTACAGGTTGCTAAAAACAATGCTATTGCTAAACTTAATGATGCAAAAACAAGTGTTATTAATAAAATCAAGGATTCAATATTAAATATTAATCAGCAAACAGCGTTAATTAATATGGTTAATACGATATATAGCGATGCGCTCAATGATATTAATAATGATGTAACTATTGAACAAGTTATGAAGGATATGAATAATGGTATTAACAAAATTAATGCCGTGTTAAATTTGTTGAATTTTGAAGTTAGTCAAATAAGTGATGTGCAACATACAATAAATCACGAAAATTCTACAAATAACATTAATGAAAATAGTAATAATACTCTTCACGAATTAATACCTAACAATAGTACAAATGATCAAATTAATAATAATGTTGATGATAGAAGTAAGGATAGTAATTCTCTAAACTTACCAAATACAAATGTAGACGTTAATGAGCAAGAACGTTTCAACAATATTTTGGCAGAATTATTATTGCTAATCACTATGATTTCATTAGGAGGAACTTTAATAAGAAATAAGAAGAAATCAGAGTAAGGATATAGAAATATAATTCGTGTATTTTAAATTGCATAAAACTTTTAAACGTAATTTAAAATGTTTGTGAAAAAGGCTTAAGAATCTGACGAAATTGGCAGACTCTTAAGCCTTTTTATTAGCTGTATACCAAACGGTAGTGATAATAGCAATTATTTGATTGAATGTTGTGCAACTACATTTTTATAACTTTAACTGATCTTTGTATCTTTTTCTTTTTTATTAAAGTAGTTGGTTGAAATGAAACTTTAAAAAATAAAATAGTAATAAATAAACCAAAATAGTAACTAAAAACATGCATAATAAGTTACTTTTGTTTTTCTTTGTTATTATGGGAATGAACTTACATAGTCTAGGATTCATTTTTTAATTATATGTTTATAGGAATGAAAAAATATTGTTTTTTAGATAGTAAATTAATGATATTAACCCGTCATAGGGGGTGTTATAGACAATTGTATTACCATTTTTAACCGAAAATACGTATTAAAAAACTGAAAATAATTATTGGGGTTAAAAAGCAAATGTAAACTCGATTATACTAAAACATCATTTAAAGTTTTTTTATGTTTAGTCAATATAAAATAATTACATTTATGATTTAAATAGTACAAAAATTAGCTTTTCTGGAAATGGTATAAAATTGTAGACTAGGTTAACTAGAGTTTTAGAAATCATAAATTTACTGTCTTTATAAGCGAAATACTTACTATTGTTATGGTAATAATTTTGAAGATATAAATGAATTAATAAAAAAAGAATAGGCAGAGTTTTATGGATAAATTAGGTAATGTAGAATTTTTAGGTCAATTATTAGAAATGAATATTGATTATTATCAAAAAAATGCGCACAAAAAAATACAAGGGAATCTTATTAATAAGGCATCAACAAATATTTATAAGATTTTAGATGTATGTGTAGATAAATCATACAATTTGGTACGAGATGCTGAAAGCTTTTATTTAGTCATTAATTTTGGTGATCAGGAATATCTTGTGATGCAGCCAGAATTATCTGCGCCACTGTATTCAAGCAGAAATTTAGCATTGTTTACACTTACGCCACAAGTAAAACCAGTTTTACAATTTGCTTATCAATTATTAAAAGATGAAACAGCACCTGATTGGTCAATGTATTCATTTTATTTAGAAGATGCAGTGACTGCAGTAGATAAGACACTAAAATTTAATGCCATTGAAGAAAAACAAATGCATGATAATTTTGTTGAGCTATTAGATGCATTTAATAATCAAGACGAAGAAAAATTAATTTATTACTTAAAATCTGAATTGCGAATGAAAGAATATGGTAATGTATTTGGCAAAAAAAATTACTTACGTGGTCAGAAAGATTCTTTAATTGGTTATGTATCAATACTAAATGAAGCTGCTATTCGGCACAATTTTCCTGCTGAAAATGCCTATTATATTTTTAATAGGATACTTGCGAAAATTGAAACGCAAGAAGTTGAGATTTCGTTCAATCTTTGGTTAGAGAATATTACTTTGTATTATTTTAATGAAATGAAAAGATATTTTGCCACTCATAATCTTTCTTTGGCTGAACGAATTAATCTTTATATTCAAGAAAATATTAAGTCAAAATTGACCTTGAAGGAATTGAGTGATTATTTTGGTTATTCAGAAAGATATTTAAATAAGAAATTCAAAGAAAAATACGATATAACAATTAAACAATACGTATTAAATCAAAAAGTTGAAGTTGCTAAAAAAATGATATCGACAACAAATTTCAACATAAAATATATTGCAAACAACCTAAGCTTTAAAACAACGAATCATTTTGTTAAAGTATTCAAATCATTGTTAGGTATGACGCCCAAAGAATATCGACAACAAATTTCAACATCAGAAAAACAGGACTGTTTAGAAGAGGAAAACACGTTAAATAGCGTACTTAAATAGAAAATTTGTATTTTTGAAATATCCCTCGAAAGTTACTGTAACTTTCGAGGTTTTCTTATGATAAAATTATTTGTTAGGAAGTATATTAAAAAAGGACCGGATAAACTGATGGGGACGGTTGAAACGTATCGACAACTTGAATCGAATTTAGGTGATGATTGGCAATTATCACCTAGTAAACATAGTCGTGTAGGCATGTTAAAAGAAATTTTATCGTGGATTGGGCATCCTGAACGACGCCTGTCTGTTATTCATATTGTTGGTTCAAATGGTAAAGGATCAACGGGTGTGATGATTAGCAAAATTTTGATGACAGCTGGTTATCGTGTGGGTCACTTTTCAACGCCCGCAATTTTAACAGATTGTGAAGTGGTGACTATTAATGGTCAAATGATTAGCGAAAAAGAAGTGATGTATCACTACAAACGAATTATGGTTGAAATTAAAAACCATGGTGGTGATGAAAAGACATTGACTAAATTTGAAATGTGGACATTGATTGCTCTGTGCCATTTTGCAAAACAAGAGGTGCAATTTGCAGTTTTAGAGGCTGGTGTAGGGGGAACTGGTGATGCAACTAATGTTATCGATTCACCACTAGTTGTTGCAATTACAAAAATTTCTGATGATCACTCAGATTTTTTGGGGTATAATCTTTTGAAAATCGCTGAAAACGTTGCAGGTGCGATTAAACCAGGTAGTTTGATAGTTAATTATCCTGGTCAAGATATTAACGTGTTTAAAATATTACGTGATAAGGCAAATCAAGTAGAAGCTATTTGGAATCCGTATGACAAACCAAAGATTACATTAGTACGTTCTTCTCCTGAAGGACTTGTATTAAATGCTGATCAACTAGAAGGGCTAAAGTTGTCGTTAACAGGCGCATATCAGGCTAATAATTTGAGTACAGTTTTACAAATTGTAACCATTCTAAAAAATAAGCGTATTGCGTTATCTGATATCGCAGTTGCCGAAGCGTTAGCTCATGTTAAAATCACAGGACGGATGGAGTTTGATAGTAAACATAATATTTTGTATGATGCGGCGCATAACCCACATGGTATTACAAGCTTAGTTGCTACAATTCGTTCTTGGCATCTACCATTTAAACCAACTGTTATTCTAGGGTTGGTTAAAGGTAAGAATACAGCAGAAATGTTAGATGAATTGTTACCATATGTTGCGACAATTATAGCAGTGACACCGGATTCGAAAAATGCTATGTCAGCTGACGAATTAGCTGCTAAAATTGTTTTAACTAGTGATGTGGATGTAGAGATTGCGGATGATTCAACTGCAGCTATTTCACTAGCACGTCAAGTTCGGGAGTCATCTAAAGCACTTATCGTGGTAACTGGATCAGTTTATACCTTACGTGCGATTGAAAAGGAAGGTATTTAATCATGGCACGTTTCATTATTGCTTCAAATAATACGCATAAAACCAATGAAATGATTAATTATCTAGCGGTATTAGGAATAGAGGGAGTTAATTATCGACAAGTAATTGATCAAATTGTATTCCCACCAGAAACAACAGATGATATGGCTAAAAATGCATTAGTGAAGGCCCAAACAGTTCATCAATTGTTACCAAATGAATATGTTTTAGCCGATGATTCAGCATTGTTTATTGCTGCTATCCCTGATCATTTTGGTGTGACAACAATGCGTGAATTTAAAGCCCATCAATTACATAGTGATGATGAAATTAATCAGTATGTGTTGGCACAGATGCCAGCAGCCGCTGCAAGAGATGCGTACTTATTAGCACATTTTGTGGTGATTTCACCTCAAAATAAGGTCTATACGTCACAAGGTAAAGGTGGTGTAAAACTAGTAACAAAACCACGTGGTAATCGCAATGGATTAGATGAGCTACTAGAGACTGAAAATGGACAGACACTTGCAGAAATTGATATGCCTGAGCGTGTAAAATATGCGCATCGGGGCCGTGCTGCAATAGAAATGAAAAACCAACTGCAACAAGCTGGCGAATTAAAAAAAGAAAGTAAAGAAGAGGACTAAATGGCATGACACTCACTGCAGATAACATTACAACGTTATTAGCTGATCAAGATTTATTAATATCAGCACCTGAATTTGATGGTGAAATAAAACATTTAGCCTATAATTCAAAAGAAGTTGTGCCCGGCACGCTATTATTCATTAAAGGTAATTTTAAAACTGAATATTTAGATGCTGCGATTAAGGATGGGGCTATAGCAATTGTTGCACCGCAAAATTTTAAAGGGACGACCGACTTACCAACTTGGATAAGTGATGATGTGCCCGCAGCAATGAGTATTGTGGCAATGGCTTATTATGGTTATCCACAAAATGATTTAGCATTAATTGGGATTACAGGTACTAAAGGCAAGACATCAACAGCTTATATGGCATATGAAATTTTACGTGCTTACACAAATGATAAAGTGGCTTTATCATCAACATTACAAGTTATTACGGGGAATGAGCCTAAGTTTCATTATCGTGCCCATCTAACAACACCAGAATCACTTGATTTATTCCGTTGGATGCGCGAAGCCGTTGATAACGGTATGACTCATATGGTAATGGAAGTGTCTTCACAAGCCTTTAAGATGCGTCGTGTCTATGGATTACGTTATAATGTGGGTATCTTTTTAAATATTAGTCCTGATCATATTGGTGAAAACGAGCATCCAACATTTGCAGATTATTTAGCTCATAAAATGATGTTATTTGATCATTCCGAACAAATTGTATTGAATGCTGACAGTGACTATTTTGGTACCTTAATTGAACATGCGGCATTAAATGTTCCACGTGATGGTATTTGGCTATATGGGAAAGAAGATGCTGACTCACCAAAGGCTGATGCCTATTTCGAAGCAACCGATACAAACTTACATGGTAGCGTCTTTAATGTGCGTGAAGTTGGTCAACAAGCGCAACATCTACATATTAATGGGGAATATACACTTGATATGCCGGGTGATTTCAATCAAAGTAATGCATTAGCTGCAATTATTGCAACGCGTTTAGTTAGCGCTGATGCACCAGCAATGGTCGAAGGACTAAAAATTGTCAAAGTACCTGGCCGCATGCAAGTATTAAATACAAAGTCACACGGAACCGTTTATGTTGACTATGCTCATAATTATGCGTCAATTGCAGCATTATTGCAGTTTGTTCGTCAAAATGAATCTGTCAATAAATTAACAGTTGTTGTAGGTGCACCAGGAAATAAAGGGGTATCACGTCGCCCAGGCATTGGTAAAGCTGTTAGTGAAGGAGCAGATATTGTTTATCTAACCAGTGATGACCCACAATATGAAGATCCTGATAAAATTGCTGATGAAATTCAAACAGCCATTACGAATCCAGATGTGACAATTTATCGAGAATTAGATCGGACAGTTGCTATTACAGAGGCAATAAAAAACGCTGGACCGGCCGATGTAGTCGTTTTAGCTGCCAAAGGGTTAGACGAATATCAAAAGGTTAATGGGGTTGATACACCATATGAAAATGATTGGGCTGTTGCACAAAGAATAGATTCTGAGTTAGAGTTCTAGTTTTTAGATGTAAAATTTGTTATAATTTATAGAATTGTCATAAAAATGACTAACTAAATTGTTAATGAAATAAAAAATGACCTCAGTTGTTAAAGTAAAGGGGATAGTAGCATGGCTAAAGATCCAGTAGAAAATACATCAGAATTTGATTTAGGCGATTTAGTTGCCGGAAAAAAATTCGCAAATTTTGAACATGACTTTAAAGGAATTGTTGAAAAAATTTATGAGCATTCATTATTAGTAGTGATTACTGAAAATAATCCTGAGGATGATGCAACAGTTAATGAATATAATCATCGTGCTGTTTTGCGTATGTCAGATACAAAAATTTTGGTAAAAACTGATAATCCTGCACCGCGTCCTGAAAAAGAAGAGGATGAAGATACAGATAAGAATGATGCTAAAGGAGACAAAGCATAATGGATTACAAGAGTCACATTGCACAAAAAATTGCTGCAGTTGTTCCTGAATTGGATGATGCGACAATTCTTTCAAAAATTGAAGTACCTAAGGATGCTAGCATGGGTGACTATGCTTTCCCCGCATTTTTATTAGCAAAGTCACGCCGAATGGCACCACAACAAATTGCTAATGACATTGTGTCTGATATTGATACTGAGAGCTTTAAAGATGTGAAGGCTGTTGGTCCCTATGTTAACTTTTTCTTGGATCAAGCCCAATTTGGGGCTGAGACTCTAGCTGACGTATTACGTAATACTGAATATGGTCATAATACAGATGGTGAAGCTGGTCATATTACAATTGATATGTCATCACCTAATATTGCTAAGCCAATGTCAATGGGCCACTTACGTTCAACCGTTATTGGAAATTCATTAGCAGAAATTGCTAAGGCAAATGGTTATCAACCAATCAAAATTAACCACTTAGGTGATTGGGGAACACAATTTGGAAAACTAATGTCTGCTTACAAGCGTTGGGGATCTGAAGAAGAAGTGAAGGCTGATCCAATTAATACATTAGTAAAATACTATGTTCGTTTCCACAAAGAGGCTGAAACACAACCTGAATTAAATGATGAAGGTCGTGCTTGGTTTAAGAAACTTGAAGATGGTGATGAAGAAGCGCATCAATTATGGTCATGGTTCCGTGAAGAATCGTTGAAAGAATTTATGGAATTATACGATGACTTAGATATTGATTTTGATTCATTTAATGGTGAAGCTTTTTACAACGACAAGATGGATGCAGTTATTCAAACACTTAAGGACAAGAACCTATTGGTTGAGTCTCAGGGTGCACAAGTTGTTGATTTGAGTGATGAAGACTTAAATGTTGCCATGATTCAACGTACTGATGGTGCAACATTGTACATGACTCGTGATTTGGCGGCTGCAATTTTCCGTAAGAATAATTATAATTTTGTGAAGTCATTATACGTTGTAGGTGGTGAGCAGCGTGAACACTTTAAGCAAATGAAGGCTGTTTTGAAGAAAATGGATTATGATTGGTCTGATGACATTGAACATATTCCATTTGGTATGATTACTGTTGATGGCAAGAAACTATCAACACGATCAGGACGAATCATCTTGTTGAAGGATGTTTTGGCAGATTCAGTTAAGTTAGCTACGGCACAAATTAACGAAAAGAATCCAGAATTAGCAAATAAAGAAGAAGTTGCCCATGAGGTTGGAACTGGAGCGGTAGTATTCCACGACTTGATGAACGAACGTTTGGGTGATTTTGACTTTAAGCTTGAGGAAGTAGTTCGTTTCGAAGGCGATACTGGTCCATATGTGCAATACACCAATGCACGTGCCCAATCAATTTTGCGCAAGGCTGGTAATCCAGAATTAGATTTGACTAACTTAGTTATTAACGATGATAATGTTTGGGAAACTGAAAAATTAGTTGCAAACTTTGGTGATATTGTTCGTCGCGCTTGGCGTGATCGCGAACCATCAGTTATTGCAAAGTATGCACTAAACTTATCACGTACGTTTAACAAGTACTATGCTAATTCGAAGATTTTAGTTGAGGATGATCAACTAAATGCACGTTTGGCATTAGTATCAGCAGTATCATATATTTTGACAGAATCACTACGCTTATTAGGTGTTAAAGCACCAAAAGAGATGTAAAATTGATTTGACTTGGGCTGAGACAATATTGTCTAGGCCCTTTTTTTAGTATATATAGTAAAATTTAAGCTAAATAGTCGAATATGTTAAAATAAAGCAGGTGAAACTACTTTCGTGGTAGGAACTAAATTGTAAAGAGGAATGAAACATGGCTTTAAAAAAACAAGAACGCCAAATGATGATTCTTGAAATTTTGGCGCATGACGTGATTGATTCTCAAGAAGAGATTTTGCATCGCTTACAGGAGGCAGGAATTGCAGTAACGCAAGCAACTGTGTCTCGTGACATTAAAGAGTTACGGATTGTGCGACAACCAGATGCCAAGGGGCAATCACGTTATCAAGTTATGCCTGATCAAATGACAATGTATGCACATGAAGGCAATAAAATAACACAAGGATTTGCTGATATGGCTAGTTCCGTTGTACCAATTGAATTTATGATTGTCGTGAAAACAACGCAAGGCAATGGTAATCGATTGGCCGCAATGATTGATGATGCTGATATTCCAGAAGTTGTGGGCACGTTAGCCGGACATAATACGATTTATGTGACGACCACCTCAGCTATTGTTGCAATTGATATTGCAGGACAATTTAATAAGTGGATGCAATAATATGAAAGATATTTTAAAAAAATTAAAAGAATGGTGGCAACAAAAAACAGCTCCAGTTACTGAGTGGTTAAAACATTTTTTTGCACCATTTATTCGATGGCATAAACGTTTTTGCCAACCATTTTATGCATGGATTAGTCGGACATTTGGTCCTTTTTGGCATCGATTTCAAGTTAATCGTTGGTTGATTACTTTATTTTTAACACTCTTTCTCGTTGTGAGTGTTTTGGGAACATTTGAAGCGAAGACAACAGATGTTACTGATTTAAAAAAGCAATTACAATCAACAACGGAAATTTATGATAATGCTGGTAACAAAGCAGGTAGTTTATCCGGTCAAAAAGGAACGTATGTTAAGTTTCGTGATATTTCTCCCCATGCAGTGAATGCGGTTATTGCAACCGAAGATCGTCATTTTTATCGTGAACATGGTTTTTCAATTAAAGGCATGACCCGTGGTGTATTGACAACAATCTGGTATCGCATTCGCGGTAGCCATGTGTCAGTTGGTGGTTCAACTTTAACGCAGCAATTAGTAAAAAATGCGTATTTGAGTCAAGACCAAACCATTATTCGTAAAGCACGCGAACTATTCTTATCAATTGAAGTTGAAAAGGAATATTCAAAACATGAAATTTTGGCGATGTATTTAAATAATGCTTACTTTGGTCACGGTGTGTGGGGTATTCAAGATGCTTCTAAAAAATATTTTGGTGTTGATGCCGCTGACCTATCAGTTTCACAAGGGGCGATGTTGATTGGTATGTTACAATCGCCAAATGGCTATGATCCGTTAACGTATCAAGATGCTGCCAAAAATCGTCGTGATCAAGTGCTGCAAAACTTGGTTGCAACCAAGTATTTGACACAAGCACAAGCTGATTATAATGCAGATTTACCAGTTAATGCAGTGGACCATGAGGTAGACAATTCAAATTATAACTATCCTTATTACTTTGATTCAGTTATTAATGAAGCAATCAATACTTATCATTTAAAAGAACAAGATATTTTAAATAATGGTTATAAGATTTATACGACACTAAATCAAGATGATCAAGCAAACCTACAAGCTGATTATGAAAATCCTAATTTAAATCCAATTGGGGATGGTTCCCAAGCAGCATCGATTGTAATGGATGCTAAAACAGGTGGTGTTCGCGCAATTATTGGTGGTCGGGGTGAACATGTCTTTAGAGGATTTAACCGTGCAACACAATCACGCCGTTCACCAGGATCAACAATTAAACCAATTGTTGACTATGGACCATCGTTATCACGTGGTTTTTCATATGATTCTGATTTAAAGAATAGTACGATGAGTTTTGGTACAAATGGTTATTCACCATCTAACTATGGTGATTATACTAGTGATAAAATTCCAATGTACCAAGCCTTAGAAAATTCATACAATATACCAGCAGTTTGGTTACTAGATCAAATGGGTGTATCAGTAGGTTATGATGCTGCTAAAAAAGCCGGATTGCCGTTGACAAAATCTGATAAAAACTTAGCTTTGGCAATTGGTGGTTTGAAGAAGGGTGTGACGCCACTTGAGATGACGCAGGCCTACACTAGTTTTGCAAACGATGGTCAAATGAGTAAGAGTCATTTTATTACTAAAATTGTTGATGCTTCCGGCAAAACGATTGTGCAAGCAAAGCAAAAGCATACGCGTCTATGGTCAAGAAAAGTTGCTAATGAAATGACGTCGATGATGTTAGGGGTTTATACCCATGGTACTGGTGCTAGTGCTGATCCAGCTGGTTATGATGTGGCTGGTAAGACAGGAACGACTGAAGTTTCAGGAACAGATTCAACCAGTGACAATGCGACTGATTCATGGGCAATTGCTTATACACCAGATGTCGTCGTAACAACTTGGTCAGGGTATGATGAGACAGATGCCAGTCATACGATTTCCGCATATTTGTCACAAACCTCAGGGCCGTTAATGAAAACAACACTTGAGCAAGTAATTCCTAATACAGAACAAACAAAGTTTAAAACAAAAAGTGTGCGCAGCAAAATGGCTGCAACTAAAGATAATGAGTCTACTTCTCAAAATGGTTTTAAAGATAACATTAATGGTATTGGTGATGAAATTAAACAAGGTGCCTCATCAACTTGGAATAACGTTAAAGATGGTGCTCAAAAGGCTTGGTCAGGTATTCAATCATTATTACCAGAGTTTTAAAAAAATAGTAATTATGAGATAATGAATATATTACAAAAGATGGGAAAAGGATACTTATGATAAATATTTACGATAATGTCAATGCCGTTGCTGATGATTTACGAGAAACAGCACAATACAAGACGCTTCGTGACGCAATTGCTGCAGTTGATGGCGAACCTGAAGCAAAAGAAGTCTTTTCACGTTTCCAACATGCACAAGGACAAATTAACCAAGCAGTTCAAGCTGGTACAGAACCTGATGAAAGTCAAGTTACAGAATGGCAAGAAATTGCAAATGAAATGGAAAAATTTGATTCATTAAAGCAGATGCTTGCGGCTGAAAAAGGATTGAACCAATTGTTGATGGAAATTAACAATATTATTACAAAGCCAATTGCAGAATTGTATGGTCAAAACTAAGTATAAAATTCTTAGTTTTACTAATGAGTGGGACAATGTTGTCTCACTCTTTTTTTTGTAGCGAATCTCAAATATAATAAGGATAAAAGCAAATAAAGGAGATCAATGACATGAAGTTTATTCATGCTGGTGACTTACACCTTGGTAATCCATTCGGTGGTTTATCAATTACGCCAAGCTGGTTAAAAGAAAAATTACAATCCGCCAAGCAAGTTGCAGTTCATCGTTTAGTGGATGACGCAATTGTAGCAGCTGTAGACTTTGTGGTCTTAGCAGGTGATTCCTTTAATACAACAACCCCAGATGCACGAGCACAACTAGATTTGGTAAATGAATTACAACGGCTAGCTGACGCAAAAATTCAGGTTTATATTATTTTTGGTAATCATGATTATGTTAATAATTGGCAGCAAATACCAACGTTTCCTGAAAATGTCACTTTATTTCCTGCTGAAGTGACAACACACCATTTACAAACCGCAAACCACGAAACAGTCGCTATCAGTGGCTTTTCATATACGCAACGGCATATAATGACTGACCAAGTTGAACAGTTTCCAATGAAAAATACAAGCGTTGATTGGCATATTGGTTTATATCATGGTGCATTAGGCGAAGCTGGTGTTGGTGATTATGCGCCGTTTAGTTTACAAGCCTTGCAACAAAAACATTATGATTATTGGGCGCTCGGCCATATTCATGTGCGTGAAACGCTACAAGAACAACCATTCATTGGTTATTCCGGTAGTATTCAAGGACTAGATAAAACGGAAACGGGTCCTAAAGGTTATTACATGGTAGAAAGTCATTCACAACAATTGGTGCCAACCTTTACACCAGTTGCACCAATTACGTGGGTTACAGAAAAAGTACAAACTGATCGTGATTTAAATATGGTTGTACAACAGGTACGTGAGCAGTTTATTCATAAAGAAGAATTTGAATTAATCTCGTTGCAGATTGAGACAGATCAAACGACTGTTTTATCAGCTATTACGAATCAACAATTATTAGCGCAATTTGTCGCAGCCGCACAACCAAGTGATATGTTCTTTATTTATGAAATAACAGGACAACCAAAACAAAAAATAGCGGGCTTACCAGCAGTTGCTGATCAATACTGGTCAGCAACAGTGGCAAGTGTTTTTAATTTAGAGCAATTGCAAAAATTAGGTTTAAAACAAGTAACAGATGGTGATGTGTTAGATTATTTTTTGGATCCAGCAACACTAACGGAACTTGAATCAGCTGTTCAAACCCAATTACAAGTATCGCAGATAGGGGATGAAGGTTATGTGGATTAAACAAGCACATATTGTTGGATTTGGGCAATTTAGCCAGCAAACCTTTAATTTTGTGCAAGGATTACAAATTGTGCAAGGATTAAATGAAGCTGGAAAAACCACATTACATCAATTCTTATTTGATATGATTTTTGGGTTTCCTCAGGCTAAAGGGCGTAAAATCAACACGTATGAACCATTAGATAAAGGTCCTTATGGTGGACGTATTCAATTTGAAGTAGATAATCAATTATATGAATTAGAACGATTAGGGCGCACGCAAACAACGACGACATTAACCGCAGTTGCTACGGGACAAGTTTTTGCAGATCCAGAGGCAATGTTGACTAAGTTATTGGGGCCTGTTGATCGTGAACTATATTTAGCAATTTTTAGTTTTGATCAGGAAGCGTTAATGGCTATCTTTTCGTTAAAACCAGATGATTTTGCTGCTTATTTACGTACCTTGGCTACCCCAGGTGCACAAGATTGGTTAGATGTCGCAAATCAATGGGAAAAGAATGCAACAACCAAATTTGGGACTACCAAAACAGCTCATCGTGAAATTAATCAATCTTTAGCACAATTAAAACAACTACGGCAACAACTACAAGTTACGATTAGCCAACAGCCTTCATTGGATAAGCTACAAACAAATGCACAATCATTAACCCAGCGTCTGCAAAGCTTGCAACAACGGCAAACGCAAATTCAAAGTCAGATGACGCATCAACAAGCTCAAATGCATCTATTACCAGTTTATCAACGATGGCATAAAATTAAGCAGCAAGTACAAGCAGCAGGCAAACCTTTAGACTTAACAGTTGCTGATGAAGCTGAACGTATACGGCAACAATTGACATCATTAGACGATATGATGGTGACGACAGCTATCACAAAGAAACAAGTTGAGAGTGCTAGTGATGCCATTGATAAATTAGAAGAACTTGACCAAAAGCAAGCCGATTTAACGAAGCAACAAGCGGCCGCAATGCAGGCACAACAAGATGTTTTAACAAAGTATCACTGGCAGCAACTACCACCATTATTAACAGATGAACAAAAAGCAAAACTGAATGGTCAATCAGTTAAGGCTGAATCTGCTGATAATAAAAGTTTATTAATTGCTGCTATAATTGGTGTTGTTTTATTAATGATGACATTACTAATCAATCATATTGTAATTGGTGTTTTCATGTTGATAATTTGCTTGATGATTGGTTGGTGGTTCGGACAAAATAAAAACAACCCAACAACTCATGCGCAATCAAATAATGTCTTACCAAGTGTCTATCAACAAATGACTGTTGCAGATATTATGACAGCACAAAATGATATTAAAAAAGTAAATGATTTATTACTAGCAACGAACCAAACTTTTCAAGACCAACAAGCAATGTTATCGGAGTTAGTTGATGTGAAGGTGTCATTAAATTGGTTAGGTGAAGGGTTATCAGCAAAAGAATATCGCAGTCGTTTAATGGCAGTACATGCGCAACAAGAGACGATGGGACAACAGCAATTACAGCGTAAAAATTTGCAGCAAACCTTGCAAACGTTATATCAAAAATTAGGTGTGAAGGATGAAAGTGCATTACGCCAACGACGTGATGCACAACGCCAAGTGAATGATTTGCATCGTGAAGCTGAAATGTTAGAAGAACAATTACAAGGGGCTGATATGCACGAATTAGCAGCACAGGATGCTGTTAAGAATCAGCCACAATCTACATCAGAAAATCAAGAAATATTACAACGTATTCAGCGTGAAAAAGCGCAAGTCAATCAACAATTAGCTGAGATTAATGTACAATTACAAAATTTACGGACGGATACGTCAATTGAAAATCAACAACAAATGGTGGCTAATCAAGTGACAATGGTAAATCAACAGTTAAAACAATATTTTGTTGATCGACTAGGAAGTGAATGGATTCGCCAAGCATTAAACGCAGCCATTATTGACCGACTCCCTAATTTGTTACAACAAGCCAGTGTTTTATTTGCACGTTTGACAAATAATCACTATCAGTCAGTTCAACAAACAAAAACTTTATTAAAGGTTGTTCGTAATGATCGTAAGGTGTTAGGGGTTAATCAATTATCAAAAGGGACAGCTTCGCAATTATACGTTGCCTTACGACTGGCATTTGTGTTAAATGTTGCTAGCATGCTTCAATTACCCTTATTAATTGACGATGCATTCGTAGACTTTGATGATCAGCGCCGTGATGCAATGATGACAGTGTTATCAGAGTTAGGAACAGATGACCAACAAATCTTTTATTTTACTGGCCGTCAGGTTCCAGGTGATAATATTATTACATTAGCGCGGTCATAATAGGAGGGATATTTTGACAAAAACATTAAAAGAATACCAATTAGATGAACGTGTCGATACATTTGCGTTATTAAAATCAGTTGAAGTAAGGATGACGCAACAAGGCAAGCGCTATATGGCTTTGCAGTTGGCGGATCGTTCAATGACAATTAAAGGCATGAAATGGGATGCAACGGAAGATGAAGTATCTAAATTAAAAGCAGGGCAAGTGGTTTATATTCAAGCAGTTCGACAAGCTTATCAAGAAAAACCGCAATTAAAAGTGTTGGCAATCCGATTGACACAAGTTGGTGAGCCACAAGATGCAGCCGACTTTATCGTGGCAGCACCAATGAAAAAGCAAGAAATGGCAGATGAAGTATCAGCCATTATTTTTCAAATTACAAACGCCAATTGGCAACGTATTGTCCGTCATATTTTAAGAAAGTATCAGGATGCTTTTTTAAAATTTCCGGCAGCAAAAGCTAATCATCATGCTTTTGCAGGCGGACTAGCATACCATACATTATCAATTGTGCATTTAGCGCAAGCAATTGTTAAGCAATACGAACAAGTGAATGCTAGTTTATTATATGCAGCCGCTTTGTTACATGACTTGGGGAAGGTAATTGAATTATCAGGACCTGTTGCTACGCAATATACGACAGCGGGGAGTTTAATTGGTCATATCGTGTTAGTTGATGAAGAAATTGTTTTAGCAGCAACTGAATTAAAGATTGATTTACACAATGAAGATATGTTAGTTTTACGACATACTGTATTAGCACATCATGGTTTGTTAGAATATGGTTCGCCAGTTCAACCAATGATTAAAGAAGCGAATATTTTACATCAATTAGATGAATTGGATGCTGGTATGCAGGCATTTGATAATGCACTTGAACAAACTAAGCCTGGTGAATTTTCACCCCGCCAATGGGCATTAGATAATCGTAGTGTATATAAACCAGAAAGTGCTAGTTTCAATAGCGAAACAGAAAAGTAAATCATTTTCGTGATAACGTTTGCAAAATGTAATTTTTTTACATAAAATTAGTAGTGAAGCAATTATAAAATATTTAAAGATGTGAGAGGATATATTAATGGATTACCTAATCGGAGTGGACTTAGGAACAACGTCTACTAAAGTAGTCTTATTTGATACTAAGGGGCATGTTGTCGCTAGTGCAAATAAAGGATACAAGTTATACCGTGATGCACCAGATATGGCTGAAGAAGATTTAGATGAAATTTGGGAAGCTTTTACTGATGCAATGGCACAAGTTACACGGGTTGCTAAGGATGGTAAGATTTTAGGTGTATCATTTAGTTCAGCAATGCACTCTTTGATTGCCTTTGATAAGGATTGGCAGCCATTAACACGTGTTATTACTTGGGCTGATGCACGTGCCGTTAAATATACAGAAGAATTAAAAGCAAATGGTGTTGGCCAAGAAATTTACAGTAAAACAGGAACACCTATTCATCCAATGGCACCTTTGTCAAAGTTACTTTGGTTGAAGTCTGAGCATGCTGATATTTACAATAAAGCAGCGCACTACCTAGGTATTAAGGAGTATTTGTTTAACCGTTTGTTTGGTGCAAACCGCATGGATTATTCAATTGCTTCAGGTACTGGTTTGTTTAATATTTTTGACCTAGAGTGGGACAAGCAAGCTTTGTCAGTTACCGGTGTTACCAAAGAACAGTTGCCAGAACCAGTAGATCCATACACGATTGAAACAGGTATGAATAAGGCATATGCAGCCGAGATGGGCTTGGATGTTGAGACACCATTTATTTATGGTGCTGGGGATGGTCCATTGTCAAACTTAGGGGTTGATGCTATCCAAAAGGGAGTTGCTGCTGTCACGATTGGTACATCAGGTGCTATTCGTGTTGTAACTGATGCCCCTAAGATTGATCCTAAAGGACGTACATTTACGTACGCACTTGATAAGGATCACTGGGTAGTTGGTGGTCCTGTTAACAACGGGGGGGATGTCTTCCGTTGGGCACGAGACAACATGTTTGACTCAGAAAAGTCAACAGCTGAACTACTAGGTATTGATTCATATGATCTATTAACAGAAATCGCATCTAAGATTCCCGCTGGTGCAGATGGCCTATTGTTCCATCCTTATCTAGGTGGGGAACGTGCACCAATTTGGGATGCTAATGCACGTGGCTCATTCTTTGGTTTGACGCATAATCATACTCGTGCACATATGGTTCGTGCTGTCCTTGAAGGTATCATCTTTAACATCTATATGGTATCACTTGCACTAGAAGAAGTTGTCGGTGATTTGACTGCTATTCAAGCAACAGGTGGCTTTGCTCGTTCACCACTATGGCGTCAAATGGCTGCGGATATCTTTGAGCAACCGGTTACTGTGCCAAAAGCATTTGAATCAGGAGCACTAGCTGCAACTGTTATGGCACAAAAGGCATTGGGACTTGTTGATAACTTAGAAGTTATTGGTGATATGGTTGGTGAAGCAAATACATACCAACCAAATCCAGACAACTATGAAGCATATCGTGAATTGAGCCCAATTTTTATTCGTTTATCACGACAATTGCAAACAGAGTATTCAGCAATTGCCGATTACCAACGTAAGCATATTAAGAAATAGCATCAATTTTTAAATTAAAAAGATAATAACAGCTCATGAGGCTGGTCGCTATAGATCAGTTTCATGAGCTTTTTAGTTGCAATATTATAGTAAAAATTATTTGTCATAAAAAAATGACCATGATATTGTATAACTAGTTAAATAAGGGAGTAGGTATTGATTAATGGGACAACAGTTACCTGAAAGTATTAAATCAGTATGGCGTTTGCAAGCGTCGTTGAATTTATTAATTGAAATAATTGTTATAGTGGGCATGGTATGTGGTTTTTATTTTTTAAAATGGCCAATGTGGATAATAGCAATTATTGCCATGATAGGGATTATTTTTTCAGTTGGTGAATTTATTTTGATTCCGTATCGTTATCAATTTTGGCGTTATCAAATTTCAGATCATGATGTTGAAATGACAACTGGTTTTTTCATCAAAAAGACGACAGCTGTACCAATTTTACGAATTCAAGATGTTACCTTATCTGCGGGACCATTATTGCAATTTAAAAAATTACAGTCTGTAAAGATTCATACAGCAGCGGCGGTTCATGAAATTGGTGGTGTTGATCGACAGACAGCAACCAAATTAAAAACAAAAATTATGGACCTTGCAAAAGAGGAGGATGTTTATGAAAGCTAAGCCGAAACATTTGCATCCAGCAGCAATTATTGTTTTTTTAACGCAAGTTGTCAAAGATTGGTGGATATTGTTGGTGTTGGCCATTGCGAATCGCTTATGGTGGTGGCTTTTGTTAGCTGTTTGTATAGTATTAGTCATTGAAATCCTACGCTATGTGACATTTACTTATGCCATTGATGAACATGAAATTGTGATTAAGCGTGGTTTAATTAATAAAAAGCAAACACATTTAACTTATCCTAAAATTCAGACGTTTCAAACGAAGCAGTGGTTTTTTATGAAACCATTAGGGTTAGTCAATTTAAAAGTGGCATCTTCGGCGCAAGCTGATAAACAAGCTGAGGTGAATTTACCAGTCATTAGCATGCGTGAGGTTAAACAACTAGAAAAGTTGAAACAAAATGCCACAAGTAATGAAAATAGTTCTGAAAAAATACTTGATATTGATAAAGTCGAGCAACACGAGCAAATTAGTCAGCGCTATCAAATTAAATGGCGTGATTTGAATTTATATGCCTTAACATCTTTTAGTATTGTGCCTATTTTATTAGGATTAGGATTTATTTATAATCGACTAGACGATATGCTACCAGATGGGGTTATGGATGGCATGATTAAAAATTTTAGTCAACAAACTGAGCAAGTCATCTTTTGGGATATTATCATCCTGATAGTATTAGCCGCGTTTGCTTCATATTGTTTTATCGTGCAACGATACTATCATTTTAAAACAACAACGTACGATGAACAATTAACGATGCAAAAAGGTTTTTTTCAAACAGATAAAGTGACGGTGCGTTTAAATCGGATTCAAAGTGTTGTTTTTGAACAATCTTGGTTACGCCATTTACTACATTTAACAACAATCCAGGCATTAGTTGCTGCTAATGCCTCTGATAATGAACAAAGTGGTAATGTGGTCGTTATCCCAGTTGTGCAAAATAAGGCATCTCATAAAATTGCACACCGCTTCGTTAAATGGTTATCTGTAGAAAATGTTAAGCCAACAGAATGGTTACAAGCAAGTCGGCGTGGTAAATGGGCAATCATCCGTAATACTGGGTTGCCAGCATTAGTGATTAGTATTGGTATCTGTATTTTTTGGTGGCCGTATGGTGTAGGTTCTTTCATCCTATTACCACTAGCTTGGTCTTTAGGGAGCTATGCTGGTCGCACAACTGGGGTAGGTATTTTGCATCAAGATATGTTACGAATTCAAATTGGTCATTTTTTTGGCAAAAAGACCTACTATCTGCCAAAGAAAAATATCCAATCATGCCAAATTAAGCAAAGTATTTTTATGCAACGGACTACTTTAGCTCATTTAATTATTAGTGTGCGTAATGGCAATGTTGAAACGTCACTTAAAATTCGCTATTTACCACGACAAGATGCTCACAAAATTTATAGCTGGTTTGCAGAATAAGCTGGTTAAAAGGGCTTGTAGTCAGAAAATGTTATAATAGCTTAATACAGATGATTTATAAGGAATAGATGGGGAACGATAACAAAATTATTGTGACGCTTGGGTAAAAAAGGGGGAAAATTGATGGTTTGGATTATTATTATCGTCATTATTGTCTTATTAATTGGTTGGTTGATTGCAATTTACAACAATTTAATTAAGTTACGAGAAAATGTACACAATGCAATGGGGCAGATTGCAGCACAGGTAGAAAGTCGTTGGGATGCTATTACCAATTTAATGCAGGCAACGCAAAAGTATCAATCATATGAACAAGAAACATTAGAAAAAATTGTAAATGCACGAACCAGTGTAACTGATCGAGCATCAGTTGCGGATATTGATGATGATCAACAACAGTTTGCTAGTGTATTAGGAGTTGTGAATGCATTGGCTGAACAATATCCGGACTTAAAAGCGAGTGGTGTGTATCAACAAACAATGACGGCGGTGGATGAATTTGAAAATAAGGTGCGCCTTTCACGGATGGTTTATAACGATACTGTGACCAAACTTAATCGCGCGGTTCAAATTTTTCCCAACTTTTTAATTGCTGGACCAATGGGATTCACGAAGGAAACTTACTTTAAGAACACTGATGGAAAGCAGGAAATGCCACAATGGGATCCAAAAAATTAAAAAAATATAGTTTGTTGACCGCTGTCTTGTCGTTGATTATATTTTGTTTAGCATTTATACCAAAAGTATCTGCCGATCAAACTGTTAATAACATGACTATTAACGTTGCTTTGGATGATCAAGGTGCGGCAACTTTTACTGAAAATTGGTCTGTGACAGCTGATGAAGGTAGCGAAATATATAAGACGATTAAATTAGTAGGCCCACAAAGGTTGTCTGATTATCAAGTTAGTATGGATGGCCGGGCGTTTAAGCGGGCAAATACATGGGATACAGATGCCACGAGAGAACAAAAAGCATACCGTTATGGTCAAAATGGTCATGAATTGAATTGGGGAATTACCAAATACGGGACCCATCATTATACGATTAAATATAAAATCACTAATTTTGTTGAACAAACTAAAACAGAACAGATGATTGCCTGGCAGTTTTTAAATGAGGATGTCGCCATTTCACCAGATCATATTGAAGTAACGCTTAGTGATCCTAAGCATCCATTATCGGTCGATAAAGGTTATGGTATTTGGGCATTTGGGTTTGCAGGCCAGACTGCCTTTCGTAATGGTCAGGCGACAATGAAAAGTACGGCGACAACGACTGAAGACGATTTTGTGAAAATGATTGTGCAAATCCCCAAAAATACGTATCAGACAGCCTACAAAACATCGCGTAGTTTTGATTCTTATATGAAAGAAGCTTTTAAAGGAAGTGATTATGATTACCATGATTACAAAAACGGCGAGACCATTAATAATGATAAGGGTACCAGAATTGCTTATATCGTAATAGCGGTTATCGGTATTGGTTTCTTTGGAATCGTATTTTGCGTGTTTAATAGGTATCGCTCATATCGTAAGTACTACCCAAAGATGACGACACTACAAACGCAGACCAAACAAGAATATTATCGTGAAATACCAACAAATAATATTTATAACACGTATATTTTCTTTAATTCGCTGTTACCATCGACAACAGTGCTTGATAATTTCCTAACGTTGGCATTGTTACAACTGCTTAAGGATGGTCAAATTGTCATGCAGGATGAACCAAATAAACGTGGTAAAGAACGTGTACAATTTGTATTAACGGAGCATCCCGTGGCAGATGATGCACCGACGCCAATTAAAAAGTTTTATCAAATGATGGTCGAAGCAGCTACTGATGGTGTGGTGACGCAGAAATCCTTAGCAAAGCATTTGAATTATAGTAGTAAACGTCATGTTCAACTAACGAAAGCGTACACGAATTATAGCCGTGAGTATGCTGAAAGTCATAATTTAATTTATGAAAAGGAAACAAAGCGTACGAAAACTGGTGATAAAAAACGAGATCGTGCTAATCAGATGGCTTCTTGGCTAGTTGGTTTTCAAAAGAAACCAGCTGGGGAAGAGGTTGAAAAAAATTTAGCACGACTAAAGAATTACCTACAGGAATTTACTTTGTTAGCTGAACGGACACCTCAAGAAGTTGGCTTGTGGGATGAATTGATGATTGCAGCTGCAGCCTTTGGCATTTTAGAGGAAGTAGCGGATCAATTGGCACAAGTTTACCCTAATTATCAACAAGATAGTGTTTATTATTATGGTTCAATGCATCCATTTATGATGATTAACCATTTTAGTCATACAGTCGCAACACAGACGCGTTCATCCGGTGGTGGTGGCTCAACCAGTGCCGGTGGTGGCGGTAGTTTTGGAGGCGGATCTGGTGGTGGTGGTTTCCGTTAGCCCTACTAAATGTGAAGAAAAAATGACCATTTTATGAAATAATTGGTCATTTTTATTTTGCTAGTTGTGTTTGGTTCGTGAAAAGGTGTACAATAATCTGGTTGAGTAATCGCTTACAAATGTCATGTTGGCGAAAATTTTTGATTGTAGAGGTTAGTATATATGTTTACCATGCTAACAGGATTGACGACTGACAAAGCGACTGGCCTATATCAATGGTTAATGAATGGTTTTAATATTTGGCCATTTTTGATTTTGGTATTAGGAATTGCCGTTTTGCTATTCTTCATCCTGAAATTGAACGTTAATACGTTCGTAGCATTAATTATTACGTCAATTTTAGTTGCACTTGGCTTGGGAATGAACCCAGCCGGTATTGCGGATGCCTTAAAAGACGGTATCGGCGGTACAATGGGTGAACTGATTATTGTCTTTGGTTTTGGATCAATGATTGGTCGTTTGGTGTCTGATTCTGGTGGATCATACCGAATTGCAACGACCTTAATTGAAAAATTTGGTAAGAAACGTTTGCAATGGGCTGTTGCTGGTGCATCGTTTATTATTGGAATTTCATTGTTGTTTGAAGTTGGTCTAGTTGTTTTGATTCCGATTGTGTTTACGATTGCTCTTGAGGCAGGCGTACCATTGCTTTATCTAGGTATTCCAATGGCTGCAGCTTTGTCAGCTGCCCAAGGATTTTTGCCACCACAGCCATCTCCAACAGCTGTTACCAACATTTTAGGTGCTAATATTGGTATCGTCTTGATGTATGGTATTGTTGTTGCGGTTGTCGCAATGCTAGTAGCAGGACCATTGTTTACACGCTTTATTCAAAAGGTTGAGCCAAAAGCATTTAAAATCACTAAGAAACTAGATGCAATTGGTGAAGTAAAAAGCTTTAAACTAGAAGAGACACCATCATTTGGGATGGCAATTTTAACATCATTGATGCCTGTATTTTTCATGCTTATTTCAACGATTTATACATTAACCATCAATGGTGGTAAGCAAGTATATTCTGGTAAAATTGGGGATGATGCATGGCAAGCTATGACACATGCTGCTCAAAGTGGTTATATAGCCGACCCATCAACGCTTGATAGAATTGTGGCAATGTTTGGTAATCCAGTTATTGCTATGGTTATTGCAATGGCCTTTGCAATTTGGTCAATGGGACCAAAGCAAGGTCGTACCATGGGTGAAGTTGGTGATTCAATGGGGAATGCCCTAAAGTCAATTGCTAACTTATTGATGGTTATTGCCGGTGGGGCTGCGTTTAAAGGAATCTTAACTGCAGGTGGTATTTCTGATGCTATCGCAGCTGCCTTTTCACACACATCACTTTCGCCAATTATCTTTGCTTGGTTGATTGCTTTGATTTTACGTGTTTCAGTTGGATCAGCAACGGTTGCTGGTTTGACAACAGCAGGAATTGTCGCACCATTAGTTGCTAGTCAAACAGCTGTTAATCCAGCCTTTGTTGTTTTGGCAATTGGTGCTGGTTCAGTTGGTATCTCACACGTTAACGATGCTGGTTTTTGGATGTTTAAGGAATTCTTTGACTTAGATGTACCACAAACTTTGAAAATTTGGACGGTATTAGAAACCTTAATTTCAGTTGTTGGGTTAATTGTTATTCTAATTTTGTCAGCTATTTTTTCATAGTCATGCGAAAATAAATTGTTAATAATAAAACGCCATCAGGTTTTTAACCTTAATGGCGTTTTTTAATATACTGTCATCAATAAAATTTTTTAAATACATCAGATAAAAGCTGGTAACTCATTGTACGTCAGTTTATACTTAAAACCGATTGCTTATATAGCAGTAGATAATTTAAATGAAAGCGAAAATACAAATAAGGTGTTTTCATTAGAGTAGGTACCTTTGTGTTTACAAAAGAAATTCAAAAAGGGGTGTTTATACATGTGTTACCCACACAACAATTTGCAACAACCCACATCGCAGTCAATTTTACGCAACAATTAAATAAAAAGACATTAAATGAACGAGTGCTTGCAGGCAACATGCTTGAAACGGCCTCTAAAAAATATGATTCACAAACCAAATTAACGCAGGTCTTAAATGAAATGATGGGGGCTGCATTTGGTGTTGAGGTATTTAAAATTGGCCAACTACATACAGTGAGATTACAGCTTAACTTAGTACATGATAGCTTTGTGACCACTGGCAAATCGTTATTAAGTGAAGGTTTTGATTTTTTGAATGAAGTAATTAACGCGCCAATGGGCAATTTTGATGAAGGCTTTACGCCAGTTATGTTTGATCGACAAAAAGAAGTTGCTTTAGATGAAATTGCAGGGTTAAAAGAAGATAAACCATTCTACGCTTTGCGCCAAGCTTTAAATGCTTATTATGGAACGAGCGTTCAAGCAACGCCAGCATTTGGTAGTGCACAAGGATTGGCAAATGTGACTTGCCAAACAGCTTGGCAAGTTTGGCAAGACAGTGTTGTCAAAGATCGTATTGATATCGTGGTGGTAGGAGATGTTGATCAAGCACAAGTCATGCAGTTAGCACAAAGACTGCATTTTACGGCACGTGATAAGATGTTATCAGCATATTATCATCAAGATTTGCTACCACAAGTGAAACAAATTAAACGGGTTGATGATGTGGTGCAGGCACGCCTTGTGTTAGGATATGCATTGCCTGCGGCAGATAGCGAATACTTTATCGCAACCGTCTTTAATGGTATTTTTGGTAGCTTAGCTAATTCACGTTTGTTATTAAATGTACGTGAAAAATCAGGTCTTGTTTATGGTATTTCGTCAGATTATAATCCTTATACTGATTTATTATTAGTAGAAGCTGGGGTGGACCAAGCTAATTTGAGTCTGACTGTTGAAAAAGTTAATGAAGAATTACAACGACTACAACAAGCTCTAGTACCCGATGAAGAATTAACGATTGCCAAACAGTTAATTAAAAATACTTATAAAATGACACTAGACCAACCATTATATTTAGCTGACCGAGTATATAATCAGCAGGTACTGCAACATATCGTAAGCGATGATGATTATTCGCGTTGTATTGATGCTGTAACTGCAACGCAAATTCGTGATTTTGCACAAAAAGCAACATGGCAGCTACACTATGAGATGGTTGGAGGGACACCAAATGAGTAATAAAACAGATAATTTTTTACCAACTGAACATCATATAACGTTAGATAATGGGTTGCGTGTGCATTTATTACCGCGGCCAGAATTCCATCAAATTGTTGGTGTAGTAGGGGTTGATTACGGGGCACGTGATAGTTCATTTGTACAAAATGGACAACTGGTGACGCAGCCGGCTGGTATTGCTCATTTTGTTGAACATCGGTTATTTGCACAACCAGATCATGATGCATTTACACGATTGAGTGAACTTGGGGCAATGGCCAATGCATTTACAACGCACTCGCGTACAAGTTACTATGTTTCAACCGGCGTTGATAATTGGGCACCGTTACAAGAATTATTAACGTTTACACAAGAACCTTATTTTGATTTACCGTCAGTCCAACGGGAACAAGAGATTATTACGCAAGAGGTTGATATGTATGAAGATGATATCAATTCACGCGTTTATCGCATGATTTTAAGTCGTCTCTACCCAAATGATCCGTTGGGAGTGGATATTGCAGGAACTGCTGCATCTGTTCACCAAATTACACCTGAACAACTAAATCTTGCGTTTGAGGCTTTTTATCAACCCCAAGATATGGATGTTGTGATAACAGGCGCTTTTGATGAACAAAAAATGTTAGCATTTATTAAACAAACACCAGCTGGGCAGCGTAAAAGTCAGCAAATGGTAACAAAAATAACGCCTGAATTACAACCTATCCCAACGAATACGTTAGAGGTATCATTACCAGTAGCACGTAATAAGGTTGTTTTGGGACAACGTTGGGAACTGGATTTTGACACACTAGCACGGCGTGATATATTAAAAATAGCAATGGTTGGTAGTTTAGCAATTGATTTGGTTTTTGGCGATTTTTCACCAACTTATACGACATGGTATAATGATGGCTTAATTGATGATAATTTCAGTGCTGAATTTGATGCAGAACGTCAATTTGCTTATGTGGCAATCGTTGCAGAAACGGGTGAACCACAAGAGGTAGTTGAAAAGGTTTCGGCTGTGTTAACGCATTTAGTTGCTGAGGTTGATAAGTTACAAAATAGTTTTGAATTAGTAAAAAATGGCATGTTAAGTCGGTTAATTAATAAATTAAATGAGCTTGAAGAGATTGCAATGCGCTTTGAAGGACGAACGTTTGACGAAGCAACGTTACAAGATGAAATTACGACATTGCAAGCTTTGAATTTTCCTGAAATGTTAGCGATTTTAAAAATGATACCAACTAGTTCTATCGCAAGTATAATCATTCGTTCGGACATGACAGAATTATGTTAAAATGAATAAGAATGCAATTATATTTATTATGCTAAATTTAAAAAGTTAGGGTGAAATATTTATGAATGAGGAACGCAACACCACCATTGGACAAGAGCTCCAACAGGCTCGTCTTGATAAAGGTTTATCACTAGATGATATTCAACAATCAACAAAAATTCAAAAACGTTATTTAGCAGCGATTGAGAGTGATCAATTTGATCAACTACCAGGTGCTTTTTACGAGCGTGCATTTGTACGACAATATGCAGCAGCTGTGGGATTAGATGCAGTTGCTTTTATGAAAAAATATGAAAATGAAGCAGAAACACCTGCAGAGCCTGATTTAAGTGCAGCGCGTGTTGATGCTGATAACGTGACACGTACGGGGATGCACCAACCTGAAGAAACGGTTGCCGATAAGACACGTAATATGATGCCTAAAATCATTATTGGTGTTGTGGTCGTTGCGATTATTGCAATTATTTGGGCAGTGGTATCTTCATTTGCTGGATCCGCTAAAGAAGAATCTAAAGAACAGTCGACGGTTTCCGTTACAACGTCAAAGGTCGTTGAAAAGTCATCATCAAAAACGTCAAAGACGACAGTAAGTTCTGTTAAATCTGATGCTAGTTCATCAAAAACGTCTGCCGCAAAGTCATCATCTGAAAAGAAGGCTGCTAAAGCAGATAAAGTTGACTTAGGTAATGGAGAAGTTAATGGTGCTGCTGTTAACTATGGTTCTGTTAAAGTACCGGATAAGGCCGTCAAAATGCAATTAAAGGCTGTTGATGGATCATCATGGATGCAAGTTAGCGATGCAACTGGTAAAGTTCTTTGGAACGGTACAGTTGAAAATAACGATACGCAAGAAGTTGAGATTCCACAAACTGCAACTGGTGTCGTTGTATCCATTGGTAACGCTTTGGCAACCGAAGTATCATTGAACAATCAAAAAGTTGATTTGCAATCACAAAACGCCAGTGTATGGCGTTTGGGCATGAGCTTTACACGCTAAAAACATAGGAGTAAATAAAAAATGAATTTACCTAATAAACTTACTGTATTTCGAATTATCTTGATTCCAGTGTTTATGTTGTTATTGTCTTTGCCTCTTGATTGGGGAACGTTAACATTTGCTGGTGCAACGTTGCCAGTGACACATTTAATTGGCGCTATTATCTTTATTGGTGCTTCATTAACTGACCTGGCTGATGGTAAGATTGCGCGTAAGTATCATTTAGTAACGAACTTTGGTAAATTTGCTGATCCTTTGGCTGACAAGTTGTTGGTTATGACAGCATTGATTTACTTTGTGGCATTAGGTTGGGTACCAGCTTGGATGGTTGCTATTATCGTCATTCGTGAATTAGCAATTACTGGCCTACGAACATTAATCGTTGAAAATAACGGTAAGGTGATGGCAGCTGCGATGCCTGGTAAGATTAAAACGATGTCTCAGATGATTTCAATTTCTTTCTTCTTGTTGCATGATATGATTTTTGCGGCATTTAATGTACCGTTTGCAATGATCATGATGTGGATTGCTTTGATTGCAACTATCTATTCAGGAATTGATTACTTCTACAAGAACCGTGAAGTTTTCTCAGATGGATTTAAGTAATAATTTTTAAAATAATATTGAGGTTAAGGCTTTTGTTCGTCTTAACCTCATTTTTGTTCTATACTAATAAAAGATATTTTTACCACGTGACGCTTCTTTATTTGGTAGAAAGGAGATTGAGTATGCAACAGCAATTAGTTGGTCAAACATTAATCGCAAAACGTCAAACAATTACGTCAGCAGAATCGCTTACGGCAGGGCTATTTGCAGCTACTTTAGCACAAGTAAGCGGGATTTCAGCTGTGTTACCAGGTGCTTTTGTAACTTATGCATCCGCTGCAAAAACACAGTTAGTTGATGTTCCCAAAACGATGATTGATACCTATGGCGTTGTTTCTAGTCAGGTCGCCAAAGCTATGGCAGCGGGTGCTAAAGCTAAATTGCATACAGATTGGGCCATCAGTTTTACAGGTGTGGCTGGACCTGATGCTTTAGAAAATCATCCGGCAGGAACCGTCTACATTGGCATTGCAACGCCAACGGGGGTAACATTGGCACAAAAATATACTTTCCAAGGTGATCGACAAACGGTACGCGAAGCAAGTGTTGCCGCAGGATTTGATTGGTTAGCAACATTATTAACACAAATAATGCCAATGAACGGTTAAATATTGAAAAAACGCGTCGATTAGTTTATACTATAAATGCGTTAAGTTAAAACTAACAAACGGAGGCCTAGATACATGGCGACAGGGAAAAATATTAATCCAAACAAAAAATTAGAGGGTAAAATTACTGATCCAAAGGAGCGTCAAAATGCATTAGATGATGCCCTAAAGAAAATTGAAAAATCTTTTGGTAAAGGCTCAGTTATGAAGCTTGGTGACAGCAAGTTTACTAAGGTTGAATCAACACCGACTGGTTCATTGAAGTTAGATGTTGCTTTAGGCATTGGTGGTTATCCTAAGGGACGTATTGTTGAAATATATGGACCTGAATCATCTGGTAAGACAACTTTGGCACTCCATGCAGTGGCGGAAGCGCAAAAGAACGGTGGTATTGTTGCCTATATTGATGCGGAAAACGCAATGGATGTCACTTATGCTAAGGCGCTAGGTGTGGATGTTGATGAGTTACTACTATCACAACCTGACACTGGTGAACAAGGATTGGCGATTGCAGATGCTTTGATTGCGTCAGGAGCCATTGATATGATTGTTGTCGATTCTGTTGCTGCTTTGACACCTAAGGCTGAAATTGATGGTGAAATAGGGGACTCATCAGTGGGACTACAGGCGCGTATGATGTCACAAGCATTGCGTAAGATGTCAGGTGCTATCCTAAAGACTGGCACAACAACAATCTTTATTAATCAATTGCGTGAAAAAATTGGGGTCATGTTTGGTAATCCTGAAACAACACCAGGTGGACGTGCCTTGAAATTCTATTCATCAGTTCGTTTAGATGTTCGTCGTAAGGGTGGTATTGATGCAACTAAAGCTGATGGTGATAATGTTAAGTCAGTTGGTAATCTAACACGTATTAAAGTTGTCAAGAACAAAGTAGCAGCCCCATTCCGTGAAGTTGAAGTTGAGATTCTCTTCGGTAAAGGAATTTCAAAGACGGGTGAAATGATTGACTTAGCTGCGGATAAAGATATCATTATTAAATCTGGTTCATGGTTCTCATACCAAGGTGAAAAGATTGGTCAAGGAAAAGTCAATGTTATTCGTTGGTTAGAAGAACCCGAGCATAAAGCTATTTATGATGAGGTTTACGACAAAGTACGTTTAGCATACATTGGTAGTCAAGATGGTTCAGCGGATGCACCTGATGCTGCACAAACTGAAGAAGATGACACACCCTTGGAAATTGAAGAAAACTAATTTGTATAAAAACACATCGAGATAGGCTAAGTGTTTAGCTTAATCTTAAATACCCGTAATTTATTGATATATATTCAGTAGATTGCGGTTTTTTATTGTTATAACCAACTTTAAGTCACTATGTATCACATGATGATTTGATAAATAACTGGCTAATCAGCCGAAAGTGGTGTAACATAGAATCACTAATTTTATTGGGGGAAGTTGCCATGACGCCGTATGAGGCAGAACAAAAACGCTTAGATCTTGTATTGGAAAAAATCCAGGATGCTAAAGCGGAGAATCAATTGCAACAGGCAAGCGCCGCTACTAAAAAAGCGGATGTTGACGCTGGCTGGAAAGATGTTCGTTTCAAATCATCAACGTATGGTAGTTTATTTGAAACAGCGATGTCGGTACGTCAACAACAGCAAATGCTACAAGAACGTGAACTAGCAATGAATTCAGCTGAGCACCAAGCAGTTGTTTTAGATCGGCTACAAGAACGTCCTTATTTTGCGCGGATTGATGTAAAAGAAAAAGGAACAGAGAAAGTGGATCAAATTTATATTGGTCTGGCATCATTTTCTGATGGACCTGATAACTTTTTGATTTACGACTGGCGTGCACCAATTTCTTCTATTTATTACGATGGCGGATTAGGTCATGTGACTTATGAAACACCAGATGGCAAACAGGATGCAGAGGTTTCATTAAAGCGGCAATTCCAAATTGAAGATGGTACGATTGTAACCATTTTTGATACGGATGAAGCAGTCGGTGATCAAATGTTATTAAATGCCGTTTCTGGCGAATCAACGACAAAAATGAAGTCAATCGTTACAACGATTCAAAAAGAACAAAACAAAATTATCCGTAACACGGCAGCAGATTTGTTATTTGTGCAGGGTGCAGCTGGTTCTGGAAAAACATCAGCTGTCTTGCAACGAGTGGCGTACTTATTGTACCGTTACCGTGGTCACCTAACATCAGGACAAGTTGTTTTATTTTCACCAAATCAATTATTTAATGATTATATTGATCAAGTGTTGCCTGAACTAGGGGAACAAAATATGGTGCAAATGACATTTTATCAATATGCATCACGGCGTTTACCAAAGTTGCAATTAGAAACACTACAAGAACGCTTCGAATCACAACCAGCTGGCGTTGAGAAGAATATTATTGATCTAAAGGGAACCAGCATTTACTTTGAGGCCATGCAGCGCTATGCAAAAAAGCTCAATAAGCAACATATTAAGCTACGGGCAATTAAATTTAGAGGTAAAGAGCTAATTAGTAAAAAGCGTATTGCTGAAATTTACTATTCATTTAATGAAAACTATAATTTAGGTAATCGACTACAAGCAACTAAAGAGCAGTTGATGAATATTTTACAAGGTAAAGCTGGTAATGAAGTACATGCTGATTGGGTCGAAGCCGAAGTACAAAATCTAAGTAAAGAGCAATACGATACGATGTTACGTGATAATCCACGTGAATTTGAATCAGATGAAGCGGAATATAAATTCATTGCTAAGCAAATCGTGATGAAGTCATTTACACCAATTATTCGTGGTGTTAACCGAAATCATTTCATTAATATTAATGAACAGTTTGTACACTTTTTGAAGTCAATGCCTAATTTCATTGATATGTCAGCCTATCAAATCACAAACGAAGATTGGCAAACAAGTATTAAGCAAACTGTTGATAAAATGCGGCAAGGTGCTTTGCCTATGGTAGATATGACACCGTATATGATGCTGTTTGATTTAATAAAGGGGAGCCGAGGTGAACGTGAAATTCGCTTTGTCTTTATTGACGAAATTCAAGATTATACGCCATTCCAATTAGCCTTTTTAAAATTTAGTTTTCCAAAGGCACGTTTTACAATGTTAGGCGATTTGAATCAAGCCATTTTTACCAAAGAAAATGCAGTTAGTTTGCAAGATGAATTAGGCCAATTATTTGATCCTAAAAAATCAGAGTATATCGAGCTAACCCAAACATACCGTTCAACGCAGCAAATAACGGACTTCTCTAAGGATATTTTGTTGCATGGTGCGCAAATTGATGCTTTTGAACGTGAAGGTGATTTACCGGTTGTATCAGTTGTTGACTCGGTTGATGATATGGTTGCAGGTACGGTACAACAATTAGCTGCTAATGTCGCTGCAAAAGAAACAACGGCAATCATTACAAAAACATTGGACGATGCAAAAATTGCTTATGAAGCTTTACGTAATCAAGTAGATGTTACTGTGATTAGAACCGAAAACCAGCGCTTAGTATCAGGAACAATTATCGTACCAGCATACTTAGCAAAGGGATTGGAATTTGATGCAGTCATTATGTGGGATGCATCGGCCAATGTTTACCATGGTGATGATGAACGTCAGTTGGTCTATACGATTGCATCACGTGCAATGCATCAGTTAACAGTCTTTGCAGTAGAAAAACTCACACCATTATTGGCTGGTGTGGCAGATGACTTATACGAGAAGAGGTAATCGCCATGGCAACAGCACCTTTAAACTTTGCTGTTTTTAATAAAAAAGACTGGCAACAATTGGCAAGTAAATATGTTGCGCCTGACAGTTTGCAAATGACCCCCCAAATATTACAAAACATCAAGGCTTATAATGATCAGATAGCAGTAGATGATGTTTTTGATATTTATGGACCATTAGTGAGTTATATTAAGTTGCGCTATGATCAATATCATCGTGATATTAATGAACGAGCTGGTTTTCTAGGGCGTCCAGCAGCACCAGGACCTTTTATTATTGGCATCGCTGGTTCTGTTGCTGTTGGAAAATCAACCACGGCACGCTTGTTACAATACTTATTACAAGTTGCTTTTCCAAAGAAACAAATTGCGTTAACAACGACGGATGGTTTTTTATTGGCAAACGAAACGTTGCAAGAAAAAGGTATTTTTGATCGTAAAGGATTTCCGGAATCTTATAATATGACGGCATTGTTATCATTTATGAATGATTTAAAAGAGGGTAAGTCAAAAGTAAAATCGCCAAAATATTCACACGATCAATCTGATGTTTTGATTGGTGAATATGATATTTTTGAAAATCCAGATATTTTTATTATTGAAGGGATTAATACTTTACAGGCATCATCTGAGACGCCTGTGTATATTTCAGATTTTTTTGATTTATCAATCTATGTGGATGCTGATACAGATTTGATTGAAGAATGGTATATTGATCGTTTTAAAGCATTGCTGGCATCTGCAGTAGCAGTAGGAGATGATAATAACTTTTTTGCAGCGTATACAAAGTTACCAACAACTGAAGCTGTTGCTGCTGCAACAAAAGTATGGCAAGAAGTTAATTTACCAAACTTAAATGAATATATTTTACCTACTCGTGAACGGGCCGACTTGGTATTGCATAAGCAAGCCAACCATCAAATTGATACGATTTGGCTACGAAAATTTTAAAATCATTACTTTTCAAAATGACACTAATGTAACAAAAAATAATAAAGGCCGAAAACTTAAAGGTTTTCGGCCTTTATTATGTTCTAAATTTATGAAAATCGGTTAATCGTTAACCAGTTAAATAAGTGCATGATAGTCGTTTAAACCCCTATTTGATAAGTTTTGTTGTGATATATTACGAGAATGTTACTTTTAAAAATCGTAATAAACGAACAATGCAATCTCATTTAATATAATCGTAATATTTAAAAGGCTGATATTGGTAAACTAATACATGTTGTTGGATGAATGACATCCAAAAGTGAAATAAGCCCGAGAGTCACGGGTTTATGGATAAGCATAAATAAAAAAATTTGTTTCCAATATAGGAGTTAATATTAAGTTTATGAGTAAAGTTAAACAAACAGCCTTAGCAGTTGCCGGAGTTGCGTCAGTTTTCGTTGCTGGATCATCAATTGTAGATGCCGCTTCAACATATACAGTTAAGCAAGGTGATACATTATCACAACTTGCTGATAACTTTAACATGACAGTTGATGACTTGATTAAGTCAAACAACTTAAAAGATGCAGATATGATCTTTGTTGATCAAAAAATTGAAGTACCTGATGGACAAGATTTAGATGCAGCTGACGTTGCATCATCAGCCGATGATACTGCCAGTGAAGCTGCTTCATTAGCAATGTCACAAGCTGCATCATCAGCTGCTGCCAGTGAAGCTGCTGCCGCATCATCAGCTGCAGCAGCAAGTTCTGCTGCTGCATCACAAGCCGCTGCACAAAAGGCTGCTGCTAGTGAAGCAACACAACAGGCAACACCAGCTGCTGTTCAAACTGCATCACCAGCACAACAAGCTGCTCCAACGCAACAAGCAGCACCAGCTGCTGGCGGTTCAACGAAGGCACAATTCTTAGCTGCCGGTGGAACTGAAGCTTTGTGGAATGCTGTTGTAGTCCCTGAATCAGGTGGAAATCCTAATGCGGTTTCACCAAATGGTTATCGTGGACTTGGCCAAACTAAAGAAGGTTGGGGTTCTGGTTCTGTTTCTTCACAAACTGCAGGTATGGTAAATTATGCAAACTCACGTTATGGTTCAATCCAAAACGCAACTGCATTCCGTGCTGCTAACGGTTGGTGGTAAACTTTATTATTTATAATGAACAAAAAAGATTGAGATATTTGAATCTCAATCTTTTTTTATGCGGTTTAATAAAAAATTAAATAATAATTTGATTAAATTGTGAAATGGAACACAAAAATGTAGGTTAAGGGCACTATTTTTTGTAAGTGGTTTCATTACTTGTATTATTGTTTGTTTCTTAGCTGGTAAAATAATAAAAAATTAATAGCAAATTATTTTGTGTTTAAAATCACAAACTTTGTTAAATGACTTAACAAACCCCCTTGATAAAAAGATAAATGAGTTTTAGAATTATATCTTGTGATTATAGATAAAAAAATGGAGGAAAAAAATGGCGCAAAATAAACAAACAACGCTTGATATGAATGGTAAGCCATTCAATCGTACAGCTATGGTTGCTGTATTGTTGATTGGTACATTCGCAGGTGTGCTAATGCAAACGTCATTGGGGACGGCTATTCCAACCTTAATGCATGATTTTGATATTTCATTTTCAACGGCCCAACAAGCAACAACTTGGTTCTTGCTAGCGAACGGGGTGATGATGCCGGTATCAGCCTTCTTATCAACGCGTATTAATACAAGAACGCTTTATATTATTTCATATGCTTTGTTAACACTAGGAATGGCGTTAACAGCATTTTCACCAGCTGAATCAAATTCGTGGTGGGTCTTCTTATTAGGACGTATCATTACAGCGATTGCAGTTGGTATTACAATGCCTTTGATGCAGGTCGTTATGATTAACATTTATCCAATTGAAGAACGTGGTGCTGCCATGGGACTTAATGGTATTGTTATTGGATTAGCGCCAGCTATTGGGCCTAGTTTATCTGGTTGGATTCTAGAAAAGGATCATGTTTTATTAGGATTGACAATTTCTGATTCATGGCGAACTATCTTTATTTTGCCATTGATTGTTGTGGTAATTGCATTTATTTTGTCATTCTTCTTCGTTAAGAATGTTTTGTCAACTAAGAAAATGAAGTTAGATGTCCTATCATTTATCCTTTCTGTTGTTGGATTTGGTGTCTTCATTTGGGGATTTACCAACGTATCAACAGATGGTTGGGGCGATATCAAGACAGTTGTTTCACCAATTCTTGCAGGTTTGATTATCATTCTACTATTCATTTGGCGTCAACTTAAGATGCCAGTACCTTTCATGGACGTTCGGGTCTTCAAGAACAAGCAGTTCTCATTAACGACGCTTGCAGTTATGATGACAATGATGGCGATGATGGGTGTCCAAATGATGCTACCAACTTATCTACAAAATGTTCATGGTATGTCAACACTAAACTCAGGATTAGTATTGTTGCCAGGAGCTTTGTTGATGGGAATTATGGCGCCAATTGCTGGTCGTGCATATGATCGTATCGGTGCTAAGCGTCTATCAATTATTGGTTTTGCAATCCTAGCTTTGGGAACATTACCATTTATGTTTATTACAACAAGTACACCAGGTGCCTTTATTACAACATTGTATGCACTTCGTATGTTTGGTGTTGCTATGGCCATGATGCCATTAACAACAATGTCAATGTCAGTTTTGCCACCTAATGAAGCAGCTCATGCAACTGCTTCAAACAACACGGCCCGTCAAGTTGCTTCGTCAGTTGTTGTGGCATTGCTAACATCAGTGACACAAAATATTATGACAAATAGTCAACCAAGTAAGGCATTACAAACAACTAATCCATTACAATATGGGGCAGATATGTTGGATGCTTCAATGAAGGGCTTCCGCGTTTCATTTGCAATTGGATTTGCGTTTGCTATTGTTGGACTTATCTTGGTATTCTTTATCCGCAAGGGTAAGGTGGTACCATATGGTATGACTAATGGTGTTGCAATTAAAGATGAAAAGGAGGACTAGGCTACAATGATAATTATTGTTTTGATCATACTTTCAATATTGACTTATGTGTCATGGATGAATATTGATAATCGCACAACACGTCTTGTAGCTGGTTTGATTTCATTTGGACTACTAGTGGTCACGATACTATTTTTAACAGCCAACATGAATTCTCATTACGGTATGAAGCAAGTCACAACATCGTCTGAGAGAACGATTTATTCAGCGGGTGGTTCAAAGTCACCAGCTGGTATGTTGATTACGCAACAACTTGGTACAAAGGCAGATAATTATGTCATGGTCTATGCTGATCGTGAAGATAAAAAAGCTAAGCCACACTTTGTACCAGATAAGAAAAATATGACTGAGGCAGTGCTTAAACGTGCAAGCTATAAAACAGCTGATGTTGATAAAGCTACTGTTAAAACAGTGACAACGCGCTGGGAATGGCGCAATGATTTCTTTAAGCTAATGCTAGGCTTTGGTGGTGAAGGTCATTCACTTGTTAAGCAAAATGCAACTGTGACAGTACCAGAAAAGACATGGGTTGTTTTGTCTGCTAAACAAGCAAAGCAATTAACTGCTAAGCAACAAGCAGCAGCGCAAGATAAAACAGCTATGGCAGCACAACAAACGCAAATGCGTGAAGGTGTACAGGCAAAGGTTGCTACCTATTTAAAAGCTAACCCTAAAGCTAATGCCAATGACGTTGCTGATTATACACAACAAGTAACGGCTGAAATGACAGCTAATGCTATGAAGCAAATGTTAAAGTAAATGTGTATGTACACGTGTACAATGAAATATTTATCAATTGATTAACAGGGAACTGTTAGACGTTGATGAATGTTTTTTTGTGAGTATAGCCATATTTTGCTGATATATATATATATATTATAAAAACCAGTATCATTAGTTTCGAACACGTGTTATACTAAGAATATAGTTTGAAAGATTTTGTTTTATGTTTCTATGAAATAAGGGCATCTTCGTTTTGGATTATTAAATTTTTATGGCAAGATGCCAGGAGGTTTCAGACATGGAACAAGGAACAGTAAAGTGGTTTAACGCAGACAAAGGTTACGGTTTTATCTCACGCGAATCAGGTGATGATGTATTCGTACACTTCTCAGCAATCCAAACTGATGGCTTCAAGTCATTAGAAGAAGGTCAAGCTGTATCATTTGAAGTACAACAAGGTGACCGTGGTTTGCAAGCAGCTAACGTTTCAAAGTTGTAATATTAGCGAGCTTTAACCAAAAAAGTCTGGGAGTTTTCTCTCAGGCTTTTTTATTTGTTTTTTTGGAGGTAATCATGATGACATCATGGACAAAAACAATTGTGTTGCCAGCTAACCAACCACCAATTTCACTTAAAGACCAATTAATACGTTGGCAAGTACCACGACGGGTACGTGGCAATTTTCGTATGGAAAAACGACTTCGTTTAAACGGATATTACCAGCCAACTTCAACGATTTTAAATCCTGGTGATAACCTGCAAATGACTTGGTTGGCGCATGATTTTATAACGCCAGATTCGCACTATCTACCAGATGACAGTCAAACATTGGCAGTGTTATTTGAAAATGATGACTTCATGGTTGTTAATAAACAAAAGGGTGTTAAATCCCATCCTAATTCTCCTGGTGAAGATGGGACAATGATGAATTTTGCACAAGCTTATTTAAGCCGTCAAAATAAAAAGGCTTACATGGTTCATCGTCTAGACAGTCAAACAACTGGTGCGCTAATTATTGCTAAAGTACCGTACATTGTACCGATGTTGAATCAAAAGTTACATGATAAAACTATTAAGCGCACTTATCTTGCTTGGGTAAATGGTGTTTTGGATGAGCATCAAGGTACGATTACTTTGCCAATTGGTGATCATCCAACCAATAAGCGATTGCGTCAAGTTAATGGGGAACATGCAAAACAAGCCATAACCCATTGGACAAAAATAAAAACTGTTTATCAACAAACACTAGTGCGATTGGTATTGGAAACCGGACGGACACATCAAATTCGCTTACATATGGCAGCGATTGGCCATCCGTTGGTGGGGGATGATTTATATAATATGCAAACCGACTATCCAGGTGGCTTATTATTACATTCGGCAGTAGTGCAAATACCAATACCATTCACCACACAGGTAAAATCAATTGGCGCTCCGTTACCAGCTAGTTTTCCAGTAAATGTTAAGTACTGATACTTAATTATTAAGAAATGTAAAATTTTTCCTTTGAATTGTAATGATTTTGTTAAGAATATTTGTTATTATTAAAGAACGTTATAAAAACTAATGAAATTAAAGGCACGTGAAAGTGTTAAATGATTAAAGGGGAAACTTCATCAATGGAAACTAAGTCACACAAAAAAATGTATAAAGCAGGAAAGCAATGGGCCGCAGTTGCTGTCGCAACAACTGCAGCAGGAGTTGCTTTTATAAGTAGTAATGAGTCTGCTTCTGCAGATGTATGGCAAGCTAACACTGTTGATCAAGTTGCATCACAAGTGACAAACAATGGTGGTGTCAACAATTATCAAGTGCAATTAGGTGATACTGTTTGGGCCCTAGCAATGGCTACCAACAACACTGTTGATAACTTTGCTGCTGTTAATGGTATTGTTAATCCTGACTTGATTGTTGCTGGTCAACACTTTAACGGCTCAAATACCGTGGCCCCTGTTGCATCATCATCTGTTAATCAACAAACAACTCAAACGGCCTATGAAGTAACGCCTTCTGCTGATGAAATTGCAGCCTCACAAGCAGCAGCCGATGAAGCTGTTGCAGCTTCGCAAGCTGCTCAAAGTCAAGCGGCCGCATCACAAGCAGCAGCCTCACAAGCTTACGCTGCTAGTGTTGCAGCTTCACAAGCACAAGCAGCCTCAATGGCAGCAGCTGAATCAAATGCTACGGCTGCCAGTGAAGCTGCTGCCAAAGCAGCTGAGTCACAAGCAATTGCCGAAACTGCCAAGGCTAATGCAGCAGCACAATCAGCACAATCAGCTTCAGTTGCTAATGATGCTGCCGCAGCCAATGCCAGCGCAGCTGCTAGTCAATCAGCTGCAACTGCACAACAAGCGCAATCTTCACAAACTTCAGCCTCAGCTACAACTGCAGGTAATGTTGATAACGCAACATTTAACGCTTTGAAGTCTATGCGTAGTGGTATGACGACAGAATGGTCATCAGATTTGGCAGCACAAGCGCAAGCACGGGCACAACAAATTGCCAATGCTGGCCGTGCTATTCCAAATGAGCACTGGAGCAATCCTAATGAAGTTATTTCAATTGGATTTGGTTCAGGATCATCTGTTGTAGATGCTTGGTACAATGAAACGAACATGACAACTGCTAGTGGTACTGGTCATCGTGACTGGGAAATGCGTGCTGGTTCAACGCACTTTGGTTTTGCCCAAGTTGGTGATGTCATTGTTGGTGTTTCAAGATAAACAGCTATAATAAATATAAATAAACAAGGTGGACAATCAGTGTGCCACCTAGAAAAAGCAGCAAGTTACACCGTGTAAAAAATGGGTAATTTGCTGCTTTTTATATGATTATTAGGTTATGCCCAGTTACCATTACGGAAAACAGGGACAAGATGACCATCCTGACTAATGCCATCAATAGCCATGTCTGATGATCCAATCATGAAGTCAACGTGAACCAATGAATCGTTTTGTCCTTTTGCTTGTCGTTCAGCAACGGACATTTGCGTACCGTTTTTAATATTTGAAGGGTATGCTGCACCTAGGGCCAAGTGATCAGAGGCGTTTTCATCAATTAGTGTTGTGTAAAAAACAATATTTGAATTTGAAATAGGCGAGTCATGTGGCACAAGTGATACTTCTCCAAGTGAAGCAGCACCAGCATCAGTTTTAATTAACTGTTGTAGCGTTTCTAGTCCGTTAGTAGCATCTGCTGCGATAACATGACCATCTTCAAACGTGAGTTTAATATCAGTAATTAAGACACCAGCGTATGAAAGAGGCTTAGTTGATTGCACTGTACCTGTGATGTGACGATAGTCGGGTGAAGTGAATACTTCCTCAGTAGGCATGTTTGGGACAAAACGATTACCAGCTTTATTAAATGATTCAGCAGCTTCCCAAACATGGTCTTCTGCTAAGCCAATTGTTAAATCAGTTTTAGCAGAGTGATAGTGTAACGCTTTAAAGTTTTGTTTATTTAGCCAATCAGCTTTTTTATTGAGGGTATTAATGTGTGCTTGCCAATCGGCAACGACATCATTTTCTAAACTAATGCGGTTAATGTTAAAAATCTCTTGCCATAACTTGGCGGTTGCATCGTCAGCAGATAAGTCAGCAAAAACTTTTTGCGCCCATTCTTTGCCAGCAGCAGCGACAACTAACCATGAGACATCATTATTCATGGCTGCTTGACGAACAGCACTGTTGGCACGTTGATAGGCTTGCTCGTAAAGTGACACACGGTCACTAGGGACGTCGCTAAAACCATCAGGATCGCTAGAAACGATTGAAATACGAGAAGTATGGTTGGCCATTAATGATTCTGCACGTACTGAGAACCAAGCTGGCATATTTGAAAGCGTTGCTTGATCAGCATGCTTTAAGAATTCGCGTTGTAAAATGGTATCTTTCCATTCTACGATAACTTGATTAGCACCAAGTTTATAGGCGGCTGACATAATACGGTGAACCAAATCAGCTTGATCGATTTCAGCGTAGATAATAATATCTTGACCCGGTTTAACGTTGATACCAACTTGAGCGATTAGGTCAGCATATTTATTTAATAATTGATTGAAATGTTTGATTGCCATGATATTTTCTCCGTTTTTTAAGATAAATTTCATTTTACATTAAATTTTCATATGAATAAACTGTTACATGAGTTTTGTGCTTGTCAATCCTGTTATGTAATTGAATTGTTGGTTAAATGTAAACATGATATAATGCTAAAATTACCTATCAAAGGAGGGTATTATGAGTCGAAAAAAAATAATCATCTCGGTGATTGGGCTGATAATTATTATTATTGCAGGTTATGCTGCTATGATGTGGTTTAGCGATGACCGTACCTACAATAGAGAATTAAACAAGGCGCGCAATGCAGTAGCCGTCCAAGATTGGCAAACTGCAAAACAACATTATCAAGCTTCACGCAAGGTGCGCGTATCAATTGAGAACCGGACAGCTAGCGAACAGTTAGATTATCTCGCACGGGCTGATAAAGCAATCAAACAACAAAATTGGGAATCAGCAAAAAGTTTGTATCAACGGGCTATTGATACAAACGGTGGCATTCCTTTGTTGAAAAAAGCAGCGAAAACTAATCAGCGAATTGTGAATGCAGAACAGGATTCTGGTAAATATAAAGCATCAGTTTCATCGTTAGAAAAGTCACTAGATAAAAAAGATAAAGACTTAAATGATTTGAAAAAACAGATGAGTGATACGAATGCTTCTGTGCAAGCTGTGCAAGATTCTGCTAACAAAGCAGTCGCAGATGCTAACGCAGCAGCAGATAAGGCGAATGCGACGGCTGATTCGGCTAATAAGCAAGCACAAGATGCTCAAAAAAATAATAAGCAAGACGAGCATAAAGATGACCAAAAAGATGATAATAAAGATAAGTAATTTAAGCTGACAGTGGTATCCTATACGTATAGGAGGTATGTGACATGACAATGCAAACAGCAATTTTTGCTGGTGGATGTTTTTGGTGTATGGTTGAACCATTCGAAACATTGCCAGGAATTGATAAAGTTCGTTCTGGTTATACCGGAGGAACAGTTGAAAATCCAAGTTATGAACAAATGGCTGCCCATATAACAGGGCATACTGAAGCAGTGAAAATTTGGTTTGATGATGACATTATTTCATATGATGAGCTGGTGACATTATATTGGCAATTAGCAGACCCAACTGATGCGATGGGCCAATTTGCAGATCGTGGTGAGACGTATCGACCAGTGATTTTTGTTAAAGATGAGGCACAACGCCAAGTAGCCGAATCGTCTAAACAAGCACTAGCTGCTTCTGGACGCTTTGATAAACCGATTGTTACAACGATTGAAGATGCAAAACCTTTTTATGATGCAGAAGAAGAACATCAACAATTTTATAAAAAGAATCCATTACGTGAAATGATGATGATGATGCCACGTAAAAAATATCAAAAACAATATTGGTCAGATAAGGAGCGTAATTAATATGGCAAAACCAACTGATGCAGAATTACGTGAACGATTAACACCTGAACAGTATGCTGTGACCCAAAAAGCAGCTACGGAAACACCGTTTAATAATGAATACGATGCATGGTTTGATGACGGTATCTATGTTGATATTGTTAGTGGGGAACCCTTATTTAGTTCGTTGGATAAGTATGATGCTGGCTGTGGCTGGCCATCTTTTACAAAGCCGATTGAAAAGAAAGCCGTTAAACGTCATTTAGATACATCACATGGCATGTATCGAACGGAAGTAACATCACAAGATGCTGAGTCTCATCTTGGTCACGTCTTTACAGATGGACCGATTGCAGAAGGCGGTCTCCGCTATTGCATTAATTCAGCATCTTTACGATTCGTTCCCGTTGCAGAATTAACAGCACAGGGATATGGTGAATACGCTGAATTATTCAATAAAGAATAATTATTTAGTTAAAAATTGTAATAAACTGTGGCTGCCCACTTTCATGGTCAAACATGATGGTGGGCTTTATGTATATAACTTTGTTTTTTTAAAATAATAAAAATTAAGTTAAAATATTACTGATAATCTGTTTATCATAGGGCTATGACTAAAAATAAAGAGAGCGGACACAATGAATTGGTTACTTTCAAAAAAAGATGAAGAACGTTTAATGTTACACCGATATTTAATGACCCATCATAGTAGGACCTTTTTAATTAAAGATCTAATGACTGCTGTTAATTGGTCTCGATATCGTATCTTACAAGCGATTCAACAACTCAATATTGATTATCAAAGCATGACCAAATCCAAGCAAACTTTTATTAAAGTAACAGATGCAAATCGGACCGTTACTTTAACGAATTTACAACTAATTAGTGCAGCTTCATTAAAGGGCTTTTATTTGCGGCAATCATTGCGGTTTGAGATGTTGTTAGATATCTTTTTAGAGGATATTCATTCTAATGAAGCTATTGCTTTTAGACATTCATCAAGCACGACGGTTGTTCGGATGACCAAAGAAGCGATGCGTACTGAGCTACGTGAACAAGGCATTGATATTTCTGATAATTATCAATTGATTGGTGATGAGCAACAAATTAGAACGGCGATGATTGAATTAATTTATCTGGCTTATGCTGATCAATCATTGCCTTTTTCCAGTGCAACGAACCGGGCGATTACGCAAGTACAACAAAATTTGGTGCCATTATTGACTAAACGATTGACGATGCAACGTATTTTAGCGATTGTATTCGGTGTTTGGTATACGCGTGTACAAAATGGGCATCATATTGAACCGATGGATGATGATTTATTACGACCAACCAAGGACCTACAAGACAATGTCCGTAATCTTTTGAATCAAATGGCGCCATATTTACAGAAGTATTTTCAGAATGATCAACTTGGGTTAGATATTGAATTACGTTATGGCGTGTTGGTCTGTTATGCATTAGGAATTGGGGATGCTAGTGATTATCTTGTGAATTTAACAGCTAAAAATCAACATAAAGTGACAACTTTGTTTGATCAAATTGCCTATTCATATCAGGATTTCTTCAAACATAGTATGCCAACAAGTCAACGACAAGCGATGGTTGAGCTGTTAACGCCGTTACTTATTCGGTTAACTTATTTTCCGCCACAAGATAATCAGTTGCCAACTGATATGGCGTTTCAAACAACTAGTTATCCCATTCATACAGCATTTACTAAAATTGTCATTCAAAAGCTAGCGCAAGTTTTCCAATATGACACTTCACAGTTACTAGGGACGATGTTTAATCCTTTATTGAATGCTTTCATTAAAACGATTTCGGTAAAAGATGTCTTACCAGCTATTACGATTACGATTGATTTGATTGATATGCCAGCACTAGAAGATTATTTAACGCAGATGGTTCAACAATGGCAATCATTAAATATAAGCGTGACTAATGAATTCACTGATAAAACTGACATTTACTTATCAAATGTTATTTTGAGTCAAGAGGTGCCGGGGTTTGCTTGGTATACGATTCCTGAATGGTCAGAACGATTAGCATTACGGCAATTGATCATTGATATCACCTTAAATCGTTTTCAAAATAAAAAATCATTAAGAATTAACCAGGATGTTTAATGGCGGTTTTCATTAGCGGTGCTTTGTGACATAGTAAGTATGTCGCACATCATGAGATAATTAGGAGGATAAAACTTATGTCAGAAAAAGTATTAATTACAACAACAGAGTCTATTGCTGGATATCAGACAGTCGAAACTTTTGGTGAAGTTTTTGGATTAACAACTCGTTCTAGAAATGTTATTTCATCATTTGGACAATCGGTTACAACGCTGGTTGGTGGCGAAATCAAAGGGTATACCAAATTACAGGATACTGCGCGTGACGAAGCGATTGACCGTTTGAAAACAGCGGCTGCTAAATTAGGGGCAAATGCGGTTGTTATGATGCGTTTTGATTCATCATCAGGTACTATTGGTGATTCAGTAACTGCCTATGGAACTGCTGTCAAAATTGAAAAAGTTAACGATTAATTGAATAAATGATAAGACCATTAATCTGTCAGCTTAAAATGATCAGGTTGATGTTTTTTTCTGGTTAACAAGCTTTATTTTTTACCTAGTTGTAATGAGGAGGTTAGTTGCACTAGTGTACAATTTGATATAAAATTAGAACGTTAGTAGTGTATTTTATGAGATTTTTAAGGTAATTATAAGTAAAAATTGAAATTACATATCAATCAATTGATATGGCATTTATTTAAGGATTGGGGAATTAAATGGCGCAACAACAAAATTATTTGACTGTACCTGCTGTACAGAAGATTATGTTAGCCATTTTGAAAGATGTTGTTACATATTTTGACACACATGACTATCATTACGTTTTAACAGGTGGTAGTGCACTCGGCGCTGTTCGTCATCAAGGGTTTATTCCTTGGGATGATGATGCTGATGTGGCCTTACCACGGCATGAATATGAGCGGTTTATTCGTGAATATAAGCCTAATCATTCACAATATAAATTGTTAACACCATTAAATACAACGAATTGGTTGTATGGTTATGCCAGAGTAAGCGATACATATACACAAGCTGACGGCAAGTGGGCAACCGTCAACAATGGCGTTTATGTCGATGTTTTTCCAATCGATGCTGTACCGCCAACAAAATTTGGGCAAAAAAAAGCTTATTATCATATGAAGTATTTAGATGTTATGCGTAATTCAACGCGAAGATTAGCTATTTCGCATCGGGAACCGGCCTGGTGGTTAAAACCGGTATTAATTAAGTATGCTAAACGACATACAACCGCTTGGTGGGCGAATAAAATGGATCGATTGGCACAAAAGACTAATCAACGGTATCAAAATAAATCTGATATTTATAGTCTGTATATTGTGCAGGGATTAAATAAAACCAAAGAGAATTTTCATTTGGCAGTTTACCAGCAACGGCAACAAGCTAAATTTGAAAATTTAAATATATACATACCAGCCGCCAGTCAACATTATTTAACGCAAATGTATGGTGATTGGCACGCTTTACCATCTAAGAGCAAGCGTAAAACGCATGCCCGCTTTTATTATAAAGGAGTAGAAGTACATGATTAGTTTATACATACTACTCATTGCAGTTGTTGTGGCTATTTTTGGCCTATTTGTGACTATTTTTTCTTGGGTAAAAAAAGTTGATCGTTCAAAAAGAATGGGACATTTTTTTCTTGTCTTTGGTATTATCGTCGCGTTAGTCGCCGGCTTTTCAATGAATAAAGAACATGCTGCTCGGCAAGCAGCAATTGATCATCAAAAACAAATTCGTGCTGATCAAATGTATGATGCAAAACTTGTCCATTTAAGTGCAAAAAAAGTTCGGATTGATGATGGACAAGCAAAAATTAAAATTCATGTATCAAAGAATACAGCGATTAAAATTACTAGCAGTCATAAGCAATTACGTGATTTGGATTATAAACCTAACAAAGTGGCAAAAGATATTTTGGTGACTTTTGTTATGCCAGGCAAGTACACAGTGACTGCAACACGTGGTGAAAATAAGGTTGTTAAACATATGACAATCCTAAAAGATCATGATAAACATGTTGCCGTTTCAAGCAGTGAAGAATCTTCAAGTGAAGAGGTTGTTGAATCGTCAGTTGCTGAACCTGTTATTCCTGATACAGAGGAAGTTAGTGAAGAATCAAGTAGCGAGGAAGAAATTGTCCCTAGTGAAGAAGAAGTACCAGACAACACAACACCTGACACAGGAGTTGAACAAGCACCAGTACCAGCAGCACCATCATATCAACCAGTTTGGACGCCATCATATGAGGAGACACCAAATACTGGGGGGAATGTCGGTGGCAACACTGATGGTTCAGACAACACAGCGGGCGCTTCAGATGGCACTGTTGACAGTGGTCCTGCATCATCAACGGATACAGAATCTGCTGAAGCGCAAGACACAGCACAATAAAGATAGGTTAGAAAAATGGCTGATAAAAAAGTAACCGTTGCAGCAAATCATGTCACCAAACGATTTGATTTAGCTGAACGACAATCTGATAAAGTAAAAGCTGTCTTTAAATTCTGGGGCAAAGGTATTCCCAATTTTTGGGCGGTCAAAGGGGTTTCTTTTGAAGCACACGCTGGAGAGACAATTGGGATTATTGGAACTAATGGTTCTGGTAAATCAACCTTACTGGAAATGGTAGCCGGTTTAACCCAACCAACCAGTGGTCAAATGACGATTAATGGGTCAACTTCAATTATTGCGATTGGGGCGGGGATGCGACCACAGTTAACAGGTCGTGCAAATATTCGTCTAAAAGCTTTGATGCAAGGTATGACGGAAAAAGAAATTGAAGCTAAGATGGATGACATCATTGAATTTTCTGAATTGGGTGATTTTATTGATCAACCTGTGAAGTCATACTCTTCTGGTATGAAATCGAAGTTGGGTTTTGCTATTTCAGTTTATTCCGATGCAGATATTGTCATTATTGATGAGGCTTTGTCAGTTGGTGATCCAACTTTTACACAAAAGTCAATGGAACGGACGAAGCGGTTTAAAGAAGAAGGTAAGACGATTTTCTTCGTATCTCACTCAGCAGCGCAGATGCGCCAAATGGCAGATCGCGTCATTTGGATGCACTATGGTGACATTCGAATGGATGGCCCAATTGATGAAGTGATGCCAGAATATGAACGCTTTTTGAAGCATTTTAATCGTTTGTCTGAAAATGAACGATTGACGTATCAAAAGCGTTATAAAGAAGCACAAAAAACGTTTACGTTAGAACATTTAAAGCAAATTGAGCGTAATCGACAAATGTTAGCGGATCCAGCTACGGATTTGCAGCGACAAAAAGAAAATCAGCATGCTTTTGTGGAAGATAATGAAAAAATGGGCTGGTTTACACGTATTGTTTTAACCATTTTTATTATCGCAACGGTTGGCTTGATGAATAAGCAATTATTAAATATGTCATGGGCAAATGTTATGGCACATCCGACTCATTTAATTACTAACTTTGCACCGTCAAAGTTAGCGGCATTGGATAAACGTCATGGCCGTAATGGTGATGATAACCAACGAACAGACATGCTCACTGCTACCCAGAATAGTTATACTGTTAAAGAGGGTGAAACATTGGCAAGTATTGCAGCAAATGCAAATATTTCTGTTGCAGCAATTATGCAAGCCAATCAGTTGACAGATGAAACCGTTACGCCAGGTCAAGTATTGACCTTGCCGGTTGAGAGGTAGTTATTGTGAAAGATATTTGGAAAATTATAAAAGAGTTGGTCAAAAGTTGGCCGGTTGTTCGTCGCATTGCGCACTATAATAACGATCAAGCCTATCGACAAAATTATTTAGGTGATTTTTGGCATTTTGCGGATCCGGCATTACAGATTGGTATTATGATTTTGATGTTTGCGGTTCGTAATGGTGAAGATAAAGGAAACCCTCATGCGACTGGGTTAGCCGGTTATATTGCTTGGATTGCTTTGGGAATGGTGACTTACTTTTTCATGCAATCAGCTATGCAAAAGTCGGCTAAAAGTATCCAGTCCCAAGTAAACATGTTATCACGCATGAAGTTTTCATTAGCAGCAATTCCATTAACTGAAATTGTGACTGAATTACGTCGTTATTTTGTGATGTTGGGGATGGCCTTTTTTGCTATTCTGTTTATGGATGTTAAGCCGTCAATTTATTGGCTACAATTCTTTTACTATTTTATTGCGATGTTTGTTTTCTTATATGCCTTGTCGTTGGTAACGTCAACAATCACGGTATTGGTACCTGATTTTTATAACGCCTATGCTGCAGTATTACGTGTTGGTATGTGGATATCAGGGGTAATTATTCCCGTTGATAGTCCCAGTTTCCCATTATTGTTATCAAACATTTTGAAACTAAACCCACTGTATTATATTATTGAAGGTTTCCGTGAAACGTTATTAGAAAATCCAATTTGGTTTTGGCAAAACGTTACCGCGAATTTGATTTTCTGGGGTATTGTGATTATTTTGTTGATTTTGGGGGCACATATTCACATGCGTTTCCGTAGTCGCTTCATGGACTTTGTGTAAAGGTGTAAAGGATATAAAAATGAAAAAGAAATTAGGCATTATTCAAGTCTTAGCAGTTCTAATTATTGGTATTATGATTGGGGCATTTGCAGAACGTGGTCACATATTTGGTTATGCTGATAATACACCAATTATTCCTAATGGTACGTATCAGACAACTAGAGTAAATAAGTGGAAGCAAATGGAAATTTCTAAATCTGAAGTGAAAGATACACGAGGTAATCATTTGATTGTTGTAGATAATCGTTTTACTAATCGTACTCGTGGTAGATTAGTATTGGCTAGTCCCAATCAAGGTAACCGTTCGTGGTCATATTATGTTGCCAAGGTAAAAGAAGGATGGCGATTGAGTCCAATTATTAATGGCGTGCCAGACCATGATTCAAATTTTATTGTTTACTTCAATTAAAAAGAAATATTTGTTCCAGGATTCTTCCTGGATACATATAAAAATTAAGAGGGATGTTCATATGGGAAATCATGTAAAAATCATAATTGATAAATTAGATGCTTCTGAAATTCAGAATATTAGGCATTATATCACCAATTTGCATCAGCTCATTGGTTCTGATTCTATACTGACGATTTTGGATCCAAGATATAAAAATGATTATAATCAACTAATTAATGAATACGAACGACTTTCAGGTGAACTCCCTAGTGTACAAATTGATAGCTTTTATGTTTCACAATATTTAAAAAGTGAGCTACGTGACAATGTCAATCAGTTTACAACAGACTATATTGGTGACGAGAAATTTACGGTTGAGAAAAAAAATGGTCAGCGTATCTTTATGCAAAATGGTGAGGTCAGAATTGCCATTATCACAAACCGAGCTGGAAAAGTGACAGCGGTTGACTTTGCGAAACCAGGTCAAAAAAGACCTCATCAACGAGTATCTGTGAATTCCTCTGGTAATATTCAAGTACTTCGTCATTTTGATGAGAAAACACATTTGCCAGCGTTAGATGAATATCTAGATACTGACTTAAACACACAAATGTTAGTTCACTTTGATGAACGGGGACTGCGTACGGATTACCAGCTAGTTGGCTGGGATGAACCGGTCGTATATAGCGAAGTTGATCTGTATGAACAATGGTTTAATCGGGTGATTAAGCCAGATGACTATGTGATTAACCTTAACCGACATTACGATGTCTTGTTTGAACATAAGCACGACGTAACAAAAGTCTTTCTGATGTAGTAATTAGGTGGTAAATGATATGGATTTAAAGAAAAAAGTAAAACGTCTGGCACATATTTCTGAAGTCGCGATGACCTATAAGTATTCTGCTTTGAAGAAGACACGGGAATACTATATTCGCCATTATGATCAGTCAATTGTTGATGAAAAGACCATTTTGTATGAAGTGCGTGATGGTCAGTCAATGACGGATTCGCCATTAGCAATTTTTCGATATTTAAGCAACCATAAAAAATACCAACATTTGCGACACGTGTGGGTTGTGACTGACGATAGTTCGGAAAATCTTGCTCGGATGGTTGCGAATATACCAACTCAAATGCAGAAAAATATTATTTGGGTCAAACGTAATACAATTGCGTATGCAAAGTGGTTATTAAAGGCCAAGTTTCTCATCACGAATTCAACCTTTCAGTCGTTCTGGCATAAGAAACCTGACCAAATTTATGTAAACACTTGGCATGGGACACCTTTGAAATACATGGGCTATGATATTCCAGGTTCGAAAACCTCTTTAAAAAATGTGCAGCGTAATTTGTTGATGGCGGATTATATAATTTCACCAAATAAGCACACATCTCATGTGTTTTTAGATCGCTATAAATTAAATGGGCTGTATCAAGGAGAAATTCTTGAAAGTGGGTACCCACGAATTGATTTAACGTATGGTCATGATCAAGCACAAACTATCTCTTACTTATTACAAAGTGGTGTACGAATAGATAGAGACAAATCAATCGTCATGTACACACCTACCTGGAAAGGAACTTCAATCACCAATCCGTCCGGTGGTATCAATCAAATATTTGAGGAAGTTAATTGTCTGAAGCAATTAAATCCAGATAAAAATATCCTTGTAAAAGTACATCCATATGCTTATCAATTAGCCAAGCGTCATGATAAATTGCATCAATATCTAGTTCCTGATGAAATGGATGCTAATTTAATTTTAGGTATCACAGATATTTTAATTACTGATTACTCAAGTATCTTCTTTGATTATTTAGTAACTGATAAGCCAATTATTTTCTATGCATGGGATCATGAATTATATAGTAGTTATCGGGGAATGTATTTTGACGATGACGAGCTACCTGGTCCAATTTTAGATGATATTGCGGCAGTTGGTCATACTTTACAAGATATTGATCAAGTTTACACACAATATCAGCAAAAATATCAGCAGTTAAAAGAGAAAATTGTCACCTATGACGATGGTCAAGTTACTGAACGTATTGTGCAAACGATTTTTGATCAACAATCAGTACCTGGCATCAAACATGTGCATGCAAGTGGTTTAGAAAAAACAAAGTTGCTGATATATCCAGGTGGCATGGGTAATAATGGTATTACCACTAGTGCGATTAATCTCAGTTGGAATCTTGATTATGATAAGTACGATGTGACTTATTTATTATGGGATAACGATAACGAAGAAATTGTTCATAATGTTGATCAACTAGATGACCGTGTACGTGTGATGTACCGCTTTGGTGTTACGGCACTGACAAGACCAGAAAATAAACTAGATCGTTATATTAGTGAACATGGTATTAAATCATGGTCTGATACCAATATTCCAAAAACTGGCTATCAACGTGAGGCAGATCGATTATTCAATAGTGCGCAATTTGACAACCTGATTGATTTTTCCGGTTATTCATTTAATGGGTCAAAATTATTTGCAGTCATGCCGAGAAAGCAATTAATTGTATATCAACATAATGATTTATACGCAGATTCACAGAAAATTATTAATGGAGAAAAAGTGCACGCGAAAAAACTTGGTGCATTATTCACGCTCTATTCGATTTTCGATAAAATCGTTTCCGTTTCGGAAATCCTGAAGCAGATTAATGGGACAAAGCTAGCAAAATATATTAGACCAGAGCAGATGGTTGCTGTACCAAATTCATTGACCATGCCTACTATCATAGATAAAAATTTGTCTGACTCACCTGTAATTGAAAATTATCAAGCGGCAGCAAGTATGCGTCAACAAGCGGTGGCAATGTTTATGTCTTTGACGGACATTATACAAGGCATCGCTGTTACCAAAGAGATATGTGCCAATGAACATGTTAGTATCCTTGGACGTGCCCGAATTAATCAGACAATATTTTACAAGCTTGCGATTAATGATTTACCAAGTGGGTGGATCGCAGCGAAGTCAATTGATATTCATGAAGTGAATGAATTATTGTACCAAGAACCAGTACATATAATTGGTTGGGTTTATAACAATAAACGTCGTTTATTCCAAACGCCATACTTGAAAGGTAATGATACAAGTGATGTGATTGGGCAGGCAAAATGGCTCAATCATACATTTATAAAAATTGTTGCGCAAGCTGAAACTGGGGATGGTCGTTATTATCAGGTGAGATTGCCAAAAAGTCGGCAAACTGCTTGGATAAAAGCATCAAGTATTTTACCGATGCAAGTTTCACCACACTTTGCCATATATCAATGGTTATGGAATTGCTTGTCAAACAAGGTTACTGAACGAGCTTATCATGTTGGAATCAAGCAATTATTTACGATTACGCATGAAGTTGTTTTGACAAATCAGCCATTAGGGTTAAGCAAACGTGGCCTAAAACAACGGCAGCTAAAATCGTTCAATAAGCTTTATGTAGCAACCGCATTTGCGCAAACGATTACGGGAAATTATTTTAGAGTAAAAATTGGCCGTAAACAGTGGTGGGTTGATGAACATGATATTAATAAGCAGATAATTAATGTACCACTATCCAATAATTATCAAGTTGATTTGAGTGACTATTTTGAGATGCCTTTGAATCAGTCATTAATATTCAATCAACAAAGTGAGCAAATTATCCGTGCACAATTTGGCATATTACCAGATGATTTGGCAATAATTGCAGGATATAGTATTGCTAAATTTATCGATAATCAACCTGTTTACCAGTTATATTCGGTAAAATTTGACGAATCAATGATGGTTTCGGTAAATGATGTCATCGTACTAGATATATCACATTTTAATGAAGTTTATGCTATCAGTCGTGAAAAAACGATAACTTATCAAAATATGCTGTTAAGTCAACAATCACAACAAATTAACATTAAAAGATCATTAGTTGAATTAGCTCGTGTCTGGAATTGGCAAGCACAATCGTTCATGATTTATGGTTACTTTGCTAATCAATATGGTTGGTTTGATGAATCAGTATTAACTAGTGATCATGTGAAGCAATTAGTGGTACAAGAAAATATGTTGCCAGATGAACATTCAGGTGTGCAATTAGAAGCAGATACTTTGCCTGTGGATGATATCCAACCGGTTGAAAAAATTAATCAGCCATGGATTACACGAAAAGTTTCAGTCCATTCAGCAGGTAAACATTATACACAACTTCAGCGCCAAAATGGACAAACAACCTTACTAACTAATACGGGTGAATTAATATTAGCCACTGACGTGCAACAAGCAACTTCAGAAACAATGTTGTATCGTAATGGTCGTCAATGGGCAACTTATAGCCATTTTGTTTTCGTGGCTGTTGGTCGCTTATCACCGGAAAAAAATCAAACTATGTTATTGGATGCTTTTGCCAAGATTTATGCAATACATCCGGAAGCTGAATTGATCATTGTTGGTGATGGAGTTAGCCGTGATGAATTAGAAAACCAAGCTGTTGCTTTAGGCATTGCCAATGTGGTGTTGTTTACTGGGCAAGTTGATAATCCGGCCGATTATGTTGCGCTAGCAGACGTATTTGTACATCCGTCACTATATGAAGGTCAACCAATGGTTTTGTTAGAGGCATTGATGCAACAGCGTTTGATTATTGCAACTAACATTGCTGCTAACATTGGTGTGTTAGGAAATCAAGAATATGGTTTGGTAACTAAAGACGTGACATCACGAGCATTTGAACAATTAATGTTGTTTGCTATGGAAAAACAAACCAATCTAGCAAAACTTAACATTGAGGTGTATCAAAATCAGGCACGCCGGGCGTTCCATGCTATACTTAAATAATAAATATCAAGAGGAGTCAGAAATTATGAAGAGAGTTATTACTTACGGAACATTTGATATGTTGCACTATGGTCACATAAATTTATTGCGTAGGGCAAAACAATTAGGTGACTATTTAATCGTTGTCTTGTCTTCGGATGAATTTAATTGGGAATCAAAGCAGAAGAAAACCTATTTCTCTTATGAGAAGCGTAAGCAATTGCTCGAAGCTATTCGTTATGTTGATTTAGTTATTCCAGAGAAGAGTTGGGATCAAAAAGTTTCCGATATGAAAGAGTATCACGTGGATACTTTAGTTATGGGGGATGATTGGTCTGGCAAGTTTGATTTTGTTGAAGAACAAACAGAAACAGAGGTGGTCTATTTACCTCGTACACCAGAAATATCAACTTCACAGATTAAAAACGATTTAAATAAGAAAAAGTTATCTACAGATGTTGATACGTCTAAAATTGATGTATCCGGAAACTAATTATTAAGACTAACCAGAGATGGGGATTATTATCTGTATGGAAGTTAAAAGCAAAGTAAAAAAAATCTTAGGACAATGTCGTCATAAAAAAACACAGAATGACTGGACCAATAAAAATGTCGTTGTTTTTGGTGACAGCATTGTTGCTGGTCAAGAATTAGTGAAGGAGGCAACTCCTTATCGTGATGTAGTATATGCCAAATTAGCTTCATACTATTTAAATGCTCATAAGCTTGAAAATTTTGCTGAAACTGGTACGGGGCAATTTAAAGGCCAACATCATCTTGATCGTCTAACTGGTTGGAAACATACTTTTGAAGGAAGCATTAAACATTATCGACAAGAAATTCAGCAAGCTGATGTAGTACTTATTGCTTATGGTAATAATGATTGGAAACAACCAAACCCGGATGGTTCATTACACACATTAGATGAGGTTAAAGTAAAACTACGTAAGAATATACAACGTATTAGATTGATTAACCGTCATATTCAATTAGTTGGTATTTTAGAAACGTTGGCCTTTCGGAAACACAAACCGGCTTGGCATCTAGAAGGACCCAATGGATTTACTTATCAGGAAATGTTATCAGCCTTTATTGAAGTTTACCAAGAGTGTGATGTGCCAATATTTGATATCCGGGATTATCATTTAGGTAATCATATGGACGAATATGTTGATGATCGTGACCACTTCACTTTGCACGTGCACAAGCAAATTGCTAAATCTTTGGCGGATTTTGTACATCATCAGTATGAATCACCAACAGATCGATTTGGACAAACTGTAAAGATAATTTTTGATGGAGAATTATTTGAAGATTCAAAAAAAAGACGCATATTGATAAAAAAAATTAGAGAGTTAGATAAATTAGGTAAACAATCTGAAATTTTATGTTTTATGATGGATGTTAATTTTTATCAAAATATAAAAAAATTTATTGAGATAAATTTATTACCGAAAAATTTAAAAATAACAAATATTTATCAATACTATGCATCTCCACTCAGATATGAAGATAATACAGAAATACTGTCACTCAGAAGTTCCACACTCTATAATGACAAGAATATAGCTTTTATTCAATTGATCAGTGACCAAGTGAAATTAAGACGCTATTCTGATTGTGAATGGTCTAATCAAATGACAAAAAAACAGTTTAATCAAAATTGGTTAAAACACTATCTTTCAATGAAGGATGTCATATTTATTTTAAAGGAAGATAAATATGAGAGAATTCAAAATTTAGATTTATATTAATTAAAGTATTTGAAATGGAGAATAATTATGAAATTTGTAGACAATAATAATGCTGAAGTAAAATTGAAACCAGCAGGTAATTTACCAGGTTATGAAATTTCAATCTCTGAAGATGTGATTATTGAGTCACCACTAAGTAACCCTTTTTTTCAAGGTCTTAAGGGAATTAATATACTTCAAATCCCTAAAAAAATAAAAGGATTTCGCAATAATTCTGATTTGCAACAGCTACTTGATCCTATAAAAATTAATACTGGTATAAAATCCATATTACAAGAGGGAGAATTTGTTCTATTCCAACCTAATAATGAAGCTTTAACGATATGTAAACTACAGGGATCTACACAGCTTTTTAAAACTGGCGAAGACATAAGCCCGCTATTGGTTAATTATGGGTTGCATGATGCTAAATTAAAGAAAGATATGGTAATAGGGACTGTTATTGTTTTGCATGCAATAATTTAATATATTTGTGGGAGAGATAGAAAGATGCATTCTGACAAAAAAAATGTTTTTTTTATAACAAGCACACTGCCAATGATACATGGTGGTAGAACTAAATCCTTATTACAAAGAGCTCGGTTATTAAATGAAAACGGAGTTGATATTACAATCATTTCTACTAATTATAACCCTGAGTATGATGAGGTGTACACATCTTTTAGAACACAGAAAAGGGTAATGGAAAATACCCGCTTTGGCAATATTTACGACTATTATAAAGAAAGATACAATACAGAAAAAAGTAAATTAAATTGGAAGGAGTTGCTTTTTAGGCAAGTTGGGGATTTATCAAAATATGTAAAAGTTAAGAGATCATCTAGAAATGACCGGACTTATTTCTATGAAAATGGTATTCCGAAGTTTGTTATTAAAGGGTTAAATTCTGGAAAAGTTGAATTTTTTGCATTATTTCAGGACTGGAATTTTGAGCCATTTAAATTTTTTAATATTAATAAAAAGGGATTTGTTCATAGGATAGACACATATGATGTAAAAGGTTTTAAGTGCCTACAAGAATTTGTTATGGATGATGGTAATATATACTTAACAAAAAATATTAATAAAAAGGGGAATATTATAAAAATCAGCTTAGGATTTGCTGAAAACATTATTGAATTTTCGGATGAAAAGGAACTTTTTACACACTTCTTTAATGATATTTTTTCTGAGAATGATGTCATTATTAATGATGCAAGATTGCTAGATAAATCATTACTTGATAGTCGAGTTGGTAAAAGAATTTTTCAATTGCATAATTCTCACCTAGTCAATCCTTTAGACACAACATCCGGTGTAAAGAATTCGTTCAAAACTATTTTAAGTTCAAATTTTCCAGAGAGCGATATTATTGTTACCCTTACTGATAAACAAAAATTAGATATTGTTACAAAAATCCCAAATCTTAAAAACAACATTACTGTTATCCCACATTCTACAAAAGTAAGCACAATTCAGTATAAAAAAGAAAAAAATCATTTTGGAGTTATTTGTCGATTACATCCGCAAAAAAATTTGAAGGATGCAATAAAAGCATTCTATCTATTTGATCAGGAAATCTCTGGTTATTACCTAGATGTATTCGGTGAAGGGGAAAGTCGTGAGGAATTACAATCTTTAGTTACGCACCTTAGACTAGAAGACAAAGTGATTTTTCATGGTAATGTGCAAAATGTAAATCAAGCTTATCAAAGAATATTTGCACTTTTGATAACTTCTAACTTTGAAGGATTCGGGTTAAATGCATTAGAATCCATTGCAAATGGTACACCTGTAATCACATATGATGTGAATTATGGTCCAACAGATATTATAGATGAGAATAGTGGTTGGGTGGCAGATTACAGAAGTCCAGAGTCATTAAAAGAAAAAATGTTAATTGCAATAAATAATCCTAAAGATACTAAAGAAGTTCAGAAACGTGCTGAATATTTTTCAGAAGACAATTTTGTTTCAAAATGGTTAGGGGTTATAGGATATGATTAATGGTAAATTTAAAAATTTAGATGATCTTAATTCTAACATTTGGGAAAATTTGACAGAAAGCAAAAATAATTATGAGAATTTCTTAGACTCATTATTTCCTAATTGGCGACGATTTGAAAAAAAAGAGATAGAGGACAATATAAAATACTTTGAAGACGGTAAATTAAAATTTAGTTTTAGAATTGATTTAAAATCTCAAAATTATAAGCATATTGATATCTTTCTAAAAAGTGATGTTAGACCTTATCAACGAATATTTTTGAAGAAAGATATGATAACTAAATATAGATATTATGAGTTTAATACTTGGATTAGAAATTATGATGTAATTATTGGTAATGAGGTAACACCTGTTTACACAATTGAGTACTTTAACGATAGAGAAAGATTTATAGATTTATATTATCAACCAGGATCTTTGTTTTACGAAAAATCCGAATTTTTAAGTTATATGTTTCAAAAAATGGAGAGCTAAGCAATAATGAAAATAAATCAATTTAATTATACCCCAAATGGTAATTTTGATTTTGTTGATAGTGATGGAAAAGATGTTACAGGTGAAGTTACATTACATTTTATCACAGGAGAAAAATTAAATAACTTTCATCATAAATTCATTAAAATTCCAAAGGAACTGTGGGGATTCAGAGAAGTATATCTAACAGATAGCAATGGAGAGAGGGTACTATTTGATGAGCAGCTAATGCAGATATATTTTACTAATAATACTAAAGAAAAGATTGAATATGTATTATTTAAAAAAAATATAATGTGTTTTGGCATTTTTGAAAATAATAGGGTAAAGGAAAAGTTACAAACATTAGATAAAAAATTGTCATTTGAGAAAGAATTTTTGTGTGTAAAGCTGTCAAATGAATTAGAAATGCCATATTTTTTTGAAATTCGTACAAAAACGAAAAAAAATGTAGTTGATTTTCAAAAAAAAGATAATTATACATACTTACTTGATTTAACTTCAATTGATGTAGATGAAATTGAAAGTATTTTTCTAAATGACTATAAGTTTCAAAAACAGAATTATTATTGTATATATTCAAATGAAGAAATAAATGACTATATTGAATATGAAAGTCCTTGTTTAAATACGAATGGACAAATAGAAACTTTTCTGAATGAGCCAATTATAGGACAGATAGGTAATAATCATTTCTCGATAGATCAAGATTTTTTGTTAAATGATTCATTTATAGAAAAATATAGGAGTCAAAAAGATCAGTCATTTGACATTTTTTCATTCATAAATAATAAAATAGTTCAATTAAATTATAACTTAACTTTAAGTATAGAAAAATATCCAAGTTGTTATATATTTAAGGATACTTTAATAATACGAGGATTCAGAAGATTTACTGGTGATGTCACAAAGATTGTTAGTACAGCAAAAGGTCTACCAGTAAATTTAAAAGATGTATCTGATAAATGTTTAAAGTTTATCTTTCCACGTAATATTTCAACAGTACAGATTATTAAATCTACAAATAAGTTGAGAGGTCCATTTTCTGAAATTGAGAGTAATGTAAGTGACAATATTGTTAATATAAGTTTTGATGATATTTTTGATGATCTCGGCAGAGTAAATGGGACAAAATATATGCATTTATTTGCCAATATAAGTTTTGAGGGTGAAAAAATATCCAAATTTTATAGGTTAACTCTTTCAAATGATAGTGAGATTAATAATCAGGTACTGTTTGATAGTAAGATGTCACTAGAAGGGGGAATCGGAAAGTATCATCAGTACATACAAGTTTTTAAGAATGAACACTCAGAGCTCCTTTTTTTGAAAGGCCCTCTACATAATTTGGTTAAAGCAACGTTTGGTTTTTCTGCGCAAGCATTAGACATTGTACGACAGAAAGATACGTATAAAATTACTTTTCAAATAAAAACTTCAATATCTAATGATTATGAAGTTCAATTTGTTAGACTAATTAATCGAAATGTTCTTTCACCTAAAGAGAATGATTTTATTATTAAAACAGTTTCAAAAGAAAATGGTTTATTAATTTTTGAGTCAGTAATAGATCTAAAACATGAATACGTGCCGTTTTATTGGGATGTTTTTATAGTTGTGGGAAATGATAAACTTTCACTTCCTGTTCAGTTAGATAAATTATCTAAAAATATTAAAAATCTAATAGATGTAGATGTTTTTGAAAAAGAGATAAGAACTCTACAAAATACAATTCTATATCCATATGTAACTGCAGGAGGTTCCTTAGCTTTTACGTTTAGAAATGTAGAGTCATATGAAAATACTGCTAATTTTCAAAAAGAAATAAAGGCTAATAAAATCTACAATATGTTTAAAAAACATTTTGATAGAAAAAATATTTGGATAGTTTTTGAAAAAAATAGTTTTGGTGCACATGATAATGCATTTCACTTTTTTAAGTATATGTATGAGAATGAGAAACATACCAATACGTATTATGTTATAAGAAAAGATTCACCAGAATACAAAAATTTATCTAATATGCAAGATAAAGTACTTGATTATATGAGTCTTAAATATTTTATATATATGTTTGCTGCTCGTGTATTCATCTCGTCCGATACAAAATTTCATGCATATAATTTGCAACGTAGAGATTCGTTACTAGCTAAATCTATGATGACCAAAAAAAATGTATTTTTACAACACGGCATGAATGGTATTAAAAAGGTACCAGTATTTCATAAAAAACGAGGTCTATTAGATTTGATAATAGCCCCAAGCGATTTTGAACGAGAGAATATTAATATTAAAAAATGGGGTTATGATGATAGTGAAGTTGTTTCTACAGGCTACGCGAGGTGGGATTCATATACCGATAAAACTTCAGAATTACCATATCATCAAATATTTATGATGCCAACATGGCGAAAGTCAATGGAAGGAATGACTAAAGAGCAGTTTATTAACACAGAATTTTATCGAGAATATCAATCTTTCTTAAAATCTCCTGAGTTAAAGAAAGTATTGACAGAAAACAATACCAGACTAGCATTCTTTTTGCATCCTTATTTTAAAAATTATGTGGAACTATTTGATATTGATGAAAGTTTTACTGATAAATACGGATATTTAGACGTTGATATGGGTGAAGAAATTATGAAAAGTTCTATGATGGTTTCTGATTATTCGAGTGTTGTTTGGGACATGCTCTACTTAGAGAAACCAGTAATCTTCTATCAATTTGATCAAGAAGATTATCTGAAGAGTGAGGGGGCTTATTTGAATTATGAAAAAGACCTTTTTGGGGATGTAGTTTTTAATTCAAAACAAGTTGTAGATACTATTATCAAATATGTAGAATCTGGATTTGTTGAAGAGACACAGTACGCACAACTACGGACAAAATATATGAATTTTCACGATCATCATAACTCAGAACGAATTTATAGGGCAATTTTGAGTAAGAAAAAATTATTAGGAATAGAAAATAGATGGACTTTGAGTCGAAGAATTGCTCGAAAATTATGGAAGATAAAGAAAAAATTATTTCATTATGGAAGTGCATCAAAGTAGGGAGAAAATGAAACATGAAAGTGAATAATATAGAATTTATAAATAACTTAATTCGGCTTGATATTCCTAGGGATGACAATGAACAATTTGCGTTAGTTAATAAATCAAATGATATATTTTTATTAAATCAAGTAAAAGGAAACAAGTTTGGTACATTTTTAAAGTTGGAATTGGTACCGGATTATGGAATGTATGCATTAGCAAAAATTAATAATAATAAAGAAATTGACTACATTGAAAAAGTAGATGAACCACATCTTATTTTTGATGATGAAAGTTCCAAAAAGTGGCAGAAATCTACAGACAAAAAATATTTTATCCAAAATAGACGCCCATCACAAAGTAACAAAAATTTAGAGATTGTAGTTCTGGATCAAAATATATTAGAAGACAAAGTAATATTAGATGTAAAAATTCCTAAAAAAGTAAAATTAGTTAATCCTGAAGTTATCGTTGAGTTGCAAGATGATATGAGTATCAAAAAAGATATTTCATTTAGTGTAAGTGGACAACATATTTTAATTGATTTTAGTCACTTTAATTTGCAATTAGGAGAAAAATGGTTTGTTTTCTTAGTGTCAAATGGTCAAAAATTTAGACTATACTCTCCTAAAGCAAGTATCAGTAAGAAATTGTTTGATAAAAGTTTCTTGATTAAAAAAGATGATAATAGACATCTTTGGGCATATTTTAGTGTAAATAACCGATTAGCAATTAAAACAATTAATGATTCGGAAAGTGAATTCATTATTAACTCTCAATATTATGATGCAAAATTTCAAGAAAAAAATGTTTATTTTAATCTACCTCATGATGTAACTAAATGTAATTTGATTCTTAGAAGTAGGTTACATACTGTTACTTCTGAACCAATTAGAGTAGTAGACGGAGTAGCGGCTGTTCCTTGTGATTTATTCCATGATATATTAGCAAATCATTATTTTAGTGAGCATGAGTTTGAAGTATTCGTCAAACATGATAAATCAAGTCATGCTTTTCCAATTATATCAAGTAAGACAGTTGATAATAAGTTATTTAAAGTTAATGATGGAAAGGTTGTATACAATTTTACTCCCAAAATTACGGTTATTATTCCAGTATATAATGTTGGGCACTATTTACCACAAGCGGTAAATAGTGTGATACACCAGACATTTGGGTTTGAAAATATTGAACTTATCATTGTCAATGATGCGTCTAATGATGATACTTCTAATATTATGAATAAACTTCAAGAGATGTATCCATCTATTATTTTGATAGATAATAAAGTTAATAGAGGAGTCTCAGCTGTACGAAATGATGCATTAAAGATTTGTACGGGTGAGTATGTAACTTTCTTAGATGGTGATGACTATTACACAAAAGATTATTTAGAAAACTTGTTGAACGGTTTGCAAGAAAAGAACGTAAATTTTGCAAGAGCCCAGCACTTGTTTTTTGGCAAGCGCGAAGGAAATCATATTACAAATAAATATTTTGATCAAAAAACAACCAAAGTCATTAATTTAGATTCTTTCCATATGGAAAATGCCTTCATTAATACCGTCATGTTTAAAAAATCATTAATTGGTGATACATTGTTCTCTATAGATCAAAAGACAAGTGAGGATGTTAAGTTTTTATGGGAAATCTTAAATAATAATCATGATTATCGTATGGCACTGGTACACAATGCCTATTATATGTATCGAAAACGCGAAGAAGGTGGATCCGCTATTGATACACGAGATGAGGATATTTCATCTTTCGGTGATAGATTTATTAATGTTTATGAATATTTATTCAGGGATGCTGAAGAAAAAAATAATGGGAAAATTCCTGCTGGATTACAGACAACGGCATTATATGACATTGGCTGGACTCTTAGGGTACAAAACTTCCCTGGCGATAATAATGAGCTTGTTAAATTTAGAATGTCAATTAAAAGGCTAATTAATAAGATTGATTTAGAAACATTTATAAAAATGGAAACATTTGATAAATGGCGTCTAGATACCATGTTAAATTTTAGAGACAATATAAAAAATGAACTAGTAAGTTATAAAGAAAAAATAAATTTTATTATGAATTGAATAATAAATTTATTACTGGGTCAAATAAACAGACTTTTAAGTTAAATCAATTTAGCTACAAAAATGGAATATTGACCATTAATGCTCTTTTGGATGGACTGAAAACTTTTAGTTATGAAAGAATTCAATTAAAAATTGGGCAACATTATTTTGATGCAACAGAATTTAAAGATTTTTATGAGTATAAACAGAGAAAGTATTGGAATAACACAATTGCTTTAAATAAACCAATGTTTGTGAAGTTTGAAATACCGATGAACAATGAGCTTATTGATCAACCAATTAAAGTTCTTCTTAATGACGCAAATGTATGGATTAATACAACAAATAATTCTAAATTAAGTCGAAAATTGAGTTTTAATTTTGTTTCTTTTGGAGAATTTAGTATTGTTTTTGATAATGGGAACTATTATTTTTCAGACAAGTCTTATGAAGAATTGAACTATCTTGAGAGCAAGTCTCTGGACAGTAAAATGAAAATTCAGCGAGAAGAGGCCATAGCTCTACGTAAGTTTATGGATAAACCGATTTGGTTGGTTTCAGATAGATTTGATAAAGCTAATGATAACGGGGAAGCAATGTTTCGCTACCTTATTAACAACGGTCCAAAAAACAAAAATTATTACTTTGTAATAAGTAAAGAATCAAGTGATTTTTCAAGATTACAGCAGGAATTTGGTGATGTAATAATTGATGTATATAGTGATCAGTATGAAATATATAAGGCTGTCGCTGAAGTGGAGCTACTGGCATACTTATTTAACCCGACGCTAAGGTTACCAGCCGTACATTTAAGAAACATTACTAATACGAAGTATGTATTTTTACAACATGGAGTACTTGAAAAAATCACACCAAAGTTTTTTACCCGCTTTGATTATGACTTAGATTTATTTGTTACCTCTTTAAAGCAGGAACAAGAAACAGTCATTGATTCAAATAATGGGTATATGTTGTCTCCAGAACAAGTTGTTGACACGATGTTACCTCGATTCGATGAGAGATATTCAAATGACAAAAAGAATATTCTTATATTTTTAACATGGAGAAAGTATCTAGTCCCAAATGCAAATAAAAATGGGACACGTGATTATAATGAGTTTTTTAAAGATAGTGATTACTATAAGGCAATTATAAATCTATTAAATAGTAAAAAGGTAGCTGATTTAACAAAGAGATATGGCTATAAAGTTAAAGTATATCTCCATCCGGAATTAAGATGGCAATTACCAGACTTTATAAATCAAAAGTTTGAAAATGCAGTTGAAATTCTTCCGGCTGATTCTAATTTTAATAAAATGATTGCTGAATCAAGTATGGTTATTACTGATTTTTCTTCAATACATTTTGATTTTGCGTATTTAAAGAAACCAGTAGTATATTATCAATTTGACAAAGAAGAATTTTTAAATAAACACACTGCGGATGCAATTTGGTTTAATTATGAAGAAATGGGATTTGGCCCAGTGGTGCATGATCAACAAAGTCTTGAAAAAGAAATTGCTACATACATTCAGATAGGTATGAGTAATCCTAAAAAATATGTAGATAGAATTGAAAATACATTTCCACATTTTGATAAACAAAACTCTAAAAGAGTTTATGAGGCAGTAATTAATATGTTGGGAGATTGATAAATGAAATATTATGATTATCACATTAAATATCATAAAAATAATAATTTAATCATTTCAGAAGATCCTATAGAGTATAATCCTATTGATGGCATAAAATTTAACGGGTCTAATAATGTATTATTTTTGAAATCGGGTGTTATTTTACATTCTGACACACAAATAATATTTGAAGGAAATAGGTCTTTGGTTTTTTTAGGTGATAGCGTAATTAAGGTACACTCATATTATTTCAACCTTAGTGTATTTAATGATTCAGTAGTTTTTTTTGGTGGAAATACCTACTTTAACCCTAATGGGGAAGCTACTCATTTTAAAGTAGCGGAAATGGCTAACTTATTTGTAGGTAGGGATTCATTGTTTTCAACAGAAATTAATGTTGAAACAACCGACAGTCATCTACTTTTTGATATGATTGACGGGAACCTTTTACGAAATAATTATGCTAAAGATATTGTACTAGAAAATCACGTTTGGATTGGTCGCAGGGTAAGTTTAAATAAAGGTTCTTATATTAAGTCAGGCACTGTTGTTGGGAATAATGCCGTTGTAACGAAAAAATTTACAGAAAAGAATATTGTAGTCGTTGGAGTACCAGCTAAAGAGATAAAACAAAATGTTTTTTGGAGAGGAAATTCAACTCAAAAGTATGATATTAACTCTCTAAATGAATGGTCTAGTTATGAATTGAAAAGTAGTGAAAATTATCATTGCGATTTTAATATGTATATAGATAAATTAACTAATGAAAATGATTTACAAAAAAGATTTTCAAAAAATTTGTTTATATTAGAAAGCCTATTAATAAATGGGACATTAGATGTTGAAGAAAAAGACATCGATAATTTTACGAAATTATTTGACTTTTTTTCAGATAAGTATAGTGCAGAAGAGCTTTCTTATGCTACGGATTCTGAAAGTAACATTCATGAACTGGCTATTAGAAAAAATGATAAGGCCGCAAAATTTATGTATAAAAATTTTTTGGCTAGAGATTTTATTTTTTATCAACATAAGAATGGTATTTCGAATTTTATTAAGAGAAGTTTGTACACACCCATAGAACTACAACAAGATAGTAGTAATGGATTACGGAAATATGGTGATACCTTTTTTTATTTTGAATATTTAGGTAATCGAAAAACCGATAAAGATGAAAAAAGATTGCTAGTTATTTTTAGTGGAATGCCCGCTGATGATTTTGCTAATGATGAATCATTGATTACAAGAGGTGGGTTTCCATTGTTTAAAAATATAAAAAGATCATTGGTTAAAGATACGTATATACTAAGATTTGTAGACGCAAATCTTGCTAGTGGTAGCTTTTATTTAAATACACCAAACTATCCTGATTTTGAAGAAAACATACAGAAAATAATTAAAATTTTTGCGAATTCATATAACATTCCATCAAAAAATATTGTTATGTTTGGAGCATCTAAGGGAGGATTTGCATCTCTCTATCATGGTTTATTAGGAGGATATGCTAGTGTTAATAGCGATCCAATTATAAATGACAATATCTATAATAATAATGGCCGAGATATGCATTTTCAAGAATCATTTAGACAAATGGATTTAATCCCAAGAATCAACGATTTATTAGCACAGTCAGATCCAAGTCTAAAAAAATTCATTATAGGAAATAGTTATGTTAAGTATACTTTTAAACAGTATTCTATGTTGAATATGGTTAATAATGGAGTTGTATTTTATAATACAAATGATTCGGTCGACAATGAGAATCCTGTAGTTTTACGGTCAGCTATTCCACAGGTTTTGGCGATGATTAACTTTTTATTAGATGATAAGTTATCTTTTAATTAGAATTTAGAAACAGATTGCCGAAATATGCTCCTATCCTAGTATTTGGTACATAAATTTCTGAACAGTTGTGCCATAATTAATAAAACAAGATAGGAGCATTCCAATGAAACGATATCAAGATGATTTTAAAGCCAGCATTGTGAAGATGCATCGTGAAGAGAAAAGATCTATTCGCTCGCTTTCCGAGGAATACGGTGTTTCTCCAGCCGC
>NZ_BJDT01000008.1:45419-72083 GCF_005405285.1 Weissella sagaensis | reverse complement strand
TACTAAATCCGCACCTAACGACTTCACAAATTCAGTGTTATTTTCACTAGCAGTAGTAGCAACAAAAGCGCCAAATATTTTTGCTAATTGGATTGCAAAAATGCCTACGCCACCTGCACCACCTTGGATAAGTATTTTTTGGCCAGCTTCTAAATTAAGTTGTCTTAACATTTGTAAAGCTGTTAAACCTGCTAGTGGAACTGCAGCAGCTTCTTCAAAACTAATATTTTCAGGCTTTAGCGCTAATTTATCATCTTTTACAGCAGTATATTCTGCATATGAGCCATTCCGCCCAATAGGATCAATATCTGGCCGGGCAAATACTTTATCTCCAATTTTAAACTCCGTGACTTTGTCACCTACCGCAACAATTTCCCCTGCAACGTCCCATCCTAAGACTACAGGAAACTGCCAATGAAACATTGATTGAAGTAAACCCTGACGAGCTTTGTAATCAATTGGATTTATACTACTTGCAACATTTTTAACTAATACCTCATCCTTTTTTAGGACAGGTTTATCTATTTCAGTAACTTCAAATTGAGTTGCATCACCATATTCTTTTATAATAACAGCTTTCATTAATTTTCTCCTAACCTCAAAATCCTTGGTAACCATGAAAAACAAGGCATAACGCCACTTCTTATTTTGGCTAGTGTTAAAGATTAACGTTCAAGTTCACCAATCCTAAACAAGTAACTGTTTTGTTTCGCAATAATAACCTCTACCACCAGCAAAGATACCTGTAATATTACTTTCTTGGTCATGGTGTAATTGTACGAATATTTCTGAAGGTGAATGCAAAGAATACCCTTGATTAAACACGTACATATCTTGTTGTAAATAATTATGCGTATATAAGTAACCAGCTACAGCACAACTTGATGTTCCTGTCGCTGACTCTTCATCAATATCATATAATGGTGCATAATTTCGGCATACAATACGATCCTCTTGTACTGTATACAAATGCATACCAATGACATCATATTTCTCACTAATATCTTTAATTTTATCGAAGTTTGGTTGTAATTTATGCAATGTTTGTTCTGATTTTATAGGTACTAAGATATCTTTCAATCCTGTTGAAACAATTTGAATCGGGTATTTTCTATCAATAGAATCAACGTTAAAACATTCGGCTAATTCTTCTGGCAACAATTCTTCATAAAAGGCAGGTTTATTCTGTTGCATAAAAATCACTGAATCTTTAACATTAATCACTAAAATACCACTATTAGTTTCAATATGATATTGCTCTTTAGTTAACTTATTTAGGTGCATTAATATAACAAAAGTTGCAATAGTTGCATGCCCACACAAGTCTACCTCTTCTTTAGGGGTAAAATATTCTAATTTAAAATCAGCTATTCTAGATTCAGAAACAAAGGCAGTTTCTGCATACCCTAGTTTCCTAGCAACTTCTTTTTTTGAGAAGACATCATCGGTTGATTCATAAAAACAACCCCTGCTTTATTACCACCCGCACCATCTTTACTGAAAGCACTGGCTACATAAACATTGATATTCATTGCACAATCTCCCATTTTTTTACTTAAGGATATCCAAAAACTCTACTAGCAATATAACACTATTATAAATTCTTAAAAAATATTATTTCTAAATCAAAAGCAACCTTACTTTTTAATGCGACTTGCCGAATAAGTTAACAACAACGACACCAGCAACAATTAAGAAAATGCCAATTAATGGGGGGATGTCAACACTTTGTTTAAAAAATACGACACTAACTACGGTCACCAAAATAATGCCTAAGCCGCTCCAAATGGCGTAAGCAATGTAAAGTGGAATATAATGAACGGTAAGTGACAACATATAAATGGCGATGCCAAAACATAGAATACAGATCAGAGTTGGCTTCAATTTGGTGAATCCCTCGGTACTAACGACCATATTTGAGCCAATGATCTCAGAAATAATAGCAATGATCAAATATAAATATCCTGCATACATAAAATATTCTCCTAACAAAAAATTAACACCATCATAGCATATACTTTTTAACAAGAGAACCAGGTATCTTGTATTCAAATTCAATTATGTTTGCCTGTATCAGTAGAATTCGTCATCCAAAATAAAACTGGCCAAAAAAGTGGGTTTTAATCCAACACTTTTTCAACCAGTCAATGACGTGAACTTCCTGTCAATATTTGACCGGTTTAGTACAAGTCTATAAAAATAATGTTAATAATTACTTACCACGTGCGACACGGATAAAAGCAAAATACTCAGATACTGCTAACATCAACAATAGTAATAGACCGATGTAAATTGATGCATATACTGAAATAACGGTCACAACAGTTAAACCAATTGCAGATGTGGTTAGAATTAATGAAAACTTTTGCCATTTAGTCAATTTATCAGTGTCACCCTGAAATGAAATTGCCGTTGCAAAAGCGCCTACAACGATCATAATTCCAAATATAATATGTAAAACAATCATGAAATATACCTCCCTTTTCTCTCATTATACGGGAAAGATACAACAAATTTCAATTTATCATAATAATTATTTCGAATTTAGAAATAAACTTCGCTAATTTAATCAAATTAATGAAATTAATTAGTATAATAGTGAGTACATTGAAAAAACGACTCGTCTTTATCAAGCAAGCATCCCCAAAATCATTAGAAAGGGTATCCCTATGCGCCTATGGCATGAAAACTTACTATCAAAATTACCCCGCCAACAACTATTAGGGCAACATAGAGAATGCTGTGCGTTACGTGGTGGTGGCTGGGGTAAGAAGCATCGGACTGTTGACTATGTATTTACACATTCCCCATATAAACTATTTCAATATCATTCAAAAGTTATGCAGGAAATGCAACGTCGTGGTTATTCGCCTAATTCATTATGGCTGAATCCATTTTATCGTGGTACCAAGGAAGCACCGTATACTTCTTTATTAATAGTACCTACTACAACGCCTATTTATCCCGAACACAATGCCACATATTATCAAGAATGTATTGATAATTTAGCAATGAAAGGAATCAATATACCTTAAAAAGCCTACCAGGTTATGTTTCGTTTCATAACTTGGTAGGCTTTAAATTATCTAACAAAGACGATCTATTTGCCAATTTTTAATAACCGCTAGTTATTTTAATGCCAATAATACCAATCACTAATAAGCCAATGAAAAGCCAAGTTATAGGTGGCAGAACATCCCCAAAAAAGAAAACCCCGACAATAATGGCACCGACTGCCCCAATTCCTGTCCAAATTGGATAAGCTAAACTTAATGGTAGGTGTTTTAATGCCATTGCCAAAAAAAGAAAACTTGCAATCATGCCCACAACTGTTGCACCTGACCAATATAAATTAGTGAAACCATTACTGAGTTTCATGATGCTAGACCAAACAACTTCAAAAACACCAGCCAAAACAAGGTATAACCAAGTCATACAAACCTCCAAAAATAAAAAGGCAATCATTAACTTATCTTCAATGACCTAATGATAAGTTAATGATTGCCTAAACGACAAGTTCCCGGTGGAACGTTTATTATTTATGTAAGCTTAACACATTTTTGAAATGAAGTTTAGTCATATTCATTAAAATTTTGAATATATTTATTCATTACATAAATAAAATGTACCTATATTGCCTCTTGACAACATAGGTACACCTTGTAGTAAAAATATAGGTAGATTTCCATCCACCTACAGTAGTTATCATAGTGACCAAATATTAAAACAATCTATAATTAAACGTTTTTCTACTATTTTCTTTAAATATCACGAAAAGAGTGCGTATCTATCTGATCTTATCGCATTTAATTTTAACAACCTGACATCTTAGTGTTGAAAACTACATGTTCTGGTGTTATTATAATTATGTAATAGAGTCCCATTTCTAATTACAAAAAGCGTCTAACCAAGCCAAGGGTTAGACGCTTTTACTATTTATAATAATGCCCTTATTTATTCTGCTTCCCACTCCAGATTGACCAAAATCGACCATATAGAGCCGTTACTAAGTAGAATGCCATTGTTAATAACATTGGTAATGAACTAGCTGAATAACCAGCAAAGAGTGCTGAAATCCATAAGCAGATATTAACAAAGTCTGACAATAGCCATAATGTATATGAATCACCATAACCCATAAATACATAAATTGAGGCTGTTGCACCAATAATCAAGACAATTGCATCCCAAACTGGGTTCGTATCACCTAGGTGTGTATAAATCCAAATAACGGGTACCCATAGTAATAGCATCACAGCAAGTGTAATGACCCAACCACGAATATGTAAGAATTTTACACCGTCTACAATACGATGACCCCAGGTTTTCCAAGTCATAATTAACGGCAAATCAATTAATAGAATAAAAACAAATTGATCCAAGACAGAAGCATAATGTCCGGCCTGCCAATTAATATAAATATAACCTAGTGCGCTGATTAACCCCAATAAACCATTAATAGGTTTACCAATCATCATATAAACTGTACATGCTGAACCCAATAAGGTTGCAAACAATGTAATGACTGATAATAATGTGATTGGATTACTTAAGAAAAGTGCTAGTTGTACACCAAAAATAAATGCCAGCATAATGCTACCGGCTGTGTTAATTGATGTTATTTCTCGATAAAGCCACCTAAAATATGCCAATTTCTTCTACCTCTTTCTTTTTGAACACAGTTTCATATTGTAACAGATATTTTAGGACACTTGGTGAATTTTTTTTGCATTTAAAAAAGCCATGTCGTTTTTTACCGTCAACATAGCTTTTAATCATTTTTAATTTATTTTGGTTGAATAACAAATTCAAATACATGGTCAGCCGTTGCATCAATATGGTACGGTTGTTGCACATCAGTCCCCCAACTGTCAATACCACCAACACCACGAACGGCACCATAAATAGTGACGACGGTTCTTCTTGGTGCTGGTAATTCTTCCATATGCGTGGCGTTTTCTAATTCAAGCGCTGAATATGGCAAAGCCGAAAATGCGAATTTCTCTTTTGTTTGGGCGAATGTCAAATATTGCGTTACTTTTGAAAAATCAGCGTTGTTCAAAGATGTTGATCGTGCAATTGATACCTGTGATGTTTGCATATGCATGCCCATTTCTTGTGGCACCATATAAGGCGTTAATGGTAAGCCATTAACTTCGTATGTACCAAGACGACCACCTGCCATACGGTCAGGATAAGTTTCACCTGATAGGCCATCATAACGATAACCATCAGCTAACGTTGGCATAACAAAACGTAAGCCTAATGTTGGTAATTCTGGCAAATTTTCATGACCAGTATAGGCAACACAAATCGTTAATACACCATCATGAGCGATTGTATAAGTTACTTTAACCGTTGTTTGTGGTACAGTTGCTGTTAAAAATGTATAGGTTAATGATACCGTATCGGCAAACTCCTCAGTTGAAAAACGATTATTGCCTGGTGCAATAGGCTGACCTAGTTCTTGACCGTCGACATTAACATTCACATCTGTTGCTTCAGTAAACATATCTGCACCTAACCACATGGCCGATTTAGTAGAAAAATGACTACCACGATCATTGTCAGTCGTAGCACGCCAAAAAGTTAGTTTAGGTACCCGATACAGCCACTCTTTACCAGCAACCTGCAAAGATTCCAAGCCACCTTTTTCGTAACTAAACAAGTAATGATAATTAGCACCTTTAATTCCTAATGAACCATCACCATAAACGACTTGTAGTTTATTCGTTGTCGTAGCGTCCATAATAGTAGCTTACCTCCTGCATTGCTGGTTTAGGTTGACGGGTTGCAAAGACAATCCCATTACCAGAAAATTCATAGTCTGAATGGCGTTCGTCAAAGTCACCCCCATAGCGAATAACTTGTTGCCCCGTTACTTCATCAGTGACATATAGAGCTTGATCAATATAGTCCCAAATGAAACCCCCTAGATACGTATCAAATTTATCAAACAACTGCACGTATTCATCAAAGCCACCAACGGAATTACCCATACTATGCATATATTCGCAGTTTAAGTATGGTTTCTTAGGGTTATTAGCTAGATACTCGGCAATTTCATTGGGATGAGCGTACATGCGACTCTCGACGTCTGAAATACGATCCTCGTCAACACGATTTTGGAAAACACCTTCATAATGTGTTAATCGTGAATCATCCATTGATTTGAAATATGCATCCATTGCAGCAATATTATCACCGGTATATGATTCATTACCCAATGACCAGAATAAAATAGATGGATGATTCTTAAATTGTTCAAAATTAGATTTTGCACGATCCATGACAACATCTAACCACTCTGGAATTGAACCTGGCACATTGTAAGAAGGTTCTACTGCCCCCATTTTCTGCCAAGAACCATGTGATTCCAAATTGGTTTCGGCCATCATATAAATACCTGCCTCGTCACACATACCGTACCAAGGTACCTGATTTGGATAATGTGATGTTCTAACGGCATTAATATGATGATCTTTGAAAATTTGAATATCAGCTGCCATCTCAGCCAAACTCACATTACGACCACCTGTTGGGCTCCATTCATGACGATTAACGCCATTCAAATGCAAGGGCACATTATTCAATGTGACTTGGTTTTGGTCATTTTTAACTAAACGACGGAAACCAAATTCATAAGGTGCGACTGCAACAACTTGTTGTTTTGCATCAAAAATCGTCACGGTTAACGTATATAAATTAGGTTGCTTGTGTGACCATAACTGAATCTCATCAAAAATCTCATGTGCTAGTGTCGTTGTTGTATTAGCCGCCACTGACTTATCTAATACAACTATTCCTTTTGGATCATTAACAACGATTTGGGCATGTGCACCAGCTAGTTCACCAGCAAGTGTTAAGGTAACGGAGAAGTCACCATGTTGCAAATCAGCACTCACAACTGGCTTAATGTGCACATCAACAACATTCACTGCAGGGATAGCTATTAAACGCACACTGCGGAAAATCCCTGAAAAACGGAACATATCTTGATCTTCAATAAAGGCTGCTGTGCTGTATTTAAATACTTCCACGGCCAATTTGTTTTCACCAACTTGTAAATAAGGTGTTAAATCGAATTCAGCCCGTGAAAAACTATCTTCTGAATAACCAACGAATTGGCCATTTAACCATAAATACATGGCTTCTTCGACACCATCAAATTGAATATGCACATCTTGATTGGTGAAATTTTCTGGTAAGGTAAATGTTTTTACATATTGACCGACAGTATTATCATCAGCATCACTGAAAATACCTGGATATGTATTATCTGATCCTAAAGCGTATGGTGGTCGGCGATATGTTTTACCTTCCCATGGATAAAGTGTATTAATATATTGAATTTGGTCATAATTTTGCAATTCAATGTGTCCAGGCACCTGAATCTCATTAAACTGCTCAGTACTAAAATCTAATTGTTCAAAATTAAGTAATCTTTGTTCTGGTGTATTAGCAAAATTAAATTGCCAAGTACCATCTAAGCTTTTAATTAGACTTGATGATTTTTGTGTTGCTTCTGCTGCTGAGCGATAAACAGTATGATCGCTGTGAGCTGGTAATTTGCCAACTCTAAAGACAGTCGGGTCATCTAACCATTCTAAATTTGCTATCATCGTAGCTCCCCCTAAAATTAATAGACACGTTTTAATATGCAAACGTTTTCAATATTAATTGTAACGTAATTATAAGTTTCTGTCGTTATCTTTCAAGATAAAATTTATTTTAAGTTGGACACGTCGCTTTTCAGCTTTGATTTGTACTAAGCATGATATTACCCGTATAATAAACTTGTTTGGACATTCATATTAAAAATAAACACAAATATCACTATTTAAAGGAGGATGTCGTCTTATGAAACATAAATTAAATCATAACAATAAACTTATTGCATTAATCATGTTTTTGGGGATGCTCATTACAATTATTGGTATTTTCCTGGATTCGTTTTCGTTGTTCACGATTATGGTAGGACTAGCAATAATTTTATTCAGTGAAGAAATTAGTAAAATTGTTAATCAATTATTTCACAAACAGATATAATTGTTTTATCACAAAAGGGTCGCCAGTTTTCTAAACTGACGACCCTTTTATATTAAATCTAGTTGCATACTTTCATATTATTTTGCATCATACCATGATGCGCCAATATGTGTTGATACTAATAACGGTACTGCTAATTGTACAGCACTATCCATAGTCTTTGAAACTAATTGTTCTAATGCTGCCATTTCATCGGCAGGTGCTTCAAATATTAATTCGTCATGTACCTGCAATAGCATGCGTGCTTTTAGACCTGCTTTTTCAATTGCTGATTGCACGTTAATCATCGCAATTTTAATAATATCTGCAGCTGAGCCTTGAATAGGAGAATTCATAGCAGTGCGTTCTGCAAAAGAACGCGCATTAAAGCGTTTTGCGTTGATATCAGGTAAATAGCGTCTACGATGTGCAATCGTTTCAACATAGCCATTTTCACGTGCTGATGCAATAATTGATTCTGACCAATTTTTAACATCAGGATATTGTTCAAAGTACGTTTCAATAATGGCTTTAGCTTGTTGGCGCGAAACCCCTATATTCTTAGATAGGCCAAAGTCAGAAATACCGTAAACAATCCCAAAGTTCACCGCCTTCGCTTGACGACGAATATTGCCATCAACTGGTTCATCGGCACTGACATCAAAAATACGGCGAGCCGTAGCCGCATGAATATCTTCACCATTAATAAAGGCTGCTTGTAAATTAGCATCCCCCGTAATATGCGCTAATACGCGTAATTCAATCTGTGAATAATCTGCGCTTAGAATTTGCCAATCAGGTTCACTTGGCACAAAAGCTTTACGAATTTGACGACCTTCATCAATACGAACTGGAATATTTTGCAAGTTGGGATCAACTGACGATAAACGACCTGTTTGAGTTAAGGTCTGTAAGTAACGGGTGTGCACTTTTGAATCAGATCCATGAATAACCCGTAAGAGGCCTTCCACGTAAGTTGACTTAATTTTAGCAATTTGACGATAAGCCAGAATTGAAGCTACTATTGGCACATCACCCATTTTTTCTAAGACTTCAACACTTGTTGAATAACCCGTCTTAGTTTTCTTTAGTGGCGTATAGCCCATTTCCTCAAATAAAATAACCCCTAATTGTTTAGGTGATTGGATATTAAACTCATGCCCGGCCTGCTGATAAATGGTTTGTTCTAATTCACTCAAACGTTCTGTTAACTTGCTATCCATCTGCAATAATTGTTGTGCATCAACGGTAATACCCGTAGCTTCCATTTGGGCTAAAATTTGCGTTAATGGCAATTCAATATTACGATACAAGTCAAGTTGTTCATGTTCGGTTAATTTTTTAAGCAACGGTTCTGCTAATAAGCCAATTGCCATTGCTTTACGTCCTAGATGTTCAAATAAATCGGCATCAACTTCTGGAATAGCAAACTTAGCTCCCTTACCATAAACCTCTTCATCGGTTTGAACAGCATAGTAATCATTATCATGTGCTAATGCCCCTAAGTCATCATTATTGTCATTAGTATCTAATAAGTACGATACCAACAACAAATCAAACCGTACATTGGTTAATTTAATACCTAAACGATGTAAACTAACAGATAATTCCTTAGCATTAAAAACATTTTTAGCAACGTTTGTGCTTTCTAAAATAGCTTTAATTGGTGAATCCTGTACTAATAATTCAATATCGCGACTTGCAAAGTATCCTTTATTTTGATTACCTATCACAAAACCAACCGGATTAGCAGTGTGGTAATTAGCGTCATCTAATTCAAGATAAAAATCAACAGTGTCGGTCAATTGACTAACATGATCCATATTCGCACTCGTTAATTTAGTCATATTAAGCGTGGTATTGCTGAAATTAAAAGTGCCCGCCTCAGAATGATTATTTGTTGGAATGGTGTAGCCTTGATTAGCTAACTTCACTAGCTGTGCTTTAAAATCAAGATGTTGGTAAAAAGGAATGATATTTTCGTAATCTGGTCCCTTGTATGCCAAATCCTCTAAGCTAATGGTTACCGGTGCATCTGTTCGAATTCGTGCTAAATCACGAGACATTAATGCATCTTCTTTACCATTAATCAGCTTTTCTTTTTGTTTTGAAGTCTTCATCTCATCGATGTGTTCATACATCTCTGGAATTGAATTATATTGTTTAATCAACTTTAGAGCTGTTTTAGGCCCTATTCCAGCTACCCCAGGGTAATTATCACTTGTGTCCCCTTGTAGCCCTTTAATTTCAACAATATGCTTCGGTTGCAGGCCGTCATAAGTTTCCGCTACTAATGCAGGTGTGTAATGATCAATTTCAGATATACCTTTTTTTGTCACCCAGACGGTTACATCATCTGATACTAGTTGGGTCATATCTCGATCACCCGTAACGATTGTGACGGCATAGCCAGCTTGTTCACCTTTTTTCGCCATGGTACCAATAATATCGTCTGCTTCATAATCCGCTAATTCATATGATTTTATTCCATGTAGTGTGACCATTTCTCGTAATGGTTCAAATTGTTCAACTAATTCTAGTGGCGTTTTATCACGATTACCTTTATAATTATCAAATTTACCAGTTCTAAAAGTTGTCTTACCAGCATCCCAGGCTACTAAAGCCAAGTCTGGTTGAAAAGGATCAACGATACCATCGATTAGGTTATTAAAACCAACCAAAGCATTTGTATGTAGACCTTCATGATTAACAAATCGGTCGACTTGATTAATTAAGGCGTAAAATGCCCGAAAAGCTAATGAGTTACCATCAATTAAAAGTAAAGTTGGTTTTGCCATGTTCATCTCATTTCTGGGGATGTCCCCGCGTTTTCTCTATCTATCAGTTTAGCAGAGTTCAAATATTGATAACAACATTTAACTATAAAAACATTAACTCAAAATGATTATTACTTTGCTCGTAAAAATTGACTTCTTCTCAATTTTTTATTAGCATTGAAAAAAGAAAGCGTTTTCAACGTTGCGATTATCAGTTTTATACACAGCAAAAACGCGGTAAAAATAAATGTACTAATCATGAAAGGTAGGTTTTTATGCAAATACCTAGTATAACATTACGAAATGGACTAGAGTTGCCCGCAATCGGTTTTGGTACCGGTGACGTAAAAGGCGCTAGTGGTCTGACAACACTTGATGCTGCCATTAATAATGGCTATCGCTTGATAGACACAGCCTATAATTATGAAAACGAAGGTACTGTTGGTCAAGCAATTAAGCGTTCTAGCTTACCACGTGAAGAATTATTAATATCTTCTAAGCTACCTGGACGTCATCACAAATATAAGAACGCGATTACAGCCATTCAAGAATCACTCTATCGAGCTGGTCTTGACTACTATGACCTATACTTAATTCACTGGCCAAACCCTATGCGTGGTGAATACGTTGAAGCATGGCAAGCACTGCTTGATGCTAAACGCTTTGGCCTTGTACGCTCTGTCGGTGTATCAAACTTTTTACCTGAACATTTGGACAAACTACAAGCTGAAACTGGTGAATTACCAGAAATCAATCAAATTGAATTACATCCATTGTTTAGTCAGCCTGAATTACGACAATATGATCGTGAACATGGCATTATCACGGAAGCTTGGAGTCCGCTCGGTGGTCATGATTTAGAATTAAGCCAGCCAATTCGTGAATTACCACTAATTAAAAATTTGGCTGATAAATATCACAAAAATAGTGGCCAAATTATTTTACGTTGGGAACATCAATTAGGTGTCTTACCATTGCCGTTATCACACAATGCTAAGCGTCAAGCACAAAACTTGGATATCTTCGACTTTTCATTGACTGATGAAGAAGTCAATGAAATCTGTGCTTTAGACAAGGCGGATGCGCGCGTTTCAGAACAAAATCCGTTAACAAATGAAGAGCTATAGGATATACACAAAAAGCAACCAAATTCTTTGCAGATTTGGTTGCTTTTTTCAAATATTCAATTAAGCCTTGTATTTAGTCACGTGAACTAAATGATGTAAACAACTGTAAGATATAGATAAACAAATTAATGAAATCCATATATAAGTTCAAAGCGCCAGATACAGCTATACTTTGAGTCATTTGTGCTGATTTTTCACCATTTTCTAAATATAATGCCTTTAAACGATTCATATCATAAGCTGTCATAACTGCAAAAACTAAAACACCAACGACTGATAAGAAAAAGTATACAACACTATTAAAGAAAAATAGGTTGATAATACCACCAATAATCAAAGCAATCAATGACCCAAACAAAATTGATGATAGTGATGCCAATGACTTTTTCGTGAAATACCCATATGCAGCCATACCAACAAACAAGAATGATGTTGTTAGAAAGGCCAAAGCAATCAATCCAAAGTTAACAGTTAAACCAATAACAGTAAATGTAAAGCCGTTTAATACCGCAAAACCCATTAACATACCAAATGCTTGAGCTGGATTTCTATACACACGGCTTGAAAATAGCCAAACAAAGCCCATCATAATACCAAAAATAATTAATGATGAGATTGGACTACTAAAGATACGAACAATTGGTGCCGCAAAGACGGTCGCACCAATATATGCTGTACCAGCAGTAACCATTAGTGCTAATGCCATGTACAAATAAACTTTTTTAAAAAAGTTATTTAGTCCACTAGCATCAGGATTAACTAATCGTGGTTCTTGTTGTTCAAAATTATCCATATCATTACCTCCTACGTTGTGATATATGACAACGGTTTGGTGAATTTTACCAAAAGTATATAAATACCAGTATAACAGAAATACGTATTCGTATAAATCGTTATTGTAAGCTAGTTTGTGTATTAGCTAATAACTTTTCAAATGCAAATTCAGTCATTTGTAAGTCACCAGCTCCCATGAAAATAAAGACACCATCTTCATCTGCTAATAATGGTGATACTTCGGCTGGTGACACAATTCCTGCAAATTTAGCAATTTTCTTACCTAAGTCTGCTGAACAAATTTGACCTGCTTTTTCACGAGCTGAAGCAAAAATTTCCGTTAAAAATACATTATCAGCTAAATTCAAAGCCTTTGCAAAATCATCTTGATAAGCAATTGTTCGAGAGAATGTATGTGGTTGGAAAACAGCTGTTAGTTTACGATCAGGATACTTTTGGCGTGCTGCATCAATTGTTGCCATAATCTCTGATGGATGATGTGCATAATCATCAATAATTGTTACTGGACCGATATGTTTTTCGGTAAAACGACGTTTAACACCTTGAAAAGTTAATAACTCTTCTTGAATTAATGATGTTTCAATTTCTTCAAAGTACGATACAGCAACAACGGCTAATGTATTCAAAACGCCATGTTGACCAAACAAAGGTACTTTGAAATTACCTAGAAATTCATCATGATAGTAGGCATCAAAACTTGACCCTTTAGTTGATCGTTTAATATTATCTGCGTAAAAATCATCAGTTTTTGGATTTGTACCATAATAATACACTGGGACAGAAACCTTAATTTTACGTAATTGTTCGTCATCACCCCATGCAAAAATGCCTTTTTTGACATGATTACCAAAATCTTCAAAGGCACTTCGAACATCATCAATACCCGTATAGTAATCTGGATGATCAAAATCAATATTTGTCATGATGGCATAATCAGGCGTGTAATCTTGGAAATGACGACGGTATTCATCAGCTTCAAAGATAAAGAAACGTGCATTTGGAACACCTTTACCGGTACCGTCTCCAATTAGATATGATGTTGGTGCGATACCTGATAAAACATGGGACAACAAACCAGTTGTTGATGTCTTACCATGGGCACCAGCCACACCAATTGATGTATATTGATTAACTAATTGTTGCACCATATCTGGATATGTCAAAATAGTTAATTGGTCGGCAATTGCTAATGCTGCCGCCACTTCAACTTGATCATCTTCAAATGAATTACCACGAATAACTGTCATGCCAGGTTTAATATTTGTTGCATCAAATGAATATATGGGGATACCTGCTGCCTCTAATGGCTTTTGTGTAAATGTATATTCATCAATATCTGACCCTGATACCTCATAACCTTGGTCATGCAAAATTAGTGCTAATGCACTCATTCCTGAACCCTTGATACCAATAAAATAATAATGAGAAGTCTTGTCCATTTTTCTTATCCATTCTAACGTAAATTGCGTTTATCAAATTTTGTTATTTCCATCTTACCAAAAAAAACACTTGTCTTCATTATATAGACAAATGTTTTTTATATTATTAATCATTAAAGTATTGATTATGATCACGTGCAGCAACACTATCCTCTTCTGAGAGAATATCATCTAAACTTAATCCTAAACCTGTTTTTATCGCTTTAGGTTGTTTAACTTTTTTAGGTGCTTTTTCACGTTTCGTAGACTTTTTAGGTACTACTTTTTTGACATTTGGCTGGATAATTTCAGCTGCTATTGGCCGTGCTTGCGACTTTTTATCAACAACATCAAGACTATCAATTTCATTATCTTGATCAGAAGAAAGCAGAATGTATGTTGTTTTGGCAGCCAACAATTCTGCAACCTGATTATAATAAGTGTGCATTAAATTTTCATAAAAAACAATTGGGCGTTGCATAGGCATTCTACACCACCCTTATTCAAATAATGCTTGCGCTGCAGGTGATTTTGCATCAAATGGTGTACCCACTGGGGCAAAGTCTTCAGGTAAAATTAACGCACCTGGTACTTGGGGTGCATTAGGCAATTTTAACTCACGACCAGAGCTAATCATACCATTTGACTTAACGCCACGTAATGCGCCTGGCCAAATAATTAAACCTGATGGCATCATTGCACCAACTTTAGCAACAACGACCTTAATTCCTTGTTTCATATTAGGTGAACCTGACACAATTTGTACACGTTCATCATTATCGACAACAGTTGTTGTTACTTGTAAGTGATCAGAATCAGGATGTGGTTCTACAGATTCTACATAACCAACAACAAATTTAGGTTTATCATCAACAGTCAATGTTGATGTAAAACCAGCTGCTGTAATCAAATTATTTAAAATCGTTACTTGGTCTTCAGAAAGAAAAACTTGCCCATTAGCATGGGTTAGATCCAATGATTGGCTAATATTGATAAAATTATAGCCAATAACCTCGTCATTTGTGTTAATAAATTGGACAACGTTTCCTTGTCGTGAAAAAGTATATTCTGTTCCTTGTTGGGTTAAGACAATTAAATTATCACCCATTCCAGCGGGATTATAGCTAGCAATTAGCATGCTGTCAATTCTCCTTTTTTAATTAATTATTTTAATCACCATAAATAATATCATTTACGGTACTTGCATCTAATTTTTGGGCTAATGTTTCAACTAATGCTTGGGCTGCTTGAAAATCAGCAATCGACCAAACTGTTTGATGAGTATGAATATAGCGTGAAGCAACACCTAACGCAACTGAAGGAATCCCGTTATTTTGGGACTGCGCCCCATGAGCATCTGTGCCTCCCTTAGCGACAAAGTATTGCAATGGAATATGGGCATCAAAAGCAGTATCTAAAACAAATTCCTTCAAACGCAATGGCATAATAACACCTGGATCAAATACACGTAGTAATGCACCTTGATCCATCTGACCTTGACCTTGAGCTGAAATCGTATCATCTGCAGCAGAAGAATCAAGTGCAAAGAAAATATCTGGTTTCAATTGATTTACAGCAGGTCCAACACCTCGTAAACCAACTTCTTCCTGCGTATTTGCACCCATAATTAGCGTATTAGGCAATGTTTCATTTTGCAAATTTTCTAAAGCATTTAAAATAGTAACTAATCCAAAGCGATTGTCCCAACTTTTAGATGCCACTCGTTTACCAGTTGCCAACATGGTTGTTGAAACCTTTGGCACAATGAAATCACCAGGTCGTACATTAAATGACTCTGCTTCATCCTTGGATGAAAAACCACCATCAAATAAGATATCTTGAATCTGCGGTGCTCCACTAACGTTTCCTTGACGCAACAAATGCGGTGAAACTGAAGAAGAAACAACAGGATACTGGTTATTACGCGTGAATAATGTAAACCGTTCAGCTGATACCGTATAGGGATTCCATCCACCAACTGGTGCAACCACTAACATACCACGACTTGTAATTTGTGTAACCACAAAGCCCACTTCATCCATATGAGCACCAAACATAATGCGTGGTGCGTGTGCGTCTTGATTATGTTTGATACCGTACAAACCACCCAGTCCATTTTGAACAACTTCATCTACTAGCGGTGAAAGATCTTCTCTGAACGCTTGTCTAATTTGATGTTCTTGGCCAGATGTTCCTTGTAACTCAGTGTATTTAACAATACGATTCCAAATTTTCTCTTCCACTTAATTCACACTTTCTAACAATTATGCCTTGTTTTTATTTAAAATATCTCGAATTTGTGCTTCCAACATCCCAATGCCAACTGTATTTGCGCCACCTTCTGGTAAAATAATATCAGCATACCGTTTTGTTGGTTCCACAAACTGGTGGTACATTGGTTTAACGGTTTCCAAATATTGGTTAACCACAGAATCTACAGTTCGACCACGTTCAACAATATCACGTTGCATCCGACGAATGAAACGTAAATCATCATCAGTATCAACGTAAATTTTAATGTCTAACAAATCACGTAATTTTGCTTCTGTAAACAACAAAACACCTTCTAAAATAATCACATCAGCAGGTTGAATTGTTACTTTTTTAGTTGATCGTGTGTGATTTGTATAATCATATACAGGTTGTTCAATTGTTTTGCGTTCTAATAATTGTTTTAATTGTGAAATTAACAATTCATTATCCAACGAATCTGGATGATCGTAATTAGTCATACGCCGTTCATCCATGTTTTTGTCACTTTGATCGTGATAATAAGCATCTTGTGGAATCATCACAACTGATTCCCCTGCTAAACGTTTAATAATATCTTGGCTAACAGTTGTTTTACCGGACCCAGAGCCTCCCGTAACACCAATTACCATTGGACGTGATATAGACATACTTAGCCTCTTTCTTATTTAATTATTGCAATGGCAAGGTAACTGTAATAGTTGACCCAACACCAACTTGACTTTCTAATTGAATTTGACCTTGCGCTTGTTCCACTAAGTCATTAACAATTGCTAATCCCAAACCAGTTCCTGGTATTGATTTTGTGCGTGACTTATCAATGCGATAAAAACGCTCAAAAACGCGATCTTGTTCATCACTTGGAATGCCCAAGCCTGTATCTTTAACTGCAAATGCTAATTCATTGGCCGTCACCATAGCAGAAACTTTGACGGTACCATCTTGTCGATTATACTTCATGGCATTACCAATTAGATTAGTCAAAATTTGTTCGAAAACGCGTTTATCTTGTTTAATCATTAATGTTTCACTAACGTCATTTTTTAGTGACAAATTCAATTTATCCTTATGCTTTTTGGCATTAAAAATCTTAGTAACCATTTCAAACATATTAAACTCTTGTAATGAATGTGATTGCTCAGGAACCTTAGCCAACGTTAAAATATCATCGGTTAAATCTAATAATCGATTTGTTTCAGATTGAATAATTTCTAAAAATTCCTGCCTGTCAGCAGGATCATTTTGCGCACCACTCAACAGAGTTTCTGTAAAACCGGCAATCGCTGTTAATGGTGTTCGCAATTCATGTGAAGCATTTGCAACAAAGGCTGTTTGCATATCTTTCATTTGAATAACTTCTGTCATATCATATAAAAGAACTAACAACTCATAATGACGTTTTCTAGTTTGATAATAAACAATAGAAACATCCACCATTTTATTTTCAAGTTTCACAAGTTCACGAATTTTTTTCTTTTGTTTCAATGCTTGTTCAAATAATTCCATTAATCGATGATATTTAATAACATTATCGTAATGTGTATTTACTAAGTCACTTGAAACACCTAACAACTTACGTGATTGCTCATTTGCCTGAATAATCTTGCGTTCCGGCGTAATCTGTAAAACCCCCATTGGCATGTTTTCCATCAAAGTTTCCATCGTACTACTTTGTTCTTGCATAATTTTAATACGTTGGCTATTAAGATGTTGGACATTATTAATAGCCGTAGCAAGAGGCGCCAATGAGTCATCAGGATGCATTAAAACGTGTGCTGTGTGCGTATGCGTTGTCTCTAAATCTTGTAATTTTTCAATAAACAAGGCTAAATGTGCATCACGGCGTTGTCGTTGAATTTCGAGTGCCAATGTTGTTGCACCAGACAAAATCATTGATAATAAGATTAAGACATGCCATTTTAAAGTGACATTCTGATCGCCTGTCATCGATGTCAACCATAAAATAAGCCAAATGATAGCAGCGTAGACAAACCAAAAAAGCACAAATCGTTTTGCTGATTCAATTAATTCATCAATATTCATATTTTAATCCTTTCATGTTTATTCATCATGAGAACGATCAAAACGATAACCAAAGCCACGTACTGTTTTTAAATATACTGGATGCTTTGGGTCTAATTCGATTTTATCGCGTAAATGTGATAAATGCATGTCTACCATCCGAGTATCTGGTCCCGAAAATTCATATCCCCAAACACCATCTAAAATCGTTTCACGACTTAAAACACGACCTTCTCGTTCAGCCATATAAGCTAATAATTCGTATTCTTTTGGTGTTAATTTAACAATTTCACCATCAAACTGTACAACCATTTTATCAAAATCAATTGTTAAATTACCAAATGATTGAATTTGTTTAACATTGTTTTCTAATACTGGTTCTTTCTTTTGACTAAAGCGGCGTAAAACAGCGTGCACACGTGCAATGACTTCACGTGGACTAAAAGGTTTTGTAACATAATCGTCAGCACCAATTTCTAAACCAACTACTTTGTCTATTTCATCGTCTAATGCCGTAATCATAATAATTGGAATCTGGTTTTTTTCAGCACGTAGTTCACGTGTTACATCGACACCACTTACTTCCGGCAACATAACGTCTAATAGTACAACATCAATGTCGCCCTCTCGAATAATTTCTAATGCTCGTTTGCCATCTAAAGCTGCAATGACTTCAAAACCAGCTTTTTTTAAGTTATACGTTAGTAAGGTTTGTAATGATGGTTCATCATCAACGACTAAAACTTTTGTCATAAATAAACTCCCGTATCATATATTAACTATTAGTTTACCACGAAAATTCACGAATTTGCGGGTTATTATGAATATAAGAATATACATTTTCCAAAAATAAATGATTATTCATTTATTAGTAAGCCTTATTCCGCTAACTTTTTTTCATGACGTTTACTCAAAACTTTAATTGTCATCATACCACCCAACAACAAAGTACCTAATACAAAGAGTGTCCAAGCCCCCATAATTGAAACACCATACCCTAGCGAAATTGTAATAAGCGGTGCAAATAAATCAGTCGCAAAAAATGAAATACCAAATACACGGCCGAGATATGCTGGTGAACTAGCTTGTTGACGGACAGTATTAATTTTAATAACAAAGGCAGATCTTGCGAATCCATATAAAATAACTAAAATAATAAATACCCAAAGCCGTTGAATAAATGTTGTTAAAATAAACGCTGCACCTAGTAAGTAAAAATCACGGTACATCGAATTAATGGTATTAAAAGTAGGAAACTTAGCCAACAACACACTAACTAAGACACCTGCAACAGCTGCCAATGTTAGCGCTGTTGAATAGCTAGTGGCTGACCCATGATAATTATGCTGAATAAGGTACGGCATTGCTAAAATAAAGCCTTCAAAGAAAAAGTTTGTCCAAATTGTTAATAACATTGATTCAAATAATTTAGGTGATTGTTGTACATATCGAAATCCGTCTACCAAGCTTTTCAAAAATGGTTCTGATTCGCTCGTTTTATCGTTTGGTTCAGGTCGATACTTAATTGCTAAATTAAATAACACCGTTACAAGTAACATTAACCCTAATATTTGTAAAAATGTTTTTAGATTAATCCATTCCAAATGTAATAATAACCCACCAACAAGAGGTCCCAATGCTTGTCCTGTTGAAAAAGCAGCACTTGCCCAGGCATTAAAACTAGCTAAAGAGCGTTTGTTAATAACATTAGGTAGAATTGCACGCGTTGCAGGGTACGAGTATGACACATCAATATTTAATATAAATGTTAGCACAAATAAAATCCAGATTTGTGGTTTGGTGGGATCTATAAAAAAGGATAAACTTAATGCCCCTATCGCACCTAATGTATCTGCACACAATAAAACAATCTTACGATTAAATCGATCAAGAATTGAACCAACAAAAATATCATTTAAAACATACACAACAAATCCAAATCCAGTTAATAAACCTAAAATTTGCGCATTACCATAGCTTGCAACTAAAAACCAGTTCAATCCAAAACGATATACGCCATCCCCAAAAACTGAAGCAAAATTTGATGCCAGCAATGGAAAACTAAAATTTGCTAATTTTGATTGGTGTTCATCCATAGATACACCTCCTTTTTTACAAGTAATAATGACCTTTTATTTAAAAAAAGTGGTTTTAACTATGTAATATAGTCAAACCACTCTATTATTGTCGCTACTTATTGCTTAATCCAAGAAATCACGTAATTGTTTTGAACGTGATGGATGGCGCAACTTACGCAACGCTTTTGCTTCAATTTGTCGAATTCGCTCACGTGTAACGCCAAACACTTTCCCAACTTCTTCTAGTGTTCGGGTACGACCATCTTCAAGTCCGAAACGTAAACGTAAAACATTTTCTTCACGGTCAGTTAGCGTATCTAATACTGACTCTAATTGTTCTTTTAGCATTTGGTACGCAGCCGAATCGGCTGGTGATATGGCTTCATTATCTTCAATAAAGTCACCCAAATGTGAATCATCCTCTTCACCAATTGGTGTTTCCAAAGATACAGGTTCTTGTGCAATCTTTAAAATATCACGAACTTTATCCGTTGGGACATCCATTTCAGCACCAATCTCTTCTGGTGTTGGTTCACGACCCAAATCCTGTAACAAATTACGTTGAATACGGATTAACTTATTGATTGTCTCAACCATGTGTACGGGAATTCGAATAGTACGGGCTTGGTCAGCAATTGCACGAGTAATTGCTTGACGAATCCACCACGTTGCATATGTTGAAAACTTAAATCCTTTACGGTAATCAAATTTTTCAACAGCTTTCATCAAGCCCATATTTCCTTCTTGAATTAAATCAAGGAACTGCATACCACGACCAACATAACGCTTAGCAATAGAAACTACCAAACGTAGATTGGCTTCAGCTAATTCTTGCTTAGCAGTTTCATCACCAGCTTCGATTCTCTCAGCTAGAGAAACTTCTTCCGGCCCAGTTAGCAATGAAACACGACCGATTTCCTTCAAATACATCCGGACAGGATCATTGATTTTCATACCAGTTGGTGCATCGGCAGCTTGTTTAAGTTCCTTTTCTGATAATTTTGTTTTCTTGTTTTCCAAAGTACGTGCAGTTGGCTCACCTTGTTCATCAACAATAGAAATACCAGCTGATTCAATTTTGTCATACAAATCATCAATCTGATCAGCATTTAAACTCATTGGCTTTACAACGGCCTTTTGCAAATCAGTTTCCTTGATTTGCTTATCTTTTTTAAATTCTTTAATAATTCCTTTAACAGCTTTATCAAAGTCGGCCTTATTAAAGGTCGTTTTATCTTGTGTTTTCTTTGCAACCATCATAGACTCCTTAGTGTTTTGTATTTTTATTTTGTTTTTCTTTTAATGCCTCTAAATATGCAACACTTAATTGTGCGACACGTGCCTGATCTTGCAGTTGATTAGCTTCTTTAATATTACGAGATAATTGTCGAATTTTTTCCTCTAGCGGAGCTTCATTATTAATCACATTAATATATGCTAATACTTGTTCACGATCAGTAAATAACTGTGGGTCTACTTCTGCCAATGAAGCTAAAATACGTGTTAACTCTGGCTTTTGTACATAGTCCATAAATGCAGCCATATCATTGATTGGTTCTTGCTGATGCTCTTCACGATATGCCATAGCAATCATAAATAATGTTTCATAAGAGACATCCTGAAACGAAAAACCAACGTAATTTGTGACTTGTAACCAAACATCATTATCATGTAACATCCATGCAAATAAAATTTGCTCTGCTTTCTCAATTCGTGATACATTGCGTTTCACAGTTACGTTACTGGTATTATTATATACCTGTGAACTAGATGTTACCTCTTTTTGTTGCTGGTCACGCTGCTGGTTTGATGGTTGGCGTGCTTGCCGTTGTAATAATAGCGGTCGAATTTGATCTTGTAATGCTTCATAACTTAAATCAAATTCATTTGCGACTTGTCGCAAAAAGCGTTCTCTAATGACTGGCTCTTCAACGGTTGCAATTACGGCAAGTGCATCACTAATATAAGCAAAAAATTCCGTTTGATTATTTAAGTTACGATCAATTTGTAGATAACGCAGATTAAATGTAACCGGATCTTCTATATTATGTGTCAATACTTGCTTAAATGCATCAGCATCATTTGCACGTAGATACTCATCTGGATCTTGATTATCAGGTATATGAATAACTTGTGCTGATAAACGACTATGTTGCGCAATTAAATCCAAAGCACGCTTTGTCGCCTTTTGACCAGCCATGTCCGAATCATACGTAATACTAATCTTATCAGCCAATCGCGATAGTTGTTGTACTTGTTCTATCGTCAGTGATGTTCCCATTGATGCAACACCATTTACAATCCCTGATTGAAATGCTGCTATCACATCCATAAAGCCTTCAAATAAAATAACCGTTTTTTGCTTTTTAATAGTATCCTTTGCTAAATCTAAATTAAAAAGTTCAGCTGATTTATTAAATAATGGACTTTCTGGAGAATTAACATACTTTGGAATATCATCATCATTCGTTAACTTACGTCCTGAAAATGCAATCGGGTGGCCGCTACTATCCCTAATTGTGAATAATACACGATTAGTGAAACGATCATGTAAACTACCATCAGACCACTCAACAAATAATTCCGACTTACGTAATAATTGATAGTCAACTTTCTGTGTTTGAAAATATTCGTATAAAATATTTCCTTCAGGGGCATACCCCAGCATAAATGCATCAATTGTTGATTCATCTAGTCCACGTGCAGTTAAGTACGTTAAAGCCTGTTCACCAGAGTCTGTATTAACCAGTAAATGGTGGTATAACTTAGTCGCTTCAGCGTACAAATCACGTAAAGCTTTTGTTTCTGAATCAACCTGCACATTAGCTTGATTATCCAAATACGAATCATCTATATCTACACCCGCTTGTGGTGCAAGTTTTAGCACTGCTTGTGGAAATGACATGTTTTCAACTTCCATCAAAAAGCTAAACGCATTTCCTCCTCGTCCACAAGAAAAGCAGTGAAAAATCTGTTTTTCTTCATTAACAGAAAATGAAGGTGTACGTTCCTCATGAAAAGGACACTTACCAAACAAATTGCGTCCTTGTTTCTTTAACTGTACATATGGTGAAACAACATCAACAATGTTGACACGTTCACGTACTTCTTCTACAATTTGCTGAGGAATTTTAGCCATAAACATCTCACCTCCATTTCAATCAAAATGAACTTTTCCAGCTTCTATAATTATACGCTTGAATAATTAATATGCAAGTATCTTGTCAACCCCTATGAAATGTTCGAAAGATTGTTATGATAAGGTTCTTAAATTAAAGATTCGGTATTATGTAAACTAAAAAATGTGGGGAATTGTCAAGTTATTAGCTATCAATTTTCCAAAAAATTTTTTAACGACTAGCCGTGCATGCCTTGCCAGCAACCTTTACCCGCTTTATTACATTTTTGTATCTTTTTTTGGTTTGCTTGCTCTGGTTGTCTGCCCATGTTGTGGTTGTCACAATAATTTTTAAAATATAATTATTTACTCACACACTAAAACGACTTGTATTGATTACTATAAAATACAAGTTCAAATAGTAAAAATTAGAATTTTAATTAAGCTAATTGTGACCGATGTTGGCGTTTCTTCTGACGTGCCCGTTGACTTTGCAAAAATTGACCATAACATTGTTGCGGTGTTTGCCACTTTAAGACAGCTTTTGGATAATGGTTAATAATGTCTTGTACCGCTCTTAGTGCCACTAACGTGGTTTTAGTCAGACTTTGCCCTTTGGGAAAGAAACGCCGAATGTCACGATTAATACGTTCAATTCCCCCTTTTTCGGCAGGACTATACGCATGCGTAAAATAAACAGTTACTTGCCATTTTTCAAATAGCATCATGACATCAAGGTTGGTAAACTCATGACCACGGTCCGTAGTGACTGACTGCACTTGATTTGGATGCCGGGTTAAAAATTGTTCAATGGCATCATGCATGGCACTCACGCGTTTACTGTCCAATTTCATTAGCTCCATGTAGCGACTTTTACGTTCATAAAATACCAATAAACTGGCTTTCACCCCTTGAGGTGAATCAATACAATCCATTTCCCAGTGACCAAAATTACGGCGTTGATTAATCGCCTGGGGACGTTGGTCAATACTATGCGCTTGCATAAAATCACTTTCATGATGTGAACGCATCGCTTCGCGCATAGAAACAGGCCGTATATGGTACTTACGTTTTTTATAATTCAAAAGAGCCGGTACTCTTTTTTTTAAATAGCGATATAAAGTGGTTGCTGAAGGCACATTTTTCAAACTGTGCGCAATCATCGGAATGGTCCAGTGTTTTTCTTCAACAGCTTTTTGAACCCGTTTTAAAGCCCCATTTGATGCGTGAAGTTTACCATAGTTGCGATTAATGCGATTCTGGGCAGCTAACCAATCAGCATATTCCGGATCATACGGAATTTTATCTAATGAAACATCAGGTCGCCGCCGATTGTGATGCACTTCATCATAAATTGTCTTGGGCGTTCGCTGCAAACGTAAGGCAATTTGGCGTAAACTAATCTTTTGTTCATAATACCATACATAAATGTAATAACGTTCAGAGCGACTTAAGCGTTTATAAGATTTCATCCGTTTATCTCCTTAACAGGTCAGCTATTTACCCAAATAACAAAAATCTTCTAATTTTATTGATATGAATGTATCACAATTATTTAATTAATGCATAATTGGTAACGTTATTAAAAAAAAACGGCCATAGAATGCGTTTCTCAGCATTGAAATAATACTAAATCAATAAAAAAAGCCGACAAATGCCGACTTTTTTTATTCTTAAACCTTCAAGAATAATCATGTAGTAAAAATACTGGTGTCAATTACTATAACTTTAGTAACTCCCACAAATATAACTCTATAAAATTTTGATTAGTTTTTCAAATAATTTGATTTATAAATTTATATATCACAAATTAGATGACCTTTTTATTCAATATACAAAATATCAGCTAACGGAAAAGGATTAGTATTGTTTGATAGTATTACATTATTGTCCTGATAACCCAGCACTTTACCATGATATAAAGGACTAACTGTTCCCTTATCATCATGATTTTTTAATTGAATCGTCACTGAAAATTGGTGATCAAAGACTTTAAATAGGTATTGACTAATGGCTTCTTCTGACATTTTGATAATATTTGTTAAATAATTTTGTTATTTAAAGTTATATGAATCGAAACAGCAACTAGTGATAGATGAATACTAATTCTTAATACTCTAGTCTGAAACTAAATTATCCTTTACCAACTTGTCCAAATATATAGATAATACTAAATATACAATTGAAACAAAAAATTATCCAATGCCAAGCAGAAATGGTATATTGTGGGAAAATCATTTCCCATACACCTTGTATAACACTAAATAAAATTGCGATTGAAATAAGGCCACTCAATATAATCACCAAATCAATTAAAATATTTTGATGCACTTTTTATTCAGTTCTTCCATCAACATACTCTTTTATTGATTAAAAAAATTATACAAAAATTCATCAACCTCTAGGGGACTATAGCATAAATAGACGATCAATCAATTTACGAGTAACTTTCACAAGCTCAATTGAATAATTTTACGATTTTCACGCTATTTGCAATTCAGCCATAAAAAAGGCCTGTAAGTCTGATAATTCATCAGATTTACAGGCCTTATTTTATGAACCTTTTTAGGTGACTTTACAGATTTAAAACTCTTTGTAACAAGGGTAAACTAACCCCAAAATTTTGATAATATCCTATCTAAAATCAAAGATGCTTAAATCATTATTTAATGTTTTTTATCATTAGATTCTTTTTTTACACCTAGACCCAATAAGCTCAATACAACACTAAATGTTGCTAACAATGTCATTCCTATTGTTTTGGTATCATTTTGCTTAGTATTTATACCAGTTTGTGGCAAAGCAGGTTCACTATTTACAACGGTAGTTGTATCATTTGAATTTTTTTGAGATGGTACCGAATTTACTGCTTGTTCATCAACGGGTTTTCCTTCATTTACAACTGTTGATTCTTCATTAGTGTTTTCTTGTATTACATTATCAGTATCTACATCCGTATCGACCGGATACTTTGGTCCATCTGGATTCTCAGGATCGATTGGCTCACCTGGCTTACCTGGTTCTTCAGGCGTAACGGTTGTCGTCTTGTGC
>NZ_BJDT01000008.1:0-45322 GCF_005405285.1 Weissella sagaensis | reverse complement strand
ACATCCGTATCGACCGGATACTTTGGTCCATCTGGATTCTCAGGATCGATTGGCTCACCTGGCTTACCTGGTTCTTCAGGCGTAACGGTTGTCGTCTTGTGCTTCAATGTAACCGTATACTCTTGGTTAGCGGCATCGTCATGATCGAAGACCACCCCGTCAGCTGGGTAATTATCTGAAACTAGTTCATAACCTTGGTTAACCAAGTCTTGAATGTTCTGGTTTGTGCGGTAATCACTCGTTGTATCGCTGGCACCGGTTAGCTGGTCAACCTTAATCGTTTGACTAGTTGTGGCATCAACGTAGTTGACGGTCGCATGTTGCTCATTAGCTTCATAATGCAATGGCGTATCGTCACCTGGCTTAGTTGGATCAACGGGATAACCATCACCTGGGGTAACTGGCTTTCCTGATGGATCAACTGGCGTATAACCTGGTACATCAGGAATAATTGGCTCACCCGGCTTAGTTGGGTCCGTTGGATCATTTGGATATGGCACTGGGTCCACACCTGGTACGTCAGGTACCAATGAGCCTAGTTGATGGTAAACCACTGTTGCCGTTTGATCAGCACTATCAGCCGTTACCGTTTGGGCTGGTACACTGGCTTGATCTGCGTAGTAACCATCCTTTACTGGGGTTGGCTTAGCGTCGAAGACTTTGTCGTCATTTTCAGCCTGCCAATCAGTGTAAGTCACTTCACCAGTCACTTCATCAATCACACCAGTGCGGTCAAAGTTAACTTGATCAGTTACCGGTGCGAAGACCTCGTTCCCAGCTTCATCCACGTATTGAACCGTTTGGTTCACGGTGTGATGCAAAGCTGCGTAATCCGTATCGACCGGATACTTTGGTCCATCTGGATTCTCAGGATCGATTGGCTCACCTGGCTTACCTGGTTCTTCAGGCGTAACGGTTGTCGTCTTGTGCTTCAATGTAACCGTATACTCTTGGTTAGCGGCATCGTCATGATCGAAGACCACCCCGTCAGCTGGGTAATTATCTGAAACTAGTTCATAACCTTGGTTAACCAAGTCTTGAATGTTCTGGTTTGTGCGGTAATCACTCGTTGTATCGCTGGCACCGGTTAGCTGGTCAACCTTAATCGTTTGACTAGTTGTGGCATCAACGTAGTTGACGGTCGCATGTTGCTCATTAGCTTCATAATGCAATGGCGTATCGTCACCTGGCTTAGTTGGATCAACGGGATAACCATCACCTGGGGTAACTGGCTTTCCTGATGGATCAACTGGCGTATAACCTGGTACATCAGGAATAATTGGCTCACCCGGCTTAGTTGGGTCCGTTGGATCATTTGGATATGGCACTGGGTCCACACCTGGTACGTCAGGTACCAATGAGCCTAGTTGACGGTAAACATATCGAACATCTTTTGTTTGATCAACATATGGATTAGAAACAGTTATCGATCCTTCAGGATATTTATAGGCTCCTTCAATAATTTGATCTTTTTGAAGTCCTAATTTTGTATAAACCGTATTGCCTTTAGCATCATATATTTTGGCATCCATTGTACCTTTACCATCAACTTCGGTAAAGACTATTTTATAACCATTATGAAAATCTCTAACATACTGATCTCCAACAGTACCAAATTGCGACATTGTACCAGAAGCATTCTCAGGTATAACTAAATAATGTTCATTATAGTAGCCATTGACCAACTTCGGACCATCAGTAGTATATTTCTGTCCTGTTAGTCCATCTTGTGTAATAGGTTTAATTTCATGGCCGTTTACATCGACAATATTATTACCATTCTCATCAACATAAGATACCGTTTGCGTAATTAGTTTTGGAACGAAAAAAGTAACTTTGTTATACAATACCCCTGGATTATAGCCTCCAGTGGCATACTCACGTGACCAAGATTCTCTTCCACCAGCAACTAGTCCAGTATAGTCATCATTATAAATTTTAGTCCCGTTTGATAAATTAACGGTCTTCCCCTTTTCTAGTGTCTTTTCTTCAAGAACATTTTTATTTCGAGCGTCAATTAAATGAACGTATACAATGCCTGATCCTGCACGATTAGTAGATAAAATAATTTGTTGTCGTTTATCACGACTTAACAAATAATAAAATGAATAGTGATTTTGATCGGGATCAACCCACATATCCTTAGGATAATCTGGATCACTTACACTAGCATTTTGTGCCGAAACATTATTGTTTACAACTTTTTCATCTGAATTAATTGTGACTGCTTTATTGATATCTACTTTTTTATTCTGCTCTGTTTTTTTAGAATTTGAGTTATCATCAACAGTATCATCTTTTTTTTGTTCTTCATGAGAAATATTTGTATTTAAATCTGCAGTACTTTCATTATCCTGTTGACTTAATTTATCTGCTGAATCACTTGTTACATCATCAGTAACCATATCACTATCTGAATTAACAACATTTTTATCAGCATCAAAACTATTCACTGAATTTCCTTCTTTTTCTTCAGTAAAATTGCCACTAGTACTTAAAGATTCATCGGTTTCCTCAGATGAACTGCTCTGTGCTTGGTCATAAACAGGCTTTTCAGACAAATTATTAGTAGAAGTACTACTTTCTTCATCATCACTATCAGCAACTGACGTTTCTCTCGTAGAATTCTCAGCGTCTTCAATGCCACTCTTGTCAGTATCAGAACTATCATTGACTTCGTTATTAGAAGACTGTGTAACTTCAGCTTCAGTAGTCTTTCCAGATTTGACGCTTTCTGATTTAACATCTTGTTTTGGCACAGATTCAGATAAAGAAGACGCTTCTTCTTTTGATACTGCACCCTCATCTGGTACTTCGTTACTATAAGACAGCACACTCGTCGCATCATTTTTACTACTTGTCATTGTCTGAAAATTTTCTGAAACATCAGCATGAACGATTACATCGCTACCAATCAACCCCACTCCCAAGGTAATTGAGGCTAATCCTGCAAAAACCCATTTTTTTCCGTCTTTGTACATTTTATAATGTAAACGACTATTACCTAAACCCATTTTATCCTCCTACAAAATAGTATTTAAAAAATATTAATTTAGGTTTCATTTAACCTATAGAGAAATATTAGTAAAAATAATGGCTTAAAGGAGAACGATTTTCTCAAATTTATCTCATTAATTTCACAGGTTAATAAAAAAATGATATTTATTACTAATAATTGCATAAAACAGTTCTTCTTTTTTGATACAGAATTCTAATTGTTGCCATAATTTAATAATAAAAATTACTAATCGAGGTAAATTTCTTATTCTACTGATGAAAGTTAAATAATGGTTATTGGAGTTATATGATATGTTACAAACATTTACACCTTTTATTGATGAAAATCGATTATTGAGTATTAATTTTTTTGAATTACTATACGATCAGAATCAAACTACTTATTCCATATATAAGTTAAAAAAAGAATTAGCTATAAGTAGCTATAAAATGCATCATTTGTTAGAAGAAGTCGAAGATATTTCAAAAACTATCCTACAAATTAAAATGACTCACTCAAATGGTTTATTGAGTTGCACTTTAATAAATAGCACCAGTGTTCATCAAGCAATATCCTATGAAGCTAGAAATTCAATTAACTTCCAAATTTTTTGTCATGCTTTTCTAACATTAAAAATCAATCTAATGAATCCTTTGCACAAAATTTAAACATAAGTATTTCAACCTATTTTAGGCCAAAAAAAATATGTTTAATCGTCTAGGGAAAAGTCTTATTAAAAATATTTCTCAAACTGAAATAAAGCTTCGATATTACATATACACGGTATTTAAATATTTTTCATATTTTGAATTTATAGAGCCGTATTACAACTCAAAAATTTCTTCTCTTAAACTAAGAAATTCTATTACCTATGCCTCTCAAATATGGAATATCAATCCCACAAAAAGTCAAAGACTCGAATTAAATTTTTTTATATTTATCAATTACTATCGCTCTAAAATGGGGTTTATCATAACTAAAAAAGAAAATGTAAATTTTATCATTTTAATACAACTCCTAAAATCAAACTGCTTACTAATCACTTCGTAAGATGTATGGCAAAAAATGTCAACGGATGACTTTGTTTTAATAGAAATTTACAAATGATAAAATAAAAAAGGTTCTGACGTTGTTAATTCAAGATATTGATAAAGAGGCTTATCCAATCACATTAAATAGTAAAACTATTAATTAAATAGATAATATCTATTATTTATTAAGATTAACTGAATTATTTTTGACGCCCTGTATTAACCCTATTTATATAGCCATTGATTTTACTGATAGTGATTTTTATAATAACTACATTGCAAAAACAGTTAAAACGATAACTGATAAAAATTTTTTCAATGTTGTCGTTAATAAAAAAATTAATAGAGAAACAAAAAAATTTATTTCAGATGTGTATAATCCATCATTTCAGGGTAAACAAGTTATTTGGAAATCTGCTCCTGGGCCACCTGATTGGAAAAATCTTTACTATTTAATCCAAAAATTCGTATGGAACACATTAACTCAATTATGCAGAACTTGGACGTGCATTTGACATTGATCCAAGAACAATTAAAGTATTTTTAGATATGCAAGACCGAAGCGCCCTATAATTGTTAGCTTTACAATCTAAACAATTATAGGGCGCTTCAATGCACAAAAAGGCCAAGACGTAGGCTTGGCCTTTGTTGAAAGTGTATCTAATGAAAGTTGTGGTTAAAGTAACGTTGCACGGCATCAATTTTAAATTTAGTCATATAAAAATATCCCATAATCGTTAGATTGTATGTCTAACAATTATGGAGCACTTCACGAGTAAACACCGTCTTTCTTATTTATTTTTAAATAAATTATCAAATGGTGATTCACCTGTGTTGGCAAATTGCGTTAAAAACAGGTATTGTCAAGTATTTAATGCAACTCAAGTAATTTTGCCATTTTTTTGATGCTTATAAAGTCTGATTTGCTAGTATTCAGCCAGCTTTTTAACAATTTAATGACATTTTACAATTCTTCACGATAAATTTGTGTTTTTTACATTAATTTAGTAACCAGCTTCAATATATCGTCCTTAAATTAGCAAAATTAAAAATTATTGCATCTTTTTATATTTTTTAAGCACACAAAAACCAGCCTCATTATGCTGTTTTTAAAAAATAGCTTTATCAGGCTTTTGCAACGATATTTGTTAAACTACGGTTACTTTCATGCAGTTACTTGTAAACGCCTTGTTGCTCGTTTAAACAGATAATTTGGGGATTTCTGACTCTTAACAGCATGTGTCAGCGGTTTACTATTAATCTCGTTGATCACTTGATTAACTTGTTGCTGCGTGACATCACTAAACAAAGTGCCTTTGGGAAAATACCATCGGGCGCGTAAGTTTCGATTAGTCCGCTCATTAGTTGCTCGCTCGTACGGCGCATAAGTATTGGCCACGTATAAATCCCCTAAATAACACAAAATAAACTTCACCACACGACTATTCACAAATTCGTGCCCATTATCGCATGTGATTGATTTCACATAACGACCATACTGGTGTTTAAATTGACTAAGTACCCTCACAATTTCCAAAGCACTCTTGGATTTTGCTTTAATAGCTACTTGATAACGTGTTTTACGTTCAACAAAGGTAATTAATAAGGAGCCCTGATGATTTTTGCTTTCAACCCCATCCATTTCCCAATGACCAAAAGTACGACGCTGATTAATTGATGCCGGCCGCTCATTGATACTGCGTCGTTGTCCAATATACTGACCAACTTCTTCCGGTGTGACAAGCGGTCGAAAAGACCGATAACGACGTTGATATTTTTTTGCTAAAGGTCGTCTGTATTTATTCAATGCCCGGTTTATATTACGACGATACCGTTTCCCTTGCATTGGCAAATCCTGGTTTGATAGCCCTGGAATTTTATTCTGATTGATCCAGGTATAAATCACAGTTGTATTTGAAAATAAACGCCGATGCTTTGCAACCACTTGACCGGGTGTAAAGTGATGCTGTTGTATTTCTGTTTGTAAAACTTGTTTTTTATAATTAGTCAATGACGAAGGTCTACCAGCATGATGCCGCCGATTTTGGGCGCGAAATTGCGCATCGCGAGCACGGTACATAGATTTCAGTAATTTTGTTGGATAACGTAAATTATCTTTTTTATTATCTGCAGTGCCTCGTCGGATTTCTCGCGTGATTGATGAGCGGTTTCTGTTTAATCGTTCAGCTATTCTAATTAATGAATAACCTTCCTTAATCAATAGTTCAATTTTTATTCGTTCTTCATACGAAATGGATTGACTCATAACATTTGACCTACCTTTTAAATCATATTTCTTTAAACTATTTTCATGGTTAATTTCAATTATAATAAGCAATATTACTCCAATTACACTGTTATTAGATGAATTTGAATTGTCGTTACTGGACAAGGTACCACTTAATACAATAAAAATGGTCGTAGAATGCGTTTCTCAACACTCAAATACGCACAAAAAAGCCAGCAACTTTGCTGGCTTTTTTGTGCATCAATCCGGATTTCATGGACCGACAGAAGAAACAATCTAATTGTAGTAAAAATATAGAGAATCATAAAAAAAGCAATTATCTATATTTAATTTGCTACACAAAAAATTCCATTTATCCAATGTATAAAATATCATGAATTGGAAATAATTTTGAATTATTTGATAGTACGACATTATTATCTTGAAATCCCAATACCTGACCTTGTTAAAGCAGTACTTAATAAATATAATGTAGAGCCTTGCTCTTTAAACTCTTACTAAATAAGAAATTCACTATCAGCGGTGGGTTTGTGTACAGGCAAAACATTTCAATATAAAAGATGTCACTCCCTCAATTAGTAACTTTAACGCCATTGGCATGATTTTGTACAGATATTTTTAATTAAATTTTTCTAAGCGATATAATTGTTCATCATCAAGAATACTATTACCGTTTTTAAATGAATAACCCATTTTTTGGTAAAATCCTAAACCGGTAATTGAAGCGGGAATTTCAATGCGCTTGGCTCTTGTAAAATATTCGTCCTGTTCTAATACTTGGATAAGTTGCTTACCAATTCCTTGTCCTTGATACTTAGGCGATACAAAAATATTAAACAGGCTACTTTCATCATTTTTATCCCAATATGCACTAATTGAACCAACTGCAATAATCTTGTTTATAGAATTATCAATAAATACATAGCAGTGTAAATATTTTGCTCTCTCTATAAAATCTTGAGCAGTAAGTCTTTTTAGATCATTGTCTAAATATTCTTTAGAATAATCCTTTATATTGGTAGTTAACATAGTTTCCTTAACTACATTTGCAACTTCTTCTGCGTCTGAATCCTTAAATGTTCTATGTTTAATCATTGTAACTATTTTCCTTCATTTAATTTAAATAATTGAGACTTATTATACTCTAAGATGATTGACCTGACATAATGATTCGTTCTTTACCAACTTGGCTAATTAACATAATAGTTGTATCTGACGGCAAAACCGGGTCACTTACTTCAAAGTAAACCAGTTTCTTAGTATTGTGTTGAAAAGCCTCAACATATGCACGTGCTTGGCTAGGCTTCTCAGCTAGGATACGGTACTCATTCATAACCTGTCTTTCGAATTTTTTCATCAAGTTCAGCAAGTGCAACTTGCGTTTCATGATAACGTTTTTTCTTTTCTCGGCTGGTCATAAAACACAAAACACTCATGAAAAAGCCAAAACATACAAACGCTAAGCCAAACTTTACTTCTCCCTGATTAAACATGTCAACTACTATAAAACTTGGTGCAATGTAAAAAAAGAACGACCACATATAACCAAAATAATAACTAAGCCGTTGCTGCAATCGTTTTAATTTAAAGAACATTTTACGTCCCCCTCTCCTTTGATGTTTAATGTCTTATTAGTTGCTGATCATTCGGCAATCATCATGACCAGGAATCGAACCTCATTCAGTTAAAAACTGACCACCAGGCATGACGGGTTTGCTCACGATTGTGAGACATGTTCAGTTTCTTTTTGCCGACTTTTAAATGGATGCAACCACTTCGCTAACTTGGCTTGGCGGGCTTGTTGTGCTAATTGTTGATGCTGCGCTAAATCAACTTGATCACTCTGCAAGCGATGCTCATATTGTTGATTAACAGTGGCCAATTGTTGCTTCACACGTTCTAAGTCTTCCTGTGCTGTTTCAGCGCGGAACTGCCACTTAGAAGATTCTGCTTGCAATTGACCAATCTGACCTTCTAGATCCATTCTAACTGATTTAAGTTGATCATGACGTTCCTCAAGATTGAGCACTTCTGCATTCGCAAATTGCAAGCGTTCCTTTTCAGCTTGTGCTTGGTCTGAATCCTGACGGATTGCAAGGGCCTGCTCGTGTTCTTTCATAAACTCTTGACGGCGCTCTTCAAGGCCACTTGATAATTGTCGATAAGCTTTCGTCAACAATTCGTTGGCTTCTTTTTGACCAGTGACAATTTGATCTATCACCTTATGGCGTTTAAATTCTGCTTGATTGTAGCGTAATTGTTGCACTTCCTGTTCAATATATTGCGTTTGGGTTGTAATAATCTGGGCAATTTCATGTTGAATAATTTGATCACGATCGGCTGTTAATTTCTCCGTGGTCTTAGCTTTATCAGCCGTTAAATTTTGTTCAAGTTTAGCTAATGTTTGTGTATGGCGTTGTTCTTCATCTGCCACGGCTTGTTGATAATCGGACTCTAACGCTTGTAGTGAATTATCTAAGCGTTCCCTATAATCTTTGGTATGCCGTTGCGTCACTTGTTGTTTAACAGGGGTTTGCCAATCAGTCGCAAGTAACTCATCAATGGCTTGCGTATCCTCATGCACATCAGCAATGTTTTGCGTCAAAGTTTCTCGATAAGCATCGGCCACTTTATCAGCAGTTTGTTGCATGAAAGTATTGGCCTCTTGTGTTTCCCGTGCCATCATCACATCAACATAGTTATCACTTTCCGGAACTACAACCTGTTGTTCATCAATTGATGCGGTCTTAAAAAACGACGTTTTCACATCAAAAGCCTTAATCAGACTTGCAATGGTGACCGTACTGTTATCAAATTGTGCTTTAACCGGTTCATCATTGACTACTGCAGGTGTTGCTTCTGATGATGCTTGACTAGTGGCACTAACTGATTCAGATGCAGCTTCTGATGATTTCACTTCTGGTTTCGTCGGTGTTGCTCGCACATCATCATTACTTGCCTGCTCGTTAGCTTGCTGGCCAACGGGCGCTGCTTCGCTAACAATCAAACGTTTAGGTAATAAATGAATAATTTGATTATTTTCTACAGCTTCTACATATTTTTCTTCACTTGGTAGTTCTGGTAACTCCTGATAAGCAAAGCCACCTAAATCATGACTAGCCGCCAGAAAACTGGTTAAGGCTTCCGCTAAGTCAGTATAAGTTAAATCGTCATCCAAACGGACTTGTTCATCATTCAAAACTTGATTGACCGTTTCCACAACAAAATTTTCCATATCCGGCTTAACAGTGGCTTTTTCCCACGTGATACCTGTTTCAACCACCTTTTTAGGATTTTGCGGATCAACTGTTAAAAAACTAACGTCACCTAACGGGACAATTTCACCCGTTGCCGTTACCACGGTTTGTTGTAATTTTTCTGTCAGTGCTTTTAATTCATCTAATTTTAAATTCGGCCACGTTTGTGCAATTTGACCGGTTTCTGCAATGATATTTTTGATTAATGGATTTTCACGATCCAAGTTAGATTTAACAATCTGTGCCCGATAAGCGCCTAAATCAATCGATGGTCGTTTTCTTGTTTTCAACCAGGGCATATCTGACCTCCTTTCGAGTTAATTGGTTACTTTAAAATGGCCATTGCCAAGTAAAGCCACCACCAGCACTGGTAACGGTTTGAACAATCCAGGTAACCCCCAAACCTAAGCATAGAATTCCAACGATGCTAGCTAAACCAATCATCACTTTTTTGGTGCCAGAAGCATGTAGCATTTGATTACCTGATGCCATCATAGCAATTCCTAAAGCAGCCCCAATCGCCCCTAAAACAACTGTTAGTAGAATTAAGAAAGTAATAACCTTACTTCCGGTATTCTTAGCAGTTTCTTCTAGTGCGGCAGCATGAATTAAAGTAGCTTGACTGCTGACCAATAAAGCTGTCCCAGCACTAAGAGCGGTTGCGGATAATCCTCGTGACCAAGGTTTTGTTACTGTTGTCATAATGTGACCTCCAAAAAAATTATTGTCACTATCTCTAGTGCAACCCTATCGTAACGAATTTTTAAAAGCCTATGTAAAAGTGTCCCAAAGAAATTTTTAAACTAAAAGAACAACCGTTCAACTTGGCAGTGCAAAATACCAAATGAACAGTTGCTCCTTAAAATCTAATTACCTAAGTCAGTTAAGTTTTTTAGAAGTTTTTAGGTTTTAAAAAAGACTGATAACCCTCGTTATTATTAAACCGAATAACATGATCATTCATTCTAAATTGACGACTACCATGTTGATCAGCTTTGACCATTGCGGTACGTAAATGAACTTGTGTCACCCGTAAAAATTCACTTAACTCAATTAGGTTACTAAAATATTTAACATAATCAACAATATAATGACCCTGTGCAGAATTTTGCCATAAAGCGTGTCCTAATTCTTTTGCAGCCGAACTACTTAAATCCCCCTGACCAGCAGCCATAAGTTGTGGTATCCAGTTCATATCTGCCACCTTTCTTATTTACATTTACTAATCAACTGTTTCCGTGCTATCAACAGCGATATTGTAAATTCCTCGTTGCTCAATTTTCACTAATTTATCAGTCTCTCCATCATACGTTACCTGAAAGACTTTCACCGTGTCTTTGCCATCTTCATCTTCAAAATTCAATCTTTGAGTTGTATAAACCGTGGCTTCTAATTGTTGATCAGTAATCTTCGTCGGGATAATTTGATTTTTTACAAAGGTTGACTGTAAGCCTAACTGGCGGGTTTTACTATACTTATCTTCTTTGAATAATTTTCGATTGTCATACACAGCCTGACTGACCACTTTTTTGGCCGCTTTACGACGGTGATTATAGCCTTTTTGATCGTCGTAATTAAAGTAAGCACTCATAAAGGTATCCAATCGTTTTTCTGTTTGACTATATAGGGGGCGTTCCCGTTCAAATTTGGATAACTTTTGCTGCGTTTGTTGCTGCTGTAAGTGGTCTTGTTGTTCGGTTTGTGTTGCTTTTTGATTGGCACCCATGAAAATAAAAACAAAACCGATAACAATTGCCACCACGCTCAAGCCACCCCAAATAAAATAAAAGCGCTTAGTAGATTGTGTCGTTGGCGTTCTCACTTGCTTTCACCTCTCCTAATTGAATATCTTCGACGCGTAATTGATGCTGGTATTTACTTAATGTGACTAACACCGTAAATTTTGTTTTCGTATGTCGGGTTTTCGCTTTTTTATCATCCGAGATACCAAAAGCTTCAATTTCAATCTGACCATCACCAACAATTTCCCCATCGGCCATTTTGTTAAACTGCAAATCATGCTGGGTTAATTTCATGCCGCTATTCATACCGACAATTGCTTGAATCGCCGTATAAGCATCGGCATTGCCGTAGGTTTCATCCTTGGCAGTAATATCACCTTGCTTAGTTGCACCAGCTAACGCACGATCTAAAAAGGCCACCGTCCGTTTTTGATAAATGGCATCATTAACCAATTTTTCTGGCTTTTGCTGTTGTTTTTGCGTCGCTCGTTGTTTCTTTTGCACTTGTTGTATTTGATTATGCGTAGTCTGTTGTTGTTTGGTTTGTTGCTGCCAGTAGATAATCGCTAACCCGGCAAAGAGAACACTTAATCCTAAAACCAATTTGACTAGGCCGCGATATAGCTTTGGTTTATCCATCAACCTTTACTCCTTTATTGCTTTAATAACTTTTGTCAATCGTTGGGGATTATTGGCCCCCGAGTACCGCGCTACTTCTTGACTACCTCTTAAATGAATCGCAGTTGGCACTTCAATGACGTTGTATTTTTGATATAATTTTGAGTCTTTCGTGTCGACAATCACATAATGATCGGCTTGGCCTTGTTTAATCGTTCGATTGACTTGGCGGACGACTTGCTGACAGTCGGGACAACCGGTTTTGTGGAAAATCAACACAACGTCATCTTGCGTTGTTTGTTGTTGCCGTAAAATTTGTTGCGGTTGCTTGGTGTCATGGTAAGTGTAGTTCTGCCAGGTCCAATATCCACCAGCTGCAATTGCTAGACTGGCTAATAAGACGACAATTGTTTTTGCATATTGTTTAACTTTCATCATTCACCTACTTTTTGTCTTTGGTTTGATCCGTTGAAAATGGTCCGGCAGGTACGGTTTGGCCTTTAGCTGGGACCGCTTTGCGGGGTACCTTTGATAGATAATCACCACCACTAACTAAACCATCAGATTGTGGGGCAAAGGCCGGCTTCTTTTTGTTGACACCGAAATGCACGTGCACACCTGTTGCTAATCCAGTTTGTCCTTGGTGTGAAATATGTTGCCCTTTATGGACGGTATCCCCTTTATTAACGACGATGGCACTTTGTGAAGGGGCGTGACCGTAATAGGTATAACTGCCATCATTATTTTTAATCACGACATAATTACCACCGGTTGAATCCGAGGTTTTGGCATACACCTTACCGTCAGCAACGGCATAAACGTTGCTGGAATCACCCGTTTCCTTTGCGCCGACCGATTGGAAATCCACCCCATAATGTGGGCTACCGCCGGCACCTTGGTAATTGGGATACCCACCGGTGATATTGTACTGACCTTTAATTGGCAAACCAGAACTTGTCCCCATTGCAGGTGGGCAATTATTTGGATTTAAGGTTGCCCCACCTTGAGCTGTGTTTGAATCACCACCCGTTAAATCTATTAAACTACCAGAAAAATCTAGCTTAAAAACTTTTTTGACCTTCTGTGCTGTAGCTAAGGTTTCCGTGGCTTTTCGTTGCGGATCAGAAGCAGCAACACCTTCAAAATGCACGTCCCAGGCTTCCAGTGAATGGGTTAAGTCAGCGTTGTGCATATCCGATAACGTCGCTGCATGCGTTGTTTTCAATTCTTTAATGGCTAAGTTGATTTGACTATCCACATTGTCTTGCGTATCTTTATACCGATTACCATTCACATTACCGGCACCCCATTGCCAAATGCCTTTCACTTGCCCGCCAGGATTAACAGCTTTGGGATTGAATTGACTTTCACGCAAACCAATGGCTAACGCAGCGGCAATGTTATCACCACTCATATGGAGCTCATTTTTAAATTTATCAGCTGCAGTTTGCATTGCTTTGTGGGTATTGGACTTACTGTCTTTCCAATCACCCCCAATGCCTGCACCGGACGGTGTATCGTTATTGCTGGTGTAACAGACGCTACTATCATCACCGCCGCCACCGGCTAATAAGTTAATGACCACCAGAAAAAAGAAAAACAAACCCAGTAAAACAAGTAGTACCGGAATTAAAATTTTAACCCAAAACCAAACTGTAATGGCTTTTTTCATCGGCTAACCCCCAATCGCTTGCAGCAACAGCATAATGCCCAACACTAAGAAAATCACGACGGTGATTAATAATAAGCGCAGTGTGCGTTTCACCACAGCTGGATCTTTTTTAGGCCACTCACCCGTCTCCTTATAGTGCTGGTAATCACGTTCTGCATCAGCACGAATCGTACTGGGCTTGTACCGATGCAAACGACTGACTGCTGGTTTCTTTTCTTTTTTACTCATATTAGATACCCCCACCATACATCCGTAGTTCATCATCGGTTGGTCGATAAGCCGTAATAAAGATGGACTGGAAGCCACGTAAGATTAGTAAGAATTGTCCTACTTGTAGCATTGGTAAAGTATTTAATTGATCCGGCGTGGCATCTGAACGACTCGTCACGTTGGCATAACGGTTTTTATCATCTTCTGGTAACCGTCCAATGTGATGATTTTGAAAACGATTGAAAAAATCGGTCATGGCACGGGCTTCTTCTGAATCTTGTTGTTGTCCTGTTGGTAACACGTTTTTAAGTCCTGGGAAAATCATAAACAAGCCAAAATAATTCTTACGTTGCTGTTGCATCATTTTGTCGGCAAAGGAAATGCCTAATGGATTCGTATAATTGATGACGTCATCCGCTTCATCCTGAATCCACCAAAAATATTTAGGAGCTGCTGTACCATCTGCGACGGTTTCTTTGGTGAACTCACCACGCTGTTCACGTGCAAGTTGTTCATACCCATTCATCACGACATAGGAATTCATCAAGGACATAATACTAAAATACTGGGCTGCATAAACCTTGGGGTCCCATTCGGACATCCCAGCAGTATCGAACATGATAAGTTGTTCATTTGATAAATCAGGAACGTTTGTATGCCCATTAACCTTTGAACCATACTGGTTTAATAGATTATTAAGGACCATCACAATGTTATCTAGTCGTTCCCGATTATTCCCCGTAAAATCACGAGCATTCAACAGACGCGCTTGCAGATAACTGATAAATGTTTCTAACGTCGGATAAGCATTGGCATCCAAACCAATAATCCGTAATTCTTCTGGGTGATCTTCTGGTGAATATGACCATATTTCTTGATCTTCGATATAAAAGCGACGTAATTCATCCATGAATAGATTTAATTCACCAACACCTGCTTCAGGATTTAACGTGGCATAATACGTTTTGACTTTTTCTAAGTGTTGTAAGAAAGAATTAATCACATCAATTTGGCCATTTTCATCTAGGACCGTCCCGAAGACATGAAGGATATTAACCCGATTTTGGGAACCATCCATCGTTAAAATCAGCCCCCCTAATTGTTGAATATGTGGGAAATAGCGACGGGTCCGATCAAATAACCAAATCGTATCACCACGGGCAAAGAGTGGATCTAATTGTTGATGCATCCAGGTTGATTTTCCTGAACCGGCGTCACCAATGGTTAAGTTATAAGCCGTTGTGCGGTGTTTACCATCAGAGTGGCTCGGGTCAAACGTCACTTCGCCACCTTGAAACGTCGTGGCCAAGTTTGCACCACGCGCGTCTGCCAAAAACGTTTGATTAAAGGCATAGGTACCCGCCAATGAGTAAGATTTCATCGGAAAACCCTTATCTTTCAACGCTAAATCTTGTACTTTCATTGCAGGTACAAAGAATTGACGCATGTGGTTAGCCATTTCACCGGCATAAACCATTGATTTATAGTTACTCAACCGTTGGCGGAAGGCGTCTAGTTTTGTGCGTAATTTTTCAATCGTACGTTCCGTAAATAACACGCGGACATACAAACGCTTATAAATTTCTTGGCCATTCAACGCATCGTTTAAATCGGCCATATTTTGTTGATATTCATTGCTGGCCAACAGCTTGCGTTGGTCATTTTGCCATTTATCTCCTAAAATTGCATTGTTAGCATTAGCTGCGTCTTGCAAGGCTTTTTCTACTTTGGCACGACTTTCGGTACCCACTTTAAGAATCGTAATCGTGTTATCCGTATCCAGCAGATTACGGAACCACATTTGTTGTTGGGTCTCTTTGGGATAATCATAAATCGTCACGATGGTGCCGACTCCATTACCAAAATGAATATAATCTGAATGGTAAATAGTTGGACTCGGATTTTGAACCTGCCAGATTAAATCTAAGTCATACCCTTGATTGCGTAATTTAGCCGCAACACTGCGTTTCATAAGGAGCCTCCTTTTTAGCTATTGATTTAGTTGTTGTGTTGGATCTTGTAAGATTTGCAACATCGTCTTTTTTTTATCTAATAACATTGGTTGAGCTGTGATTGCCCGCCCGCCAGAACTCATAAAGATTTCTCTGGCGGTCCGGGTTTCGGCTGCGGACTCCCCGTAAATAAATGCTGTATAGCTTTGGTGCTTCACGTTTTCTGCTACATGCCGTAAACTTTCTATTTGGCGAGTAACTAATTGATAACGCAGTTGTAATTGACGGTAACGACGTTGATCAGTAGTCTGTGCCATTTCTTGATCAATCGCTTGCCGATTGGCTAACCAAGCCCGTTGTTGAATCGTTGTTTCTGCTGCCATTCGTGTGATGATAATATCAAAATCACTGGTAAACGTATTGAGCAGTAAGTGATAATCTCGAATAATATTAGAAGCCCCTTCAGAACCGACCCCATAAACGAAATCTAAATCCTTCCCGTAAATCGTTAACATGTCCATATAGCCAGCATCTTGTTTGTTTTCACCTGCCAACACTAACAAGTTATCGTCACCTTCGAATCGTTTAAACGGCAATATATCTAAAACACCGACTTGCGGCCGGCGTAATTCAGCAAGTTGCTTGAGAGAAAATTTTTGCTTTTTGGCTTTTTTGAATCCCATTTAATCCTCCTTCTCCAGTGGCATACATTTCATCGACCCATGAAGACTTTGTGAACTAATGGTTTTAGGACCACGCACAAACACTTCATCAATTACTAAACTATTGGGGTTACTGGGTGCTGGTAGAATCGCATAAATTGCAGTCACGACCATAACCACCAGAAAAAAGCCTTTGGAAAAAGTAAATTGATAAGAAAATGCTTTGGAGAGCATGATATACGTAAAGAGGAAAAAGCCTCCCAATACGGCGAGACGTTCAAAATTTAAAAATAGCAATCGGGGTTGTTTCTGCCAGATATTGTTACCTGGTGAAAATTCACGATAATTGTAACCTTGCATAAAAATGCCACCTTTCAATAATTTATTTCTTTGATTAACTACCGTTATCGTAACGAATTTTTAAAAGCCTATGTAAAAGTGTCCCAAAGAAAAATAGGAACAATTTTGCACAAAAAAAGCGTTCAACATAAAGTTACGTTGAACACTCTGTTTTAAATTTTACCCAAATTAATATTACAACTATGTAATAGTATAATCACCACAAAACATCTTCCATTAAATTATTTTAAGGCTAGGTTTGTCAAAAAACATAATAAATTTTCACTATCTTGCGATTAATTTTTTCAGTTTAATATACATATTATATTTAAATTTATTTACCGGTATGTCAAAAGTACCAATTAATTGCTGTGCGACACCCTCAAAGTGCGTCTTGAACTTTAACACACCATCGGTACCGTCAAATTTACCGTCAATGCCTAAGAAGTTATACGTTTTAACCCCTAATTTTTGCGAAATTTGTAACATATAGTCTTGAATCTGGTAAGGTGCATAGAACTCACTGTATTCTTCATATGATCCCGAGAATAAATAATCCGTTTCTTGCGGCATAATGATGAACATAGCTGCAGCAACTGGAATTACATCTTTTCCTACGTGAATCCGCATTTGCTTACCATGTTCAATGCGTACTTTATGATTTTCCCTTTGTTTAAATAATTCACTAAGTTGTTTATCAATACGCGTTTTATTAGCAGCTGTCTCACGTTTCTGCTGTAACCTATCAATATCACGGTTGGCCTTTTCCAGTTTATCGGTCGCAACTTGAATATACTTCGAGAAGCATACTTCTGCTACTACAAACTTAATCCGATCCTGGAATTTATCATACGCTGTTTCAAAATAAATTAAATCTTTACTCAAGAAATGCCGACGTTCAGCCGTATCATCAATAATTTGTTTAAACATTGGTAATTCTTCTCTAGATAGTTCACGCACATTAACTTGATAGAGTTTATTCTTCTTTAAATACTGCTTGGCCATCTTATGGTAGCTCTTTGCTATTTCCGGGTATGTTTTACCATCAATCTTTTTCACATATTGCCAAACTGTCACTCCAGTATCTTGCATCCCATACTTAAATGGTTCATGTGTGAACCCTAAACTACACATCGTATCAAGAATTTGCTTTTTAGGTGTACAAATTGGTTGGCCATCATTGTCGAATTCTTGATAAATCGCATTTGGCGACACACTTAAATACAACCCTTTATTATGTTTAGCATACTGTACTAAACCATCAAAAAAACATTGCAAAGCATCCTTATCAGCCCAATCCTTTACAATTGGTCCGTAATCTAATGAATACTTATAACCTAATTTTGTTGGGTCCCAATTAACGACCCCCCCGCAAGAATTTCGTCTGTATCGTTCACAACACCAAATACTTTTGCTTTACGACCTCTACTTAACAATAATTCAAATTGATAACTACTTTGACCAAAGTTCCCTAACTCATTAGTTTCCACAAACTCTTCCCATTGGTCTAATTGATTATCTAGTTCTTTAAATCTCATAATTTTTCGAAAACCTATTCCTATATTTATTGATAATAATACATATATGTAAACAATATCAGTTATACACCATGATTCACTAAGACTAAAATATAGCTTAAAAAATTTAATGAAAATTTAAACTTGTTCGGTGACTAAAGTTACTCTAATAAATAATTTTCATTACTGTAAAGTGATAGGAAATCCAGCACTAAGATATAAGATAACTACTTAATATATAAGGAAAAAATCATCTCATATTCAAAAAAAGCCTAAGAACTAAGTGCTTTGTAGCACAGGTTCTTAGACTTGTATCTTATATATATACGTATTTTCCGTTTAAACAAACTACTTTTGGTTACTAATTTTTTTACGAGTAATGAAATAAACTGTACAATTACCGGACTAATTGATTTACATTTTCCTTCACGTCAGGATCCTTTTGTGCTTGTTCTGGACTCTTAAAGTACCAGTTATAAACCGAGTCAGAGTAATATGTCATTCCCGAATTAAATTTACTGTTACCGTAAGTTTCATGATAAATACGACCAATTTCTCCATAACCTTGTTGTTTATCAACTAAACGATTGTTGTTAAACAAGTGATTAGTTCCTAATTTAGTTTTTTCTGCGGTTATTCCGTCAGCACTAGTTTTAACTCCTATATTATATTTATTAAAAAAGTAATTTTTTATTTGTTTTGCTGACCAAGTCGTCCGATATAGTGTGGGATCATCCTTGCGTAAATGTATATAATATCCAGCTGGTGCCTTTTCAAACTGCTTATCAATTTCCAATTTGTTAAAAGCCTCATCTGATAAAGGTTGATTGTGTTTGTAGATACCATATGAAACACCACCAGCGACAACAACAGCTGCTGCAATTAGACTAATTAGCCATTTAATTTTTGTATTCATGTTTTACCTCCGACTGGTTCTATGAACGTTGTGGATTATCTTTTCGGGGATAAACCTGTCTTAGATCTTGTTTCACTTCCTTTTGCAGATTATTATACGTGTTATTGGTTGCGCGTTGGTTTGTTTGCACTCGGTTAGTTGGCTGAACAGTACCTCGTTGACTAGTTGTCCGCTGCGAAGTTACCCCTTGATTATTAATTGGTTGGCGATTAGTTCCCACTGAATTAACTGGTTGTACCGGCGTTGGATTAGGCTGTGGTTGTTGCATCTGACTTGATTGCTGATTAGGCATTGCTGGCGAACTAGTGCTTGTTGGTGCAACCGTTGAACCATTAAATGAACCCATCGGCCGTGATTGAACACTTTGACGTCCAGTAGCTGACGGCATTGGTGTCGTTTTTGGTGGGTTAACTACCGGTCTTGCAGCTGCTTGACTACCATTACGACTAGTTACAGATGCATGTGACGATTCGCTTGAGCCACTGCTACTTGTCACACTATTTAGTAAGATAAGCCCTGGTTGTCCACCCGTTGCTGTGTTACCAGAACCTACTACACCGCCATTTTCAGGTTGATCACCGGTTGGCTGGTTAGTTTGCGCCATGGTACCTGCATTACCACTGATTGCTCGCCCTGGTTGTGCTGGTGTTCGTGATCCGCTGGTACCAGGTACTGCTTGCGTATCACTAGTGGTATTGGCACCGGTAGTCGTCGCTCCGGCTGCTTGACTAGCTGTTTCAGGGTGATCTGCACTGGTATTTGGTCCACTAGCAGCTGCATTAATTGGCAAACCGCTTGTCCCAAGACTATTTGCCGATGTAGCTGTTTGTTGGCCTTGACCACCACTGGCACCACCTTGTACTGCTTGCTGTGTTGCATTACCACGTTTACCAGCTTGACTAACTTTTTCCTTCATAGCTTGGGCACCACTAGTAAATTTCTGACCACCAGCCATTGCTTTTTGACCACCTTTGGCAACACCATGTCCAACAGCACCCGCTGTCCGCACGGCCGATCCCGCCAATCCTTTGGATGCACGACCAACACCTGCGGTGGCCGCAACGGCACCAATGAGGCCACTAGCCGTACCACCATGACCCGTTGGCATACCCGTCCAGTCGTCAATCAAAGCAAATCCTGATAACAACCCTTTACCGGCAGCTAACAATAACGCCACGCTTACCACAGTATAAGGTCCCCAAGAGAGATTTTGATCGTTAATTGCTATTATACCCCACTGTACGAAAGCAAAAAATAAAACCAAATTTAAAGGCAACAAAGCCATGCCTAAGATACTGCCTTCCATCACATGCAGAATTTGCATCGCCTTTTTACCTTCCATATCGCGAAAAGCTAATGCTAGTAAGGTTAGTGAATAATAAGCTAACCGGAAGAAGCGCACAATTAGTTCAATAATTGCTAAGAATCCAACAATCGCAAAGACAATCTCTGCTGCAATAATCCCAATCCAGTTCACTTTCACCCGTGGGTAAACTTCTTCAGTTCCTTTTAACCAACCGCCTTTATCGACTTTCTTGATTGAGCTTTCTCCTTGTTTATTCGCAAAAACATCTTTAGCCTTATCCTTCATACCCTTTTTGGCATCGTCATCAATAGTATCCGTAAAGATGGATGACTTAACAATTGCATTGGATGAATTCTTTTGAATTGGGCTATAATCATGAATCTTTTTATCATCCACATTGAAATTAGCTTGAGCCACCTTTTTAAGATCAACAGAATTATTTTTCCAAATATCTGTCAAAATACTATGACTCCCTGACCGAACATTCGTTGTACTGGTACCCCCTAAAAGTTCCGTATTCATACTTTTAGCGACCTGGGTACCACCTGAAATGAGTAGTGGGACCATTGCAATGATAATCACCGCTGTTACAATACCGGCTGGCCATTCTTTGCCTCGACGACCGGAAGTTAAATTAAATTGAATCACTTGAATCGCCAACATCAAAGCTAAAATAATAATCCCAATCATAAAGAAAATGCCAATATACTGGGTTAATCCGTATCCGGACATATCTTGTCCAGAACCATTGGCTTCTGTAAACAAACTACTAAAATCCATTAGTTTCCAAGCTGCATGCCAGGCGGTTAGTACGGCGTTTGCTAAGTCATAACACAAATCCGCAATTCCTTGACACATCATCTGTAAAACTGACAAAAACATGCGTGATTTTGGTTGTAAATAATCGGCCCATGATTCATAAAACGCATTTGTGGGGCCACTTGCTGGTAGTGGTACCAATCCAATCATGTTTGTTCCTCGCTTTCCTTAATTTTCTGTGACTTGTGCTTCACGCAGCTCGTCAATATTCATTAGTAAATCAAAACACCGTTCATCATCTGCCAGAAATTCCCGCATCGCCGCTTGTTGGTTTAAATCACCATGTCGTTTAAAGAATTGATGGTCAACGGCATCGGCTTGTACCGCTAACTTCTCGGCATCAGCTGTGATGGTTGATGTATCTAGTGCTGCTGCAATCGTATCTTCAACTTGTGCCATAAAATCGGCATTCGTTAAATCAACAATTGAGACTAACTTCTCATTGGCATGTTGCGTAAAATCACGTTGCCAAATCGTATAATCATCCACTTCCTCATCATCATTGATTTCCTCACTGCCATTGTCAGCCACCGGTTGACTTTCGTCACTGTCAGATACCGGCTGTTCTACTGGTTGTTTAGCCGTTACCGTCGACTTGGTAGCAGACGAATTCATCATTGCCGCATCTAAGGTTGTCTCATTTGATGTTTCCGACACATCAGTACTCATATTGACTGCTGGTGCTGTCTCAATTTCAGTTTCAATGGTCTCCGGATTCACCTGGGCAGCTAATTGCTTGAAATACCCACTGTAATCCTGGAAAATATCTTGATAGCTTAAATGCTTGGTGTTGTTCTTAATGCGCAAATCCGTGGTGTAGTAATCCAAACGATAACTTTTACCAATGAGATCCCGGGCATTTGGCATCAATATTTTGCCGGTATCGAAAATCGGTAGTGGTCGAATCCGGCGCCATTTCTTATCATTCCGCTTCGCCGTACGCATAATCACCATTTCACCATCATTTAACTCCTCTAATTCTTTGGCTGACAGTAATGGCATCTTATCAATTGAGATTTGGCGATTGCCTCGGTCTTGTTGTTGCTCACCCATTTGCGAGTTCACAATTTCTTTTTGCACCTCAATTTCACCTAAACGATCGGATACGGCTTGGTTGGTATCACGATCCTTAGTTTGAATATGAAATTGCATTAACATGTTATTCATAATTTCTTTGGCTTCTGATTCTGAATAGTGCTTGGCAACTTGCACATCATCTTGTACATACATATCCACAATATGACCGTAGGTTAAACCACGGGTTAAGAAGTTATCAAAGCCGGGAATCCGGGGAAACATTGAAAACTCATTCAACTTGTAGATAATCTGCCGGTCCATCTTACGACGAGTAATTTCTGAAGCAATTTGCGTATTAACTGAAAAAACCTGACCTAAGAATAATGGCGCAATTGCGGCATAATTATCATTACTTTGTGGCGTCACAATAAACACGGCTTTGGGCTTTTCAGAATAACGCAAGTCAAAAGTAGCCGGCTCATCGCTAATTAACGCTTGCTGCAAAGGATACGTCACCACTTGTTTAACGGGTCGTTGACTATGTGGATCAATTTTGACTTGTTGATTCAATTGACGCTTAACGCGTTTCTCACCCGTAATTTGCAGCCATGACTTTTGTAGATGCTTTGGATTTCCCTTGTCAGCAAAGTGAATCTTAATCAGCCATTCATCAGGAAAAACTTGATGGAACGGATATTGAATAACGCCGGCACGACTCACTTTCACGGCATCTTGTTCCAAATAATGCCCTTGGGGTGCGTCATCTTGGCGTTTGTAAAGTTCTACTAACGCCGTTGCACCGGCATAGTCAGTTGGGACATTCACCTTTAGCATCCGAGGAAAACCATAATCAGCAATTTGAATGGTTGACCGTGAGGTAAGTCGTGCCACTGTTTCAGACGCAAACAAACTAGAACGACTTTGAAGCGTAAACATAACGGATGATTTGGTATCACCAGTCGCCCCCAAGTAAGACCCTGCTTTTAGGATGGCCTCATTAATAATTGGGGGCATCGGATCTAATTGACGCAACATGTTAAAGTATTGCGTTAATCCATCCAAATTCTTGTCCTTGGCATCATTAAATTGATTCACAGAATTAATGAATTGCGGCACCCCTGCTGGTGTAGCCAATGTTTGATCATCTTGGGCCATCGCTAACCATAAGAGAATCAGAATAATCGCTAATTGCGTGTCTTCCGCTGTCTTATCCCAAATATCATTACCACCTTCATATGAACTCGATGAGCCAATAATTTGAACAATGACCATTGCCTCGTCTCGGGCCTTATCTAATTCACCCGCCATTGCATAATTCAAAGCAACTTGAAACGGGTTCCACGATTCAGACCAATCCGTGTCGGCAATGTTGAGTAATTGCACTTCATATCCGGCCTTTTGTAGTGGTATAAACGACATCTTGGCATCTTCATTTTTTGCATCGGTATCAATAATATTGGGTTGCTCTTCGGCTCGGCGCATAATATCAATAAAGATATAACCGCGACGTTGGTCCTTACCCGAACGGGTTGCTCCAGTGGTAATCGCGTGTGTCGGTTTTGGATCAATCCAATAAAAGCCTTGAAACCCACCTTCAACCGTGAGTTGGGCATCAAAGTACTTGTTTAATAGTGGTAATTGCATCAACCGTGGTCGCACTTGCTGGTACCATTTGGGGAATGTTTCGCGATTCAAACCCAGGGGTGCTTTTATCACCTGTTTTAACCACAGGAATGGATGCAATTTGAAAAAAGCAAACGCATAACCGGAAATGTGACTAATCGGTTGTCCTGCCGGACCCTTATAAAATTTATTGCGGTCGGGAATTAAAACATACGTCCGTTCAATTTCATGTAGCGTGGCCCAGCGATTTTGATTGGTTGTCCGGTCACCAAATTTTTGAACCCAGTCATACCAATTCTTAATCCCTAACCGGCAGAAAATGGCAAACATGACCACCATAATCGCCCAAATGACATAAGACTGTTCATGTAAGACGCCACCAGATAATGAAAACATGACATATTGTTGCAAGTAATCCCAACTAAAAGCCGGTTTAAAGTATACATTGAACATATTCAACGCCATGTTGCCCAACCCAGAACGAATAATGTACCAAAGTGCGCCTGCTAAAGTTCCCACCAGCAGTGCCATCATAATTCCTAAGGCACAATAACCGACAAAAACAAGTCCTTGAAACCAGAATTGACCCCGCAAGCGAATTTGACTTTGTTTTTCATACGATCGCGCTTGTTCATAACGGTTGCCAAACCACTCTTTACTCATGAAACCTCCTCCTCTTGGTTGCTTGGTAATTCTGTTTGCGAAACAACGGCTTGCCAACTTCCCCGTGGATGCGTGGCATCCGGCGGATTACCCCATGCCCGAAAGACAAAGGAATGCCCTTTGACTTGACCAGTGCGACGTTCGTGTAAAATTGCGGTGGCCATCTGTGCTTCCACAAATTCCATGATGGAATCATCCAGTGGGCGTACACCTAAACTCTTCCGATAACCTTTATCAACGAGGAAATCAATGAGTGGATGCGTGGCGATCACCCGATCATCCACAAATTCTTGGCCACTTGCAAAACTTGGAATTAATTGGCTAACATCTTGCGTACGATAAACCAATTGATAACCTTGCCGTTGGGCTTGTTGATTAAGTTTCGTCAGTTTCAAATCAATAATGCGCTTCACATCCGGCACATCTAATGGTTCAAAAATAATAATAGCGCCAATACGACTGATAAATTCTTGCCGTAAGCCGGCTCCTAATAAGGCATTTTCAAAATTTTTACTGAAGGTCAATTGATGCTGTGAATCATGCCGGTAGTCATCACTTTTAGCTGCGCGTTCAATAATTAATTGATGCCCAATGTTGGTGGTCATGACAACAATCAAATCTTTAAAGTTAATCGTTTGCCCACGTTCGTTGGTTAAACGACCATCGTCTAGGATTTGTAGCAATAAATCTAAGACCATCGGATCCGCTTTTTCAATCTCATCCAATAATAAAACTGAATAGGGATTAAACTTCACCGCTTCGGCTGCCCGCTCGGCAAACCGTTGCATCGACTGCTTGGCAAATTTAAATTCCGACATATCAAAGCGGATTAATTGCCGTTCGTCACCAAAGTAATGCGTTGCTAACGCTTTGGCGGTTTCCGTTTTCCCAACACCGGGTGTGCCGGCTAATAGAAATGACAAGGGCTTACTTATATCACCTAAACCAGCAGCACGAACACGAATACTCGTAACAATTTTTTTCAACGCTGCGTTTTGACCAATCACTTGACGCTGCATCCGTTCGTACAACTGAAACAAGCGGTTGTCATCTTCTTCCGTCAAAACTGACATTGGTACGCGATAGCGCTCGTTAATGATACTGGCGACATCTGTTGTTGTTAAGACTGAATGGTCATTCATTTTTGCAGCGACTAAGGCATTATCAAGCAAGGTAATCGCCTTCTCCGGGAAAAAATGCGTAGTAATGTACCGGTCAGAAAATTGAATAATGGTGTCAATGACTGGATCAGGTACCGCAACATGATCCCTGGTTGCCGCAATGATTCGCTGTAAAGTTGTTTTGGTTTGACATGGCGTGAATTCATCTAGCATGACTTTATCAAAACGACGTTCCATCGCATTATCAGATTCAATATATTGTTTAAATTCTGCCGTTGTGGTGGCGCCAATAACTTGAATTTCACCCCGGCCGATGGCCGGCTTTAAGATATTAGCGGCATCCATACCAGACGTGCCTTCAGCACCTGTGCCAATTAATTCGTGCATCTCATCAATAAATAATAAGATCTGGGGATTTGCTTTAACTTCAGCCACTAAATGATGCAGATTTGAGGCAAAATTACCACCAGCGGTTGTCGTCATTAAACTGGCTAACTCTAATGAATGGACTTCACGATTGACTAACGTGCCATGTAAACTGGCGTCTTGCGTCAAAATGCGTTTTACCAACTCTTCAACTAAGGCAGTTTTTCCAACCCCGGCTTCACCTAAGACTGCGGCACTATTTTTCTTATGTTGATTTAAAATGCGAATTAACCGACCTAATTCTGCATCACGACCAAACGCCCCATATTCTGACGGTTGTGCAGCAATGACTAGATTTAAATTGGTTGTAAACCCTTCTAGATAGGTGTTGGTCATACCTCATCATCTCCTCCCAGTGGTAAATCGTCATCATCTTGTTTGGCAACCCGCGTTTGTTCTGACAGAGAAATCGTTTCGGTTTTTGCCTGTTGTTGTCTTTGTTGCATCTGGGCTAATTCTTCTTCAGTAAAGAGTTGTTCAATGCCTTGTCCTTGTTGACGGGCTTCAATATTTGCGCGGCGTTGTTCAGCTTCTTGATCAAGTTCTGCTTGAATATCTTGCATTAAAGAATCATCTTGTCGAATTTCATTTAAGCGTTTTTCTAAAGCAGCCGCTTGCTTTTGCGTATCCATAAAATGCTCTCCTTGTAGTTCCATATCTTGCGTTGTGGTCAATGTTGGGACTAAATCAGCCGGGATTACTTCAGCATCGACTGGAAAAACATTAACTAACGTCATGTGTTGCGCATCTTGTTGTATTGTCACTTCATATTCCTCATTTAAAACCGGATCACCGGCAGGAAATAAACCATGATATTGCTCGGCGGTTACCGGTAATTCTAATAAACCAGTTGCTGCTTGTGCCGGATCAATAGTCAACATATAAAGGCCATTACCTTGGGCCACTTGTACCAGTTTGCCTTGTAAGGTGGTTAATTGTGTCATCGCTTAGGTCCTCGTGTTTCATTTGTTTGATCTTGAATTGCTTGGTTGGTTGCCAATTGGACAGCCGTTGGTTGTATGTTGGGCGCTGCACGACGGGTATGCGTTATTTGTTGCCCATCTGAAAGGCGATCTGCCAGATAATTTGTGATTGACGTACTCGCTCTAGTCACATCCGCCATCATATTTGGTGATTTTTCTTTTAAATCCGTAAATTGTTTTAAGTGATTCGTCCAATCACTCATATATTTTTCACTAATATCACCGGGTTCCACACCCACGTTTTTCAACACGACATAACTGGTCATTTTAGCTTGCAACTCTTGCACCCCGTTGGGGGTTTTAGCATCGCTTTGTTGATGCAATGCTGTGTGGCCCATCTCGTGCGCTAACGTGGCAATCCGATCAGTAAAGGGTAAATCCGGTCGTAAAATAATAATCGGCTCATCTGGTTTCTGGCGATTAATCGCTGTGACGCCTTTGGCAATCCCGTGACTCGTCATTGGTTTGTGATCGGCTAAAAACTTAATCGCACCCTGGTCTTGATCCACAACTCGTGCATGTTGTTCATCTTGCGCATACTTTTTAAGCGTTTGATACACCGTTTCAAGGTGTTCCGGTGATTGGTCAGTGGCTAAATTAACCGGCCGATTTGGCAGTAACTTAGGCAAGTCATCCAATTTGGCATTAGTTTGCTTCACATCAAAGACTGTCTCAATCGGATAATGCTTAACTGTCCGCGTTTCTAGCTCACCGGCTTTGGCTTGTTGTCGCTGTTCTGCTGTTGCATCACGCCAATAAACCCGATCACCGGCAGGAGTCACAATACTTTGAAGATTTTTGGGAGCACCATAAATCTTCATACCTTTTTCGCCTTTATTAACTTGGATGCCCCGTTCAGCAAATTGTTTATACCCCATGACGATGGTGGCATCTTGTCGTTGGCCATAAATTAGTAAAGTATTACGAGGAGAATAGTTTTGCCCCTGGGCCACAAAATCCAAATATTGCTGTACTTCTTTGGGATCATTTTGATAATTTTGTACACGCGTCAAAGTATCTTTAATAATTTCTTCATTCCGCTCACGACTCTTACCCTTACGGACTTCCCGCCGTTGCTGGCGCGCCACACGTTGCGGTTGGGCAACTTGCTTTTCATCAGTCGTTGCTTTTGCCACTGCTGGCTTGGCCTGTTGTGTAAACGTCTCTAGTGCGGCTAATTGTTGTTGGTTTTCATCCATTGTGAGTGTTTTAATAGTGGGGTCATGTGCCTTTAATTGATCGTTCCAATCTTTACCTTGTGTTGGGATTTGCCTAATATTTGTCATACCCTCAAATTGCAGCATATCAAAGGGTGCTGCTGCTTTAAATCCGGCTAAATCATTATCCGTTGCCAAAACCAATTGCTTTGGTAAATGGCCGTTTAATTGCTTCATGCGATCAAGTTGTGACAAGACTTTTTGATGATCTGTCCCGGATAATGATAAGAAAGTCGTATTTTTATTGGTTGGTTCCGTAAAATGCATCTGGGCATAAGATAATGCATCAATTGGTGACTCAAACACGATTAACTGGTCAGCACCATTCCCTGTGCGAAAGTTATACCCGTAACGGGTATCCAAACCAGTGGCCACCTTTTTTTGCGTCCCACGTTTACCATATTTTTCAAAATTAATTTCAGTACCTTGTTGATCTAAACCAACAACTTGGTCATTTTCATCGTGCCATGGAAATAAAATCGCCGGCTTTTGCCATTCTTTTGTCTGTCGGTCCTGTCTTGGTTTACCTTGTTTAATAAAGTCAGCTTTCGCCAAACGTTGCACGAACATGGCGTCAAAACCACGTTCGTTCACTAAATAATCTTCTGAATTGTTAGTGGTTTGCGCTATTCGCCATCTTTGCCAATTAAACTTGTAATTATTTTCCCGAGAGGATGCTTGATATTTAGCCTTCTCGGTCTCATCTTGTCCGTTGTAATGCCGACCAAATTCTGACCAGCGCACCCAGGCTTCTTTCGGGGTGATGTCCTCATACGCGGCAATAAAGTCACCTAAATCACCCGAAATTTGTTTGGAGTTCCAAAAAAAGACATTCTTATCAGTATTAATCACGCAACTATCATGGTCCACAAGCCGCAAGCGGTTGTGTTCCGTCGTATAATCAATTCCTTTGTAATCTAAATAGCCTTGAATCGGTAAGGCTTTCATTGCAGCACGATTAATAGCCATCTTGCTCACCTCCGTCATCAGCGGGGACTTGTGTTGGATCAACCTGGGCAATAAAATTAGCCACTTCCGTTAAATCATCCGTTTTTAGATTCGTTTGTAATTGTTTAACCAGTTCTAGTTGGACTTGTTGATTTAACGTTGCTAATTCTTCCTTCAACACTTTTACGCGATCCTCGGCATTTGCCAATTCAGTCTTTTTCTTTGCTAAACGTATTGCTAATTTCTTCGATACCATGTGATAGCCTCCCTAAATAACTAAATTCATTGCTTTACTCTAGGGTTATCGTAACGAATTTTAAGAGGCCTATGTAAAAGTGTCCCAAACAATTTTTCAAACAGTAATAACCTAGTAACCCCAGGCCCCGCAAGCGGGGGTCAAAGCAGGCTTACGCCTGCCACCACCTGATGTTACTGGGCCTGCCTTATGTGCCTATCATTTATAGCAAGACAGCAGTTGTGCTAAGTCGCAAGCGACTAAGAACAACTAGTGCCAAGCACAAGGGTAAATAGCACGGCTGCGCCGCCCTTGTGCTTGGCCCCGCTATCTGCTAAAAATTTCCCGTCACAACGACAAACCCAGCAACAACAGGTGGTTGCTGGCAGATAAATTTTTGTCACACCTAGTCAATCTTAAAGGAGTTTTACTATGTTTCAAAACTTAACCGACTTTTCATTAACGTTTTTAGCGTGGCGTGGTGTTCGTCCCACACCGTTACCTTTCGCAAACGATAATTTTGCCGATATTGATTTATCAACCAGTGAGCTTGATGATTTGATTATGAAATTATTAGTAGCCCGTAAGGAACAAGACACCGTAACCATTCGTTTAGGCAATGACGACTATCAAAAAGATGTCGAAAGTCTAAAAACACTCATTAAATACGCTGAACAACGAGGAGAACAACCATGACGAAAACTTATTATGATGATTTTACAAAGTTGCCCCTAACCAAAATGGCGCAAGCTATGGCTGATATAACCTTTGGTTATAAAGAAACTCAAGTACCCAAAGAACACTACAAAAAAGCCTTATCGACTGGTTATGAAGAACTGGTATCGGCTAACGTCAACGCAAAATTAGTTGAAACGATTTGTAACATGCTAAGTGATTTACAAAAAGAAAGCCCCCGGCTATTCTTTCAAGCCTTATTATTAATGGACACCGGGGTTAAACCAAGTACCATGTCCGCAAGCCAGTATCAAGCGCTATCCGTTGCGACTGATCAATTTGCTCAAACAAAAAAGGCGCACATGTTGAATGAACAAACACATACGACCTTTAATGATGTATTAGAAAACGGTACCTTGTATCACTTTAGAAATGAAGGAGAAAACTAATGAAAGTACGCATTTTATTTGAGGAATATCGCCAAAAAGAAGTCACCCTTGACTTAACACCTGAAATGAACATTGACGATTTAAGTCAACAAGCAATGAATATGTACGACAACGGCGAGATTAGCCTAACCCCAGATGACACCCAATCAGTTCATCTACATGTAAAAAACGATTTTGAAAGGTAAGAGAAACCATGAAAAAAGAAATTTACGTCACATTTGAAGAAACACTAGCCCGTACCGTTGCGCTAACAGTCGATAGTGAAAACAAGCTTGACCAACAAGTACGACAAGCCTACCAGAACGAACAAGTCGTGTTATCCGCTACCGACTTAACAAATGCACAATATCTCATCAATACGCCAACCACTGACACCGGTTGGGTTGAAATCTAAATCACCGGGGCGCACTGCGCCCTTCCCTGCGTGCCCCAGTCCCCACAAGCGGGGCTCCCTTACACCCCCGACCCCACCGGGGCCAAACGGTTCCGCTTGGCGCAACCGTCCTTTCATCACCCATCCTTTCTTTTTGCCATCCAAACTCTAATACAGGCAGTGTTTCTAAGTGCCCAGGCACTAAGAAACACTAGGCCCGATGACAAGGGTAAATAGCACAGCTACGCTGCCCTTGTCATCGGACACCGCCTGTATCACGCTTCTCCTGTCAAAATGAAAGTTTGGTTAGTTGCTGAAAGGCAATTGACCAACAGAAAAATTTTAGGAGGCTAGCTATGATACGAACAACTGTCACAACACCTGTCACCACTTATCAATTACAGCTACAACAACAACACAATCAAGTTTCGTTTGGGATTACGGCTAGTGCCACTAATTTAACGGCGGCCACCTTTCAATTAAACGTCAATGACGCTGATATAGCACATTACTTCGTCAATTACTTAGGGACCATCCTAGCAATGACTTTTCAACACAAAATGTCTGATGCAAACTTTTTATCACAATTACAAAAAATCATTACACACGAACTAAAAAATTGGCAAGCGGGTTATCAATACTTTTAGCCAGTTGTTAGCATCGTAAAAATGATATATTAAACCTATGGAACGTGGCTGCCGAAAAGATCACTCTGACAAAACCTCCTTTAAAAAAAATTAAATTCTCCAATAAGATACTAAACACCTGTTTGTCAGATTACCTAACTCCTATGAGTTAGGATACATAATATTTTAGCGCCTACAGAAAGGAGTCTGACCATGCCTTACTTTATTCTTTACCTGCTGTTATTTCTCGTCTGTTATCTTTTTGGTCTCACCATTGGTTGGTCCTGGCGAATCATTCGTTGGTTAGTTATTTTGATTGTATCTGTCAGCTGGTGGCTCTTTAAAACTGTAGGAATTTGGTTGCTCTGTGGCATTGCTTTTTGTGGTGGTTATATGTGGAGTTATCTTCGAAGTAAATGGCAACAATTCCATCCGAATAACCCCTAATTTATAAAGTGGTCTACTTTGTGAAATTTCTTGAATTTCAAGTTTGTGAAATGTGCTGGCAGGAAAAAATAAGTTTGTGAATTTCATGAATTGCACAAACGTTGATCAAACCCACCAAATCAACAACTGACTATAAAACAACAATTATGTCAACTTGAATTGGTCTAGTTAATTAAACCCGACTTATTCAAACCTAAAAAAGTACTACATTTATTTTAGTAATAATTCTTAATGCCAAAATAAATAAGCACCAGCATAAAAGTAAAACTTTTTGTACTGGTGCTTATTTAACTAAATTCTGTTCCCTATCTCGATATCATGCTTTCCATATTGTCATTGACATATTTTATTTATAAATATCTATAATTTCCACTAATTATTAAAATTTTTCAACAAATTAATTACTTGGTCCTTATCTGTTACTTTTGCCCATTCAACATTGGCTAAATTACTAAATAAATTATTTTGTGAACGAACTGCAACTTTTTCTGAATCTCGCAAACTTTTTGACTTAGATTCTATGAGCAGGAATAAATCATTTTTCGTAGCATAAATACAATGCGGAATTGCTTATGTTGAACTTTTACAAACTGCTTGCCATACTACGACAAAGTGGGTAGAGCAATTTGTCAAAGTACCCCTAGCAATTTGTCAAAGTATCAGCCAAGGGGGTCGCACACTTTTACAAAGAGCTAAGGAGTTTGTAAAAGTGTAGGCTCTCGGATTCAGTATACATCAGGCCGGAATAAGAAAAAAGGAATCATGCCAGCAAGGTTCGTCTTGCTAGGATGATTCCTTTTCAGGTTATTTCGATTCAATAAATTTATGATACGCCTCGATGGATGCATTTGGAAATCGTCCTTCATTGAGATTGTACTCCTTGAAGTTTGGACTATTTCTTAGCTTGTCGATTTTTCGAGGGACTCCCTATCGAACGGATCGAGCACCTCGAAAAAATTATCATAGTAGTTTTGGAAGGTGTATTCCATGTAGTTCGCATAGGAACTTGGTTTGCCGGACTTCGGCTTGCTCTTATCAAAGTTGAAGTCAATGAACGCATCCCTAAACCGCTGATGATGAGGGATGGTTATGGTGACGTTAGATACTTTGCTATTCTTACCATACTTTGTGAATACTACTTCTTTATTACGCTTCGCAGAATAGGGAGCTGTTGGCTCTTTAGCTCGGTCTGACAAGGCACCATCAGTTAGTAGTTCAACAGTAGATACATTAAAGGCTGCGGAAAGTTTATCGACCGTTTCCAACGTTGGAATATTTTTACCTCTCAGTAAATACGAGATTGCCTCCTGCCTTAGCCCTGCCTCGTCTCCAAGTTTCTCCTGTGTCCATCCACGTTCACGCAATAATTCTTTTACATTTTCAATCAGTATTGCATATGACTTACCTATTCTAAAAATTATATACGGCTTAGAAAATTGGTTCAATCGGGTATAGTCATATTACCAATTTAAAAAATCTCGATAAGGCTTGAAGTAAATGACATTTCGCTTTCTTGAATCACGGTGACGAACTCATCATAGGACTCGACATTCTGCGGTATCATCAAGGGGAGCTTAAACAATGAACCACCGAACCCATCTAATTTCCCTGCGTGAACATAATCGCTCTTCCACTTACTAGGATAAGCAAGCCCTGCCCTCTCTGCAGCCAAAACATGAAGATAACTGATGATTTGATATCGGTCTCCTCGGTTGATTCCTTTTTCGCTGTTGTCCAACATCTTGTATTTCGCATCTAATACGACCTGTTTATCCTTGCTGTAAAAATCGGGATAGACGGTTCTTTGTATATCGGAAAAAAGTGAAATACCGTATCTAGAGTTCTTATTCTCTGGGTGGATGAACCGTTCACTCAACAACGTGTTAAGGTACTCCTCCCATAGCCAAGCTACGTCAATAATAATCCCGTGAATTTCATCATCCTCATGACCGAAACCTATCTTCTCTTCATTGAGAATCTGGATACACAGTTTCTGCAATAAATAGTATTCTTCATAATACCCATGACGAACGGGATTAGCCACATTTTCAGACAAGACTTCAAATCGCTCAATACGAGAATAACTGGGCGTTTCATGAATAATCGATTTCATATTATCCTTGGTAAGCGAGTCAGAGGCAAAATCATAAGAATACTCAGCATTCAACTTTTCAATCGTATGTCTGATTAACTGAGTCAGACGGTTATCGAAGCTGAATTCACGAGTGTCATAAGCTATCCTGCCCATGAATGGCGTGTTGGTTTTGATGTGTCTTGCAATGTTGATTGGTCCTTTAACATTTGCATCATTGTACTGCCTTTTGACGTACTCTTTATAAACACCTTTCTCCAAAGCAGAGTTCAGGTACATTGGGAACAAGAAAGCCAACAAGTCATAGTACGAATCAGCTGGGTCAATATTAATCTTCGTCCTGACAACGTTCATGCTGAGCACTTGATGCAGGAGATACTTTATAAAGAAATCATCCGTTTCATTTTCTGAATCGTAAAATCTAGAATGAATTCGAGCTTCTTCCGCTCCCCGTTTCATCACACCCACAATGTTCCCGGTTCGAATATGCCGATTGTGTTGATGAAAAATATAGTTTTCACCATCTAAGTCATCCGAAGATTGAAGTTGTGGCGGGAAGATGATAAAGTTTTCATTTGCCAAATCACTTAAATCTCTATCGAGTAATTCTTGTACTATTGGATTTTCTTGGTATTTGGTTACGTCACTATTATCCTTCACTTGAATCATTGGCATCACTCATGAAATATGCATACTCAAGAACGTCTAGTTTGTGCTCTGCATTCCTTTCGCCACGGAAGTAATCTTTAAGCAGAGGTTTCAACTTATTGTTCCACAACTCATCTACTCCAAGATTCTTAGACTTATCTTCCAACGTTCGGAAGTAACTTGCCCCAATTTGATAATCGGTGCTCAGTGCAACTTCAGGCGAGATGATTGCATCATTCAAGGCGTTCATACGATTTTTGACTTCATCCGATTTCAACATCACTTGCGAATCGGCAGCCGTGATTTCTTCAAAACTGAAACGGCGGCGCATCGCAAAATCAAAAGTATCTACGGAACGGTCAATATCATTCATAGTCCCAATGATATAGACATTTTCTGGCACGTAGAATTTTTCGCTTTCTTCAAAGAGATTAGCGTACTGTGTTGAAACTGAACCAGCGACACCGCGATATTCAGGATCAATGGAAAAGAATAACTCACCAAAGATTTTAGAGATTTCGCCACGGTTGATTTCATCTATCACAAAAACATACTTCTTATCGCTAACTCCAGTATTTTTACCAAGCGACTCATCATAATCTGGTAAGTTATATTGGTCCTTCAAATAATTGACAACGGCCGTCATTATCGACTGATGCCCTCCACTCTCACGACCTTTTAACCCTTGCCAAACGCGAAAAATGTTCTCTTTCGTCAGTGTGTGTACACTGTTCACATTTTCTTCTTTAAGATTCCTATTGCTGTTTAGTGAATAAGTCAGCTCACGTTCAGAACGAACCTGAGGTATCACAACTTCTCCTGCCTCATCCACGTTATTGATGAAATTCTCCCAAATATTATCAAATGAATCAAATTGAACATTCTGCTGCAACAATGCATTTTTGCAGAACTCCTTGAATGTACCATTTTTGGGTTCGAAACCGACTTGCCCGTTAATTTGCACCGGCCGTAATCCTTCAACAAAGTCTGTATAGTCATAACTTGGATGAAATTGGACAAACTCGAATTGGTCGCTTGATGCTAGTTCTTCTTTAGGAATTCCTATGATGCTTGCAGCGATTTCCTTTGCGAGATAAGTTTTACCTGTCCCTGGCGCTCCACGTAAAATCAAGTTATAATTTTGTTTCAACTTTTCTGATAATTCCATAGCTTTCACATTTTCATCATCCACTTCTTCATAATTCCTTGCTGATACTATCATGTTATGGAAATAATCGAATAATTCCTTAACCTTTCTATTGGGCTCACTTTGAGTAAGACCAAGTTCCCCAATAGAAAATGACACATCCTTCTGATAATCAAGAGCAGTCATGTAATCCTTAAAAGCTTGCCTATCTGAGTTGTTTGGTAGATCTCGTCTATAGCTGACTCGTAACTGTTTCAAATCATAAAGATAACGGATATGAAGCCCCCAACTTTTAAATCCAGTGGGTCGACAAACAACGAAATTTACTTTTTCCCCTTTGTATCGCCCGCTTCTAAAAAATGAAATTCGAATAGCGAAATCTGAAAACTGAATGTATTGTTTGTGAAATTGTGGCTCAGTGAATCTCATCACCGCTCCATCAGGTCCATCAAGATTGCCTTCTTGTATTTCTTGGAAACTAACTCTATGCCCGTCATTCACAATATTGTTGTCTGTCTGTTTAATCCAAAATTTCAACATTTCAAAAAAGTTTTCATAGTCACCAACAACACCATTTGTTGTCTCCGACTTTAGGTAATCAATGTATTTTTGAACAAAAGATTTAATATCCGAATCAGGACGATAACTAGGTTTATTAAAAAGCTTTTCGATATCCTGTGTATCGATAGTATCCTTACCAATGCGTTCAGTTAATTCATCGATACTCGTAACATCAGCTACTGCTATACCATCTTCCTTAAATCTTGTATTTGTCAGTCCACTCCAATGTGTCGCAGCGGTTTTTTCGTTTAATTTCCCTGAACTAATAGCCCATTCCTTAAAACCCATCACATTACCTCCAAGCCTGATTTTATGTATACAAACATTTTAACACAGGTTCTGTGTCCAACCTATGAACTACTTAAAAAGCCACCGGTTGTTCGGTGGCGAAAATCTAGGAGATGAAACTAGTAAATCCCTAATGCTTGTTTCACTTGCTGCATCCCGCTATCAACATCATATGCCATGTTCATCGCATTACGTGCTTGTTGTAGCTGATAATCTGCAATACGATAATTATCAACGGTAATGCTTTTACTGTTAAATCCAAAATCATCGGTGCTTATGCTAGTTTCATGGAGTGGTTTTTAGAACCATTTCCTGTAAAATGAAACCAGCAGGAGCATCTTTTTATTATGACTACACGAAATTATTATTCCCCTGAACAGAAGGCAGCTATCGCTGCCCTACATTGGGATGAAAAACAAACATTAAGCCAAATTTCACGTGAAAATAAAATCTCAATAAGCGCCGTTCGGCGCTGGGTCCGTGAGTATTCACCTGCGGTGAATGAATGACAATGGCGAAAAAATTACCAAGAAAACAGTCTCTGAACTTGAAGCGAGAATCGCCGAACTCGAACAAGATAACCAAATTTTGCGTGAAGCAGTCACTTTAATGGACAAATACTCACGTGAACAGATAAAAAAATCCAACCGACGATGAGTTTAGCGGAGCGCGCCGTCGTCGATATGTCTGAAAATGCGAAATATTCTCAAACCAAGTTGCCTGCGGTCATGAATGTGCCCTCAAGCACTTTTTATTCGCACAAAGCTCCAAAATCGCCCACAGAACACGATTTACAAGACGCTCTGATAATCGAGAAAATTCAAGAAATCGTTGACGCGCACGAGTTCAATAATTCCTACGGAATTAAGCGTATGGTGCAGGAATTGGCCGATCAATATGACATACATACCGGTGAACACCGTGTTCATCGCTTGATGCAGAAGATTAAATATAAGTCTGTTATCACTCAGTCTTATAAAGGAAATCGCGGCCGTCCAGTTGTTGAACGCGACAATCTGGTTAAAGACATTATCATTGAACGACCATACCAAGTTCTCACAACCGATGTAACTTACCTGGTAATGCCAGATAAGCAGAAACTCTATAAAGCCAGCGTTCTAGACTGGTTTACCGGTGATGTCATTGGTGCCGTCGTTGGCTATGATATGACATCTGATTTAACTAAATGAGCACTTCAAACAGCTATGCGTCAAATTCCTAAATCGATTCTCAACGCCGAAACATCATCATTTTGCACTCAGATAACGGTTCCCACTTCATCAGTGAGGAATACGAAGATACCGTCTCATTTTATGGCCTCATGCACTCATTCAGCTCACCGGGGCATCCCGAGCACAACACAATCATCGAAAACTATCACTCATTTTTCAAATCAGAATTCTTCAACCCACGTCGCTTAAGTTGGTCAATCAATGCGATTATTGCAGGAGCGCACCGCTATGACTACTGGTGGAACACCACCAAAATATCTACGAAGACCCGTCCGGCAGCTATACCACTTGCTGCTTAACATAATGCCGGTTATCGGCACTAGCCGGTACGACGCCGTTTATAAGCCGTCACTTGTGAATTTCAAAAATTCGCCTTGTGAAGGCTTATTTCTTGCACGATACAACTTGTGAAATCCGGCTGGTTCACAATCTATACCACCTGTTTTCTCTCACCGGTAGGACTCGGCCCTGTTCCACCTACAAAAACACCCAGAAATCACGCCGTTTTAAGCTGAAATCCGGGTTTTGAAAAATTTTCGGAGTGCGGTACCTCTCGGTGCCAAAAAAGCCTGTCCATAATCTTGACATCAGCGCCGTGTTCGAAGACGACCCGACTACCATTCCAGCCCGTAAAGACATTCTAGGCGAAGCAATTAATACGCTTAACGAAAAGGTAAAAGAAATTGTTGATGCCTGTGATTATTTACAGTGGAAAATTGACAACTATGATTCTCACATGATTGAATCCGAAAATAAATTATAGAAAACAAACGAGGTCCGGGCGATGATTGCCTGGACCTCGTTTATTCTTTTTGATTAAACTTTCGGGGTAGCTCCGGCCCCTCGCGGGGCTATCTAAAAACCACTCCAAAGTATTGACATTATTCCCCTATAAGTTTCGAGCACTTGTTCGTATCCCAGACGAATTTTCTTTGGACATCAGGAATTCGGATGTCGTTTTCTTTAAACATATCTGCCAATTCGTTATATGACCGATTTTCAGTGGAGACCTTAATATCAAAGACTTCTAATACATCACCCTCATCTTCAGAAAAAATTTCCTCAAGCTTTGCTCGGATATTATCATCGAATTCCCAATTTTTCTCATTGAAGGAATCAATTGCTTCATCAAGGGACCCTACAGTTATGCTTTCTGTATTCTCCATTGCCATATCTGAAACCTCAAGAATCTAAGAGTTGGCAATGTTGACAAAAATTTTCTTTTCTTCCATCATTTTAATCTATCGCCTTCACTTTCTCTTCAATAAAGGCGATTTCACCCTCGTTAAGTCCATATTTTGTATATAGTTGCTGATCTATTTCAGATATTGATTTAGTCCAATCAATATCTGAGGCTTCACTAAAATCTTGTAATGGAATAAATTGAAACTTATCTTTTGACAAGTTTATAGAGGTTACCGACTGCAGCAGCTGGTTTCTGTAAAACTTAGTCTTCATGTAGTTCCAGTATGACTGTACTTTGTTTTCATCAGAATCTGAATATATAACAAGATACGAATCAGTTACAACAGATTGCGGAGGAACGACAAAATTACTTGAAATTATACGATATTGACCATTCTTATCTGGTTCATTTGCATGCTCTGATGTTACTTTACTAATACATAACTTATACTTATCTACTAGTTCACTGCCAGATTTAACTTCACTAAGTTTTACTTTACCCGCTCCAGCACTTGAAATTAGAGTAATATCTCCATCCGTTCCTCCCCTGTCTTTTGAAGAAAAACCGAAGGGATTACGGGGATAAACGAAATCACTAACAGATCCCACGTTACCTATCTTATGAATAATACTTACCGCCTCGTTATACCGGACAAATGTATCAAATTCATTCATTTTCCTCGTTGAAGTGATAGTACGGCCATCATGAATGTTCGTAAATTGCACTGTCCCATGATAATCCTTATCAATAATAAAGTAGTTCACTCCACCAGCAATTGAGGTATTAGGAAATAATTCTTTCGCATTATCGTAATCAACCATTACTTTAATTGAATCATTATTAAGCATGTAATCACGAAACTGGTCTAAACCTTTCCCGCCAGCAAACCATTTAGAAGGCGTGATAAGAGAAACATATTGGTTCGATACCCTATCGGAGAGTTGAATGAACTTATTATACACGGGGGTTGCACTTGAACCAGATCCACCATCATTTTCCTGATATGGAGGGTTCCCAACTACTGCATCAAATTTCATTACCTTAAACCCTTTCTGAACTTCTTTTTCGACATCGTCAATGTTGTTCCTAATTTTCTTGACCAGGTCTGGAATGAATAGAATATTTGTATCCCAACCTTTGTAACCTGCCAGCGTCCGCTGAGTAATCGTCTTAGCCATCGGAGTTTTAGCGATCACATAAATATTGTTCTTCAAGACATTTTGGATGATATTCTCTTCATCAATTTGCGTGATTTTACCAACGTTATTGTCAATAAACTCCATCTGTTGTTTGAAGAAGAAGCTTGCAGCACAGAATAATGGATACAACCCCGTCTTAGAATTAATTTCTAAAATCTTGCTATCATCCCCGAAAATCTTTTCTGTATCTTCTTGGTCTACCCAGTGAAGCGCCGGTGTACCATCAATAGAAGTTTCAGAAAAATCATCATTGTAGTAAGACAAGCCACCAATCGTTGAGGCTAATTGCATATTCACAACTCGCCAAGGAGTAAGAACTGTTTCTTTGTCTGGGTTTTTGAATGTACCGTGCAAAAGACCGATTTGTTCCGCGCGATCGGTATAAGATAAATCGTCATACGATTTTGCTCTTGTCCTGATGATTCGTCCGGCTTCAATAAAGACTTCAGAATCATAGTACTTAGCCTGTTCCCTGAACATATCCTTAGTCACACCTGCTGGCATGAATTCTTCCCAAGAAACATCATCGACTTCGTTTACGAATGTTTCAACATCAATATCTTTTGAAATATCAACTTCCATACCAAAAATCATTAGCGGAATACGGATCGAAATCCCACGCAAAATAGAGATGGCATTCCGTCGTTCTTTCTTTGCTTGATTTTGTTTATCAATCGCTTCTTGTTCTTCAGGGGTACGTTGGCGTTTTGCTTTTTTCTTAGCTTTTTCCGCTTTTTCGTACTCTTCATCAGTCAGACCTTGGTCGTTAACCCTAACTTCTTTTGCACCTTTTGAAGCACCCGTCTTACCGATAATTCCTCTGAGCTTTTCTAAGAGCTCGGCTGCCTCAGGGTTGATAGTTAATAATGCATCTGAATACAAACTATCGTCATCGAATCCAGAACGGACAGCTTTTTCAGCATAAACTTTCTTCAGCTGCGTCAACATGCGATCGACACTGAAGGTCTTCATGCCGTTTCCATCCATTCCGATAATCGGTAAGAAGTTGAGCATATTTGCCATTTTTTGTTTTTGCTCTGGAGTATTGCGTTTCCCAACACCAGAGTTGATCGAAGCAGATTCCGCCATCACGGTCAAAGCACGATCAGGTGCAAAGTCGAAAATATATGCATTGGTCTTTTGGCCTTGAACTTCATTTGAGTATGGCGTTTGAGCTCTAAAGGCAGCTTGGAGATAGTTCATCGCAGAACTTGTGTTGTTTAAGAACATGACCGCTGTCCACTCTTTGACGTTTACCCCTGTGGTTAATTTACGGACTGACAGTGTGATCGTTTTAGTTTCCCACGGCTTATCACTAATCGCACTGCGGACGCGACCTAAATCAGGGTCGTCTTTACTCGTGATTTCTTTATCATCATTGTCGACCACGTTAATAATTTTATACTCGTTACCAAAAACCGGATGATTATTCATCAAAGACTTCATGGCTTTAGCTTCTGCAATCCCCGGCAACAACCAGAGTGAATGTCTGAGTTCATTTCTAAACTCTTCGGTCGAATATGGATAATTGGTTGCTGATTTCTTCGTTATTAGATTCAAAAAATTATTAACGTCTGCTTCATGTTCAAAGGAACCATCATCTTTTACACGGAAGAATTCTTTGAAATTAAATGCCTTGTTGTCATCTGCGTATTTTTCTTTATTGCCCATTTCAAAGGTAAATATGTTGACTTTAGGCAATGTCTCATATGGATTTGGCTCGTCTGGTTTTTCTGTTGACCAACGTAATTTGGCCTCTTGCTCCATGACATAGTCCCAAGTATAAACTTGGTCCTCTTCATATTGTTCGAGCAAGTTAAACGGCGTGCCTGACAACTCAAGAACTTTTGTATCTTTCTTTTTGATGGTCTTTTCAACGTTCTGCGCCAATTCAGTTTGCGTCCCCTCATGGGCTTCATCAAAGACGATCAAATCCCAATCAGTAGCGAATACGAGTTCATTTTTCTCGCCTTGTTTTCCTCCGACTTGAGATGACCCGCGTAGGTCTTGAATACTGGCAAAATAAACAAACTTTCCGCCATCCTTGATTAAGCTTTCAATGCTCTCGTGCTTCTTAGAACCATAACGATAGCCAGCTTCTTTCATTTCTAGTTTTGAAAAATCTTCAAACCAAGAATCTGATACGACTGGTCGGTGCGTTAGGATCAAAACAGAATGGTAACCTTCTTCTTTGATCAATTGATATGTTGATAAGGTTTTACCAAAACGCATCTTAGCATTCCAGAGCATTCGGTCTTTCTTCTTAAACACCGTCTTAGTCTGTGCCACTGCAGCTTTTTGTTCCGGCCGAAGAACAATCTTACTCTTATCAACGACAGGACCATCAATTACTTCACGATTTTCTTTAACCGCAGCAATTGCTTGTTTGGCAACATCCAGAGTTACTTGCCACCACTCGTTTCCTTCAACGTCTTCATTCTTTTTAAAGTTTGAGCGTCTCAGAACTTCGTGAACATCTTTATCACCAAACCATGGATTCAGCTTATCCTGCGGTCTATATGCAAGTTCTGCCCAATCGGTTGTATATGGGACGCCAGACGTCGTCATGTATGATCTAATACGCGTATTGGCTTGGTTTCTAAGATATTCACTATTGGCTTGGAAGTCTAGCGGATTGGAACTACTATCCGCCGTCGTTTCACCTATTTTTTCAGATCCATCATAAACATCCCAATTACCTGACGAGTTATCCGCTGTTTGGATATAGATCATCTTACGCTCGTTGGACTGATATAGACTCTCTGAGATAGGATTTTCAAATTCATTATTTACCGGTTGGCCAGCATTAATTGATATTTGTTTTAAAGCCTGATAAATGACTCTTAATCGAATCAATGCATCTTCTTGCTCATTTCCTGTCGAATATTTCTCAGTAGGTTCTTTCACGACATTAGAATTAATAATGGCCGTTTCAAACGAATCAGCTTGTTCAATTGTTTTAGCAAAATTTCCCTGTACATAGAAGTCTTCAACGTATTTCGCACGATCGTAATACTGAACTTTCAAATCCCAGTCTAATTTTAGAAATTCAAAGTTTGTTGTATCTGGTCTAGTGGCAATAGCGCTCATATTTATTTGACCCCCTTATCAAAATACTCCATTTTGTTCGTCTCCCAATTCATCAATTTGACGCGTTTCCCAGGTTTTATGATCCACTCTTCAGCTGGCTCTTCATCGTCATAATCAAATAACGACAGCTGATAGCTCTCTACTTTTTCTCGTTTCTCTGATAGTGGAATGATGTATTTCAGCCCATCCATCTGGAAAATATTGTAGCTGATGATTTTTGCGATATCTTCAAACAATCCATATAGCGGTTCCTCTAACCATTTTGCGAAATAGTAATCTCTGTATGTGTATAGAAGATTTTCCCTAGCTAACAAGAGCGAGTCCCCACTCCACTCAAAACCGTAGCTTGATTTATAGGCCTCTTCGACTAAACGTTGCCATTCAGCCTTATCTTCGACTTCGGCATTGATTCGTTTCAATTTGCGGTCGACAAAGCCAACACGCTCATCAAGTGGTACTATTTCACCAGTTTCCATATCGTATCTGGTAGCCATATAAGGCCCTTCCCCACATGTGATTTCGAGCCATTTACGTTTGACATAAGTCTCAAGTTCATCATTCTGATAGTCGTTATCCATTTCATCGTTTTGCTTTTTCACAATCCAAGTCGGAGTAAATACCTCAGCCTTAGATTTGGTTCGCTCTTTTTGAAGTTCTCGTGATTTAAGGGCACGCGGCATGATGATTTGTCCCATTTGTCCTGTGACTAACGAAGGAAGCATTTGAGCTGTTGCAGCGTATGACTTTTGACCATACTGTAGATAGTTCTCGTTGGCCCAAATGATATTTTTAGATTTTTTCGGAGTTGATGTCGTACGGTCAATCAAGAGAATATCTAGAATCGCCGGCATCGTTTCTCGTATTGTATTTTCAAGAATATCTGTAGAGCTGATATCTTCGATCGTCTTTTCTAATTCTTCTATATTTTTTTCAACTGATTCTTCTTCCACTAGCAAACAGCCCACCTCCACTTCTTGATTTATTTTTGCTCAATACTGATAACATCGCCTATATCAACACCTAGAGCAAGACAAATCTTAACAAGTGTTTCGATTGAAACTGGTTCATTTTTCCCCAGCTTAGCAATGACATTACTGCTGACCCCAGCGATTTCTTTCAACTGAGTCTTTTTTAATTCTTTATCTATCAATATTTTCCATAAATTCTTGTAGGTTATTGACACGTCTTCACCTCGAAATTTCTTTTAACAACCACGTTTTGCACTAGGTATATTATATCACGTAACATCAACATTTCCTCACAATTCCTCGACTTTTAAGCCGTTCATCTCTAAACCACTCTCTCATTTCCATATTTTATAGGGGGGTAAAATCTCAGAGTAGGGGGTAATAATTTCTACCCCCGGGGGTAATTTTTCAAAAGCGATTTCTTGAAAAACCGAACAAAATCCTCCCCAAAACAAAAAAGCCTAGCCATCGCTAGTCCCACAAACGCCTTTATATCGGGTTTTACACCCATAATTTCATTGTATCAATCTGGTGGTACAAATATCAATCCCGGATTATTCATCAAGACAAACAAAAACCCGCTGAAACAGCAAGTTAATACCGTTTCAGCGGGCTTTGCGCTTTCACCCGTTGGGTGAAAACCATAGGAGCTCCTTTTTATGATATTTTGTTAGTGAAAAACAAACCAAATACTCAAAAATTGGAGCGTCTAAAATTATGATTCAAAAAGTATTACCTAGCAACCCTTTAGTTGCAGTTTCAGACAATGGGGCACCAATTACCTCGGATGGTGGCAACGTGCTGCTTAGTATGTTTCTGAA
>NZ_BJDT01000007.1 GCF_005405285.1 Weissella sagaensis | reverse complement strand
ACTCAATTTTGTTGTTTTAATTGTTTAACAGAAGTTAAACGAATTTATTAGCGAATTGACTTCGCAAATGTTTTTTGTTTCAAGCTTAATGCTTGAAGATCCTACACATTTGTTCTATCGAAACGATATTCAGTTTTCAATGATCAACGTTGTTGTCTCGCTGACAACTTAATCTATTATACAGAACTGATTTTGAAAGTCAACAACTTATTTTTACCAATTTCTTGTATAATTTCTCACAGTTTTTCGACTGCTTATATAATATACCGTAGAAATCAACGTTCGTCAACTACTTGTTTTATTTTAATTTTAACGAACGTTTTTATAACCAATATGCTCGAATAATTGCGTGTTTAAAGCGCAATAAAATCCCATCAGCGCACCACAAAAGTAATTTTGTAGTGTGCCAATGGGATTTTTAAATAACGACTATTAACTTAATTATTGTTGAATATCAGTTGTGGGCGTTGCATTTGCACCATCATCCTCACCGTTATTCTCATCTGTTTTAGACAACTCTGATGATGAAGAAACCTCTTGAATAGTTTGTGGCTCACCACCTAATTCTGGCGCATCTGTCACATAGTCCTTTAATGTTGATTTATTATCATGTTGTGCTTTAATTGATGTTTTATGTTCCTTATTCATCTTTTGCAACAAACTCATTCCTTTAGCCCGCTGATAAGAATAGTCTTTGATATTAACCTTCTTAAAATCCTTTGGCTTATAGAATCGTAGTAAGTCACCCGTTTGCACGTCATCAGAATAAGTTAACATTTTATCCACATATGATTGAGTCTGATCAATAATCTCTTTAGCTCTTGGATCTTCCTTTGGTTTAATCTTTGTACCCGTGGTTGTAACATAATAATCACCACCATACTTCATATACTCAGCTGATACCCAGTCACCATTTCTAAATGGAACAATTTGACGTCGATTTGGACTTAGTAAATCTTGTCCAAACTGGATATTATCTTGCGTTGATTTTCCCAACAAGTGCAAAATAGTTGGCATGACATCAATCTCACCACCATACGTATGATTAACACCACCCTTTAACCCTGGCGCATGTACCATAAATGGCACTTTTTGCCAGTTTGCTAAATCAAAATTAGTTGTGCTCTTCTTTCCAGTTAACTTGGCGATAGCAGCCTTATGATTTTCAGAAATACCATAATGATCACCATACAACGCAATAACTGAATTATCATATAAGCCCGACTTCTTCATCCAGTTTAAGAATTCAGCAAATGATTGGTCCAAATAACGCGCTGTTTGTACATAACCATCAACAGTCTTATCGCTAGTCTTCGTTTTAGCGATAGAAATATTTTGCTTATCCAAATCATAAGGGTAATGATTTGTAACCGTAATAATTTTTGAATAGAACGGTTGTGGTAACTGTTCTAGATACTTTGCGGAATCCTTCAAAAATATCTTATCCTTCATACCATAACCAATATTGTAATTAGCATTATCTGCATTTTTAAAGTATGGCTTGCTAAAGAAATAATCGTATCCCCATGATTTATAGGTATTGTCACGATTCCAAAATGAAGCAACATCCCCATGCAAAGCTGCTGTGGTGTACCCTTGCTGATCTAAAATAGCAGGAACTGCTTGATACGTATTTGATGTACCATAATTAACCATTGCTGATCCTGAAGCTGTTCCAAATAAGCCAGTCTCTAACATCATTTCAGCATCAGCTGTTTTACCTTGACCAACTTGATTATAAAAATTATCAAATGATAATGTGTTTTGATCATGATAGAACTTATTTAAGTTAGGTGTTACTTCCACCCCGTCCACTTTGTAATCAATTAAAAATTGTTGGAATGACTCTAAGTGGAACATAATAACATTTTTGCCTTTTTCCTTACCAAAGTAAGCGGCATTTTGTAAAGCTTGATTATCTTTTAGATAGTTTTTGATTTTATTTAAATCTTGCGCATCAGCATCTTTTTTAACATCAGCCGTCTGCTTAGTTTTGAACATATTATAAGCAGCATATTCATTAAGTCCCAGATACTTAACAATGTAGTTATTATCAAAAGTTCGTGTCAATAGCCCTGAACGATCTTTACTTGATATACCATAACCAACTAACATTAAAACAATACCAAACAATGTTGTTAGTGCTGCAAAGCGCTTCTGTACAATTACCTTATCATATTTAATGCGTTTGAATAAAACCAACAATATTAGAATAATGATGTCTAAAAACACCAAAAAATCAAACGGACTAATGATTTCAGCAATTGATTTACCTAAATTATTTTCTACTGAGCCACCAGAATTAATAATATTTAAAGATAGGAAATCTGAAAACTCACGATAATACAACATATTAGCAAAAAGCCATATTGATTGTATTAAATTAATTAAAATCATTAACCAATAGGCTACTTTACCTCTAAAGTACAAAGCAATACTTAAAAGGATTATTGCTGTTGGTAATGGATTTAAAATTAAAATAAATTCTTGTAGCGTTCCTTTAACGCCTAAAGAAAAACTTGTTTTATAGGCCCAATAAGTTTTGATCCATACCAAAAATACAGATAACAAGAAAAAGCCAACAGTGGCATTAAAATCAGGCCACTTCTTTTTTATGGCTAGCATAACTCGTTGCATTATATTCTCTCCAAACTGTTTTAACTGCTAAGCAGCCATTTAATTTTAAAAATTTAGTATCCAATTTAACAATTAAACAAGTGTCATATTAAAAAGACCATAAACTATTGCCAACCTTAAAAGGTTTCCTTAAATTCTGACAACGCTTCATAGACATCAATAGCTAATAAATCAACATCATCAAAGGCAAAACGCTTACGTTTTTCTTGGTTAATTTCCAACGCAAACATACCTGACTCTGAATCATATAAAACAGTCACGACCGACACACCAAAAATACCAAAATCACGTTTTTGTAGCGTTTTTTGACGATCCTGCACCATCGCATTAATACGATGAACTATTTTATCTAAATTATTTTCTATTGGCATTTGTTTAACTCCGTTATTTTGTCTTGACGTTAAAAGCAATAATTCCTGCAAACATCCCCAAATAGTAGGTAATGATCCGCCATAAAACCATAGCGCAAACCAACAACCCTGCATTAGGCAAGAACGTTGAAAAAATCATTGAAAAGCCAATCTCAGCTCCTCCTGTACCACCTGGAATTGGAAATAGTGAAATAACCATCACAATTAGCACATGTAATGACATTACCAAAATAATGTTAACATGTTCCGCCCCTAAGGCTAATAATATGAAATACGGAATTAGATAATAAACTAATAATTGCACCAAAGTCAACATAATTGTTTTTATCAAAACTAACCAATCGTGGCTCATTCGGACACTTTCTGAATGAAAGTTATCAATTTTTTCATTGACCAAGGATTGCCATTCAGTCACCTTATCAGGTTTAATCCATTGTACTGGTTTAAAACCAATTTTAACCAATGTTCTTGTTAGACTTGGCCAATACATAACCAATAGCAAACCAACAATAACAATGAAATGAATTAAAAATCCTAACACTAAGAACCATGCCCATGCTTTTAATTTATCAGCAATAAACTCATAACCAACAATCATGGCTATGAAAAAATTCACAACAATCATCGCTTGATAAACAACAAATTTCATTAATAGAATTGAACCTGCACGACCTGGATCAACACCTGCCTGAATTAAAGTTATTAGTTGCATTGGTTGGCCACCAGCGGCAAATGGTGTAATACCATTACCAAACTGTTCAACTAATGGTATGCGCACCGCATTTGGCCATGACAATTTTTCATGTGAATCATCTACAAAAATTTTAACGACTACTGATTCAATCAATAGATAAACTACCATCGCTAATACTGCTACTAATAGCCACCACCAATTAGCATTACCTAAATCATGAACTAATTGCTTCATACTAACACTTTTAAATGACCAATAAAATATTCCGACACCAGCAATCATCATCAAAACGAACACAATGCTATTTCGCCTTGTCATTAATTTACCTCATCATCTTTATATTGAACTTGCGCTGTATAGTAAGCTTCCCATATCTTAGAAACACGCTCAGCAGAATAATATTCTGATGCTGACAGCGACTGCTGACTAACTTGTTGTCGTAACTCATCATCTTTTGCGAGCTTATCTAACTGACTTTGCATAGCTTGTCGGTCATAAGCTGGTAAGTAATATCCTGCAATAATTGCTTGATATAACTCTAAATCTCGCAAAATAGTCGGCGTTCCTGTACTAAAAGCTTCCAATGCTGACATTGGAAATAATTCCGTGTAACTTGGTAATAAAAAGACATCTGCTGCATTATAATAATCATTCATAAATGAGCGATCAACAATACCAGGAAAAATTAAGTTCTTTGGTGGATTATCAATTACTTTTTTTAATTGATCATACCCAGCTGTAATTGTTCCAAATGAAAAACCACCAACCCAAACAAAAGTCCAATCAGGATTGTCTTTTGCTAGCTGAATAAAATCAAGCACACCTTTGCGAACTTGAACTTGGCCAACCCCTAACACAATAAAGTCTTGCTCAGGTAAATTAAGTTTCCGTCGTAAGTCCGTTTTTTGCGAGGTTGGCTGCTTAAAGAACACTTTTTTTGAAACAAAATTTGGAATAAATGTTATTTTTTCCCGCTTCACACCTAGTGCAACTAGTTTATCAATAAAAACTGGGTTTACAACTACAATTTGATCCATTCGCTTATAAAACGTCATCATGTACCAATAAAAAATCTTTTTAAAAGGCCACCATAACTTAATTGAATCTTCAAGCGTTTCTGGAATAAAATGCACATATCCAACCTTAACACCACGACCAGGTAAGAAAGTATTTAAGAAAAAGCCCAAATTAATCGTATGATAATGACTAATATCCGACCTCGCTAAGCTGTTAAATTTCAACTCAAATTTATTTGGAAACTTTTCAGTTAATAAATTCACGAGTTCTCGATAAGCTGATCCAACTCCCTGACCGGGAACTGTCTCCGCAGCAGAAAACATTGTAATTCGAATCATTTTCCTTCTTTATGGAAAGGCGTCTTAGTTAAAAATGATTTTGCATATTCTAAATCATTACTAGTTACTTCTTCCATATCCTCCTCTTCATGGTAGACAACCAATGCCTCAGAGTAACAATCTAATACACGTTGTCCAAATGTTACCGCATCTATATCATATAATACCTTTTCACGAATCGATGGCTGACCAATTATACGATGTGTTTTTTTCGCCATCAAATAATTAACAACTGGTTCTAATAGTTCGTAACTATCATCAGCTAAGGCACCAATATTATCATCGATCACAACTGTTTCCAAATACGGACTACGTATTGCAACAACCGGTGTATTAGCTGTCATAGCTTCAATAAAAGTTAACCCTTGCGTTTCAGAAATCGAAGCTGACAAAAAAACATCAGCTAATTTGTAATAGCCATATACCTCATCATGATCCACTTCTCCAGTAAAAATGACATTATCTGAGATTTCTAAAGAGCGCACATGATCTTTTAATGCTGCCATCGCTGGCCCACCACCAACAATCAAAAAGATAGCATCAGGAACTTTCATTAATACTTCAGCAAAAATTTCTAGTGCCGTATCAATATTTTTTTCAAAAGCAATTCGTCCTAACGATAAAACAACTGGCGTCTCCGATGATATGCCTAATTTTTGTCGCAGTTGACTACTTGTGTCTTCTGACTCAGCGTGTTTGACGTTAACACCAGTTGGAATAATTTCAATTGGTGCTGATACTTTGTACTTTGTCAAAGTATCATACGTTTGTTTAGACGGTGCGATAACACCGGTCATTCCTGCCATAAAACTGCGTGCTATCACAGCTACACTTGCAGGTCTAATAATTTTACCGTTAGCAACATAATGCAAATAATCTTCATAGTTTGTGTGGAACGTGTGTACTGCTGGTATTTTTAATTGCCGTGCAACTAATTTACCAATTAATCCCAACGAGAACTCAGTTTGCGTGTGTACAATATCTAATTGTAGTTTTTTTGCCAACTGTATGGCCTGAATTCCACCTCGATATGACAATCGTCGATCTTTAAATCCAATAAAAGGTAAGCTTGGGAACCGATAAACATCTGGTTCTAAAACATCCCTTGGCACATTTGGATCTGTAGATGTAAATATATATACACGATGACCACGTGCAATCAATTGTTGACGTAACGTTTGAATCGACGTGACAACTCCTGAAACTTGTGGTGCATATGTATCTGTAAATAACCCAATATTCATGACCAACCAGCCTTTCACTAAATAGCTTATCCCTTTATAATACCAAATTTCCATTTAGAACGGTTAAAAAAGCAATATAAAAAGAGCTAGAAAATTTTTGTTATCCTAAAAATTAAGACTAATCACAAAATTTTCTAACTCTTAAACTATAACTAACTAACTTTATTTTCTGCTAAAATTTTGTCTACTAATGCATCCATTTCTGGTGAACGTTGCCATTCGATAAACTCAGAAATGGCAACATTGGTTGGAATATCAAAATTTTCATTAACAAACTTTTCATATTTCATCACATTAGCAGAATGTGGGATATTGATTTTCAAAATACGCACTTTTTTAATCATGCCTTTTTCAACTGCATATTCTGATTGACCATTATGTAATAAATTACCAATCTCTTTATACGTTGAACCATCATTACGTGTGATTTCTTCAATAATATCTAAGGTTTGAAAGGCTTCTGCCATTATTGAACACCAACCTCTTGTTGCACAACAGCGACAATTTGATCAACATATGCATCAACAGACTCTTGTGTTGGCGCTTCTGCCATTACTCGCAACAAATCTTGTGTCCCAGAAGGACGTACTAGCACACGACCTTCATCTCCCATTTCAGCTTCAACGCTGGCAATTACTTGTTTAATGGCTTCATTAGCTAAAGCCTCTTTTTTATCTTGCACTTTAACGTTGACTAATTTTTGCGGATAAATGGTCATTTCAGCTGCTAATTCTGACAATGATTTATCAGTTTCTTGCATCACGTGTAGTAATTGTAAGGCTGTCAACATGCCATCACCAGTCGTTGCCCAATCCAAAAAGACAACATGTCCAGATTGCTCACCACCCAAATTATAACCAGATTTGAGCATTTCTTCAACGACATAACGATCACCAACAGCAGTCTTAACGGAATGCATATCATTAGCCGACATTGCTTTATACATTCCAATGTTAGACATAACAGTTGTAACAATTGTATCCTGCTTTAGACGACCATGAGCTGACATAAATTTACCAACGATGAACATAATCTGATCACCATCAACAATTTGCCCCTTTTCATCTACTGCAATCAAGCGATCGCCATCACCGTCAAACGCCAAACCAACTTGTGCATCATGTTCCAAAACAAATTCGGCCAATGCTTCTGGGTGAGTTGAACCAACATTTTTATTAATGTTAAGCCCATCTGGATTAGTCCCCATTGTTTCAAAATCAGCACCCATATCAGCAAATAAATTGGCTACCAACCCAGATGTGGCACCATTAGCAGCATCAATAGCTAATTTCATACCATCAAGATTACTTGGAATAGTTGTCTGCAAATATTCCAAATATTTAGCAGTTCCTTCTTTAAAATCAGACACGGATCCGAGACCCTCTGCTGCTGGACGAGGTAATGTATCTTCTGGTGCATCTAGTAGAGCTTCAATTTCAGCCTCTAGTTCATCAGATAGTTTCATACCATCAGAACCAAAGAATTTAATACCATTATCTTCAGCTGGATTATGAGATGCTGTAATTTGAGCACCAGCATCAGCTTTTTGGGCACGTACTAAATACGCAACTCCTGGCGTTGAAATAACGTCTAAACGCTGAATTTCAATACCAACAGATAATAAACCTGCAATTAGTGCATATTCCAACATTTGGCCTGACATACGCGTATCACGTCCTACTAATACACGTGGTCGATGATCAACGGCATGGCGTGTTAATACAGCGCCACCCATACGACCTAATCGAAATGCCAATTCAGGTGTCAATTCTTCATTAGCAATCCCGCGTACGCCATCTGTTCCAAAATAATGTAATTCAACCATAACTTTCTTACTCCTTAGGTGTAACAACTACTGATACTGTCTTTGGGTCTACGCTTTCAGCACCATCTGGTACCTTAACTGTCACTTCTTGTTCACTTTCTGCTGTAATGTTTGATAAATCAACAACCGCTTGCACGCTCTTTAACTTATTTAACACATCAACATTGCCTTTTACAGCAACTTCGTTTACTGAACCAGATAATGTAAATTCAGCAGCATTACCATTTTTTGTTTTTAAATCTAACGGCACTTGTTTTGTACCATTTCCCTTCTCTATCGGGATTTTTACAGTGGTATCTTGTGGTGACACAGCAACATCAACGGGATTGTTATTAACATCAACCGCTTGCAAAGTGACTTTTTGTTTCGTTGTCTTTTTTGTATCACGTTCTAACTGCACATTTGCCACGACACTGTCTACAGCATCAATGGCATTTTGCCGTCCCATGATTTGTACATTATTAACTGAACTCGTCACTGTGCCTACAGTATAACCATCAGCGATTGCTTCTTTATTATAGTTTGTCTTCACTGAATAATAAGATGATGTACGCTTATAGATTGTTAAAGTTACTTTAGATTGTTTTATTTTATAAGTTAAATCCTTATTCAACCCAACCACTTTTAGTGTTACTGTATGTGTCCCATCAGACAAATTTTTTAAATTAGCTGCCACCTGAAAATTCTTTGTGTTTTTAGCTGCCGTAACTAATGCTGCTGGCCCACTAATGCTAACTTCAACGTTATCTGGTGCACCACTAATGTAATAATCATCTGTATTAATTCCCGTGAATTGAATTGGTACCGTTACTTTATCAGTTTTAGATGATGCGATTTTGCTAATGTTTGCAAAACCTTCTGTTTGATTATCCGTCCGTCGATTAGATGACGCTTGTGAGTCAGTATAAGCGGACATAAAGACAGCAACAGCTAAAGTCAAAAGGCCATATACTATTTTATCAGTATGCCATTTCATATCACTTATCTCCTCGCTTTAAAAAAGATTGCACTTGCGCCCACCATGACTTATTAGTTCCTTCATCTGAAGTCACTAATTGACGGGTAAGATACTTACGATAATCTTCACGTGACAACGATTGCATCAATTCTGCATTTCTTGTAATTGATACTGCACCTGTTTCTTCAGAAACAACAATCGTTAATGCATCCGTTACTTCAGAAATTCCCACAGAAGCACGATGACGAGTTCCTAATTCTTTAGGAATTGTCGCACTATCTGATAATGGTAAATAAGCTGCAGCAGTTGCTAAACGACTATCTTTTAGTATCACTGCACCGTCATGTAAAGGAGTATTTGGAATAAACGTATTAATTAATAATTGACTAGATATTTCCGCATCAATTGGAATACCTGTTTCAATATATTCTTCTAAACCTGTTTCCATTTCAATTGAAATCAACGCACCTATCCGACGTTTTGACATATATTGAATGGCATCATCTAACTCATTTACCAAACGCATTTCCGATTGATAGGCTTGCTTTTGTCTAAATAACCCAGAACGACCTAGATGTTCTAATCCTCGACGAATCTCAGGTTGAAATACAATAACTAAAGCAATAACTCCCCAGTTAATAACTTGATCTGTTAACCATGAGATTGTGGCTAGACCAAAATACCAACTGATAATTTTAACAATAATAACAATTGCCACACCGCGCAACAAAGTTATAGCCTTGGTTCCGCGAATTAACATCATTAATCGATATAATACCCACCAAACGATGAGCACATCAATAATACGGACAATACTTATACTTTTTAACAGGGTCTCAATATCAAAATTCATCTTAACTCCTACTCTTCCAAATTGGTCAACATACCTGCTTCAGTAAAGTTAATATTTTGACGAATGTTCAAACTAGTTGTCCCAGATATAAAATGAGCTTCCGTCAAATGTTGTACTGCTTCACGCTGCGCATTTAACCCGATTAATTCTAGTTCCATTTTAAGTGCTTCAGCATTTTTCACGCTCGATTGCCCATGCCGTTCACGTTCAATTTGCGCACGATACATAATAATTAAATTATACGCTGCAGTTTGATCAAGATGTGAACTTTGCGCTTTATCGGTACTGATATATTTTGAAATAGCAGCAATTGCTTCCTTTGATGCCTCATGGCGAGCTAATTGATATTCTGATAACAATTTATCTGAAGAATCATCACTTAACCAGACTCGAACCATACGACCAAATCCAGTGAAAAAACGCCGAATTTGACGCCACGTTCGTTTACCACGATCATGCGTGACCAAATCATCTAATTCTGATTCAGCTCGATCAATACGACGACCCTCACTCGCAAACACTAAAGGTGAAATGCGTTCATCTACTAATAATCTTTGCACTGCACCTCGTTCTGTTTCTAATGCAAATTCTCGTAGCGTCATTTCAGCATCTAAAATCGGACTCATTTTATCAGCTTTCATAAATTGCAATTGTAATTGCCTAATCTGGCTTTGATAACGCCGAATAATATCATAAACAACCGCTTGATTAGACTCTCGACGACGAGCTTCTATCTCACGAACAGCCGATTGTAATACGTAGACACGTGCTCTAGGTTCCGACATATGCTGAGCAACTTTTGCTTTCGCCTTAGTCGCTCCTGGTGGTACCTGTGTCTTTTTTTCACCACCAACAATGGGTAGTAAAACAATCGCCATAATCAAAGATAATATAATCGTAATAGCTGCAATGAATAACATCAATGCTCGCTGTGGGAAAGGTGCCCCACTATCTGTCACCAACGGAACAGATAACACACCGGCCATAGTAACAGCTCCACGAACACCAGTCAAACCAGATGTTATGGCAACTCGCCATGAAGCTGTTTCATTTTTATGGTTTTTGAGGCGAACCCATTGCGTTACATAGGTCCAAATCACACGGATACCAAAAATAATTAGCCAAGTCACAACTGAATAAAACAATGCCATTGGTAGCGAAATAGCTGCACTCAAATGTGTAGCCAAGGGGAATTCAATTCCTAATATAACAAATATGTACCCATTTAATAAATAACCAAAAACATTCCAAGTGTTAATACCAACAACGTGTAATTCACCAGTATAGTCCACATCATGCTTTGTATGAATATTTAAGATAATGGCTGCAACAACTACTGCAATAACACCAGATGCATTAATTTCTTCGGCTAAAATATATACCAAAAATGGTGTAAATAATTGGAGAACAACTCTTAAAGAAACATCATTATTCCCGTGCGAAGATAACCAATCGCCAATCGCGTTAAGTATAAATCCCATTAGCGCACCAACTAAGGTACCCATAATTGAAACATAGAAAAACTCACCTGTTGCTTGCCACAAAGAAAATGTACCAGCTGTTGCAGCTGCAACAGCAAATTTAAAGCCAACAAGACCACTAGCATCATTAATTAAACTTTCACCAGCTACCAAGTGCATAATTGACGGTGGCAATTTTGCTTGGGATGCAATTGCAGATACAGCTACTGGATCAGTTGGTGACAAAATAGCTGCAATTGCTAAAGCAACCGGCAATGGCAATTCTGGTACCATCCAATAAATTAAAAAACCACCAACAATCGTTGTAATAAAGACCAACAAGATAGCATTACCAAAAATTGGTCCTCTTAATTCCCATAACTCTTTCTTAGGAAAACGCCATGCATCTGAATAAAGCAAAGGCGCAATAAATAAAAGCAAAAACCATTCTGTATCAAGTTCAATTTTAACATTTAAAAAAATAGCCACTAATAAGCCTAAAGCAATTTGAAATAAACTAACCGGAATTTTTTTAAAGAAATAACCTAACACATTACCTAACACAACTAAAAATGTCAGGCCTACAACGGTTTGTAGTAACGCCATACGCACTCTCCTTTTTTAATACCTATTTTCTGCCCAATATTCGAACTTCAGTTTCCAAATCAACCATAAATGTTTGATAAACAGTCTTTTGAACATGTTTAATCAAATTAACATAGTCACTCCCAGTCGCATGTCCACGATTTACAATAAAACCTGCATGTTTCGTTGATACTTGGGCATCCCCAATTCGGTATCCTTGTAAACCAGCATCCATAATTAATTTACCAGCAAAGTATCCGGTTGGTCGCTTAAACACTGAACCACATGATGGGAACTCTAATGGTTGTTTTTGAGCGCGACGCTCATTATAATCCGCCATTTGTGCGCCAATAGCTGATCTTTTACCTGGCGTTAAGACAAAAGTTGCGCTCACAATAATATCACCAGTTTCTTGAATTAAACTGTGACGATAACCAAATGCTAACTCTGCTGCTGAATAGGTTTTAAGTTGACCATCAGATGTCACCACATCTGCACTTTCTAATACTTGATCAATTTGTCCACCATAAGCACCTGCGTTCATAAACACAGCACCGCCGACAGAACCTGGAATTCCCGCAGCCCATTCCAGACCTGTTAGGGCATATTCATAAGCCATTTGTGCCGTTTCAATAATCCAGGCACCCGCTTCTACAACAATATGATTATCTAATACGTTAATCTGTTTCATTTCTGTCAAAAAAATGACTAATCCAGATAACCCATCTTCTTTAATAACCAAATTTGACGCATTTCCCAGTACAGTTATCAAAATATTTTGTTCATTTGCATACTGCACAACTTCTTTTAATTCTGCTTGTGTTTTTGGCCAAAAGCACCAATCTGCTAGCCCACCAACACGAGTATTGGTATAATTCCCTAATTTAACATCCGCTTGAATATTATACTTTGGAAATGTTTCAATCAACGTCTTCATTTTTTTCCCTCAATCAAATCACTTTAACCAATTGTTTTAGTGGTTCCACACCAAAAACCTCTGTTTGTTTAACTAATATTTTTGCAGCAGCAACCGTATCATCCAATGCATTATGATGATGCTGTAAATCAATTGCTAATGCTTCGGCAACTGTATTTAACTTGTGATTAGGTAACTGTGGGTAAAGTTTGCGTGATGTACGCACTGTGTCTAATGATAAATAATGTGGTTGTGCAATACCATAATGCGCAAGTGTTGCCCGTAAAACACTATTATCAAAAGATGCATTATGGGCAACTACCAATTGATTGGGTGTATAAAACTGTTGAATTTGTTCCCATACCTCAGGAAATACAGGTGAATTGATAACATCTAATTCTGAAATACCATGAATGCTTGTATTTCGTCTATCAAACACCGTATCCGGTTTAATCAACGTATAAAATTCATCAACAAGTTGGTTATCACGTACAACTGCTAATCCCAATGAAACTGCACTATCCCGTTTCGCGCTAGCCGTTTCGAAATCCATTGCTACAAAATTCATCTTTACACCTCATTACTTTATAACTACTAAAGTCATATCAAAAGCTGGTACATTTTCATGATCACTATTCAAAACCTGTTTTTCTGAACCAGTCACCCGTTTAAACCCTATCTTTTCATAAATATGAATGGCTGCAGCATTACTAGTTTGGACAGTCAGCAGTAATTTTTCAACTGTACTAAATGTCTGCGCCCAATCAAGTAATTCTGCTAACATCGCCTGGGCTAATCCATGTCCTTGAAAATCGTTTATGACCGCCACACCAATTTCAGCAACTTTTGGTTGTCCTGGCATAGCGGCTGCAGATGCTAGTCCAACTAATTGGCCACTCTCTGTTTTAGAAACAAGCATAATATTATTGGTAGTTGTTTGTAAAATATCAATATTATCAGCTTCCTCTTGCACTGCAATTTGATTTGGATCTTGTTCAACAATGAAGGTGTTTGATTCATCTTGCAGTTGAAAAATCAATTGCATTAAATTAACAGCATCCTGCCGTTCAGCTGGACGAACAAAAACTTCCATTATTTCTCCATTTCAGACAACAGAGCGACTGATTTTTCACCACTTGCTGTCAGTGTAATAACACGTTTTGTGTCATAATTTGGGACACGTTCAAAAACAATTTCTAAAACATCATCAGGTAAATCCGGCTTAATATACTGTGACCATTCAACCAACGCAACTCCTTCACCACCAAAATATTCCGATAGCCCTAGGTCTTCAGCATTGCCCTCTTCACCCAAACGATAAACATCTAAATGATATAAAGGAAATTGTGCTGTCTGATATTCACGCACTAACGTAAAAGTTGGACTTTTAACTGGTCGTTTAATCCCCAATGCTTTCGCAAAGCCTTGCGTAAAAGTTGTTTTACCAGCTCCCAAATCCCCTGATAATAAAATTGTATCTCCTGCTTTGACATTTTTTGCTAATTTTGCAGCTAATTCTTGTGTTTCATTCACTGTTTCAACTAATATTCTCATAATTAAAAGTATACCATTTTTCATCTTTTGATTACAGCTTAACAACAGCCTAGACTGCCAATAAAAAAGCCCGTGTAAAAATGAGTTCTACTGAGCTTTCTTGATTATACTGATTACAAAATTGATTAATTCAACTGATTAACTGATAATTCATCGGGCACCTCATATATAATTGGCTCTGTCAAAGTTAGCATTTCATCTGTTAATTGCAATTTTGTAATACTTCCCTGATGATACGATTGAAAATAGTAGCTACGACTTTCGGATACAGTAGCTGCCCGATAGACAGAAAAAGTTTGTTGATGCCTTAAATTTTGTGGAACTGTCACGCTATCAAGTAAGTGCCAACTTGTTATAATTGCTTCATTCTCATCATTAGGCTGATCAGCTCGTTCTTTTAAATAAGCAGCTCTCAAAAAACGAGCCCCTGGTGAATATGCTCCTGGTGGGGTTGATTTTCCAGAAAGTTTCCCTGTTGTCACCTTTGGCACATTGATACCAATAGTGCCTGCTTTAAATTCCGGTTTAAACTCAACATATTTTTCTAACTGCTTAATTTGTTGATCAAAATATGGACTATTAGTCACAATCCCTAATGGATTCGCCACAATTTTCATTGGCCAAGTTGTCGGTTCAACAACAACGATAGCACCAGTTGTATCAGTAACTGCATAATGCAATTCTGGATTACCATATTTAATAACGCTGTTTTGGTCAGACATCAATTGAATTTGATCAATATGAGAAACCATATCATCAACCGATTTAAAATTACCTAGTAACCAGAATACAAATTCAAAAGGTGCGATTTGTACCTTTTCATCATCAATATTATCAACAAATTTAGCCCCATTACCGAAAGTTAATTTTTGGGCACTTAAGCCAAATTCATTAACACCATCTGCAATATCTGTTCTTTTACTACTTAATTCACCCCCACCAATGAAGGCATATTTATTTTGAATTAAATGTCTGTTAAAAGATGAATGCCAGCGATACTTTCTAGGGACAAACATTGGTGAATTCTCAAGTTTAGGCCAATCCATAGTACGTGACAACACATGTGTGCCATCTTTTGCAATCTGTAAAATACTTGTACACATACCGTTTTACCTACCTTTATCGAAAAATGTTTATTAAAAAAGCGCTGTTAAACCTGCTTAAAAGTTATCAAAACTTTTAAGATCAACTTAAACGACGCTTTGTTTTTTTATTTAATTAGCAACTGCTTGCGCTGCCGTAATAATCGATACTTTATAGACATCTTCTTCGTTAGCACCACGTGACAAGTCCGAAACTGGTTGCGCTAAGCCTTGTAAAATCGGACCAATAGCTTCAAAGCCACCCAAACGTTGCGCGATTTTATACCCAATGTTACCAGATTGTAGGTCTGGGAAAACAAAAACATTGGCGTAACCTGCAACTGATGATTCAGGGGCCTTTGCTTGACCAACTGCTGGGACAAATGCAGCATCAAATTGTAATTCACCATCTATTGGTAAGTTTGGTGCTAATTGTTTTGCAAGCTCAGTTGCTTGTACAACTTTGTCTACTTGTGGTGCGCGTGCTGATCCTTTACTTGAAAAGCTCAACATAGCAACCTTTGGATCAATGCCAAATACACGTGCTGTTTTAGCAGACTGCACAGCAATTTCAGCCATTGTTTGCGCATCAATATCAATGTTGATAGCAGCATCTGCGAATATATAGCGTTCGTCACCTCGTTGCATCACAAAGGCACCAGAAATACGTGATGCATCAGCGCTAGTTTTAATAATTTGCAAAGCTGGACGAACAGTATCGCCAGTGGGGTGGTTGGCACCTGAAACCATACCATCAGCTAGATTCATATACACGAGCATCGTTCCAAAGTAATTTGGATCTTGTAACCATTTTTTAGCAGTTGCTGTATCCGTCTTACCATGACGACGTTCTACTAAAACGCGCACCATTTCTTTAAAATCGTCTTTTGGATAAGTTGCAATATCAATAATCGTAACTTGTGATAAATCAAAACTATTTTTTTTAGCCGTTGCATCGATACTTGATTTTTGACCTAATAAAATTGGTTTAATCAATCCATCAGCTGCTAAACGTACTGCAGCACCTTGAATGCGTGGATCTTCACCTTCTGGAAATACTAGGGTTTTATTTTGCCCTTTAATTTTATCTGCTAATTGTTCGAACAATTCCATGATGGACAAACCTCGTCTCTTTTATTAATAATTCATTATCGTATTACACAGTTATTATAACACAAATGTTGATACACCAACGTTTTAAAAGCGTTTCACTACTGGGACAATTTTAGCAAATTCTTATCCCCAATCAATGGGAGGACAACCTGCTGTGATCAAAAATTGATTTGTCTGACTAAATGGTTTAGAACCAAAAAAACCACGGTATGCTGATAAGGGGCTCGGATGTGGTGCTTGCAAAATTAAATTCTGTTCTCCAGTTATTAACGTTTGTTTCTTTTGTGCTTGCTTGCCCCATAAAATAAATACAGTCGGTTTTTCTTGTTGCGCGACTAAACGAATAATTTCATCTGTTAACGGTTCCCAAATTTTACCAGTGTGACCACCTGCCTGGTGTGCTGGTACCGTCAAAACTGTATTTAGCAATAAAACACCTTGGTTAGCCCAACGATGTAAATCACCATCTTGTGGTGCTGCTATACCTAAATCATCAACCAACTCTTTATAAATGTTAATTAATGACTTCGGTAATGCCATCCCCGCAGGTACTGAAAAACTCATCCCCTGCGCTTGGTTTGGATTCGGGTATGGGTCTTGCCCAAGAATAACGACCTTCACTTCACTTAGCGGCGTTACTGATAAAGCAGCAAAGATATTTTCACGTTTTGGATAAATTATTTCACTGCTATAAACGGCATCTAAAAATGAATTGATACGTTCTAAATATGAACTACCCAATACAGGTTGTATTGCTTTTTCCCAGTCTGCTGGTAATAATGATGCCATGTTAATTTTCCTCCTCATAAATTTTATCTACTATCATTATACTGGCTAACCACTGGTCTAAAAGAGATATGTTAAAATTAAGTTAGTTGAAACCTTGTTTATTACTATAAGGAGGTCTTATTTTGCATCATTTATATTTATCACAGTCGCTCAAAGAACGCTCCGGTACAACTACGGTTACAACTTATGACCAAACAATTAAATATTTTGTTTCAGGGCAAATTGGGCAACGGCATAACCAATTAACCATTTTTAATGACGCTTATGAACCATTAGCCACCATTACGCAAATTTCTGGCGGACTCTTACCACGCTTTATATTATCCAATCAGGATAAACAAGTTGGTTCATTTGGTATTTCACTGAAACGACACGAACTTTTATATATTAATACACTTAACTGGTTTGTTTTAGGTCGTCTTGAAAAACGCCATTTTCAAATATCAATGGTTAACCATCAATTAGCAAATGCGTATCCGCTAACAGATAACAGATTAAAGGTGACTCTAGTAAATCATGACCAAGAAAACTTACTTGTGTTAATCATCGCCTTTTTAGACCGATGGCTATTTATTGCACATCGATATCCACTTAGTTGGCCAAATCTATTTGACACATCATCTCCGTTAGTCGCACCGTTTAGTCGTTCAAAACCATACAACCTAAAATAATCTACAAAAATAAAAGTGTCTCACCGCTATTAGACAAAAAAGGTCTACTAACGATGAGGCACTTTACTTTTCAGCTGCTATATCAATTAAGCATTTAAAACTTTATTCAAAAACTCACGTGTCCGCTCATCTTGTGGATTCTCAAATATTTCAACTGGCTTACCTTCTTCTTTGATATGTCCATCCGCAAAAAAGACGACTCGATCTGCCACTTGTTTTGCAAATCCCATTTCATGTGTCACCACAATCATAGTCATACCTTCTTTAGCCAATTCTTTCATAACATCTAATACATCCCCGACCATTTCTGGATCAAGGGCTGATGTTGGTTCGTCAAACAACATAATTTCAGGATTCATTGCTAATGCACGGGCAATGGCAACACGTTGTTTTTGACCACCAGAAAGTGTATCTGGCTTAACATCTGCTTTTTCCAACAAGCCAACACGTTTCAACAATATTTTAGCTTTATCAATTGCTTCAGATTTAGTCATCTTGCCTAATTGGACTGGTGCTAAAACCATGTTTTCCATAACCGTTAAATGTGGAAACAAATTAAAATGTTGGAACACCATGCCCACCTTTTCACGGACCTTATCGATATTAATTTTAGGTTCGCTAATGTTATGCCCATCAATAATAATTTGACCACTATTAATTTCTTCTAACTTATTTAGTGAACGTAAAAAGGTTGATTTACCAGAACCAGAAGGACCAATCATAACAACAACTTCGCCCTCATTGACAGCTAAGTTCAAACCTTTTAATACTTCATTTTTACCAAAACTTTTATGAACATCATGCGCTTCAATAATTGCTGTCATTATTTGATCCTCTTTTCTACCCAATTTGATAACCACGTTAGTAACGTAATCACGATAAGATACAACGCAGCAATCATCAACCAAACTCGGAATCCTTGTAGATTACGAGCAATAATTAATGTACCCGTTTGTGTCAATTCAATAATACCAATTGCTGACAGAATTGACGTATCTTTTAACGTGATAATAAATTGGTTGATAAAACTTGGAATCATTAAGCGAATTCCTTGTGGCATAACAACCTTACGCATCGCTTTACCATATGGTAACCCTAATGAGCGTGCTGCTTCTAATTGACCTGAATCAACAGACTTAAACCCACCACTTACAAACGCACCAATATAGGCACCTTCGTTTAAAATTAATGTAATAACGCCTGCTGTAAAGGCTGGAATCTTTTGACCCGTTAAGTTAGGAATACCAATGTATATAAAGAATGCTAATACTAGCATAGGTAATCCACGGAAAATATAGATGATCGTCGTTGATAAACCACGAGCAAATTTACTTGGCATAACACCTAGAATACCCAGTAGTATTCCCCAAATTCCAGCTAAAACAATACCAACTAACGTCAATTCTAATGTCTTAACTAACCCAGTAAACAAAGCACTTTTATTTTCGTTAAACAAACTCCAAATGGTTGTTTGTTTCTCAACCTTATCAGCTGCATTTTTTTTGTAATTATAGCTACCTTTACCTAGATAACGATTGACAATTTTATCATACGTACCATCTTTGACAATCGCTGCATAGCCTGTATTAAATTTCTTTAATAATTCCGTATTGGCTCCTTTTTTTACACCAAAGCCATACCAATTTCCTTTAGCTGGATCCGTCACAATTTTTAGTTTCGTTCCTTGTTTAATGGCATAGGCCATAACAGGTTGATCTTCGAACGCAGCCACTGTATTACCAATTGCAACATCATTGTACATAGTATTTGAATCATTGAAGTACGTTATTTTAAAACCATACTTTTTTGATATTTCACGAGCATAATCAGCTCCCGCACTACCCGTTTTTGCTGCAACAGTCTTACCCTTTAAATCAGACAAGCCTTTAATTTTCGACTTATCCGTAGTAGCCATTACAATACCACTTTTATAATATGGTGTTCCAAAATCGAACATTTTTTTACGTTCATCAGTAATTGACATACCCGCAACGATACCGTCAACCTGCCCTGCTTGAACGGCTTGTACCCCTGCATTAAAACTCATTGGCTTTAGCTTATAGGTAAAATTTTCGCGTTTTGATATTTCTTTCAACATATCCATATCAATACCACGATAATCTCCTTTATCCGTTTGAAATTCAAACGGTGGAAAAGTCGTATCAGTTGTTATAGTGTAGTTTGGTGTTGCAGCATGGACAGCCGGTGAACTAATTAGGACACCAATTGCCAAGCTAGCCAACGCTATTAGACTCATTAACCACTTGCGCATTCTTTATTCCTCCAAGAATCTTCTCATTCCCACTAATTGTACGCTATTGTCCTAATAAGCGGGTAAATGATGTTAGTTTTCCTGACATAAAATATAACGATACAAAACTTCTTAAACGCTATTATTATATGATTTAAAAAGCAATATATAAAAATAGCAAATCACCCATTTTGGATGATTTGCTATTTTTTTAAACAAAAGACGTACTTGATGTTCTTTCGCCAATAATTGAATTTTTATCCTACTAATAGCGCTTTTTCATTGTTCGATGTAAATCACGATCTTGATCACGTTTTTTAATCGTCTCACGTTTATCATAATTATGTTTACCAGTGGCAACGCCAATCAAAACTTTTGCAAAACCATGTTTTAAATAAACACGTAATGGCACAATCGTTTTACCTTGTTGCGCTACAGCTGCTTGTAAGGTATCAATTTCTTTCTTATGCAATAATAAGCGCCGACTACGTAATGGATCATGATTAAATCGATTGCCTTGTTCAAACGGACTAATATGAACATTATCTAACCACGCTTGTCCATTACGAACCTGTACGAATCCGTCCCCTATTGTAATCTTACTAGCACGAACAGATTTAATTTCAGTTCCCGTTAATTCGATACCGGCCTCATATGTTTCAGCAATTGCATAATTATAGCGTGCTTTATTATTCGTGGCCAACGCGTCATTAGTACGTCGCTTTTTTTTAGCCATGATAACCCCCTAATTTGTCATTACGAATGGCGACCCTTCCGGTTAGAATCTTGACGCTTATCATCAGGCTTACGCTTGTTATGGTATGCACCAAATGGCTTACCATCATTATGCGTCTTACCACCCTTTGTTGAACGGTTACGCTTATCATTATGACGACGGTCACCACGATTCTTGTTACCAAAGGCACCGCGATTATCTTCAGGTACTTTAATATCAGTAATTGGTGCTTCTTCTGGATCAACTAGCACAAAATCAATTGATGATTGTTCTTTATCAACACGAACAACACGTACCTTGACAGGTTGACCAATTTGGTAAATATGATGCAAACGACGTCCAATAAGTGCCATGTGGGCTTCATCATAAACATATTGATCATCAGTAAAATTAGAGATATGAATCAAACCTTCAACCGTATTTTCTAATGAAATAAACATGCCAAACTTCAAGACACCGTTTACAACACCATCAAATTCTTGTCCGACTTTATCAAGCATATACTCTGCTTTCTTCATCGCATCTGTATCACGCTCGGTATCAACTGCCCGACGTTCCTTAACTGAAGTTTCTTCACCAATCTGAGCTAATTTATCAGCGTATTTAGCTTGTGCTTCTTCACCAAGGCCATTCTTTTCATACCACTTAATTAAACGATGAACCGTTAAATCAGGATACCGACGAATTGGCGACGTAAAGTGTGTATAATAATCTGCACCAATTCCAAAATGACCCAATGGATCATTAGAATATTTAGCTTGTTTCATTGTCCGTAACATCATGGTTGATACCATTTGTTCTTCAGGACGATCGATAAAGAAATTGTGAATACTTTGTAAGTCTGTTGACTTAATCTTTTCAGGGTCAATCTTAACTGGCGCACCTAATGCTTTAACGCAATCAACAAATTTTTCAACGCGATCAGCATCTGGTGATTCGTGAATACGATACAAGAATGGTACCTTCGCTAAATCAAAATGCATTGCAACCGTTTCATTCGCTGCTAGCATAAATGACTCGATAATCCGTTCTGATAACCCACGTTCACGTAATTCAATATCTGTTGGCTTACCTTGTTCGTCAACAATAATTTTTGCTTCAGGCGCATCAAATTCGATTGCACCCCGGGCAGTACGTTTGGCTGCTAAGGCTTCATGCAATTCTGCCATGTCTTCAAACATAGGCACCAACTCAGCATATTCACTACGTACTTCTTCATCACCTGCTAGGATAGCATTCACGGCTTTATATGTCATGCGTGCATGTGAACGCATGACTGATGTATGCAATCGATGATTTACTAAATTACCTTTCGGTGTGAACTCCATTTCGGCTGACATTGCTAACCGGTCAACACCTGGATTCAAAGAAGCAATGCCATTAGAAATCTTACGCGGTAGCATAGGAATAACACGATCCGTCAAATAAACTGACGTGCCACGGTTGTAAGCTTCTTCGTCTAAAGGTGTACCTTCAACTGCATAGTGAGAAACATCCGCAATATGAACACCAAGATGAAAATTACCATTTGGTAACTTCCATACCACCACAGCATCATCTAAGTCCTTTGATTCAATTGAATCAATAGTTACCAACGTTTGGTCCGTAATATCTTCACGGCCTTCACGTTCACTATCTTGCACCTCATCAGGTATTTTTTCAGCTTGTGCCATTGCTGCTTTAGGGAAAACGTGTGGCACATCATGGTTATAAACAATTTCCATGATATCAACCCCTGGTTCGTCTTTATAACCAATCTTTTCGACAATTGAACCAGTAAAGTGCTTTGGCATTTCAGCTGAAGGATATGTTGCAATTGATGCTACGACAACTTCACCATCTGTTGCCGCTAAACCACCCTCTTTGACCAAAAATTCAAATGAGGCAAATTTTTTATCAGTTAATCGGACACTCCCAATATAACCAGTATACGGGCTACCTAATGTAAATTCACCGACCACTTGTTCACGACCACGCGTGATAATTTCAATAATTTTTCCTTCTGGTCCACGCTTTTCATCACCTTTATTAAGTAACTTAACCCGAACTTCATCACCTTGGGTTGCAAAAGCTGTGTTGTCAGGATTAACAAAAACATCTGGCGCTGTTTCATCGTAATGAACAAAACCAAATCCTTTGTCGTTCGCTTTAAATGTACCAATCACACCCTCATGTTCAGCATTGTATTGGAAAGCACCTGCTTCATTGACTTTAACTTTGCCACTACGCTCTAAAGCAGCCAAAGATTGGACTACTAGTTTAAACGCATTTGCGTCATCTAACCGTAACCCATCAGTCAACGTTTGTGCTGGATAAGCCTGGGTTGGATTCCCTTTCAAAAAACCAAATAACTGGTCTTGTAAATTTTGTAATTCCATTGATTTCTCACTCTTCTTAAAATGAAAGACCCCTCGCAATACATGTCACGAAGGGTCTTGAGTACTGGTGATTTTTAATGTGAAGAAAGGTAAACTAGCGCCAATCCCAAAATAAACCAGATTGCTGCAAGAACAGTCGTGATACGTTGCATAACTGCAACAAATCCTCGGGCCTTTTGGGTTGCAAACAAGTCACCACCGCCACCACCTGACAATGCTGACAAAGCATCTTGTTGTTTTGATGGTTGCATCATAACTGCAATTATAATTAGCGCACCAACTATAATCATTACCGTTAATAATATGTCGTACATCTTGGTGCCTCCTCTTTCTTCTGTTTATAGTCTATATATACTTATATAGCATAACATAGGACCAAGTTTGTCTCAATAAAAAAAGTAAGACTAGGCTAATAATAGCCAAGTCTTACTTTAGTTAAATATTTAATTATTTTGCTTCGTAGTTAACAATTGCATCACGTGCAGACTTGTCAATGTTGTAGAAGCTGTTAATACCCTTGTATTCAGCAACCTTGTCAGTCAACAAATCTTCAATACGCATTAATTGGTTGTACTTTGCAATACGATCAGTACGTGACATTGAACCAGTCTTGATTTGACCAGCATTTGTTGCAACAACCAAGTCTGAAATTGTTGTATCTTCAGTTTCACCAGAACGGTGTGAAACAATAGCTGTATAACCAGCTTCCTTAGCCATTTCAATTGCTTCAACTGTTTCAGTCAAAGTACCAATTTGGTTAACCTTGATCAAGATAGCGTTTGCTGCTCCCTTAGCAATACCCTTTGCCAAGAAGTCAGTATTTGTAACGAAGAAATCATCACCAACTAGTTGTACCTTGTTACCAAGACGTTCTGTTAACTTAGCCCAGTTATCCCATTGCTCTTCATCGTTTAGGTCTTCTGCTTCTGCAAGAGGATCTTCGATTGATACAACTGGGTACTTTTCTACCAAGTTTTCTAGATAGTCGATAAATTCATCAGTTGTGTATTCCTTCTTATCAGGCTCACCATCTAACGTGTAAATCTTACGTTCGTGATCATAGAATTCTGATGAAGCAACGTCAAAGGCAATCGCAACATCTTTACCTGGCTTGTAACCAGCACGTTCAATAGCTTGTAACAAGTATTGGAATGGCTCTTCGTTTGAAGCAAAGTTAGGTGCAAATCCACCTTCATCACCAACAGCAGTTGAGTGACCAGATTCCTTTAACAAAGCTTGCAATGCATGGAAAGTTTCTGAACCCATACGAATAGCTTCAGCAACTGACTTAGCACCAACTGGCATAATCATAAACTCTTGGAAGTCTACAGAATTATCAGCGTGAGCACCACCATTAACAACGTTCATCATTGGTGTTGGCAAAACCTTTGAGTTGAATCCACCAAGATAATTGTACAATGGTGTACCAAGTTCATCAGCAGCTGCACGAGCAGCAGCAATTGAAACACCCAAGATTGCATTAGCACCTAGCTTACCTTTGTTTGGTGTACCATCCAAGGCAATCATTGTACGATCCAACAAAACTTGATCGGTAACATCCATACCAACCAACTTGTCCTTGATTACCTTGTTAACATTTTCAACAGCCTTTAAAGTTCCCTTACCTAGGAAACGGCTCTTGTCACCATCACGTAGCTCAACAGCTTCATTAACACCAGTTGAAGCACCTGATGGCACAATTCCACGACCGAAGCCACCTAATTCAGTGTAAACTTCAACTTCAACAGTAGGGTTTCCACGTGAGTCCAAAACTTCGCGTGCATAAATATCAGTAATTGCAGACATGTTGTCTTCTCCTTACTCATTCTTGAAAGTATAGTTATATGGGATTATCCCTCGAAAACTATTGTAACATAATTCAAAGTATATGCTAACAATGACCTTTTCATCAGTTAAAAAGTTCATAAATTAGTCAAATAACAGTTATATATATCTTTAAAAACACTTTGCTTGTTCACCATTTTATATTCTAGACATTAATTTGCAAGTGATTTGTTGTCATTTTGTTACACTTTTGACCGTCATGTAATTGTTAATCACGTTAAACTAATTAAATCAAATGGGTTTTGGGGGGATATTTTATGAAACGTACAATTTATACAATTTCATTACTAGTTGGTCTACTTTTTATCATTCCTGTGTGTTTTTTAAGTACTTCCCAAGCTTTCTCCGGTTGGCTAACTAACCCCCGAGAAGAAGTAACCCATTTACAATCGCAAAAACAAGCACAAGCTTCATCAAAATCTGAATCATCCAAATTTAGTTCACGATTAGCCGATAGTGGTGTCTTCATTGCTGATTCACAAGAACAAGCAGTTAATACCAACAACAAAGCTGCTATTTCAACAAGTACAAAACGTCCTTCGCAAACGCAATCAAGTCAGCAGTCGTTTTATGCCCAACCTTCTTCACAAAGCAATACCAGTCAAACATCAAAAAATAATAGTTCACAGAGTAATCCGGTTTCAAGTAGTGAAACAACTCAGGCAAGTAGTAGTATAAGTGCCTCAGAAACAACTTCTTCAGTTTCACAAAGCACTTCTTCGGCTGTAACATCTTCTAATAGTAGCTCTTCACAGAATAATTCGTCATCCACATCTAGTTCATCTGAAAATAGTGATACGAGTGATAGTTCTTCTCATAGTTCAGATAAGTCAAGTAGCCATTCTGATGAGTCATCAAGTGAATCTAGCAATGATACTGATTCCTCACAAATAATTGACGATGATGTACCAGATGAAGTTGCACCATCAGAACCAGATACAGCAATTTCATCAATTGATTAATTCAATTAGTAAAATAAAAAAGCGCTTTGTCCCGCATTATAGTGCGGCAAAGCGTTTTTTGTTTACTTACGATTAATTTCTTTTAGCCTGATCAGCTAAACTGATTAATTCTAGGAAAGTTGTTGCATCTAAAGCTGCATCCCCCACTAATACCCCATCAATATCTGGTTGTTTTAATAAATCATAAGCATTAGCTGGTTTTACTGAACCACCATACAAAATACGCACACGATCAGCAATATCCTGATTAAACATATCCGCAACTGTTTGACGAATAATTCGTAAGCTTTTTTGCGCATCAACTGGTGTCATTGCTTGTCCTGAACCAATTGCAGCTGTTGGTTCATAAGCTAATAATATATGACTCATTTCCTGCTCAGTAACACCTTTGAGTGACTCTACTACTTGATTAACGATCCAATGCGCATGATCATTTAAAGATGTTAGTTGCACAGCTTCGTCAATCGCAATAATTGGGGCCACACCATTTCTTAGCGCTGCCAAGGTTTTCAAATTAACCATTTCATCAGTTTCACGAAAATAATTACGCCGTTCAGAGTGCCCAATAATAACTTTGCTAATTCCTAAATCAGCCAAGGCACGTGGACTAGTTTCACCTGTATAAGCCCCCTTATCTTGCCAATACATGTTTTCCGCCCCAATTTCAATTGAAGTATCTTTAGCCGCCATAACCATTGTATTTAGTAACACATCTTGCCCTGCTAATACAGCATCAACATTTGGATAACCAACCAATTTTGGTGCAACATATTGGATATATTGTGATACCTCACTTGGCAACTTATTCATTTTCCAGTTTGCAATTACAATTGGTCGTCGTGACATCTTTATTACCATCCCTCGTTATACTAAAACCAATTATACCATGCTTAGTTGTGCAGAACTATTTAGGCTTAAACTAAATATAGCAACATTTATTTAGTCAAATATACAAACACCGAATGCGGTGCTAACTTTCTTTCAAGGATGTCTTCGTTACCAAATAATACAGTCATACCACTAACGTCTTCAATAGGTAATGTACTTTGACGAGAAAATACACCTGTAATTATTTTTTGGCCTAGCTGGCGTTTTACTACAATACCATCTTGTAACGGGATTAATACTAGATTACCCTCTGCAAATAATTTTGCATATTGCCTTCTAATTTTGATAATAATTTTCGTATTCTGATAAGTTATATTATCTTCATTAGCTAACTGCCATGCCATTGGTTTACGGTTATCTGGATCATCACCACCAGTCATCCCTAATTCTGTACCATAGTAAATATCAGGTGTACCTGGTTGCATAAACATAAACATCAATAACTGTCTGACAATTTTTTCATTGCTAACTTCAGTTTGAATACGTGCTGTATCATGTGAATCTAATAAATTAAACATCATTTGATTAGTTGTGTCCGAATATAACATCAACTCATGTGTCAAACGATTAGTAAATTCTTCAGGGGTTTGATCGTTCTGTATAAAGAAGTCTTTTATATGCTGCATATATGCATAGTTCATGACACCATCAAATTGACTGCCATCTAGCCACGGTTGCGATGTATGCCAAATTTCACCTAAAATGTAAATATTTGGTTTAATTTGCTTCATACGCGTACTAAACTGACGCCAAAAGTGATGGTCTACCTCATTTGCAACATCTAAACGCCAAGCATCAATGTCAAACTCCTTCACCCAATACTCACCAATTGAAAGCAAATATTCCTGTACTTCAAGATTACTCGTGTTCCATTTTGGCATGTGAGGTGTAAATGCAAACGTATCATAATTAGCTTTTTTGGAAAATGCTTCATCCGTTATGTCAGAATTTACAGCTATTGGAAAATGATTAATATGAAACCAATCTATATATTGCGATTGATTCTCATTTTTGATAACATCCTGCCATATTGGTGACTGATCACCAATATGGTTAAACACGGCATCTAGCATCACACGCATATTTCTTTTATGGGCTTCATCAATTAGCTTTTTTAAAGTTGCTTTATCTCCAAAATTGACGTCTACTTCATAGTAATCACTTGTATCATACTTATGGTTAGACGGCGCTTTGAAAATTGGGGTTAAGTATAATCCATTAATTCCTAAATCTATTAAATAATCTAATTTTTCAATAATACCTTCTAAATCGCCACCATAAAAGCTATCTGATTGGGGTGATACTGTTGAATCCCAAGGTAATGTCTTAACCGGATCATTATTTATATTACCGTTATTAAACCGATCTGGAAAAATTTGATACCAAACTGTTTCTTTAACCCATCTTGGTCCAATACTAGCATCAATTAAATGAAAGTATGGTAACTTAAAAAATGCACTACCATTTTCACTAATTTGCTTATTAGGGTGATAAAACTGTTGATCAGCATAAAGGCTAACTTCACCATCATAATCTTCTAACAAGAATGCATAGGCTAAACGTTTCGTCTTTTGCTCTAATTCCAGTTCCCAATAATCATAAATATCATCATGCCGTTTCTTAATTAAAAATTGTGATATTGCTGGCTTATCTGCCGATATGAGATAAGGATCCCCATACAATAATTTAATTTTTTTAATATCATTTAATGCTGTTTTAATGCGAATAGCCACTGTATCTTCTGACAGTAACGTTATATCTTCACTTTCTGGTCGATGATAAATACCTGCCTTGAACATAAGCACTCTCCTTTATTAAATAATGCGGTTTGTTGTGACAGCATCAAAATAGTGTGCTTTTGATAGATTAGCTGCAACTTGGATTGCTGTACCTGGTGCAACATAATCACTACCTTTACCACGAACGACAATTTCTGAATTACCAATTTTTGTATATAACATAACATCAGCACCTAGCAACTCCGAAATTTCTACCTGAGTTGTAAATTTGCCACCAACATATGTCTCCATTGCAATCGGATCAAGGTGTAAATCTTCTGGCCTAATACCAAATACAATTTTTTTGTCTTCATATCCTTTATCAGTTAATTGTTTAGAAATACCTTGCGGTAAGGTTACAGAAAATCCTTCATCGCTCACTAACATACCATCATAATATTCAACTTCCAATAAATTCATTGCTGGTGAACCAATAAAGCCTGCCACAAAAGTATTAGTCGGCTCATTATATAGTTCATTTGGTGTCCCAATTTGTTGAATATCCCCATGATCAATAATGACAATACGATCAGCTAAAGTCATTGCCTCAGTTTGATCATGCGTCACATAAATTGTTGTTGCACCCATTCGCTTATGAATTTTAGTAATTTCTGCACGCATTTGTACACGTAACTTTGCATCCAAGTTTGAGAGTGGCTCATCCATTAATAATATTTTTGCATCTCGCACAATTGCTCGCCCCATAGCAACACGTTGCCGTTGACCACCCGACAAGTCGGCTGGTTTACGCTCCAAATATGGTTCAATTCCTAAAATTTTGGCAGCTTGATGAACCCGTTCTTCAATTTCTGTTTTAGGCGTCTTCTTTAATTTTAAACTGTAGCCAATATTATCAAAGACTGTCATATGTGGGTAAAGTGCATAATTTTGAAAAACCATCGCAATTTCCCGATCCTTTGGTGCCACTTCGTTCATTACTTCACCATCAATAGTAAATGTGCCATCCGTTATTTCTTCTAAACCAGCAATCATGCGCAATACTGTTGACTTACCTGATCCAGATGGTCCAACAAAAACAATAAATTCTTTATCATGAATATCTAAGTTATAATCAGCGACTGATGGTTCACTGGCATTCTGATATTGTTTTTTAATATGTTCTAATTTTATTTCTGCCATTTTATTTTCCTCTTAACCCTTTACTGCACCTGAGGTCATACCTTCAACGAAGAATCTTTGCAAAGCGATGAATAGAATTATAATCGGTACCGCAATTAATACAGATCCAGCAGCGAACGCCATAAACAACGAATTTGCAGATTCACGGGTCATCATAGTATACAAACCAATTGCTACCGTATAATTTTGAATATTATCGCCCATAATTACTCGTGCAAAAATGAAGTCCATCCATGGTCCTGTAAAGGCCATTAATGTTGTATACACAATTATCGGCTTTGACAAAGGTAACGTAATTGTTCTAAAAATATCCCACTTCGTTGCGCCATCTAACATTGCTGACTCATCTAAAGAAATTGGGATTGTATCAAAAAAACCTTTTTGTACATAAAATCCTAACGCTGCTCCTGCTACATAAACCAAAATTAGTGCAACTAGTGATTGTGTCAATCCAATTGCCTTCAAAATGTAATAAATAGCAATCATACTCATAAAGCCAGGAAACATGTTCAATACCAACGCACCTTGTAAGAAACGGCCACGCCAACGGAATTTTAATCTTGATAACGAATATGCCATCACAACCGTTATAAATGTTGATAATGTTGCACTAACAACTGCGACAATTAATGTATTCATGAACCAACGACCAAAAGGATATGTTGAATTAGTAAACAACATTTTATAATTATCTAGTGTGAAATGATGTGGTATAAAATAATCAACAAACATGCCACCTTCAGATCTAAAACTCGTTAATACAATCCAAATGATAGGTAATACCCATACTACTGCCAATAACGTTAATATTGTATAAACAATCATACGTGTCCGTTTATTTTTATTTTTCATAACTTACTCCTATCCCAGATTATTCATCTTATTAACACGTTTGTAAGCAAATAAAGAGAATACTGCTGACAATGTGAAAATCAAAATTCCGATAACTGAAGCTAGGTTGTAATCTGCAGCATCGATTGTCAATTTGTACAACCAAGTCACCAATAAATCGGTGTCTCCTGCATTATAGTAATCAGAATTCATCGGACCACCACCGGTTAACAAGAAAATAACATTGAAATTATTGATGTTACCAATGAATTGTTGAATTAAACTTGGTGCCATAACAAATAGAATTTGGGGAAAAGTTAAATCACGGAAAATTTGAAATTTGTTAGCCCCATCAATTTCAGCAGCCTCAATTTGATCTTGATTCAAATTTTGTAAAATACCTGTTGTTACCAACATTGTGGCTGGAATACCAATCCACATATTAACAATAATTACGGTGACCTTTGCCCAAGTGCCGTCAGTTAAGAATGGCAAAGGATGACTAATCACATGCCAATTCATCAGCATTGTATTAACCATACCGGAATCATTTAATAAATTATTCATAATTAATAATGTAATAAATTGCGGTACTGCCATTGTTAAGATAAATAACGTACGATAAACCTTTTTACCCTTAATGCCTTTAGCATTGATTAACATGGCTAATAATACACCAAACAAGAAAGATGTTACTGTTGCCATAATGGCCCAAACAATGGTCCAACCTAGTAATGGGAAAAATGTACTAGCAACATCTCCACCGAGCACATTACCCAAATTTTCAAAGCCAACCCAACTAAATAAATTTTTAGGTGGTAAATGATTATGATCGTAATTCGTAAAGGCAATAGAAATCATATAAATTAATGGTAATATCGTAAAAGCAACGACACCAGCAACCGGTACCGACATTAGCAAGATATGTAACTTGCTATCTAATAATGCTGATAAATCTTCTTTTAAAGTTGGAATGCTTTTATGATATAAATCTAATTCCTGCAATTTTCTAGCTGATTTTAAATTTACCCAATATTGATAAAAAAAGATAACAACAACGAGAATAGTTGCAACCCCAAACAAGAGCAACAACATCGAATTATCACCTTGATGTAACACATTTATCCCTAACTTTTTATCAAATACAAATCCTTGCTTATGTGTTCCAAGAGTTATTAGAGATTGTAAACTCTTAATTCCTCTAGCAAAGAACCAAGTAAAAAAAGAAATTTCAACTGCTAAAAACCATAATCCTTTTAGTATCTGTCCATGTAAAAGTTGCGATGTCCCCATAATGATAGCCGATAATTTCATTCGCCAATCGCCTACTTTTAAGGCTTCACGCACTGATAGTTTCTGCGTTTGCATGCGATATCCTCCATATAGTGATGATAAAAAGATATGCCTTACTAGGCATATCTTAGTTATTACTATGTAACTTATTTTTCAGACTTTGTTGATTGCTTAACCAATTTATCTAACTTAGATTGCATCTCTGTATCTGAGGTAAGCTTGCCTTTATAAGCATCATTAATCAATGCATCTGACGGTCCCCAGAAGGTCACCATTTGTGGTAATTTAGGCATAATAACTGAATTTTCAGGCTTAGCCATTTCCGTCACAGCAGCAGCCACATCATCTTTTTGAACATCGCCACTAGCTTGTACTGATTTACTTGATGGTACGTAACCTAATTTATCGAACACTTGCTTTTGGACTTTATTTGATGATAAGTAGTTAGCTAATTTCATTGCATTTAATGCTTTATCTGTTTGTGCATTAACACCAAATAATTTAACACCCAGGAAAGTTTTCATCTGCTTGTCACCATCACCAAAATTAACTGTTGGATACTTGGCAACCCCTAATTTATCTCCCATTTCCTTTTTCAAAGTCACCTTATCCCATGGTCCAGAAAGATAGGCATCGGCCTTACCATTTGACATTTTGTTTAAAGAAGCTGCATCCGTACTTTGAATAACACCATTATTATCCTTTTGCTGGGCAATCCACTTTAAAACTTGCATGCCTTTATCATTGTTAAAGTTAGTGCCTTTTACTTTTTCACCATTTTCACCATACAAGTAATCACCATTACTCATAAATAATGGTACATATTTATAATTAGCACCGTCACCAGCAAAGTTTGTTGTTAGCTTACCTTTCTCAGTAAGTGAGGCCCATGATTTAATATCATCTGCTGAAAGCTTTTCCTTGTTATAATATAAAACTTGCGTCTCAACACCATAAGGGTACCCATACATCTTGCCCTTATATGAAGCCCCTTGGACAGCTGAATCAGTCTGATCCTTTTTAATGCTCTTTTCATACTTCGTGTTTTGATAAATCAAGCCCGCCTGCACCATTTGCCCTAATTGATCATGTGGAAACATAAAGACATCTGCTGCTGCTGACGGATCCTTTTTTAAATCAGCTTGAGCATCTGCTGACTGCCCAATTTTAAAGTCCACTTTGATACCAGTGTCTTTTGTAAATTGCTTAACGATTGGTTTATATGCTTTATTATCAACCCATAATTTAACTGCTTTATCATCAGCAGAAGCCGAATTATTTGATACGAATATACCTGCTGAAGTAACTGTAGCAGCCAGTGCTGTCATCATAACAATTTTATTTGCCTTACCCATTTTTTATCCTCTTTTCAAAATATCCCAAAATAATGTAAGCGTTTTCATTAATAATTATAGCAACTTATTAAAAAAAGCACGATGTTACCGGTAACATAAATTCACATAAAAAGAACGTACAAAATTAATCATTTTAAGTACGTTCCTTGCTTATATATTCACAATATTTATTTGACCCCAAGCACTATTGCACTATATCCTGACATCGTCACACGATGTTGGTTTATCGCAGTATCACCCACTGTTACAAGTTGTTCACCTATTTGCACCAACCCAAATCTTACATTATTTGGTGACAAGTTTACCAATATCGTCAAAACTTGTTGACCTAATGTCCGTTGATATCCAATTACTGTATCAGGCAGTGAAGTTAATGGTGTAAATACACCCGATACTGCAAGTTTTTCCCAATTTTCATCATGTCGAATTTGTCCTAATTTTTGATAATAATGTAATACTGATGAAGTATCTGCCTGTTCATCAGAAACATTAATACCTTGACGATCGTTGCCCATCTTTAACCAAGGCGTTACGTCTGAAAAACCACCAAACTCAGAATCGTCCCATTGCATCGGTGTTCGTGCATTATCTCTTGATTTTGCATTAATTGAAGCTAATGCCGCTTCCTTTGAGTAGCCAGTTTCTAATGCTTCATGATAATTATTAATTGATGATACATCATTAAATTCTGCAATGTCTTGACGTTCAAAATTTTTCATTCCTAGTTCTTGTCCTTGATAAATAAAAGGCAATCCTGGTAAGAAATAATACATCGTCGCTAATGCCTTGGCTGTCTGTGCAGTTTGATATGCCTTATTTGGTACTAATTTTGAAAGCACTCTTGGTTGATCATGATTCTCCAAGACATTAGCCAAGGTCCCTTTAATATCAATAGCCGTTCGCTGGGCATTAAACATTGCTTGGCGTAAATCTTTAATTTGCCAAGTACTGCGACCTCGATACCATTCATCGGTGTTTTGCACATCAATATTCATATATGAAAAATCAAAAATAGCTGAAAAATAGCCTTCAGGTCCAACATATTTTTCTAGATCACTGTCAGGAACACCATATGCTTCACCAACTGTTAAGGCATCATACTTATCAAAAGTTGCTGCTTTTAATTCATTCAAAAACAAATCAATGCCTGGACGATTTTGTCCCTTTTTAACAACTGCAACTAGGTCATCAATGCCATCAGCAGGTAAACTGGCCCAATCCAAATCTTTCTTCAAATGCGTAATCGCATCAACACGGAAGCCAGCAACCCCCATTTCTAGCCACCAATTAATCATTTGATAAATTTCTTGTCTTAGTTTTGGGTTTTCCCAGTTTAAATCGGGTTGCTGTGGTGCAAATGTGTGAAAGTAATAGTTTCCTTGTTCCCCTGGTACAGGCTCCCAAGTAGAACCACCAAAAATACTTCGCCAATTATTTGGCGCTTTACCGTCGTCACTTTGCTTAAAAATATAGTAATCCCGATACTCACTATCAGGATGTTCCAACGCGTCAATAAACCATTGATGCTGATCAGAGGTATGGTTTATCACTAAATCCATAATGACCTTAATACCTCTTTTTTCGGCTTCGGATAAAAACCGCTTAAAATCATCCAAGGTACCAAATTGTGGATCAATATCCTGATAATCAGAAATATCATATCCCATATCTACCATTGGTGATTTATAAATTGGTGATACCCAAATCATTGTTACACCTAAATCTTTAATATAATCCAAACGATTAATCATCCCTTGAATATCACCAATACCATCATGATTAGTATCCTGAAAAGAGCGCGGATAAACTTGATAGACAACCTCATTTTGCCACCATTTTGTATTCATTGATAAATCCCCCAGTTATTTATTAATGACTTTAGCTTATAGGAGACTCATTAAATATTCAACAATACAATCATTGATTTAAGTAATCGCTTTCATTGATTTATTTTAAATTATTTATAACAATATTATATATATAAATTCATTAGAAATATCTTTTATTATTTTTCTAATATACAAATAAGCATATCAGGTTATCCTATGTTACCGATAACAGAATCATATCAAGCTTTAAAATTATGGCTAATTAAAAATGGAGGTAACCTGTTATTTCAGATTATCTCCATTAAATATTTTATTAACTTATCTAGTCTACTGAAACATTAGCTTGTACTAAAGCAATAACTTCATCATTGGTTTCAGAATCAACGGCTTGCTCAGCTAGCTGCGCCATTTCTTGCGTATCCAACTTCTTCATCAATGAACGCGCTTGCAAAATTGATGTAGCTGACATTGAGAATTCATCTAATCCCATACCCACAAGGATAGGCAAAGCAATTGGGTCACCAGCCATCTCACCACACATTGCAGCAAACTTACCATACTTGTGAGCAGAATCAATAACATTCTTAACCAAACGTAAGATTGATGGATTATATGGTTGATACAAATATGACACACGGTCATTACCACGATCTGCAGCCATTGAATAACCAATCAAGTCGTTTGTTCCGATTGAGAAGAAATCAACTTCTTGAGCAAATTTATCAGCCAAAACAGCTGCAGCTGGAATTTCAATCATGATACCTAACTTGATATCATCTGAAACTTCAGTACCTTCAGCAACTAACTTCGCTTTTTCTTCATTAAAGATATCACGAGCAGCACGGAATTCTGGTAATGTTGCCACCATTGGGAACATAATCCACAATTGACCGTAAACTGATGCACGTAATAGCGCACGCAATTGCGTCCGGAAAATATCATCACGATCTAATGAAATACGGATAGCACGGTAACCCATAAATGGATTATCTTCTTCTGGTAATGGCAAATATGGTAAGTGCTTGTCACCACCAATATCCATCGTACGAACCGTTACAGGTTTACCATCCATGCTTTCAAGTACTTTCTTATATGATTCAAACTGAGCTTCTTCAGTTGGTAATTCTGAAGAATCCATGTACAAAAATTCAGTACGATAAAGGCCAACACCTTCAGCACCATTTTCAATCACACCATCAAGATCCTTGGGAGTACCGATATTAGCACCAATGACAAATTCTTTACCATCAGCAGAAACAGACTTTTCATTCTTTAGCTTAGCCCATTCTACCTTCTTATCAGCATATGCACGACCCTTTTGTTGATATTCAGCAATTTCAGCATCAGATGGTAAAATCAATGCATCCCCATCCAAGCCATCCAAAATTACCATATCATTTTCATCAATATCCTTTGTAGCAACATCAGAACCGACGATTGCAGGGATTTCTAGCGTACGTGCCATAATCGCTGCGTGGGCAGTACGACCACCAACATCAGTAATAAAGCCTTTTACATAGCGACGATCAAGTTGTGCTGTGTCTGAAGGCGTCATATCGTGCGCAACAATTACAACTTCTTCATTAATCAAGGCAGGATTGGGTAAATCTTTGCCTAATAAATGACTCAAAACACGCTTCGTAACATCACGAATATCAGCAGCACGTTCTGCCATATATGGATTATCATCTGCCATAGCTTCGAACATACCAATATACATATCAGTAACAGCTTTTAGCGCTGCTTCAGCATTTGTTTTGTCGGTATCAATTTTATCATTGATACTACTTAGAAGTTCTGGATCCTCTAATACCATAATATGTGCAGTAAATACTTCAGCTTCATCAGCTCCCATTGACGCTTCAGCTTTAGTACGAATTGTTTCCAAATCTGCCTTAGATGCCAAAAAGGCCGCATTTACGCGGTCTTTTTCACCTTGAGCATCGTCGATTGTGCGAGTCTCAAAAGACAGATCCGGGTCAACAAGCTTATATGCTTTTGCAATTGCAACACCATTAGATGCTGCAATTCCTGTAATTTTTTTAGTCATTACTCTGTTCCCTTTGAATCTGTTTATTTAATTACAAATTAATCAGTCAAACCTTCAGTTGACATTGTTTCTGCAATAGCTGCCAAGGCATCAGCCTCGTCATCACCTTCTGCAGAAATCTTAACGTCAGCATTTTGACCAACACCCAATGACATAACACCCATAATTGACTTCAAGTTTACATCCTTACCTTGGTATGACAAGGTAACGTTTGATGAGAACTTTGAAGCTGCTTGTACCAACAAAGTTGCTGGACGTGCGTGGATACCAGTTTCGGCTACAATGTGAAATTCGCGTGATTCCATGGTGATAATCTCCTCTAAATTTAAATATTATTCTTATAAATGGGTTTAGTGAATCAATACTTTCAACAATCTTTTTTCAACTAACCTCTATAAACATTTTATCAGGTATTAAATACAATCGCAAGCGCTTACATATTTTTTTCATTAATATTCATTGCGTTATAGTTATCAATAAATTTATTTCTATGATGCTTCATCATCTTTTGCTGTGTACGTGATAATGCCACCTCGTTCAGCAGTACCAGTAATTGCATTTTGATATGGGTAGTCACGCCAAACATTATAGAAATCTGAAAACTCTTTTGCATTAACTATAAATTGATCTAATTCGCCCGATCTAAGCTGATCTAACATTTGATTATAATCCATTTGGCCTCCTTAACTATATTATACCGTTAATTTTAAAATTGGCACAAGAGACTTCCATAAGTAAAGCCGGCACCAAATCCCGTTAATAAAACTTTTTTACCTTTTAAAGGCACTTGGTGTCTTAGTTCATCCAAAGCCATCGCAATACCGGCTGACGATGTATTACCATATTTAGTTACATTTGTAACAAATTTGCTCATTGGCTGATTTAATTTTTTGGCCAACATCTCTATAATCCGCAAGTTTGCTTGATGCGGAATAAAATAGTCAATGTCATCTGGCGTTAAATTATTCTGTTGCAATAAGTCATTAATATGTGCCGGAATTAAACGTTCTACTTCACTAAATACCTGACGTCCTTCTTGGTGGAAAGCCGTCGTTTTGGGGTAATTATTCGCAGATATTTCATTTAACGGTGCAATTAATCCAGAATGAACCACTTTTGAATTACCAATTGTATGCATTTGCTCAGCAACTACAAGGCTATCTGATGAAGCTTCTAAAATAAAGGCAGCTGCCCCATCCCCAAAGAATACAGCAGACGTTCGGTCATTAAAATCCATCATTTTAGAATTAACTTCAGCTGAAATAACTAAAGCATATTTTGCTGCATTGGCTTTTAAAAATTTATCAGCAGTGCTTAACCCAAACACAAATCCAGCACAAGCAGTTGATATATCATATGCCCATGCTTTTTTTGCTTGTAAGTTTCTTTGAACTAACGCTGCAGTGGATGGCGCTAAACCATCTGGTGTAAACGTCGTCACAATAATTAAGTCAATATCGTCTGGCGTAAGTAACGTTTGTTCAAATGCTTGTTGCGCTGCCTTAGTTGCTAAGTCTGAAGTATTTTCTCCTTGAAGAGATACATGTCGCGTCTTAATACCCGTATGTGTTTGAATCCACTCGTCATTTGTATCCATAATTGTTGCCAAATCATCATTGGTGACAATATCTTCAGGTACATAATGAGATGAGGCAACAATTTTTACGCCTTGCGCCATACTTTGATTTCCTCCTAAATACTATTACAGGCTATTATACTTGTACAAGCACAAAAAAACATTAATTTTTAATAAAAATTACATTTCATCAATACTGTTGATTAAAAAAGTGTAAATACTTTTGACCATCAGTTGTCTGTGTCAATTTTGTCATACTAGCATTGCCTGGTTCTGGTAAATGTATTGTTGCTGGCGTTATACCAAAAGTCGCCATTATCACTGCTTTAATCGTAAATCCATGCGTTACTACCACAATATTATCAGTTGGATAATTTTTCGTCATTTCATCTAAAAAGATCTGTACACGTTCAACCACCTGTTCAAATGTTTCACCCTCAGTTGCATATTTAACATATTGTGGTAAAACATCATGCAAGATGTCATCAAAAACATCCGGATATGCCGTCATTAATTTTTGATTACTTTTACCGTCCCATTGACCATATGAAATTTCTAATAATCTTTCATCAGTTTGTAGCGACAATTGACCCGTTTTATTTAATAATGCCGCTGTTTGTTGCGTTCTGTTCAATGGACTAGCTACAAGATGTTGCGCAAAATCTAAATCAAAATGCTCTGCTAGCCTTGTAACTTGTTGAATTCCCGTTTCATTTAACTCTGTATTTTCAGTATTAATTTGACCTTGTTTTAAACCACTTGCATTTGCTAGCGTTTGACCATGTCGTACAAAATAAAAGGTTGTCATCGTGTTACTCTCCTGTATTAGCTAAAAAAGCTGGAACAAAATGATGTTCCAGCCAAGTGATACTAAAGATTATCAATAACATTGCTTAAATTGGTAAGTATGCCAAATTATGCTTTTGTTACCTTTTGCTGTTTTAACTTGAATTCTTCATTATATGAGAAGACATTTTGACCAGCTACGGCAGCATCACCCACAGCAGTGGTAATTTGACGTAGTTCCTTATCACGAACATCACCAAGAGCAAACATTCCTGGGCGTGCTGTTTCCATACGCTCATTGGTTTCAATCCAGCCTTGTTCATTTGTAACACCTAAATCAGCCACAACTTGTGATACTGGCAATACACCAACATAAATAAAGACACCAGCAGCATCTACCGTATAAACTTCATCAGTGACATTATTATGCACGCGAACGCCAGTTACCTTCTTGTCGTCGCCTAAAATTTCTTCAACTTCAGTATTCCAAACAAATTCAATCTTTTCGTTGGCAAATGCACGATCTTGCAAAATTTGTTGTGCACGTAATTTATCACGACGATGGAAAACCGTAACTTTATCAGCTAATCCAGCTAAATAAGTTGCTTCTTCCACAGCTGAATCACCACCACCAACAACAATTACATGTTGATTACGGAAAAATGCCCCATCACATACTGCACAGTACGAAACACCACGGCCAGCATAGGTATCTTCACCAGGGACCGCTAATTTCTTATAATCAGAACCAGTTGCAACAATAACCGTATTACTTGTATACTCATCCATATCAGTTACAACATGCCATGAACCATCTTCTTGTGCTTGAACATGCAAAACTGTTCCAAATGCATATTCTGCACCAAATTGTGTTGAGGATTTATACATATTTTCGGCTAAGTCAGGGCCTAAAATACTACTAAAACCAGGGTAGTTTTCTACTTCGGCTGTATTATTCATTTGACCACCATAAATACCGCGATCAATCATCAACACAGAAAGATTTGCACGCGATGCATATGTTGCTGCTGTCATACCACCAGGTCCTGCACCTAAAATTATCGTGTCATAATGTTGAACCATAATAACACCTCCATCTTCAAATACTTTATTTTCTTATTTCCTAATTACTTCTATTACATTTTACCTTCTTTGAAACAGAAAGCAAGCTATTTACTTACTTTTTGTTAACAAAAATAAAACTGTAAGTATTTTATCATACCAACAGTTTTATTTTTAACAAATTAATCTAGTTTATTGGCTAAATCTTTAATGTAGCGCTTCAAAGCTTCAGCTGTTTGTGGATGCTTCAAACCAAATTCAATATTAGTTGTCAAAAAGCCAATTTTTGAACCAATATCATAACGGTCACCCTTAAATTCATGCGCATAAACATGTTGACGCTTGTTTAACGTATCAATGGCATCTGTTAATTGGATTTCGTTACCTTTACCAGGCTTAGTATTTTCCAACTCTTCAAAAATTTCAGGCGTCAATAAGTAACGTCCAATAATAGCCAAATCTGATGGTGCATCTTCAGGCTTTGGCTTCTCCACAAAGCTATTAACTTGGTGAAGGCCATCAGCAACTTCCTTTTCAGGTGCAATGACACCATATTCAGAAACTTGATCGTGTGGAACCTTCATAACAGCCAACGTTGACTCACCTGTTGTATTATAACGGTCAATCAACTGCTTTGTTAATGGTTCATCATCATGCATCAAATCATCACCTAGCATGACAACAAATGGTTCGTCCCCAATAAATGACTTAGCAGTCAAAACCGCATCCCCCAAACCGCGTGGATGTGATTGGCGAATAAAGTACAAGTTGATATCGGTTGTTTCTTCAACAATCTTCAATAACTCATTCTTTCCCTTCTCACGTAAGTTATTCTCTAACTCAGGATTTGAATCAAAGTGATCTTCAATAGAACGCTTTGACTTACCATCAACAATCACGATATCTTCAATTCCTGAAGCTAATGCCTCTTCAATGATGAATTGGATAGTTGGCTTATCAACGATTGGCAACATTTCTTTTGCTAATGCCTTAGTAGCTGGCAAAAAACGTGTCCCTAATCCTGCGGCTGGAATAATTGCTTTACGTACTGGTTTCATGATTTAATTACTTCCCTTCTTGTGAGACTGGCCGTCCCATTAATAACTGCATAACATTTTTAACATCTTCATTGTCATAAATAACACGATACATAGCTGAAGTAATTGGCATTTCAACATGTTTCTTTTGTGCTAATTCATGCGCAACTTTGGTAGTTGAAATTCCTTCAATAACCATTCCCATATCAGCCACGACATCATCTAGTTGCTTCCCCTGGCCTAATTGCACACCTGCACGATAATTACGTGAGTATACTGATGTTGCCGTCGCAAATAAGTCGCCTACACCAGCCAAGCCCATAAATGTAATGGGGTTGGCACCAAAAGCTTGTCCAAGACGACTAATTTCAGCTAACCCTCTTGTAAACAATGCTGCTTTTGCATTAGCATCATATCCTAAACTCTCCAAAGCCCCTGCTCCAATGGCAATCACATTTTTAAGAGCTGCGCCGATTTCTGATCCCACAACATCGGTATTGGTATAAACACGGAAAATTTGATTGCTCAATACATTCTGTACATACTTTGCAACCGTCAGATCTGAGCTGACTGCCGTCACTAGTGTTGGGTCATGCTTGATAACGCCTTCAGCATGTGAGGGACCAGCAATAATCCCCAAGCCACCTAAATATTCACTTGGAATTTCTTCGGCAAGCATTTCAGATACCCGCTTATAAGTGACCGGTTCGATTCCCTTAGTCGCTGCCATAACAACAACTTTATGGTTAGTTTCCTTTAAAATTGTCACTAACTGGCGAGCTACTTCACGTGTTGCTTTAGTTGGAACAACACTTAACACAAGATTAGCGTCTGCAATTGCTTGCTTCATATCAGCAACTGCGATGACACCTTCATTAAGTGGATGTTCACCCAGATATTTTGTATTACGATGGGTTTCGTTAATTTCATCAACTTGTTCAGCACGATGACTCCACAAGCGCACAATATGCCCATTTTCAGCGGCAACATTTGCCAGGGCGGTTCCCCAAGAACCGGCACCTAAAACTGCAATAATTTCGCGACTCACGAGATTCCTCCTTGTTACTAATATCCCTGAGAATACCATAATAATACCACATCTTAATATCTTGGCAATCAAAATTTAAGCTTTGTCTACCCTTATATATTGAAAATACTATTTTGAATTATCAGAAATTAATTTATTTAAGTTATTATTAAATGTCTGAGTTGCATCGAATCCCATTAATTTAGCACGGAAATTTTTTGTTGCTGTCTCAACTAAAACAGCTAAATTTCGTCCAGCTTGAACAGGGAGAACAAAGCGTGGTAAATCAACGCCTTGTATAGTCATTACTTCCTCACCATTCCCTAAACGATCAACGTCTTGATCATCATGCCATTTAGCAAGATGTAAATTAAACGCAATCGTTGCATGTGAACGAACCGCTCCAGCACCAAATAAATCCATCACATCAATGATGCCCACACCACGCAACTCCATTAGATTCCTTAGAATTGCTGGCGGCTCACCTACCAGACGCTCTTCATCTTGTGCATAAACATCTACTCGGTCGTCTGCAATTAGTCGATGACCACGTTGTACTAATTCTAAAGCTGTTTCTGATTTACCAACGCCAGAATCACCCGTGATCAAAACACCTAACCCGAAAATATCAACCAATACACCATGAATAGATTCACGTTCTGCCAGACCTCCACTCAAAAAATACGTCATGTTGGCCAAAGTTTTAGAAGAAGTCAATTCAGTTGCTAATACTGGAATGTGATTTTCTTCGGCAGATTGCATAAATTCTTCTGGTAATTGCCGACCTGTTGACACAACAAATGTTGGTGTATTTGGTTGCATCATTTTTCTTGCAATCAATAACAACTCTTCATGATTCATACGATGCGCAAATGACGTTTCCGTAATCCCCATTAACTGAATACGTTCGGGTGCATAGTAATTAAAATATCCAGTCATTTCTAGACCAGGACGCGAAATATCTGGTGTCGTAATTTTTCGATCTAAATATTCCTCACCTGCCACAATTTTTAGACGCGTATTGTCTAACAAATCTTTTACTGTTAGTTCTTTTGTCATCTTTAATTCCCCATCTTATGCCTGTTGATTATCTTTATTGAAATAATTAGAAATGATCAAATTAACAAGCGACATTATAATTGCAATAAAGACCGCCCAACCAAAACTGGCAAACTTAAAGCCATCCCCAATGACCCAAGCTGTTAACCAAAGCACTAGTCCATTAATCACTAAGCCAAACAGTCCAAAGGTCAAAATGGTAAATGGTAATGCTAATAAATGTAACACTGGTTTAACTAGGGCATTTAAAATACCTAAAATAAATGCCGCTAAAATTGCTGTCCAAATACTGCTAATATAAAGACCGTTTCTAAACAATCCTGCCATTGCTAATAATGTAATTGTATTAATAATAATGCGTTGCCAAAAAGAAAAATTCTTAAAAGTAACTGTTTTCATAAAATTCCTCCAGTTATTCTTAATAAACAGTATATCAAAATTACAGTTATATTTGGCTAAATGTCTTGTAAATTAGTCTTTAAATATATAAAAAAAGCGGAAATGAAATAAATCATTTTCGCTAATATTGAAAATTTTTAATCAACGTTGATCTTTAGCTTTGAATAAATCATCAAATGGTGATTTCCCACTATGCGCAACTTGCGTTAAAAACATTTTAACAGCTTGTTGGGTGGTTAACCCATTTTCTTTAAAAACATTATCTGCTGCATTACGCACCTCTTCTTCAACACGTATTTGAATCAATTTTTCCATTGGCGCATCCCCCCTTTTACCTTATTAAGTATATTTAACCCATGCTTTATTATATACCATTTTACGGAAAATATCTTATTCCAGCATAGATTTGAAATACAAAAATTTTGTCTGTATAAAAAAATGCACTGTCTTATACAAGACAGTGCATTTAGATTGGCATTGCTAAGATTGACGCGTCTTAGCGCACGTGATGGTTACCCATCAGTCAACGTACACCCAATAGCAAAGCTAAAGGTAGTCATGTGCAGCAATCCGAGTTCCACAACTCGTTTTGCATCCTCCAGTATATACGACTGTTAATGAGGACCGTTTATAAAAGATCTATTATGATCTTTCTCGACTCATCGCATAAGTAAAATTATAGCACATAATAATATTTAAAACAATCTAAACATCATTTTAAACATTACTAGGTGAAAATTCACCTTTTGTATGAATTATGCATTAAAGGTGTCACCTAATTTTAAAGATTGCGCTTACATTTAACTATTATTAGGTATATAATACAAGTATAAAATAATTTATTTAAACATAATACCTTATAAGGATGGTGACTTCCATGGCAGAGGACAAGATTGCATACAAGAACATATTGGCTCCTATTGATGGATCGAAAATTTCTAGCGTCATAATTGAAAAGGCTGCTGCAGTTGCTGTGCGTAACCAAACTGCTCTAGATTTGTTGTATGTTATTGATACAAACTCAATTTCTGGACTAGCTGGTATGTCAATATCTGGTGATGTTGTTTATCAATTAGTACAAGATGCTGAAGAAAAGCTAACAAAATACGCTCAAATTGCTCGTGATAATGGTGCAGAACAAGTTAATATTCACGTTCGTTTTGGTTCACCAAAGACGGTTATTGCCCGTGATTTCCCACGTGACCACGATACTGGTCTAATCATGCTTGGTAAGTCAGGATTAAACGCACTGGAACGTATTCTTGTTGGATCAGTTACATCGTTTGTGGTGCAAAACGCTAAAACAGATGTTTTGATTGTGCAGTAAATTTTAAAAAGCCGGCTACTTCGTAGTTGGCTTTTTTATTGCCTATCCAACTTAATTTAATATAACTTAATGGACTTTTATTAAAATTAGGTTATAATAATTCTATGTTTTTAATCATTATTAACACAGGGGATGCACTATGAAAATTATTGGAAATACACTAGAAACAATTCATAAATTTAGACACGGACATGTTAGCCAACATTGGTTAAATGATCCATTTTTAACTTCATCGACCTCACTTGGGGCCAATCGTAATATTAAATTACAACTACTCTACTTAGATATCAATGATACGTTCTATTTAGTTGAAAGCACTTCAGCTATGTCTCATTCATTACAGTACCAGGATGGTGCAATTGTTATTTCTGACTGGTCACCAGCTGATTTTGCTGGTTTACTACGTAGTTACAATAAACCTGGTTTTGATAATTATTTCCAATTAATTGTTACAAATACTGCCCTAGCCTACTCAAATTCATAGCCTAAACAAAAGGCAGCAAACTATCGTTATTCGATAGTTTGCTGCCTTTTAAATGATATTAAACCACTAAAACTAACTAAGACTTTTTATCAATTGTTATCTTTACAATTTTATCTGGGTTAACCGGCGTTGATTTTTCTGAATGATCCGCATTATCTTTAACTTCAGCAGCTGCAATTTTATCCACAACATCCATCCCACTAATGACTTGTCCAAAAACAGTATAATGACCATCTAATGATGGGTTACCACCTTTTTTATACGCATCAATAATTTTATCAGGATATTTTGATTTTTTTAACTGTGTTGCTGAATTCTCATGATTTTGATTAATAAAAAATTGTGAGCCATTTGTGTTTTCACCCGAGTTAGCCATTGAGACTGCTCCCCTTATATTATAAAGATTAGGCGAAATTTCGTTCTTAAAGCCTGAGCCATCATCAATTTTTTCATTTTTATTCTTCCAAATTGATGCACCACCAGTTCCTGTACCAGTTGGATCACCACCTTGAATCATAAAATCATTAATCACGCGATGAAAAATTGTCCCATTATAGTAATTTTTTTGAGAATGCTTAACAAAATTTTTAACTGCTAATGGCGTATATTTATTAAATAACTTCAGTTTGATATTACCAGCTGTCGTTTCGATTGTCACAACTGTCTCATTTTTATGAACCTTTTTTGATAATTGTGGCAATGTCAATTTATTTAATTTTGTTTTTGAAAGAGACTGCTGTTTTTCAGACATCTCATCTTTATCTGAATGTGCCGACTGAAACGCAATCGCAAGTCCTAAAATAACAAAAACAACTGCAACCAACGCAACAATCTTTTCTGATTTGCCTTTCTTCATTATGTTAACTCCCGTTCTTAATTAACTTTTCTTGTTAACCCCATTTTATAATGCAATGCTTAGTGTAAAGATAAAATTTTACTTTAAATTAACGATTTGTCATTTTAAACTCTAAGAAGTAGTCATTATACTTACCAACCCAATTTGGCCCTAAATCTTCGTACACTTCAAGTTTTGACAATGTTTTATTATCAGGGTACCAAGATGGGTTATTTTTAATTGCTTTTGGTAATTGTTGCACTGCTTTTTTATTTGGTGTTGCATAGCCAACATAAATGGCATTTTGTTTTGCATTAGCTGGCTTACTCATAAAATTCAAAAAAGCATAAGCTGCTTTTTTATTTTTAACCGTTTTAGGCATAACAATATTATCAAACCACAAGTTACCACCATCGCTAGGAACAACATAATGCAAATGTTTATTTTCAGAAATCATTTCTGCTGCATCACCTGAATAATCAACTGCCAGTGTTGCTTCCTCTTGTGCCATATACGTCTTAATCTCATCTGCGACAATTGCTTTAACATTTGGCATTAATGTATCTAATTTTCCTTTAGCTGCAGCTAACTCCGGGATGCTTTTTGTATTAACAGATTGTCCACTAGATGCTAAAGCCATCCCCATAATATCCCTTGAAGAATCGATCAACATAATACTTTTTTTGTACTTAGGTTGCCAAAGATCATTCCAAGTTTTAATCTCACCAGGCTTAATGTACTTATCATTATAGACAATCCCCAATGTCCCCCAAAAGTACGGAACAGAGTATTTATTACCTTTATCAAATGCTTGGTTCATAAACTTTTTATCATAATTACCGAGCCCCGTTAATTTTTTATGATCCAATGGTAACAAAAGATTAGCAGCCTTCATCTTTTGAATCATGTAATCTGACGGTACTGCTAAATCATAATGTGTGCCACCTTGTTGAATTTTCGTAAACATTGCTTCATTAGAATCAAATGTTTCATAATCAACTTTATAACCTGTCTCTTTTTGAAACTTTTTTAACAAATCTGGATCAATATAATCTCCCCAATTATAAATTGTCAATTCTTGATGACCATTATTTTTAGTGCCAACATTTTCAGTATGTTCTAAAAAAATATTAACCCCGAATAGCGCTAACGTGGCACCTAATATAATTGTTGTTAACCAAATGATTTTTTTCATGATTAATGCACCACCACTCTATTACCTTTCTTTTTTTTGCTATTAGCAGCACTATAATTTGAAATAAAGTAATAGATAATAACCAAAACTAGTGACAACAAGAACATTAAGGTCGCCATCGCATTGATAGAAAGATCAATTCCTTGACGTGCACGTGAATAAATTTCGACTGACAGCGTTGAAAAACCGTTTCCTGTTACGAAAAAGGTTACTGCAAAATCGTCCAATGAATACGTAATTGCCATAAAAAATCCAGACAAAATACCTGGCCATGCATATGGCAAAACAACTCTTGATAACACTTGATAACTATTTGCACCTAAATCACGTGCTGCATCAATCAGGGCTGGATTCATTTCATTTAAACGTGGTAACACCATTAATACAACAATAGGAATTGAGAATGCAATATGCGCTAACACAACAGACCCAAATCCTAATTTCAAGCCAATCATTGTAAAGAAAATCAAAAAGCTTGCACCGATAATAACATCTGGCGATACCATCAAGACATTGTTTAACGATAATAAGACATTTTTAGTGCTAGCTTGTTTTGTATTATAAATACCAATCGCGCCAAATAAACCGATTAAAGTTGCAATTAGGGCTGACAATAATGCCACAATAAAGGTATTTACTAGCATCTGCATTAATCGAGCATCGGCAAACATATCGATGTAGTGTCGCCATGAAAATCCCGAAAATCCTGCCATATAATCACCTTTATTAAATGAATAAAAAATAAGGTAAAAGATTGGCGCATACATTAATATAAAGACAAAAACCAAATAAATATTTGCCCATTTTTTGTGCTTATCTACCATGCTTGCCTCCCTTCTTCTTACGATCTCTGGTTATCATCATCGTTAAAATCATTGCAACAATCAAAATGACACCAATGGTCGAACCCATTCCCCAATTTTGCGTAACTAAGAAATGCTCCTCAATTGCAGTTCCTAAGGTAATCACACGATTACCTCCAATTAGTCTAGTGATCATAAATAATGACAATGTTGGGATAAAGACGGCTTGAATACCAGCTTTAACACCACCCATTGACATTGGAAAAACAACCTTAACTAAGGTTTGCCATTGTGTTGCCCCCAAATCACGCGCTGCATTAATATAACTTTTATCTAGCTCAACCAGTGAATTAAAAATCGGCATAATCATAAAAGGTATTTCTATATATGCAGCAACAACCAAAAAAGACATATTTGTAAACATCATTTGATGCGGCGCAAAGCCTATTAATGATAAAAACTCGTTAATAGTCCCTGTTTTAGAGAATAGTCCTATAAAGGCATATGCTTTTAATAATAAATTCACCCACGTTGGCAAAATAACCAATAATAACCAAAATTGGGCATGCTTGAGACGACTCATTATATATGCCATTGGATAACTAATCAATAGTGTAATTGCTGTGACAATAAATGCAAAAAAGATTGAATTAAAGGTCATCCGTAGATAAGTACCTGAACTAAAATACGTCACATAATTTCCAAATGTAAAATGCCCATTAAGGTTCCCAAATGATTGAATAATCAATAAAATAACAGGGGCAATGACAAATAATCCTAACCACAATATATATGGAATTGTATAAGTTAGTGTGCGTTTACGATTCATTCATTGTCCCCTCCTCAGTATCATCATATTCTTCCATTCGTGCATCAAAATCTTCCTCAGACTCATTTAAACGCATAATGTGGATATCTTCAGGATCAAAGAACAAGCCACGCCGTTCACCAATAACAGCAGGATTAGTTGCTTGAATTTGCCACTCATTTTGATCATCATCATATGCTGTAATTTCATAATAATCACCTCTAAATGATTGGTCATCAATCGTGACAATTAATTTCCCCTTATCAGCACTTACTAAATCTAAATCTTCAGGTCGCAATACCACTTCAACCTGTTCGTTAAGTCGCATACCACCATCGACATTTTCAAATTCTTTACCTGCAAATGAAACTAAGTAATCTTTACGCATCACACCTGGTAAAATATTTGATTCGCCGATGAAGTCTGCTACAAAGTGATTAATTGGGGCATCATAAATATCCACAGGCGTACCATTTTGAACAATCTCACCTTCATTGGTAACAAATATCCAGTCTGACATTGCCAGTGCTTCTTCTTGATCATGTGTCACAAAAATAAATGTTATCCCCAGACGCTTTTGAATCTCACGTAATTCATATTGCATTTCCTTACGTAATTTATAGTCTAACGCTGATAACGGTTCATCTAACAATAAAACCTCGGGATCATTAGCTAATGCTCGTGCAATCGCTACACGTTGTTGTTGCCCACCAGACAGTTCTGAAATTTCTCGATCTGCTAAACCAGATAATTTTACTAGGCTTAACATTTCAGCAACTTTTGCTTTAATCTCAGCCTTGCCTTTGCCTTTAATTGACATACCAAATGCAACATTTTCAAAAACATTCATATTTGGAAACAATGCGTAATTTTGAAAGACTGTATTAACGCGCCGTTTCTCAGGCGGTAATTCATTAATTCTTTGACCTTCAAATAAAATGTCTCCTGAAGTAGCTTCTAAAAAGCCAGCAATTAAACGTAAAATTGTCGTTTTACCAGAACCTGAAGGTCCTAATAACGTATAAAACTTACCAGCTTCTATTACTAAATCAACTGACTTCAAAACAACATTGTCATCATATTGCTTAGCAACATGTTTAAATTCGATAATTGGTTGTGCCACTACCAGTACCACCTTTCTTTACATAAACTTTATTATACAAATTAATCAAAAAATAGTCGATAATAAAACAAAAAAGGACATTGATAAATGATTTTATCAATGTCCTTCTTAATTTTTATTAAATAAAACTTATTCAGCTGATGAAGAAGAACCGTACTTAGCAATAATATCTTCTTGTACGTTCTTAGGAACTGCTTCATAGTGGTCAAAGACCATTTGGAATGTTCCACGACCTTGCGTTGATGAACGCAAAGTAGTTGCATATCCAAACATTTCTGACAACGGAACCTTAGCGTGTACTAGCATTTGCTTTCCACGTTGGTCCTGTCCTTCAAGCAATCCACGACGAGCTGAAACGTGACCCATAGCATCACCCAAGTTATCCTCAGGGACCATAATGTCAACCTTCATGATTGGCTCCAAAATAACTGCACCAGCAGTCTTAGCAGCTTCACGCAAAGCTAATGAAGCAGCAATCTTAAAGGCAGCTTCAGATGAGTCGACATCGTGGTATGAACCATCATACAACTTAGCCTTCAAATCAACCAATGGGAATCCTGCCAAAGGACCATTGTTCAATGAATCCTTCAATCCAGCTTCAACTGAAGGGATGTATTCACGAGGAACAACACCACCAACAACGGCATCTTCGAATTCAAATCCAGCACCTTCTTCATTAGGTGAGAATTCAATCCAAACATCACCATATTGTCCCTTACCACCTGATTGGCGCTTGAAGTATCCACGAGCTTGAACAGTCTTCGTAAATGCTTCACGGTAAGCAACTTGTGGTGCACCAACCGTAACGTCCACGTGGAATTCACGCTTCATACGGTCAACAATGATATCCAAGTGCAACTCACCCATTCCAGAAATTAGTGTATCACCAGTTTCTTGGTTAGTTTCTGCACGGAATGATGGATCTTCTTCAGCCAACTTTTGCAAAGCAACAGTCATCTTAGCTTGATCAGCCTTAGTCTTAGGCTCAACAGCTAGTTGGATAACTGGGTCAGGGAATTCCATTGATTCCAAGATCAATCGACGATCTGGTGAAGTCAAAGAATCTCCAGTAGTCGTATCCTTCAAACCGATGGCAGCAGCGATATCTCCTGAGAACACTTCAGGGATTTCTTTACGATCAGTTGCGTGCATTTGTAGCAAACGACCAACACGCTCACGCTTGTCCTTTGACGTATTCATGATATATGAACCTGATTCCAAAGTACCAGTATATACACGTAAGAATGTCAAACGACCAACGAATGGATCAGTCATAACCTTAAATGCCAAAGCAGCAAATGGATCCTCATCGTTAGCAACCAAGTCAATTTCTTCACCAGTTTCTGGATCGTTAGCAACATATGGCTTAACGTCCAATGGTGATGGCAAATATTCAACAACGGCGTCCAACATCATTTGAACACCCTTATCTTTATAAGCTGAACCAGCAAGAACTGGGTAGAATTGTAGAGAAATTGTTGCACGGCGAATAGCAGCCTTCAATTCAGCTTCGCTAATTTCTTCACCTTCCAAGTACTTGTCCATGATTTCGTCGTCAACATCAGCGACGGCTTCAACCAATTCGTTGTACTTTTCTTCTACTAAGTCAACATAGTCGGCAGGAATTTCACGTGCTTCCCATTCTTCACCTAGTTCAGTGGTTGGGTACATTGCCTTCTTTTCGATTAAGTCAATAACACCTTCGAAATCGTCTTCGGCACCAATTGGCCATTGAATAGCCTTAGCATTGGCATCCAAACGATCCTTCAATGAATCAACAGACATACCAAAGTCAGCACCCAACTTGTCCATTTTGTTAACAAAAACAACACGGGGTACTTCATAAGTTTCAGCTTGGCGCCAAACAGTTTCTGTTTGTGGCTCAACACCGGCAGCCCCATCCAATACGGCTACGGCACCATCAAGAACACGCAATGAACGTTCAACTTCGATAGTGAAGTCCACGTGACCTGGTGTATCAATGATGTTAACACGGTATGGCTCGTTCTTATATTGGTCATAAAAACCATGCCAAACAGCTGTTGTGGCCGCAGATTGGATCGTGATTCCACGTTCCTTTTCTTGGTCCATAAAGTCCATTTGTGAAGCCCCATCATGAGTTTCACCAATTTTATGAATCTTACCAGTATAGTACAAAATACGCTCTGTCGTCGTTGTCTTACCAGCGTCGATGTGCGCCATGATTCCGATGTTACGAGTGCGTAGCAAAGGATATTCACGCTTGTTAGCCATGAGTAATTCTCCTTGAGTTTCTTAACAATTAACTGATTAATATGTTAATTGTTGGTTGTCTAGATATATTATACCGTAAATACACCAAAAGTGGCTACTGTCATTTGACTGCAGCCACAAAATTGGTCTATTACCAGCGGTAATGTGCAAAGGCACGGTTGGCTTCAGCCATCTTATGTGTGTCTTCACGTTTCTTAACAGATGCACCAGTGTTGTTGGCAGCATCCATAATTTCCTTAGCTAAACGCTCTTCCATAGTATGCTCACCGCGGGCACGTGAGTATTGCACCAACCAGCGCAATCCCAATGTCACACGACGTTCTGGACGAACTTCAACAGGAACTTGGTAGTTAGAACCACCGATACGGCGTGCTTTAACTTCCAATACGGGCATAATATTGTTCAAAGCTTCTTCAAAGACAGCCAATGGTTCATTACCAGTAGCTTCCTTAATACGACTAAAAGCATCATATAAAATTGTTGAAGCAGTTCCACGCTTACCATCAAGCATCAAGCGATTGATCAAACGTGAAACAAGCTTTGAGTTGTAAATTGGATCTGGCAGAACTTCAGCCTGCTTAGTGTAACTCTTACGTGGCATTATATAAGTCCTCCCTTAATTATTTCTTGTTCTTAGGGCGCTTTGCACCATACTTAGAACGTGATTGCATACGTCCGTCAACACCAGCAGTATCTAGTGCACCACGGATAATGTGGTAACGAACTCCAGGCAAGTCCTTAACACGACCACCACGAATCAAAACAACTGAGTGTTCTTGTAGGTTGTGTCCGATACCTGGGATATATGCAGTAACCTCAATCAGATTTGACAAACGTACACGAGCGTACTTACGCAAAGCTGAGTTAGGCTTCTTAGGTGTCATCGTACCAACACGGGTAGCAACACCACGCTTTTGTGGTGAAGACACGCGTGTGGCCTTCTTTAATTGTGAGTTATAACTAAAGTTCAAAGCAGGTGACTTTGACTTTGTGCTCTGTGACTTACGAGGCTTACGAACCAATTGGTTAATTGTAGGCATTTCGAAGAGTCCCCTTTCAAATTTTTATTCTATAGTGTTTAGTCCACATTTCCAGGCGTGTCATTTATTAAACAACAAACCAATGAACTTTGATCATTTGGTACTTTTGGTTTACGAGTTCAGCACGTCGCGTAACCGCAAACACCCTGCTAACTAAAAGCACAATTAATAATATACCACTGACTCGAATATTATGCAACCTTTTTATCATATAAAAAACGTTGATAGAATAACCTTTAGTTTGCAAACAATTCCGGGCGTATCATTTTTGTAAAATACACGACATTAGGCGTCTCTATAACTAGGTGCACACAGAAAGGACTTCATATGCTACTTGATTTTTTATTATTGCTAATTTTAATTCTTATTTCTTATCAAGATATTCGATTTCAACAATTTAATAGCATTTGGTTAGCGCTACCTTTATTTCTTGGTGCCCTTTTTTATCATACCCCTATTTTTATTATCTTAACCGGTTATATTATTTGCCTAACAATTAATGTTTTTACTCAAGAACACTATATTGGTAATGGCGATTTAGATGTATTAGCTACTATACTTTTCTACGTTAATTTCTATGAGTTTTGGTTAATTTGCTGCCTTGCTTGTGGCATTCAAATCGTTTTTCACTATATTAATGATCAAAAAACATTGCCGTTCGTACCTGCGATTACCTTTAGTTTCAGCATAATTGTTATTTATTCATTTTTATTTTGAAAATAAAAAACACCAAGAATAATATCCTGGTGTTTTTAAAAATTTTAAGAATTAAACCAAAGCTAACAAATCAGCCTTCTTTGCTGAAGAAGCAAATTCGATGCCGTTTTCTGACAAATATGCTTTAATTTCAGCAACAGTATTCTTTTCAGTTGGCTTTGAAGCAGCCTTCTTTGAAGAAGCAGCGTTGATAACAACACCCTTCTCCAAAGTAGCAGCTGACTTTTCAGCAACAACTTGTCCGTTGTCAGCCAATGCCTTCTTTGCTGATTCAACCAAAGCTGAGAAAGCTTCGAAATCTGAAACAGCTAGTTCAGCAAGCATCTTACGGTTCAAAGTTGAACCCATCAATGACAAACCGTTCATGAAACGTGAGTATGATAGACCATTCATACGCGCACCAGCATTGATACGTGCAATCCACAACTTACGGAAGTTGCGCTTAGTTTGCTTACGATCACGGAATGCATAGAACCATGACTTCCAAACTTGTTGCTTAGCAACCTTATAGTTGATGTGACGTTGACCACGGTAACCCTTGGCCAACTTAATCATCTTCTTACGACGTGAACGCGTAACGTTACCACCCTTAACTCGCATGGGTATTTCCTCCAGTAATTTCTAATTTATTCGGAACCAGTTATAACTATTTAACAATAATTATGATTAACGGCTCAACATTTGTGTATATGTCTTCAAAGTAGTGTGGTTCATCATTGAAGTACCACGCAATTGACGACGTTGCTTCTTAGTCTTACCGTGGAAACGGTGTGACGTATAGGCATTAGCTGACTTCAACCCACCATTTGCAGTTTTCTTGAAACGCTTTGCTGAAGCGCGATGTGTCTTATACTTAGGCATTGATATGTCCTCCAAACTGGTTTAATTACTTAGTTTCTCTGGGTGCAAGCACCATAAACATGCTGCGCCCTTCCATCTTAGCTCTTGATTCAATTTTAGCAATTTCCTCAAGCTCCGTTGCCATACGATTCATTACTTCACGCCCAATTTCCTTGTGTGTGATAGCACGTCCGCGGAAACGAATTGACACTTTAACTTTATTACCCTTGTTCAAGAACTTAATTGCATTGTTCTTTTTAGTATTAAAATCATTAATATCAATAGTTGGGCTAAGACGAATCTCTTTAACGTTGACAACTTTTTGGTTCTTTCGTTGTTCGCGTTGCTTTTTTTGCGCTTCGAATTTGAACTTTCCATAGTTCATAATCTTAGCTACTGGTGGCTTAGCATTGGCTTGTACCAATACCAAATCCAATTCAGCATCGTCAGCAAGGCGTTGTGCGTCTACTTTAGACATGACACCTTGGTCACCGTCATCCGTAATCAAACGAACTTCACGAGCACGAATGTGATCATTAATTAAATCTTTTTGTTGTTGTGGTTGGCGTGCGTTTGCTATGATCCTTACCTCCGAAAAAACTTGTGATAAAGTAAAAACGGCTTGCCGTTACACACGACAACCCGCCATTATCATCTTTAATAATAAAGTGATTGACCTGCTAAGTAATCTTAACTAGGTGAACAGCGGGTATGCCATTACTTTATTTCCTAACAAATACTTATTATACGCCAGACTAATCTAAAGTCAAGGCCTTATTCAAAATACCATTAATAAACTTACGTGACTTATCATCTGTAAAATCATGAGCTAATTGCAATGCTTCGTTAACAGCAATTTTAGCAGGTACTTCAGTAAACTTTGCCTCATAGATTGCTAAACGCATCAAAACAAGATCTGTTGTATTCAAACGTTCTAATGTCCAGCCCGTTGAGAGATAATCTGAGATGATTAAATCTAATTGATCTTGATGTGCAACAACCCCCGTCACAACCTGTGTTAAATCAGCTGGTATTTCTTGAGTCCACGCCACTTCCGGGTCACCAACTAATACTTGTGAGATAGTCGTTTCAACATCAGCTGTTGGATTTAGTGCCAAACCAAATAGTGATTGAAAGGCTGCCTGACGAATTTGGTGTCGATTTAGTTCGCTCATTTCTTAGTTCCTTCCGTATCTGATTCTTCACCAAATAAATTATTAACATCAATTGTGTTAGTTGTCTTTTGTGAAACAACACCTTGGACATGAACATTTACAAGGTTAACTTGTAGTTCTGTCATTGCTGCCACTTGGGATGTAATACGTTGTTGTATAGCATGTGATACCTTTGGCACACTCACACCGTAGTTAAGATATACATAGACATCAACATCTAATCCTGATTTAGTTTGTTGTAACTCAACACCTTTTCCGTGTACGCGTCGCCCAAATGCTTCTTGTGCACGCTCTGTTAATGAACCGCGTAGCCGAGAAACACCTTCAACTTCTTGTGCTGCCAACCCTGCGATAATTTCTAGTACGCGCATGCTAACCAATGTCTCGCCAGAGGCCTCATTTGAATATGTTAATACGATTGTCTCTTCTGCCATATGGAACTAACCTCCTAAATAAGTCGAAAGCGCCGGCCGGCTGCCGGTCGGCGCTTTCTTAATTAATATCGTTATTATACCTAACTTTCCTAGTAAAAACTAGGCACGTGACGTATATGATCCACCATTATCAGTATTAACAACTAACTTATCACCTTCATTGACGAAATCAGGTACAGTAATTACCAAGCCAGTCTCCAAAGTAGCAGGCTTACCACCACCATTAGCAGTAGCTCCCTTGATACCTGGTTGTGTTTCCGTAACTGTTAATTCAACAGTCTTTGGTAATTCAACATCCAAGATTTCACCTTCATAAGTTGTGATCTTAACAGTCATATTTTCTAGCAAAAACTTCAATGCATCTGAAATTTTATCTGCTGGAATAGAAACTTGATCGTAAGTCTCATTGTCCATAAATACGTGTTGATCGCCATCCGCATACAAATATTGCATGTCAGTTTGTTCAATACTTGCTGTTTCGAACTTATCACCAGGACGGAACGTTACTTCGTTTACCGCACCAGTACGCAAGTTCTTCAACTTTGAGCGCACAAAAGCTGCACCCTTACCTGGCTTAACGTGTTGGAATTCCAAAACGCGCCAGATTGATTGGTTATACAAAATTGTTAACCCTGTTTTCAAGTCATTCATACCAATAGTTGCCATGATTGAATTCTCCTAAATTTATGTCTTTCTGAATTATATTAGCAGGTTTTTAGAATAAAGACCAGCATTACATTAATTTTAGCACGATATTTGTAAATATTTTTTATATTTATCAAAAAAATCGAAACTAGCATTGTTTCGATTCTTTCATCAATTTTAAATTATAGACGAGCCTTTAGTGATTCTGTTAATTCTTCATAACCAGGCTTACCCAACAAGCCAAACATATTCCGCTTGTATGCTTCAACACCTGGCTGATTAAATGGATTAATACCATTTAAGTAACCTGAAATACCAACAGCTACTTCAAAGAAGTAAATCATTTGTCCTAAAGCAAATTCATTTTGCTTATCAATTTCAACAATCATATTTGGCACGCCACCGTCAACGTGAGCAAGTAACGTACCTTCTGAAGCAGTACGGTTAACATAGCTCATGTCTTTACCTTGTAGATATCCCAAACCATCATCTGCATCCATTGTTGGAATAACAACATCTGAAACTGGTTCTGTTACACGAACTAAAGTCTCAAATAAGTTACGACGACCGTCTTGAATATATTGACCAAAACTATGCAAATCAGTTGAGAAGTTTCCAGATGCTGGGAAAATACCTTTACCATCCTTACCTTCTGATTCACCTTGCAATTGCTTCCACCATTCACCAAATTGTGTCAACGTTGGATCGTAATTAATCAACAATTCAGTTGTGTATCCCTTACGATACAAAATATTACGATAAGCTGCATATTGGTAAGCAGGATTCTTAGTCAAATCTGCATCTGCATAAGTTTGTTCACCAGCTGCGGCACCGGCCATTAACTGATCAATATCTGCACCAGATACGGCGATTGGTAATAGACCTACTGCAGTTAAGACTGAGAAACGGCCACCAACGCCGTCAGGAACAACGAATTCTTCATAACCTTCAGCATCAGCTAATGTCTTCAAAGAACCACGGTGGGCATCCGTTGTTGCAAAGATGCGTTCACGAGCTCCCTCAACACCATACTTTTCTTCTAATAGTTGTTTGAACACACGGAACGCTACCGCTGGTTCTGTTGTTGTACCTGACTTTGAAATGATATTTACTGAAAAATCACGATCACCAATCAACTTAATTAAACTATTTAGGTATGCTGGTGCAATTGAGTTTCCTGCAAATAATACTTGTGGAAAATCACGTTCTTCATCACCATAATAGTTATTAAAGTAATCATTTAAGAAATCAATAGCTGCACGAGCCCCCAAGTAAGAACCACCAATACCAATAACAACTAGTACTTTTGAATTACCTTGGATCTTCTTAGCAGCTGCTTTAATACGTGCAAACTCATCTTTGTCGTATTCTGTTGGCAAATGTAGCCAGTCCGTAAACTCAGCTCCAACACCAGTACCCTTACGCAACAATTCATCTGCAGTATTTACCATTGGTTGCATCATTGACAATTCTTCTTCGCCAACAAATGCTGATAACTTTGAAGTATCAAATGATAGTGTGCTCATAATTAATTCCTTCTTCCTGTAAGTCCCATTTTTTAGCTTTACGGTATAGACCAATTATAACTTCTTGTTCCCTAAATTGAAAGTGTTTTCATGAATTTATTCACAACCATTTCAATTATGCTAAATTATTGAACTTATAGGTAGTACGGTATGTTTGTTTTTTATTAGCTGGCAATACAATGTCACCAAATCCTTCATGATTAATCGCATCACTCAAAGTTTGCGCTTCAAGCGCAATTGCATTATAAGGATGCGCATCAAACCATTCACGATCCCCCTCATGATAAGCCACTTCCGGATTAGCAATAAAGAATATAATCGCATTACGATCAGAATAAACTTCAATATTACGACCTGATTTTGGATCAGAAACAACTGCAGCTGGCTGACCTGCTACTTGATTAATTTCAAAGGCTTCATCAAATTTAACATCATAAGGTCCTTCTAGTTGCGCCAAATTATCACCAATTCGTGTGGGCTTTAGAAAATCATATGCCGTGTGGGCATTTTCAAAGAAATTTCCAGTTGGTGTTGTATCTTCATCACGTAACTCTAAACGGCGTTGTGAATTAATCTGCAAGTTCAAGTCACGAGCATCAGTATCAATTCCAGCTGGGTTAAAATAACCATGGCTTGTTGGATTATACAATGTTGTTTGGTCTGATTCAGCAGCAAAATCTAAAATAACTTCATCATTATCAGTTAGTGTATAAGTAATTGATGTCGGCATTGTCCCTGGAAAATTATCAATTGCTTCTGTCATAGTTGTTGTAAAAGTAACGGCATTATTTTCTTGGTCAATTGTAAAATCCCATGTACGATTTGAAAAACTATCTCTTCCACCATGCAAAGCATTTCCTAATTCATTATCCTTTAAATGGTATTGTTTACCCTCTAATGTGAATGTGGCCCCAGTAATACGGTTACCTACACGACCAATTGCATCACCTACTGAGTATAGTTGTTCCCATAACTTATCAGTTGTATGTAATCCTACCATCAAGTCATGACCGTCATTAGTCTTAAAGAATTGCCAAGTTGCCCCCCAAGTTGTAACACCGATTTGATGACCATTTTTATTTTCTAATACAATTTGTTGTGCTAAGTCACCATTTGGCATTTTCCCGATTTCATGAACTGATACTGTCATTTTTAATTTCCTCTTTCGTTCCCCTAAAGTGGTTTGTTTTTTCAATATAATTGTATTCTAACACATTATATTGTTTCTAATTGTACATAAATAAACCGTTTTCATAAATAATGTAACCTTAATGATTAACTTAATTTTTGTGGCAATATCACTTCAAAAGTAGTCCCAACATCAACTTTGGAAGTGACCTTAATTTCACCATTATTTGCCTTAATCAACTCACGGACAATTGACATTCCTAATCCTGATTCTCCTTTTATTGTGCGCGAAGGATCAGCTTTGTAATACCGTTGCCACATTCTGTCTATTTGATTAGCAGTCATGCCAATACCAGTATCCGTAACAAAAAGATGGGTTTTGCCTGCAACGTCTTTAGCTGAAACAGTTATAATACCATTTTTAGTAAATTGAATTGCATTCGCCAAAATATTAATCAAGATTCGTTCTACTTGGTCAACCGCGGCATACACATAAACATCTGGCTCACAAAGATTTTGAATTTCATTACCAAATTTATTTGCTTGTGGCCACATTTTTTCTATCAGTTCACCAATTAACAAGGTTACATTAAACGTCTCTGCTTGATTTTCTGCATTCCCTTGTCTCATACGCTCAAAAGAAAGGACTGATTTTACCAGCCTTGTTAAACGGTCCGCTTCTTCTTTAATTAAATCATAAGATCGCTGTTCGTTACCATCCATAACACCATATTGAAGGCCTTCTGCAAGGCCTGTAATTGTCGTCAGTGGTGTGCGCATTTCATGTGACACATTGGCTAACATGGTCGCTTCTTCATCTCTTTGTTCAACTATTTGTTGTTTCAAGGCCGCGATTTCATCTGCTTGTTGTACCGTTACTTTTTTTTGTCTCATAACCAATGTTATCGTTGTAATTAATAGGCCTATCACAATTACTAGCATCACAAAAAAAGCTATGTTAGCACTATTAATTAATGCCCAACTAGTTAATAAGAAAAGAAGTACGCTCAAAACCTTTAATATTATCTCAAGCCATCTATTTTTCATATTTATTCATGATCCTTTATCTATTTTCTTGGATTTTCTGGCAAAATAGAGTCATCAAACTTATAGCCAACACCCCATACTGTTTGAATAACTTGTGGCCCTACTTTTTCAATTTTTTGACGTAACTTTTTAACATGTGCATCAACCGTTCTTTCATCACCAAAATATTCATAATCCCAAACTAATTGTAGCAGTTGGTCACGTGAAAAAACTTGTCGTGGTTTTTGTGACAACACACGAAGTAAATCAAATTCTTTAGGTGTTAAGTCAGGTATCAACACATCATTTATATATGCTTCACGCGTGCGTGAATTTAATTTGAATGTCCGAGTTTTAATATCAAAATCGTCTGCAACATTATCATCTTGTCCGTTTGATTTCATCGTTGCTCGACGATGTAATGCTTTAATTCGCGCAATCAACGTAATCGGGCTAAATGGCTTTGTAACATAATCGTCTGCACCAACTTCAAATCCTAATACTTGGTCAGAATCAGAATCACGTGCTGTTAACATAATTAATGGCACCGTTTCTGTACTTTCTCTGATTTTAAGTGCAACCTGCATGCCGTCAATTTTTGGCAAATTCAAATCTAAAACAATGACATCCCAAGCTTGTTTATTATCATCAAATAATTTCAAAGCTTCTTCACCATCATAAGCATTAACCACATTCCATTGCTCTTTTTTGTAAAACATCCCCATCATTTCTGATACGGCAGTATTATCCTCTATCATTAATAAATTCATCTTATCACCCGACATTTCATTATTGTTTTATTTTATTTTTAAAAAAATCTTCACAATTATTATACAACGATGTGGCCTAAATTTTTTTATAGTGCTATCCCATCAACGCAACACTAAATACCAATCATTGTTACGATAAGGAGCCTATTAATAAAATGATTTCCTTTTAATGATAACCCTCATTTGACTAACACATGGTCACCACAAAGTGCATAATATCACAAAAACATTAATATACGACACCGTCATGATGGAAGTACATAAAAAAAGTAAGCCAACTCTTTTTAAAAGATGACTTACTTTTATAATTAATCTAATTTTGGTAAATCAATCTGCATTTTTGCAGGTTGTGTCTTTACTAATATTTTGCCTTCATGAACAGAATATAATATTTCAGCACGTTCATTTAAGGTGTTATACCAGTTATCCGCATTAAAAATCAAGAAATTAGCTGGCTTACCAACTTCAATACCATATTGATTTTCTACTTGCAGTGTACGTGCACCATGGTGAGTGATGAAACGATATGAATTCATCACTTCTGTATATCCCATCATTTGCGTAGCATGAAGCCCCATATGCAACACATCCATCATGTTACCATTGCCCATTGGATACCAAGGGTCTTTAATGTCATCTTCACCAAAAGCAACATTCAATCCTTCTTGATCTAATTCCTTAACACGTGTCAAACCACGTCGCTTCGGATACGTATCAAAACGACCACCCAAGTACATATTGATCAACGGATTGGCTACAAAATTAATATCAGCTAGCTTCAATAATCTCATTAACTTAGATACATAAGCATCATTATATGATCCCATTGCCGTTGTATGTGAAGCCGTTACACGTTCCTTTAAGCCAGTTTCTAACGCCAAGGTAGCTAATGTTTCTAATCCACGTGAAGCAGGATCATCAATTTCATCAGTGTGCGCATCAATCAATAAATCGTATTTTTGGGCCAAATCAAATACAAAACGTAATGATTCTACTGAATATTCACGTGTAAACTCAAAATGCGGAATGGCACCAATAGCGTCAACCCCCATCTGAGCTGCCTTAGTCATCAATTCTTTACCATTAGGAAATGATAAAATGCCATCCTGAGGAAAAGCAACGAGTTGCAACGTCATCCATGGTTTCACTTCTTCACGCACCTCTATCAATGCCTTTAGCGCTACCAAATTAGGATCAGTTACATCGACGTGTGAGCGGACAAACTGCAGCCCATGTGCAGCTTGAATTTTCAGTGCTTTGATCGCCCGCTGCTTAACATCTTCATGTGACAGTGTTTGCTTGCGTTCACCCCAAATACGAATCCCTTCAAACAAAGTCCCTTTTTCATTCCACTCTGGCTCACCGGCCGTCATCGTAGAATCTAGATGTACATGCGGATCTACAAATGGTGGCATCATCAATTTACCATTTGCCGCAATAACTTGCTCACCTTCATTTGCTTCTAAATAATCTGCAATTGCCGCAAATTTACCATCAATAATTCGTACATCTTGCCTCTTTGCTGCATTTTCAATCACAACTTGCTTAATTAGCATTGTCCCTATCCTCTTTATTTCTACTTACTACGATTTAGGATTTAATTTAAACCCATAGTATGAATGCCCTTTGAAAGTTTGTTTTGCTAGCTTACCCGTTGCAGTATACTGCTTGCCACGCTTTGTTTTAGATAAAAAGCTAACCTCACCACCAGACAATAATGTTTGAACCTCTACATCTGAAAATGTATGATCACTCCACGTTTTAGAAAATTGAATCGTCTGATTATTAAATATACCACTTACTTTTTCAGTTGTTTTTGCCTTACTAGTCGTTTTTTTTACTTTAGGTTTCCCTAGTATTGTTTCTAATTTTTGGGCATTTTCAACCATGATTGGCATATCATGCGCAACAACTTGCGTTAACGAATTCAATGCTTGTGGCATTGATATTTTAAATTCACCAACCTCGTTCATTATTTCAAATAATCGCTTCGTTATTTTGGGTGATGCAATCCATGTATTTTGTACCATAACAGCTGAAACATTACCCGTTTCAGTCAATGTTAGGCGCCCCTTCTTTTCTTGCATCATTGCTTTAACACCTTGACTCATTTGCGAGAGTGTTGAAACACGTGTTGCCCCAGTACCAACATTATGTTTTTCTAAAAATGCCATTAACCACTTTGTCGTTGGATAAGTTGGTTTTTTATTAACACCTTCAAAAATAAATGGTGTTGCCTGTGGGCCAACTTGGGTATTTGGCGTATGTGTATCCTCTTCATCTGCTTGCAGCGCTTTTTGTGCATCATACACAAGCTTATAATTAAGCGCAATCGGTATATTAAATGCCGTTTTAAAGGCTGGATATTGTGCTAATTGCGCTGTGACATGATCGTAAATATAATTTTCTGCCAACATCGCCAAATAATTTTTAGCTAATATTTCATAAATTGCTGCTGCACTTGGTCCATACTTAGATAAAGCGGCTAAATTAGCCGGTACTTTTGTTCCTGGTCGATTTGCACCATGCGATCCAGTCTCTTTTACATGTGTTGTACGCACTTGTCGATGTGTTAATAATTGTTTATCAACACCAACTACGTCAGCAATTTGATCAACTTTTGGTAATAGTTCAAAAAATTGCTCTGGTGTAACCGTTTTATCATCCGTTCTAGGATATGACACAATTTGTGCCTCATACATTTTTTGATAAGTTTGTAATACTTCTTTACTATCAAATCCTCTTGGCGCCAAAATTGCTGCTAAGCCTGCCAAATCAAGTAATTTATCAGGTGCTTGTTGCCGTTTTTCATGCTGTTCATTAGTGACATCAGCCGTAGCATAACGTTGTAGTTCTTGTTTTGCTTGTGCTTCATCATCATATCGCCACTCAGGTGACGTATTTTTAGGAGCCTGTCGTCGATAAATATGATTTGATGCATCTGTAAAGCAGACTTCATAATATGGCTTTTTGACATAATTTTTAATAGCCTGCATTTGTTCAAAAATTTTCCAAACAATAACTGATTTCAAGCGACCTTCACGTGCTACAACTTTGTATCCTGCTTTTTTTGCTGAAGTAGTGGCAATTCTCGTCAATTGCATTGAAGCAAAGTCCCAGCGACTACGTGTTTCTCCTTTTAAGTAGGCACCATGTTGCCACTTATCAGATACATCTGTTAAGTTCTCCATAGATTTTTGAATACTATTCGGTGCTTCATCCACAAAATTCGCACGTAACACGCGACCATGCCAACGAATAGCATCAATCACTTCCCATGCTAATAAATCACCTTCACCAGAAGGATCTGTATCAGTTGCGATTACTAGTGCATCATAGTTGTTTTTACTTTCTTGCTGTAGTTCTGTTAATTCTGTTTTAGTTGATTTTAAGCGTCCAGTCCGCGGCTGGCGTTGCTTTAAATAAGTTCTTTGCCAGTTCATCTCATCTAGTTGCCAAGGCAAATATTTCAAAGTCCACGACTTATACGCTGTTTGTTTCTCTTCACTAACCATTTCTTCAGGTTCTTTAAAACCCATCATATGACCATGCAAATTAACAATACGATAATCATTACCTGAAAATTGACCTGTTTGGCCACCTAATGCCTTAACAAAATTCTTCGCAGCAGATGGTTTTTCCGTCACAATTAAATATTTCATTTTTATAGTCCTCAAATATATTGTACGAAAAAAATCTATTATTTTACATATTTACCAAACACTTTTGTCAAAACATAATAGATAAGGCCAGAAAGAAGCATCGTCACAAAAGTAACACCAATGGTTTGACTAACCCAAAAGACTGATTTCAAACTGAAATATAACATGATACCAATCGCCCACGATGCAATGGCAAGCCAATTTACACCACCATGATACCAATACTTACCTGAAACCTTCGTTATCTCACTAATTTCATATTGTCCTTTACGAATAATATAATAATCTACTAAGAATACTGCTATTTCGGGTCCTAAGAACATACCAATATAATCCAAAAACACAGTAAAAGCATCTAAGAATGTTGCAAATAACAGTGGAATAAATGATACCAATGTTGCTATTAGCGTTACAATCCATAATGCTGGCGTTAGCTTTAACTTATGCCACATATTCGTCAATGCTGAACCAGCAGCCATTAGATTCACAGCATTAGCCGTTGTTGATGTAATCACTATAACTAATAGTGCAATAATACCTAATCCCAATTTAGAAGCTATTGTAGAAGGATCTGAATCATTAGGATCAAACGATTGATTCATAACCGCTGTACCAATAGTTGCTAACAAACCAATAAAAGCAAAACTAAATAAACCAACATTAGCACCCAAGAATGACCACCCGGTGCCCCCTGACTTCTTCTTAGCAAAACGTGAAAAGTCTGATGAGGCAGTTACCCAAGCCAAGTTAAAAGCTGCCAATATATCAACAGCTTCTCCTGATGAAATACGTACAGACTTAGGTGGTTGCCACTCAAAAATTTGATCTAAAGAAACATGTTGAAAAACAACAATTGCTTCCCAAATCACAAAAACGATAACCAATAAAATTCCTACACGTTCAATCATACGGACTGATTTTTCGCCTAATGAAATTGATGCTAAATGCAGTAATGACATGATAACAATTCCAACAACTAACCCAGTCTTGCCGCCATCAGCGTATGATGTCCAATTAAATAAATCTTTAAAAATAACAGATATAGAAATAGCTGCAATAAAGGTATTTGCTGCTGCCCAACCAATGAATTGAACCAGATTAATAATCGACGGTCCAAACGATCCTTTCAATCCAAAAGAGGCGCGTGTTAGGGTCATCATTGGTAATCCTGTTTTGTAACCCATATATGATGCTAACGCTAAAAATATGTATGACATTATCCCTGTCGCAATTAATGTCGTTGAAGCTGTATACATACCTGCTGCCGCAATTACCCCACCGATATACCAAGTTCCATTGTTTGCATTAGCCCCAATCCACGTTGCAAACATATCCCAATTCGACATCGTCCGCTGATTTTTGCCAATAGCTTGAATTTGACCAAACTCTTTTGCCACTTTTTTTCTCCTTGTATTAATTAAAAAAAATCGCACCATAACAATGGCGCGATTAAGTATACTTATCTCTTTTTACGCGCTCCTTAGCCAGCTCTCGTCTGACAATTAAAAAAGCAATATTTTGTTGTATAAAACTATACCCGTTTCTAAAAACTAAGTCAATTACGATTTTTGTATCGGCCAGTTAGTAACTGCTAATTGGATATCATGCTCTGCTAAAATACGCATGACTGCCATGTTTACATCTGCTCGTTCACTTGCAAAATCAGTATCAGCTGCCATTTTCAGCATAACACTAACATCAAATTCATATCCCTCAGGTAGCACTTGACTAATCGATGCTGACGCCGAGTCTTCGACAAAATGATCATTTTGTGCTAATTTTGCCATCGTATCCTCTGATGCTGCAATAATTTCTTTAGTTGTAGTATCTAAAGCTAAATAAAATGTTAACCCTATTTTTCTAGTAACAACTCGTGACCAATTTGTAATCGGCTCATTTGATAATGTTGCATTAGGAACAATTACTAGCGCGCCATCTAAAGTTCGAATTAATGTTGACCGGAAAGTGATGTCTTCTGCAACCCCAGCTACTGAAGGTGATTCGATATTATCACCAATTTGAAACGGCTTCTCAGTGATAATAATGATACCACCCAATAGGTTTTTAATTGGATCTTGAGCTGCCATTGAAACAGCTAATCCTGCTAATCCTAATCCTGCAAAAACACCATTAACATTAATGCCCCAGTCAGATAAAATCATCGTCACAGTCAAAGCCATCACAATAAATTGTAATGTTCGTTTTAAAAACGGCATCACAATAGAATCAACTTCAATATGAACTTTCGTACCAAAATACCTAAGTAAATCGGCTAATGATGCCATTAAAGTATAAATACCATAACCAACACTAAAAATTAAAACTGATTTATTAATATCATTAGCGTAATGCAAAATAGGTCGTGGCGCATGCGCAACATGTAGAGCCCAGACAATTCCAGCAAATAAAATTGCAATCTTCACAGGTCGTTCAAATGCTTTTAAAATATCTCGCCAAATTGAGAACCGTTTTGATACACGTTTTTCAATTTGTCCAAATAACGGGGTAACAACCCCTTTCGTTATAATAATCGTTATAATTAGAATTATTAAAGCGAGCCCAATAGCCTGCCAATCAAAACTATTGATTAACCATCTTTGCAAAATATTCATGTACAACTCCCTTCAATAGTATATACACCATATGATACCTAATTTTAGGCTACCATGCACCCCTTATAGTAAAAAAGACACTTCAAGCGAAGTGCCTTTCGAAATTAGTATGAATCACCGTTCACAATTGAATTTTTAACAATGACATAATCCACGTACCGCAAATCAGCCAATTGACGACCACCTGCATATGAAATTGATGATTGTAAATCTTGTTCCATCTCGACAAGTGTATCTTTGATAGCACCACGATATGGTACTAACAACTTCTTACCTTCAACATTTTTGTATTCACCCTTTTGAAATTGAGAAGCTGAACCAAAATATGTCTTATACTTTGCTCCATCTACTTCTACAATATCTCCTGGCGTTTCAGAATGCCCAGCAAATAATGAACCAATCATTACCATTGTTGCTCCAAAGCGTACTGACTTAGCTATATCACCATTATAGCGAATACCACCATCTGCAATAATTGGCTTCTTAGCAGCCTTCGCGCACAAACGAAGGGCTGCCAATTGCCAACCACCAGTTCCAAAACCAGTCTTTAATTTAGTAATGCAGGCTTTCCCAGGCCCAACCCCAACCTTAGTTGCATCAGCACCAGCATTTTCCAAATCACGGACTGCCTCAGGAGTTGCAACATTACCAGCAATGACAAAAGATTCTGGCAACGCCTTTTTAATGTACTTAATCATTTCAATCACTGAATCAGCATGACCATGTGCAATATCAATCGTAATATACTCAGGAGTTAAATCTGCAGCTTTTAATTGATCAATAAATTCATATTCTTCTTGCTTAACCCCAACAGAAATTGATGCAATTTGGCCTGCTTCATGAAACTTCTGCACAAAATCCAAACGTGTTTCTGGATTAAATCGGTGCATGACATAAAAATAACCATCTTTTGCTAACTTCATAGCCAATTCATCATCAATAACTGTCTGCATATTTGCAGGAACTACAGGTATTTTAAATGTATGATTACCTAGCGTTACCGAAGCATCTGCTTCTGAACGACTATCAATAATACATTTATTGGGGATTAATTGAATATCTTCATAATCAAAAACAGTTGTAATTTCCATATTAATAAACTCCTAAAATAAACGTTCGCTTTTTTATTGTTTTAATTTAATCTTAACCACCAAAAACAAATTATACACGAACTAAATACAATAAACAACTTTTTTATAAACTAAAAATGCGAATGTTATTGTCACTTCGTTATAAACTTTCTAGTTGTTAAACAACTAAATATTTGCTATAATTAATTGTTTAACGGGGTCGTTACGGAATCGACTGGCATTGTTTGGGCCGGTACTGCGTTTAGGGGTTGTGGCCCTATAATCCACTCAGTAGAATTAACTGCAAAAAATTCAAACAATAATTACGCATTAGCTGCCTAAAAACCAGCTAGCGTTGCTTATAGTTGTATTAGTTGTGTGCTACTATAAGTCTAAAAATGAACAACCTGCGCTAAATTCTCTCCGTCTGGGGCAATTTAGAAGAGGATAATCAGACTAACTAATTCGATCGCTTAGCAAAACAGCGTGCGATTAGCGAATTTTAAATTGTTTTGCTATGAACGTAGATGTATCGGTTGCAAGATGTTAGGACAGGGGTTCAACTCCCCTCGGCTCCATTTTATAGGCACTATAAACGTTGATATAAAGGTATTTGTGTTGATGTTAGTGCCAAATTAGTGGCAAATTTATTTTAAGTTTTTTTATTTTAAGGCCTGTTAAGCACGTTACTTAACAGGTCTTTTATTTACTGCTAAAATTTAATTGGTATTACATGTTTTGGCTACGTTACCTGAAATAAATGTACAAAAAATTCCCACCAGTCGTGATTGACGAGTGGGAATGAACTCGAGCTTAAATACGATATAACTACACTTACTTCCATTATAATAATTAGATAGTGAATCCGAGTTAGCTGCTATGAAGCTACGGCAAGTACCAATGTAAAAATAGTTTCTAACCTTCTTCTTACTACTTAGTACACGAGCGGTTACACTATTGTTTATCTTTGGTTTGTCCGTGAAAAGTTTAAAATGTATTGCCCAATTTAAAATCAGCGTTTTTTTCCAAGTTATCTCCTCATATCACTATCATGAAATATTTCATTTTACTTAAAAAGCTAATTGAAATAACCTTCTTCTACTTTTTCTCAACAATTCTGGCTGGATTACCAACTGCTGTTGTTTTATCAGGAACGTCAACTAAGACAACAGATCCAGCTCCAATTTTACTGAAAGCGCCCACGCTGATATGACCTAATATCTGAGCGTTAGCGCCAATAAAAGCCCCCTGTTTAATGTGAGGATGCCGTGCATCCGTAATTGATTTTCTAGCACCAAGCGTAACACCATGTAAAATGGTAACGTCATCTTCAATAATTGCGGTTGCTCCAATAACAACCCCAACCCCATGATCAATAAACAACCGCTTACCAATTCTAGCTTGGGGTGAAATGGTTATTCCTGTGGTATGGGTCGCATGCTGACTGAGTAAATTGGCTATTATAAAGAATCGCCTTAATACTAAAAAGTGCGCGATTCGATACCAAAATAAAGCCCTAATCCCTGGATAAGTTATCACTACTTCTAAAAGACTGTGAGCTGCAGGATCACGATTTAAAATTGAACGCGCTGTTTGAAACATGATTCTCCCTTTTCCTAAGAATTAATTCTATTTTCTAAGCTAACCAGTAGGTTCCTTTTTCCTTTTACGCTAACTAATATCTGCTTCTTTTGCTTTTTAATTTCCGTTTTAGCATCAGCATTCATTTTTTCAAAAGCGCCCCAAATTTGGACACCTAAACGAGCATAACTGTCTTAACTGACTCCACCACATAATAATTTTGTGCCAAATTTCATGATTATCCCCTACCTATTTGTGTTTTATGATTCATAAATATGTTCGCTCATATACCGTTCGCTGCTGTCCGGAAAAATAGTAACGATATGGCTATTATCGGGTAAACTTTCAGCAATTCTTAAACTAGCTGCCAGCGCTGCACCACTTGAACTGCCAATGAATAATCCTTGCGAAGCTGCCATTTCTTTAACTTGTTTAAATGCATCGGCATCTGAGATGGTTAAGATTTCATCTATGGGAACTTCTTTAAAAAATGGCGGAATAAATTCAACACCAATTCCTTCGGTTCGATGAGAATGCGCTGGTCCACCATTTAAAATAGACCCTTCTGGTTCAACAACAACTGTTTTGGTATGAGGATTTTGTTCTGTCAGGTATTTAGCAATGCCTGCAAATGTGCCGCCACTACCTGCTCCAGCAACAAAAGCATCAATCGGATGATCAATGTCGTTAAGTAATTCCGGTGCCAATGTATGATAGTAAGTTGCTGGATTAGCCGGGTTCTGAAATTGCATTGGGACGAAGCTATTAGGAATCTCAGACGCAAGTTGCTCAGCTTTTTCGATGGCACCACGAATTCCCTGATCACTGGGTGTGTTGATGAGGGTAGCACCTAATGCCTTCATAAGAATTTGTTTTTCACAGCTAAATTTTTCTGGTACAACTAAAATGGTCGGTAGTTGATAACTCTGCGCAGCTAAAGCAACACCAATACCTGTATTACCTGCAGTGGGTTCAATAATCGTTGTATCCTTGGTAATTTGGTGTTGATTAATGGCATCTTGAATAAGATATTGTCCCAAGCGGTCCTTGATACTTCCACCAGGGTTAAACATTTCCAGTTTTGCATAAATGTGACTGTGACGTGGCACATTAATGTGTAAATCAATAAGCGGCGTATGACCGATAAGTTCTGAAACAGCTTTTATTAACATAATATTATCCTTCTTAAACATCATTTAGATAGAAAAAGGGTGCGAAAACTCAAATGAATTTTCGCACCCTTTGTTTAGTTCATGCCTTTAACAGACATTGCATTTTTAAGGTCATTATTCCTCAAAAAATATCAACGCTAAAAGGCCAAACATCGCCAAAAGTGCGATGTTTGACAGCAGTTATTAATCACGTTAAACATTGATTGAATCATAATGAACCCTCCGAACTGATTTGTTCAAACTATACTGAATAACAGTAACTTTGTCAAATAAACTTTCGCATGCCCGCACCAAATTTTATCATTAAAATCAGAATGAGTGCCTAAAAATAGTTACAACAAAATTAATGGCTGATGCATATTAAAAGCTCGTGAATCTGGCAAAACTACCAGATTCACGAGCTATATTTTATATTAACTTATATCGCAAACTACTACTTCACACGTTCGTCATCAGATACCATGTTAGCAGTTGAAGACTTTACACTCTCAACACCATTAGATGTTTTTTCCTTGACAACACTACCTGCGTCAGTGACACGATCTTGTAGTGTTGTTTGTGAATTCTCAAATTCCTTTGTTGTTTGAATATCAACAACTTCAACATTCAGTTCTACTAATGCCAAGCTTGTTGTATCTTTAACTTGCTTAGTAATTGCTTGGACCAATGCATTGTATACATCATGTGCATTATGTCCGTATGCCATAACAATGTTTAAATCAACAGCAACTTGTTCTTTACCAACTTCAACATCAATACCATCAGTTGGGTTGTCACTATTAACAATCTTATTTTTGATATTTGTTACAAAACCACCGTCAACGCCTAATAGACCAGGTACTTTTTCAATTGCATTACCGACAATTTTTTGAATAACTTTGTCGTCAAATGTTAGTTCACCTTTTGTTGCAACTGCTGCTTCATTCTTCTTTTCAATAGCCATTTTAAATTCCCCTCTTATCTATAAATGTATGATGTACTTATTATTTTCTTGTAAATATTTTAGTAATAACTGATAAATCTATATTATATCTACCAAATAAAGCACCAATTCCTGCTGCTAATAAAGTAATGATTATGATTAATATCGTTTTCCAAAAACCAACAGTCACTAACAAAGTTGATAGAACGAAACCGATAAGACCACTAATCAATATATTTATTGATTTTCTGTCCAACATTTAATTCACCTTCCTTATTAAATAACTCGCGCTGTTTTACGCTTTGAATTTGATTTTTGATTTACTTTAATATCAACTTTAACTGGTTGCTTACCTTCGCCAGCAAGTAACTCTTCAATGCTATCACGTAATTCGTTTGAAATCCGTGGTAATTCTTTAATAGTCGCTTGCTTATATGCTGCATCAGCAACAACATAGAATTTATGTTGTCGCTTTGTATTTTTCACCTTAATTTTGATATTTGATAAATCTTCACCGGAAAGTTTTAGCTTAATAAACTGACTGATACCATAGTTACTTAGTGCTAAACGACCACTTTTATTCTTCTGTAGCGGCACATCCTTTAACTGTTTTGGCCAAACTAAGACAACAATCAAGATAACTGCTGTAATAGCTAACAAAACTAACCCATAATAGTAAATAAATGTACTAGCTGACAAAGTAACATTCAGCCCAATCTCTTTGAGTAATCTGACTGATTCTGTATAAATATTAGGCCAAATCATCAAACTAATTCCGAGCAAATATCCAAGAGTAAAAATCACTAATAGACTTCTTTTACTTTTTTGCATATCACGCCTCTAGACTTAATTTATGTTTACTCGTCGAAATAATTAACCGTGCAACTTATCCTCTAATTTATCACCGACTGCGTCAATTCCCTTTGCTGTAAAAATTGTTCCCAAAATCGTAATACCACTCACAAGTAGCATTAAAGATAGGGCTACCTTAAAAATCTTACCAATCATCTATTTCCCCCGTTTCTTACGTGCCATATAACTATTAAAACCTTTTACGATTACGATACTGCTTAATCACTCCATACAAGCGCGACAACAACTGTAATGCGGTCATAACTAGAGAAATTTTCTCCAATAAGCCAAGTCTGCCATCTTTTCTTTTCATAAGTGCTCCTCAATCTATTGACAAAACAAATAATGGCAACTGCCTCACCCCTAATTACAAAGCCATATTAACATGCAAAAATACGATTATCAATTAATTTGCTCAAAAAAATAATATTTAATACGTTTTACTGTTATGCTATATAATGCTTTTTAAATTTAAAAGCATTAAATTAATTTATCTCATCCGCATACAAACAAAAAATGCCAATATATTAGTCATTTCGCTAATATACTGGCATTTTCATCGATTAATTTTTTAAAATATAGTACTCAAAATATATATAATGATTAAATGGATTGGATAGAAATAATAAAATAAATTCTTCTGCCATTTTTGACCACTACCACCACGTTGTCCATTGTATAAATAAATAAACGGTAATACCGTAATCATCATATATTCATCATCAAACGTCAATGTTTGATACAAGGTTCCCACATCAACTTGCCCAAAGTAACTCATCAATGCATGCACGAACAAGAGTAATGAAAAAGTCATTACACCGACACTAATTCTTTTGAAATTTCCTCGGCACAGATAAAAAATTAGGCCCATCACTAACTCATATGGACCACCTTCGCTAATGAGAATAAATGAGATTATCACTATCAAAGCTATGATTAACATAAAATAGTTTGTAACGTGTAATCGATTAACGATTATCGTATCTAATATCCAAATCCACAACAACACCAGTGCTAATGTCATAAAAATATTTTGGCCTTGAAAAAGATAAAAGATGTCAAATTGTTTCGTATATGGATTAGTCGTATTATGCGTCAAAATATTGCGCAATAAATTAATACCATACATTAATACACCACCAATAAATAGACGCCAGAAGTACTTTTGACGACTATGTGTATAGTAGAATCCTTCAATAATAAAGAATATAAATAAAGGTGCAACAAAGCGTCCTAAGAGCGATACCCATAATGGTAAATGTAAGACACCGCCCAAATAAATATTAATGTGATCGATTACCATGAAAATAATGCCAATTATTTTCAAAGCAAACCCTGATAATCCTTTTTTATTTGTAGCGCCATACTATATATACAATCTCCTTTAACCTATTTGATTATATATAATACTATATTTCGTATATATTGGTCAAATTAACAATACTTAAATAAGACAATATACATCATTATAAATGAAATTATACGTATAAAATCATTGTAATACTTTTAATATATCACGTAAGACACTTTCTTGGTAAACCGGCTGTTTTTGAAAATTTCGTCGTTCCAATTCTACTGCCTGCATGGCTTGATCAGATGCCTTTTTTTGCACATCTTGCTTATTGACTTGAGTAGCATCATCGTTTGCTAACATGGTTAACAACGCATGATAATAACCCAAAAACCACCCATTAAAATACGGCATAATAAAATTTTGATGTTTCATTACATTATCCTGGTGTGCCGTTATAGCATGTGATTCTTCAGATAACATACTAATTACTTCTTTGCTGACAACACTCTTAATCTGTTCCATATCAGTTACAAACGGTATAAACTGTTCATTAGCCAATGCTTCAACATGATCTACCCAAGTGGCAGTTTGTGCCGCAGGTTCGACTCCTGAAGAAATACCAATGATATACAGATAAGCTGCCTGAAAACCACGTTGCATCCCCTGTACTAAGATTGGTCGTAATACTGTATCTATTTTTTGATCATTAATATCTTGATTATTTAATACTGCTAATTTTTTTGTTAATTGTTCTTTTAACATAGCGTCCTCATTTAATAATAGTTTATATTATGATTATAAACTAAAAGAGCTACTAGTTTTTAAATTAGTAGCTCTTTTAATTAGCATTTTATTAAGCTAATGCACCCATTGGATCCCATGGTGCTAATTCTTTAGGTGTCTCATTTTCAAAAATGTTGCGTAATTCTTCTGTCAAATATTCTTTTTTAATAACCACTTGATAGGTGAATTGGTCAAACCATTCATCTGACATTGTAAAGTATCCCTTGTGGCCGTTCTTGTCACCCCAAGAGTTTTCAACCTTCCACTTAGTTGGTTGACCATCTACTAAATCAACACCTGTCAAAACCATGGCATGTGTCATCAATGAATCACCGTAATCTAAACGCTCTGCTTTGGTTAAGCTAAAATCAATATCAAATAAGCTGTCTTCATCATACAACTCAGTATCCATTAAACCTGCAACGCGATCTAACTTAGGTCCCATATCAACCCCAAACCATACATTTTCACCAGCTGAAAGCTGCTTAATTGCAAGGTCCTTAAATGTTGCCAAATCAAGGTTTAAATGCTTAACATCACGACCACCAACAACTGATCCCAACATCTTTACCCCATATGTCTGGTTATATGGCTTATCTTCAGTTGGTGCATTGATAATTGAAATGTATTCACTCAAATCCCAACCAACATATTTCTTAAAGAAATCTTGTGGTGTCATGCTTTGCTCACGATGGAATTCGCCATCTTTATCACGGAATGAAAAATCAAATGATAGTGGTGGCTCACCAAATGTAAGTGATAGCATGTAATAATTTTCTTTATTCAATGCCTCAATCTTCGTATCAATATCAGCCTGCGATGCACCATCATTAACTAACTTACGCAAAGCAATAGCATCTTTACGTAGCTTACCATTATACAAGCGATTAAATTCAGCTGAATGTGATGACGCTTGTGACTCAGGGAATGCTGATTGTGGCACAACACCATACTTTTCAATAATTGCAACAATCATATCCCATTGACCACCATCTTGTTGTGGCGTTGCCAAAAGAAAACTTACTTCACGATCAGTTGTTGCCTTATCTGCAGTTGCGACAATATTATTGTAAAAATAATTTGCTTTTTCAAACTTGTCCCAGAAAAATGTGTAGCTTTGTGATAACTCAAAATCACCTGGCAATCCATACATTGCTTTCATATCATGACGCATTGTATTCAATGCCGCAAACATCCAGCAACGACCTGACTGCAATTGATTAGCTACAGGTGAGCTTTCTAAATCAACACTAAAAATAGGCGTCAGTTCACCAGCACGTTGATTGTCACGAGCTGACTTTAAAATACCGTTAGTTGTTACAGCACCACGTAAGATAGCTGCTTTAGGCTTTTCATTAACATCCTTTTTAAATGCTGCTAATTGTTCTTGGGTAATTTCACTCATTTTTTAACCACCTTTTTCTCATAATCATTTAAGTTTATCGCTTTAAATACTATTATGCAAGGTCAATAAATTAATTAAGATATCTTAATACGATAAGCACGATAGACGTAACCCTTTGATTGTAAGTTACTTAATTCAACATTGAATACCTGATATCCTTCTGGTGTAACCTCTAAAATATTTGAAGCATCTCCATTTTTTGCATTTAAATAGCCAAAATCAATTAGATAATTACCATTATCTAATAATCGATTTGAACCAATTCTATCAGTATAATTTGCTTCCCCTAACGCTTGTCCATATGACCAAATTTCTTTAGCTGTCATATTTTTTAAATTAATTTTAACTTCACGTCCTGCTGAATACTTTGTCGTCGCTTGCTTATCACCATAAGAAACAGCACTATTATTGTCATAGAATGAAATGATCTCTTGCCCATCTTTTTGTGAACCAGGCACCACACGAGCATCATGTTGACCACCATTAATTGATGTGCCATCTGCATATTTAAGCACATACTGCTGCCATTCCTTTGGCCACTTCTCCTTTGGCTTACCAGATAATATCCACTTTGGCTCCATAGTCTTATAGTCAAATTTCATAATCAAATCCTGGTGTCGAGATGAAATAATGATACTATCATCATGCTTATCATAATTAATGGCATTTTGATGTAACCAATCAATGCGACCATCACGACGTTTGGTTGCCTGATAATTTGCGTAAAGATCATCCGGGAAAATACGTTTAAAATCAATTACTCGTCCTACCTTACCTGTCTGACGATTAATTTCAACCATCGTATCTTCGATATATTTTGATCCATCTGAAACTGTCGCAAGTAGGTTACCATTTGGTAATTCAATCACATCATGATGCACAACCGTTGTTTCACCATCAGATTTACGAGCTGCTTTTAAATTTTCTGTTGATGCTGTTTTACTACTAAACTGGTAATCTCGATAAAGTTTACCGACATAATCAGTTTCAACTAAATCATTATAAACGCGTTTACTATTATCTTGCTTACGTAAAATCAATAAATGGCCGTTTTTTAATGTTTTAAAAATATGTTGATTATATTCCGTGGAATACCAACGAATTGCCCCATCAGCATCAATTGCGAATGGATTTTTAGTCGTTCTTGTAAAAACTGTTAACCCATTATGACCAATCGCCATTTGATTTTTACTTGCTATATTGACCTTAATATTGACATCAGCTAACCGTGTTGGCAACGGATCCGTTTTAATATTGATAACTTTTTCTTCAATTTGACCATTTTGCTTAGTTATTTTTACCGTTACTTTATTATCTGTATCAGCATATAATCCCACCACATTAATACGATGGGTTTTGGTCTGTTTATTAACTGTATTTGTAATGGCGGTATGATCCGTTTTACCAGCCACTGTATAGCTCACTTTAGCAGGGATATCCGTTTTAAAAATGACTAATGCTGTTAATGGGGATGTTTTATACGGATTCGTTTGAATAAACATTTTATCAAATGTATATTGATCATCTTGTGTTGCTTTATTATACTTTTGATTCAACTTTTTTTGTTTATCAAGCAAATCATCACTTAGGTGAATATCTAAATTATTTTTAATTTGTTCATCTGTTAATAATTTAGGATGTTGTTCACGATACATTTTATGACCATAAACACTACCGCCAATAATAAAAACACCGATAACTATTATTAACAGCCATTGCCACACTTTTTTTCTATTTCGCTTTTCTTTCATATTAACCCCTTCATTACTAATGATTAGTTATTGTCTAACTTATCTGTTGTCATGATAAAAATCAAGTTTTTATTAATCCTAGTCTTTTTTATACGAAAAACACCTACTAATATCATTTTAGTAGGTGTTTTTGAATCAAAGAATTTAATAATAAATTCTTTGATTTTCTTAGGAGTAGGTATTTAAATTTTACTTTAAATACTTGCGTAAATTTTTATGAGTATGGGCTGTCAATCGGGGTGGGCTCCCCTATCAACAACACTCATACTAAATTCTTCATCTTAAAATAAATATAAAATATCTTAAAAACAACCTTAACAAAATTAAAAGTGGCCCTACTCCCCTACGGAGCACAGCCACTTTAAATCATCTATTTTTAAGAGTAGAAAACATGAATAAGATTGATGACTTAATATTAATTATAACACTAAAAATGATAAAAACAATCATATTTCTAATCTTTTTTTAATTTTAAACTCAATACTTTGTTATTAACCTTCAAAAATCATCGGCACCTCTAATTGTGGAATATAAGTATTTAGCCCAATTTCTCGTAAGGCGTTGCTTTCTAAATCTGGTCTAAATAAGTTCCATGGTATTGCTACTTTTGCATCAAATTTAGTAGCAATTTTTAATTTTGTGCCCTTCGTTAAACTTAAAGCATGTATATTCAATAAATAATTCGTATTTAAATCAATAATTGATTAAATAACATTTTCTTACAATAAGCAAACAATACAAAAAAAGCAAACAATACAAAAAAGCCCCAAAAGTTACTATTGAACTTTTGAGACTTTCATTTTTTGTTTTCTGCAATAACGACTTTTAACGCAGCTGGATAGACACCACCACTTTGATTTCTTTTCATAAACAACGCTTTGAGGCCCTGTTTCAGATAATCTTCTCTTGGATCATTAACTGCTCGCCAAGTTGCTAAACCACCCATGGATTTAACAATAATATGCCCAACATCAGCATAAACGTTTTGTCGATTTTCAATGTAATAATCATATATTATTACATCTCTATCTTCATATTGTTTAATAACCGTTAACATATTAATTCTCACTTTTTTGTAAATTATATCTTGGAGTAACTAATCAATTATATCCTATATCAAGAATTTAACAAAATGTATCTGAGAAAATTTGTAAACAGGGCTTGTAACTATTAAAATCAGATAGTTTAGTCAGAAATCATATCCTTTGCTAAATAGAAGCAACCATAAATTCCAGCATTATCTCCGTTACCGACTGAAACAATGTAATCGTCTAAGTCAGGAACTGCAAGATAATCATGTAATTGTTCGGCAAATGACTCACGAACCATTGGTAGTAAGTTTTCACGATGAGGTACACCACCACCAAATACAATCCGTTCTGGACGTAATGTGGCCGTATATGTCAATGCAGCTTGTGCAAGATAATATGCTTCAATTTCCCATGCTAAGTGATCATCAGGTAACTCCTTGGCTGAAACTCCCCAACGTTCTTCCATAGCTGGACCAGCAGCTAATCCTTCTAAACAACGATCGTAATGGAATGGGCATAGTCCTTCATAAGTGTCTTTTTCATGCTTAGCCATTACAATATGGCCAGCTTCAGGATGTGAGTAACCCCCAACAAATTGACCATTTGCAATAATACCAGCACCCACACCAGTACCAACAGTTAAGTAAACAACATTTTCTACATCTGATGCTGCACCAGAAACATATTCAGCCCAGCCAGCAGCATTCACGTCAGTTGTCCAGTAGTATGGTATATCACGCCAAGATTTCATAGCACCTAAAAAGTTATATCCTGACCATCCCCGCTTAGGTGTATCTAGCACATAGCCATACGTTGCACTATCTGGTTTAACATCAATTGGCCCAAACGATGCAATTCCAATCGCTGCAATATCTTCATATTGATCAAAAAATTCTTGTACTTTTTTAACAGTTGTTGCACCATCTTCTGTTGGAAAGCTTTCACGAGCAATCACTTTTTCTGGCTCTTCAACTGGGGCAACAGCCACCACAAACTTTGTTCCACCTGCTTCAATAGCACCTAACAATGACATTTGGGAATCCCCCTATGATTTCTTAATTTATTTTTCTATTCGTAAGGTATTTTAATGTAATTCGATAATAAATGCAAACGTTTACAGAAAATATTATTAATTTAGGCGCAAACGATTACGCAAATGATCTATTAAAAAATAACAGACTCTATAAAATAGATGAATTAAAAAACGCCTATCTTGCGCGTTTAGATAGGCGTTTTATATAGTATGGACGTCTCATTACTCCACAACATTTTGAATATGTCTTCATTATAACGTATTCTCTATAAAAATGGCGAATTAGTTTTTTATTAAACGACGATACATCCAGACTGTTAAGATATAATAAATTAGATACAAAACTAAGATTCCTACTAATGACGGACCAAAGCCAAGATAAATATTATTTTCACCTGCCATTAATGGTGCAAACATTTTTAGTCCAAAAATAACATCTAAAACACCAATGATCATTGGAATACCAAATAAGATTCCTAAATCAGTAGCAACAGTCTGTGTAATTTGCTTATTACTTGTACCAATCATTGACAAAATACGGTAACGTTGCTTATCATCTGCAACCCCAGATAATGTCTTAAACATTAACGTCGCTGCTAACATTGCTAAGAAACCAATTCCCAAAAAGACTCCCATGAATTCAATACCACCAAAGATTCCTTTGGTTTGTTGATATCCTGCATAAGAACCGGCAGCGAATTCTACCTTAGTATTGTTTACTTTTTCTTCAATATTAGCATTATGTGCCAATGCTTTCTCATTGGCTAACATATCAGCAACTTTGACTAATTGTAACGATTGTACTGGTGTATTAGCTGGCATTTTTGATTGATTTTGCGTAACAACTACTTTAGCCCCATAGCTTTGGTTAAGTAGCTGATTAGCAATTCCTTCCAGCGTATACTCAGATCCAGGTGTTTTACGGATATAGTCTCCGGTTAACCATTTTGTCTGCATTGATGACCCATTTTTTTCAGGTACTCGAGCTGGTAATTTATTCTGATTAAATTCTGCACCATTAAAGTATACTGTTTGACCCTTTTTAACATAATGGTATGTTTGTTGCCATGTTACATCTTTTAAGTTATCCGTTTTAACCTTATCAGTATCATAAACTGCTGTCATTGAATAGCTTGATTCAGCTAGCTTTGGCAACATACGATAGTAACCTTGACCTACTGACATAGCACCCAAGGCTAATGCAAACATAATCGCGATTGATGATAACATTCGTTGATAATCTGGTAAACGAAATGATAACTGTCCATTAATAAACGAACGTAATCCTCGCATACTAAATGATGATTGACGCATCCCATTCGTTATCATTTTTAATGTACGACTGATAAACCAGTAAGTTCCCCAAACATTCAGAATTAAGATAAGTACAAAGCCTGCCATGCCTATCGATGCTACTTTTGGCATTAATGCATAACTACCAATTAACAAAGCTAGCCCAATTAAACCAAATAATAAATCTACTTTTGCGTGTACTTTAGGTTGATTTACTTGTTTATTAGCCAATAGTAACGTCAAAGTATCTTGTTTCCGCAAACGACGCTGATTATATAAACCATTTAACAAGAATAAAACTGTAAAAAATACTAATGTAATAACAACTGACTTAATAGAAATTGATTGCCAATGGGTTAATTCAACCCCTAATAGTTTAATCAAATAACTACTGCTCAATGACGTTAATGCAAACCCAACAATAATACCAATGATTGTTGCAATAACACCAATACTTAACGTTTCACGTAACAATAGTGAACTAATTTGTTTTTTACTTGCACCCAACATTGACATCAAACCATAGTCTGACTGACGTAATCGTAGCAGGAATGCATTCGCAAAATTTAAATATACAAAAGTAATAATCCCTAAAAGAATTTCACCAATTACGAAAATGATTGAGATCTGTGACACGATGGAATTAGATTCCAAAAATGCTTTGTTATTAGCCATTGCACTAAACATATAGAAAATAGCCGCCGAGATGATCAAGCCAACAAATAATACAATATAATCACGCCACTTTGATCGTAGTGATTTTAAAGCAATTCCAAACATATGCGCCTCCTACTAATTAAAGTTCCCTAATTCAGACAAAACTTGTTGATAAAAGACTTCACGCGGTTGATTATCTCGATTAATCGTTTTAGTAATTTCACCATCAGTTAAGAACAAAATGCGTGATGCAAATGAAGCTGAGAAAGCATCATGCGTTACCATAATAATTGAAATACCTTCATTAGCATTAATATTTGTTAAATAATTCATCATTTCACGGGCATTTTCAGAATCCAATGCTCCTGTTGGTTCGTCCCCAAAGATAAGTGCCGGATTGTGTACCAAAGCACGCGCTGCACCAACACGTTGTTGTTGTCCTCCTGAAAGCTCACTTGGATATTTATTTAAATATTCTTCAATATGCAACATTTGGGCGACCTTTTGAACAGCTTGCTTAATTTTTTTGACACTAGCTTTTTGTAAAGTTAGTGGCAAACTAATATTTTCTTGCACAGTTAAACTGTCAATCAAATTATAATTTTGGAAAATAAATCCCATATCCTGACCTCGGAATTTTGAAACTTCTTTGTCAGATAGTTGCCAAATATCTTTGTTATTGATTGTAACAGTCCCTGAAGTTGGCGCCATCAATGTTGATAGGATATTTAATAATGTTGATTTACCAGATCCAGAAGGACCCATAATCGCAACGAATTCACCTTTATCTACTGAAAATGACAGATCATGTAAAACATCTTGTTGTACACCTGCTGCACTTAAATAACTTTTATTTAATTGATTAGCAATCAATAATGATTCAGTCATAACTCTTCTCCTAATATTTCCAATTTATTTCTTTTATGTTACAAGCAATACTATACACAATCTAATATTGGGTTGTCAAATGTTTTGTTAGCTGTTTATTAAAAAAACAGCTGTTCAGCGTATTAATCGCTTGAACAACTGTTTTATAACATCATTAAATTTCTGGTAGTTTTAAATCTTTAGTATCAATTAAGTGTAATTTATCAATAAAAATGTATTTCATTAAGAATGCTAAAACAATGGGGATTACAAAGAAGACAATTATAACTCGAATTCCTATTTGACTACCGCTTGATTCATTCAATGCCGTAATGGGACCAATTAATCCTGACATACCAAATCCTGCTGAAAATGGTGTTCCTGCCATCTTTAATAGACTAGCAATACCTCCTGAAATGGCAGACGCAATCATCACAGGAATAAATAACTTAGGTTTTGATAACATGTTAGCCATTTGAATTTTAGGCGATCCCATAAAGTGAGCAATAAATAACCCCCATGAATTTTCTTTCATTCCCATAATCGCTAACACTAATGATGCCGTAACAATACCTGCATTTGCAGCACCTGCACCAACGCCAGCCAATCCTATAGCAGTAGCAATTCCTACAGATGATAATGGCGATACAATTAAAATTGCAAATAAAGCACCCAACAAAATCCCCATCACAAGCGGTGCTGTTGTTGTTGCTGCCTGCACAACCCTACCAATACTATTTTGGATTGATACCATAATTGGTAAAGTTACTAACCCTAATCCACCTCCAACAACTAAAACAGCTAGCGGCTCAAATACTGCTCGTAATTGACCAAGCACTTTATGGAAAAAAATCGTTACCAAACTAGCCATCAATGTTGTCAGCATTATATTTAAAATCACACCGGATCCACTAATTATAAACTGTCCATGTTGTGTCGTGACAACACCTGAAGCGATAAAAGTGGCTAATGCCATTGAGGCACTCTCGATAGTCCCAAATTTCAATAAAATTCCTACAGCAAATGCTGCAATCAACGGCAATGCACTCTGTGATAACATGACCATCATATTTAAGGTTTTCACAATTTCAGTTTGCGGCATTATCGCTAATAACTGGCTGATCAATGCTGCTGGAATTAAAGCAACAATGATACCGCTCGCATTACCATTCAAGATTGCTAGTCCAAATTCTTTTTTACTCACTTTATTCATATTCATTATACCTTTTCCCATAATTTTACGACTACTCTAATTTAGCTCTACATCTCCCCAGTCTTGATTGCAATAAAAAACTGGGTATTTATTTTAAAATACCCAGTCCCTAATAAAATTCAATTCAATCTATCAATTAAATTGGTTATTATTTGGTTTCGGATATTTTTTATCCGAAACCTAGCAAAAATGCTTTTGGTCATTCGGATAGTCACCTAAAAAACCAAAAGTAATACTTCGTTTCAGTTGTTAACGTCATATTAATCATCATTTTTGCCCCTTTACTTAATTGATAATATTTATTTTAATCTATTTTTCATTTTTGTCAACATAATTTAATTAACAAAAATAAAAACACCGTATATCTACGGCGTTCTGTACATTAAAAAACATACTTGATAGCTTTAAAGCAACTACCACGGGGAATACATACAGTATATCGATAATTAATTAAATATGCGAATAATTTGATTCTAATTTTTTTATAATAAAAAAATCGTATTGCGTATCCGCAAAACGATTTGGTGTGGATGACGACCCACAAAATATTTTTTGATTGTGAAAGCGTTGATGTTGATATTGAGTCGTCTCATCACCCTCTTACTGCTCGAATAAAATTCTAATTATCATTCTTTTTTTCTGAAGGAGAAGAGTTTTCAGCAAGTTTTTTTGAAATCAATTGATAATTCGAACAGTAAGAGTGAAATGCGACATACCAACTTAACGGCCCCAATTCCGTTAATTACTTCATAATCTTGTTATTCGTATACGTTCCCCCGTATCTCTAACACAAGTACTATTGTAAGCGTTTCCATTATATTTGTAAAGCTTTTTTTAGAAAAATTTCATTTTTGTATTAATGTGACAAATTAGATGTACGTACAGCAATCTTTTACTAATACAAAAAGAAGCGTAGGCATTAAAAATACCTACGCTTCTTTTAATTTATTTAGTTATTGTTTTATTTTGCATACTCAATCGCACGCGATTCACGAATAACCGTTACTTTAATATGCCCTGGATAATCTAAATCATTTTCAATCTGATTACGAATATCACGAGCCAACACAGTTGCTTCAATATCAGAAACAGCTGCTGGTTCTACAATAACACGAACCTCTCGACCTGCTTGAATAGCATACGATTTTTCAACACCATTGAATTCATTTGCGATAGCTTCAAGCTGTTGCAAACGTTGAACATAGTTTTCCAAAGATTCTGATCGTGCCCCTGGACGTGCGGCTGAAATAGAATCAGCTGCAGCAACCAAAACAGCAATTGCAGATTCAGGTTCAACATCACCATGGTGTGAAGCAATCGAATTAATCACGACAGACCGTTCTTTGTATTTAGTTGTCAATTCGACACCTAATTCTACGTGCGAACCGTCTACTTCATGATCGATAGCCTTACCAATATCGTGTAATAATCCTGCGCGCTTGGCAAGCGTAACGTCCTCCCCTAACTCAGCTGCCAACAAGCCAGTTAGTTTTGCGACTTCTATTGAATGAACAAGAACATTCTGTCCATAACTTGTACGGTAGTTCATCCGACCAACTGTTTTAACTAGGTCAGGATGCATATTATGAATACCTAAATCAAAGATAGTCTGTTCACCAACTTCGCGAATATGTTCATCCATCTCTTTACGAGATTTCTCAACCATTTCCTCGATACGTGCTGGATGAATACGACCATCTGCGATCAATTTTTCCAAGGTATTCTTAGCAATTTCACGACGAACTGGATCAAATCCACTCAATACAACGGCTTCTGGTGTATCATCAATAATTAAATCAATACCAGTTACTGTCTCAAGAGCTCGAATATTACGGCCTTCACGACCAATAATACGACCCTTCATATCATCATTTGGAAGTGTCACAACTGAGACTGTTGACTCAGCCACCATGTCAGCAGCAGAACGTTGAATTGCACTAACAACTAAGTTCTTAGCCCGCTTATCTGCTTCTGCACTGGCTTGCTCTTCACTATCCTTGATCATCACAGCTCGTTCAGCAACTAGTGCCTCTTTAGTCTCTGATAAAATGCGATTGCGTGCATCTTCACGAGTTAAACTAGCTACTTCAACAAGTTTTTCTTCTCGTTGTGCGACTAATTCCTCAGCACGTTTTTGCTTATCATTAACACTTTGGCGTTGATGATCCAATTTTGTTTCTTTGCTCGAAATAACTTCTTCACGTTTTTGTAGTGAAGCATCTTTTCGATCCAAAACAGATTCACGACTTACCAAACGATCTTCTTGTGATTTTACAGCAGAACGGCGTTCTTGTAATTCACTCTCAATACGTTGTTGGTAACGTTGGCTTTCGTCACGCGCTTCCACTAAAGCATTTTTCTTTAATTGCTCAGCATCAACAGCGGCCTGACTCGTTATTTCTGTAGCGGTTTGGTGTGAAATAGTCAACGTATGGTTAATTTTTGTCTTAGCCACTTGATAACCAATCACACCACTAATTACGATTGCGACAAGCAACAACAGGATGATCATTAATGTGCTGTTCATCTTGTTTCTCCTGTCTAGAGAATTGACGTTTATGTCAAATCAATAGTGTTTTTTTTTGCGCTTAATAACACATAACTAATTTTAGGCTTTTACGTACCATAAGTCAATGCAACTGACTGATACTGTAAACAACAAAATAGCGCCATATCAACATTTTCATGATGACATGGCACTATTTTAATTGTACGATTTACTTTATTTTTTATTTTTAATTTGCAAACGTAACATATAACTCATTACATAACGAATTATGACTGCAATAATTGGTGAGATATACAACCATGGTGAAATAAATATACCTAGTCCAGCTGCTAATAATAACAATATAATAACTGGCAAACTAGCCCAGCGTAACATCTTTTTATCTATCTGAATTAATCGATCTGCCGTTGCCCAAAATTTCCTCAAGTCTGTAATTTTCTCAACATGAATATCTGCGTTAAGATCTGGTCGATTAACCGCAACCGTAATCGCATCTGTGTCATCTGGTAAATTATCTTGATTAGTGACAAACATTGTATTTTTATTTGCTAACCATTCATCTAATTGTGCTTGTTTATTATCTGGCGTCAAGTCAGCCTTTATATCAGTTAATGATGACATCATTTTTTGTAACGACGCTGTTGCACCAACAGTATCTCCAGAAGCTATTTTTACTGATAAATGACGTTTTACAAAAAAGTCATTTAATGAAATTAATGATTTACTTAATGTATCACCAAAGGTAATAACACCGATTACTTGTAATTTATCAACAACATAACTGACTGAATTCCCCAAACTTTTATAGGTTGCTAGTGCTTCTTCATCAACAATATAGCCTTCTGCTAATGTTTGAGCAGCAGATAATACAGCAAAACGTTCATTGAAAACGACACCCCTCACCCCTGCGCCAAATACAATCTCTGGTTCAGAAGCTGTTGAAGGAAAAATTGTGTGATCTTCAGCATACTTAATAATGGCCTGTGATAAACCAGATTTGGGCTCTAATGCTAGTAGACCTGTTGCTAGTCCTAATATATCAAAATCACTATAACGTTCATCCAATGACAAAATAGAGTGAACGGTTACGCTATCATCAGTTAAGACACCTCTTTTTTCAGTCACAATCGTTGACACTTTATGCAACTTTTCAATAACACGAACATCTTTGAAATTAATACCTTGTGCAGGTAAGTCATCCAAGCTTTTTTCTCGATGCCATCCAGCCCATAGCGCTGGCCAATTTGCATCAGCAATTATTAATACTGATACCATTATCGTCAAACCATACACCCAACTGGCAGTTAAGCCAAAGAATAGCAGCGCATAGATTGCCAAAAATACTGTCATGATATTCAATCGACGTGTTGTCTTTTTCATTGGGTCATTAACAATGATTGACAAAGTCTCTCGTTGTAGTAAACCTAATGACCCCATCATAAATGACATACCAAACAATAGCATTGGTAGTGTCATGGTCCATAAGGCGTGATCTTTTAGATTAATAAGATAAATCCACAATACTACTAAATACCAAATCGTTTGACCCAAAATTGGTAACCACAAAGTCACCGTCTTCATTTGCTTACTTTGATATAATGCTTGCTTTATCATACGATCATCTAAATACACAATCGTTACAGCTCCTAAACCAAACAGCGTCATTATCAAATGGTTAATATGCGCTGTCACTAACGGCGATGTATTTAACAACGTTGGTAAAAAAATAACAGCTAACAATGCTAACATAAACATCACAATTGCGTATTGGTAATATCGAATTTTACGTACCGGCATATATTAAACCCCTCGCATACTTAGAAAATGTCATGATTACAAAAATAACCGTGCCCTAGGGACACGGTTATTTTAAAAAAGGAGATGGAGGGATTCGAACCCTCGCGCCGGTTTCCCGACCTGACGGTTTTCAAGACCGTTCCCTTCAGCCAGACTTGGGTACATCTCCATTAATTGCGGGTGTAGGATTTGAACCTACGACCTTCGGGTTATGGGCCCGACGAGCTACCAGACTGCTCCAACCCGCTATAATATTAAAATAAAACATCTAATGATGTTAAAAGGAGATAGGGGGATTCGAACCCTCGCGCCGGTTTCCCGACCTGACGGTTTTCAAGACCGTTCCCTTCAGCCAGACTTGGGTATATCTCCATGTATGTAATTGAACAACACAACCACAAAGAATATCTTACCTTTTTAAGCCAAACATGTCAACACTTTTTTAAACAATCGATTAATTCATTATTGATATCTTTTTATTTACAAAGATATCGTAATTCGAGTATTATGATATCACATTAATAACGAGATAAAAAATATTTTGTTATATAATGACATATCGCAATATTTTATATTTTGTTTTTTTGGAGGAGAAAATATGCTTGGATTAATTGGTTTAGCAGTTGTTATATTAGGACTTTTAATCTCGATACTAGGTAATACTGCCCCACTTATTCGTTTATACTTTGGTGATAAAAGTGTCGTCACTCAAATTGTTTGGGGCGGTGTCTTATTTATTATTGGTGCAGCTATCTTAATTTACAATGCCATTAACTTATAATTTGTGCTAATTTTAAAACAGCAAATGTTTTAGTAAATAATAATATCTAATAGTTAATTATGAGAAAAATCAGTATTCCCTAATAAATAAAGCCCTTGGTATATCAACATTTTGTTAATATACCAAGGGTTTCCTAAAATCATAAAAATGCGAACGAAGGGGATCGAACCCTCACGGTATTTCTACCACAGGATCCTTAGTCCTGCGCGTCTGCCAGTTCCGCCACATTCGCTTCGTTATCAATACACAGGTAATGTTAGCAAATATCTACAGTATATGCAACCCACCCAACGTTTGCTTAATAACGTTATTTACTCCAAATAAAAGCCTTGTGTGTTACCTGAAAAAAGTAGCGCACAAGGCTTTTATAATACCATACATATACTTTATTTATTTGGCTCAATCATCGACAATCCAATGCGTTGTCTTTTTTTATCAATCTCAGTTACCCAAACTGTAACAATATCGCCAACAGCAACAACAGTATGTGGATTTTTAACATGTGCCTGCGTCAATTTTGAAATATGGACTAGCCCATCCTCATGAACACCAATATCCACGAAAGCGCCAAAATCAACGACATTACGCACTGTCCCCTGTAATTGCATCCCCACCTGTAAATCATCCATTGTCAGCACGTCAGATCTTAACGTTGCCATTGGTGCATCATCACGTAAATCTCGACCAGGTGTAATTAATGATTCAATAATATCATGTAACGTTGGATACCCGACATTAATTTTTTGCGCAAAAGCAGGTGTATCTAGTTGACGTAATTTGTCTGCAGCTTGTGTCCCCAAATTTTCAACTCTTGCTTCCAAACAAATTTGTTCAGCTATTTTATATGATTCAGGATGAATATCAGTGTTATCAAACACATTTTTACCATTTGGAATCCGTAGAAATCCTGCTGCTTGTTCGTATGCTTTTGGTCCTAATTTTGCAACTTTTTTTAATTCAGTCCGCGCCTTAAAACTGCCATTTTCATTACGATAGGTAACAATATTATTGGCTGTGGTACTCGTTAAACCTGCAATATGCGTTAACAATTGCGGTGATGCAGTATTTAGATTAACACCTACCTGGTTAACTGCTGTTTCTAACACATGGTCTAATTCTAGAGATAGCTCTTTAGTTGGTAAATCGTGTTGATATTGACCAACCCCCACAGCTTGTGGGTCTATCTTAATTAATTCAGCCATGGCATCTTGTATACGCCGAGCAATCGAAATGGCTGATCGTTGTTCTACTGGTAATTCTGGAAATTCAGCTCGCGCAACATCACTAGCTGAATAAACTGATGCACCAGCTTCATTAACCACTGCATACCGTAGATTTGGTAAATCTTTTTTTATAATATCAACAATAAACTGCTGTGATTCACGTGAAGCCGTCCCATTTCCAATAGCAACCAATGATACACCATATTTATTAACTAATTTAATTATAGTATCTCGTGCATCTTTTGGATTATATTTGGGTGCTTTATGAGGGTAAATGACTGCTTTATCCAAAAATTGACCAGCTTTATCCACTACAGCTAACTTTGAGCCTGTACGAATTCCCGGATCAAATCCCAATACAACTTGTCCTCGCAGTGGGGCCGCCATTAATAAATGATACAAATTAGTCCCAAAAACCTTAATTGCATCCTGACTAGCCTGCGTAAACAGCTCCTTCCTAATTTCACGTACAATCGCTGGTTTAATAAACCTTTTATAGGCATCATTGGCTGCTGCACTCAAAATATCGGCAGCTAACCCTGTTTTACTACCAACTAAGCGGAATTTAAAATAACGATTAATTGCTTCCTCATCAGTAGTAATACTACCTGATAATACACCTTCACTTTCACCACGATTAATTGCTAAAATTTGATGATTTTGCACCCTTTTTAAGGGTATATCAAACTCATAATATAATTCAAATACTCCTTGTTCATCTTTTTTATCAGCACCACGCTTTAATTTAGAAGCCAAATGACCATTTTTATAAGTAAATTGGCGTACCCAATCACGAAGTCCAGCGTTTTCGCCAATCACTTCTGCAAAAATTTCATGAACTCCTGAAAACACATCATCACTCGTATTTAAGCCCTTTGTCGGATTAACATATTGCATCGCAACTGATTTCAAATCAACATCTGGAAAGGTCTGGATTAACTGTGCAAAAGGCATCAAACCCGCCTCTTTAGCAACAGTTGCTTTTGTTTGTCGTTTTTTCTTATAAGGTAAATAAATATCTTCAATCTTTTGTAATGAATCTGCTGCTACAATCGCTTTTTGAAGAGATTGTGTCATCATTTTTTGTTCACTAATGGCTTTATAAACCGTTTGTTTACGATTTTGGATTTCAGTTAATTGTTTAGTAACTGTTTGAATGTCACGAATTTGAACTTCATCCAAATTACCCGTCGCTTCTTTTCGATATCGAGCAATAAACGGCACTGTATTTCCGTCATTCAATAAATCGGTTACTGCTTGCACCTTTTTAGTAGGTAACGTTAGCCGCTCACCCACCTTTTTTGGCACATTAATTGCTATTATCTCGTTCATTTGATCTAAATCTGACATTTTATTTTGTTCCCATAGTAAAGATACGTCTAACCTGTGCAAAGAATTTATCTAAATAGATATCTTGGTCTTTTTCTGATTGTGTAAATGCAGTCAAATCAACCTGTTTTGTTTTTGTATCTAAAGAATCAGCCATCATCTTGGTTGCACTTGTATACGCAGTAAATAACTGTTGTATGTTCTTGTGGGCCCCAATAAATCGGACAGGTGCTGACATCCCATTTAACTTGCCAACAACGTCTTGATAAACTTCTACCGTATTTTCAAATTCTGTTGCTATTTCTACAAATTCTTGATCTGATAACTTTGAAATGCCATCAGATTTTATTGCTTCATCTAATTTTTCAAAATAAGGCGCAACATGATTCCCAGCTTCTTCAATGGTTTCAATATGCCCACCTAATAAAACACTATATTGTTGCATCGTAATAAATTTTTTCTTGCTCATTATTTTTCTCCTATAATACAAAAAGACTAGGAAAAATTCCCAGCCTTAATCGTTTCAATTTAATTAATTGTATGATTTAAATTTCCTATCTTAAATTATACAATACTTATCCTTAATTTAATGTATCAATTAATGCATATTTACCATCTCGACGCTTGTAAACAACCGCTGGTAAATCAGTCTCAGCATCTTGAAAAATGAAGAATTCGTGACCTAATAGCTCCATTTGAAGAACAGCTTCTTCAACATCCATTGGCTTCAAATCAACATGCTTTGTACGTACAATGTTCAACCCATCTTCTGAATCGTCTTCAGTCGCTTCAGGTTCAACCATGAAATCAGTATTCTCTAATCCCTTATATCCCTTTTCACGAGACTTGCGGTTAACCTTAGTTTTGTACTTGCGAATTTGACGTTCTAACTTCTCAGAAACAAAATCAACAGTTTGGTACATATCTGTTTGTGTATCTTCTGCACGCAACAATAAATATGGTAATTGAATAGTTACTTCTGTCTTAAAAGTACCTTCTTTATATGAACGCACATTAACACGAGCAATATAATTAGCTTCTGTGTTCAAGTAACGCTCTAAACGTGAAACACGCTTCTCGATGTACTCTGACATTGCATCAGTGATTTCAATGTTCTCACCACGTACCTTAAATTCTAGCATAATTCCGTCTCCTGTCTAACTGAATTTGCAAGATATTAATCCCCAAAATCTATATCTTACCCTACCGAAGATTTAAATTTGTATCCCTTCGGTAGTTATATTGTAACACATTAATAACAAAAAAAGAAAGCGTTACCATTTAATTGGTATCATTACCGTGATAACGTTATTGACGTTACATCCCGTGCACCAGCATCCAATAAACATTGTGCTGCATGGCGCAATGTTCGACCAGTTGTGTAGACATCATCCACCAAACAAATCTTTTGATTACAGACATATGACTGAGAAACAGCTAATTTAAACGGCTGTTTCGTATTTAGACGTTCCTGCCTATTCTTTTGTGACTGTATCTTTTTATTAGAATAACGATATTCTAGTAATTCTGCAAATGTTAAGTCCTCTAACCAACCAACAACTTGATTAAAGCCTCTTTGTGCATACGTCTTATCTGTAACTGGAATCGGTACAATCTGGTCAACATCTATTGTTGCTAATTTTTGCTGTATCATATCTTTAAAAATCAGACGTAAATGATAGCCGCCGTCAAATTTATAACTTTTAAAATATTCTTTCATTTTAAAATTATATTTAAATAATGCTTGATTATTAATTTTCGGATAACCCAGTTTAAACCATTGTAAGCAGTCTTGGCAATATTCTTGAGTTGTCTTTATCTGGCACTCTAAACATCCATTTATAGGATTGATCATTTCAAATTCACGCCAACAGTCACGACACACTATTTCTGGTTTAACAAATGAAAAATTAAATAACTTATTTAAATTCCAAGACTGTTTAATAAATTGCTGACATAATTCACATGTCATATTTCTTACCTAATATATTTAAATAATTTATCTCTGCTATAGCCGTCATCAGTTGCTTTGTTTTCTCTCTGGCATACACGGTAACGTTCCCTGTTGGCCTTTCTAAACTACGCCCACATCGACCAGCAATTTGAATTAATGCTGTTGCTGTAAAAATATTTTCATCTCCACCAAGAATTAAAACATCAATTCCTTTAAAGGTTACGCCACGTTCCAAAATAGTCGTTGTTATCAAACCATCAATTTGTTTAGCACGCATGGCTTGAACTTTTTCTAATCGCTTTTCATCTGTTGCGTAAGTTCCTAATATATTAATATCAGTACCTGTTAATTGGGCTACTACCCTTTTAACATCGTCTACCTCTGGAACAAATAATAAAAAATTAATTTTCATTTGTTTTAAATACATAATATGTTTAATCACTTTAAGTGGTAATTTACGCCTCCAGTTTTGTACTATTTTAATTGTTAAATTGGGAAGTTCATAACCATGAAATCGACGGGGTAATGTTGAGAATCCTATCATTCCTTGTTTTACTAATTTTTTTAATTGTTGATTTAAAGTAGCTGTCAAATAAAATTTAATACCTGTTTTTTTTAAAGCTTGCTCTGTCGCATAACTTAGCATTGTATTTTCTACATATGGGAATGCATCAACTTCATCAATTACAATAACATCAAATGCCTCTTTGAAAGTCATTAATTGATGCGTCGTTGCAATGACTAATTGTGTGTAGTAATATTCATCTTTACTACCACCATATAAGGTCACAAATGGTATTATAAATGCATTTTGTATGCGTTTTTTTAATTCAATTACAACATCAATACGTGGCGCTACAACAGCAATGCGCATATTATCTTGGATTGCTTTGGTTATCATTGGAAATAGCATTTCTGTTTTACCAGCTCCCGTAACTGCGTAAGTCAAATGGGAAATATTTTTTCTCAAAGCAATTAATTGTTGATTAGAAACTGCTTCTTGGAATGCCGTTAATTTTCCTTCCCAAATACACGGACGTTCACTATGCTTAAAATCATTTGGATCTGCTAAAGTTATTAAATAATCATTAGAAGTAATTCGCCCCATTTTTGAACAGCCCCAACAATAACTAACATTATTGGGTAATTGCCACGCTTTTAAAATTTTACTTTGACATCGTGTACACTGACCATTTCGAATAGCTGGCAAAATTTTCACATCATTTGGTAATACATCAATATTTTCTTTTGCACAGACTACATATCGACCATATAACAGAGATTTGTCATGAACTATCATTATGCTACCTCCTTTTTATAAAGACGGTATTTACCATATTTGTACACAAAAAAAGAGTTCACATTTTACTGTGAACTCTTTCCAAGTTGCATCGCGACGTCCTATCCTCGCAGGAGGCGATCCTCCAACTACTTTTGGCACTACTGAGCTTAACTTCTGTGTTCGGTATGGGAACAGGTGTGACC
>NZ_BJDT01000006.1 GCF_005405285.1 Weissella sagaensis | reverse complement strand
GATTAGCCACTCATACTCAAAACAAGGTTATCCTTATGATAATGGGCCAATTGAAGCTTTTCACTCATTGTTGAAGAGAGAGTTTGCCTTTCAAACAACTTTTTCCAATTTTGAGGACTTGGTAATCCGGACCTCAAATTACATCAGTTGGTTTAATTCCGACAGAATTAGAACGAGTGTTTAGAAAAATATGTGCCATTTATTGACATAGGAGCAGTTAAAGTTCGTCAAATTTTCGTCATTTGTGAACAATGCATTAATTGACTTTTTACTTAACCTTTTTTGTTTAATGATTTTTTCTAGAAAATTATTTAACACTGAAAAACATGACTTAATAGAACCTTTATTGCCTTGACTTTCTTCTTTTAAACAAAGATCTATAAATGCAATAATTGATTGTTTCAGTAGTTTTTCAGAAATTTGTTCACCCTGAAATTTGTTATCAAAGTAATGAAATATTGAGTCTTTGTCTAGCGACGTGAGGTAAGGAAAAGTATCAACTTTAGTCTTGTATTCATTAACATTTAGTCTATATTCTCTACATAAGAACCTAAATCTTTGTACGAATGCATCTTTTTGTGATTCGTTTGTAAATGTGTAATGAAAATCGTCTACATATCGTGTAAATCTGACGCCACCTTCAAAAGCAGAATCTATTTGTTTATCAAAATTACACATGTATAATTCCGTAATTATTCTTGATATTAGATTTCCTACCGGAACACCATAGGTTTCACCAAATTGTTCCTGCTGAATCAAATGATCTAATGTATTACTAAACCCTCCTCTTCTGTGTTTTTTTGACTCATTTCGTCCCATCAGCATCCAAGAAATAGTATGTGTATAAAGTGAGTGATAAAAATTACCTAAATCCATATTGAGAATATTATTGTCATCCGCAAGTTGACCTTCTCTAATTTTTTGAGTAACCGTATAATTATACTTCAATTGATTGAAATATTTAGAAGTACTATGCTTATTTTCGTTGAAAGCGTCAACAAATTCATTTTTGTTGAGTGTCACATAATATGCCAACTGTAAATAGCTGTATATATTTGGCATTTTGTACTCTCTCCTAGAAATCAAATTTTTTGGAATTGAGAACGAAATTGGTTCAGTAATTTCATTACCAGTTGTTACATCACTAAAAAATAGATTTTCTAAATCACCTTGATGATTCTGCATGTAATCAGCTAAAGAATCCATATTGAAAATGTCAATCAAAAAGCTATCAGATTGAGCATAAGTATTCACACTATCGGTCTTCGTTATTGAATCATAATATCCAAATCTGGTTAAGAATTCTATAGAAAACAAAGAATTATATAGATTCGTTTCATAAAAGCTACTATCAAACATTTTTTTCTCCAAACTTTTAATTAATTTAATTATGCATCAAATTTGTCTAAAAAGTAAGAAGAACAATGACACTTACATGAAATTTGAAAAATGAACTAAGTATTCCTAACATCATGTATAGCTTAAAAAGCATCGATTTTTTTGCTCTAATACTAAAAAATGGACTATTTTTATTCAGTCCGTAAAATGAAAGTATAGGAGTATTTTTATGTTAATTTGTTATTCATAAATGTGTAAAGACCTTATAAATGAAAACTCACCAAATAAACTATACTGGCTTGTTTTAGTGTATTTGTATTAATTAATAATTTAATCTCATTTTTTGCAAATCACCAATTATTATCGTTATTTAGCCAATCTGAAATTTCTTCCGATATATTTAACGCTTCATTTGGAACAAATTGAGAATAGAATTGAATGTCTTTTACATCATCTTCTAATTGTCTACGATCTTTGGCCTTTCGTATTGTTCTTTGTTTTCTTGACTCTTTGTTATTCATAAACCCTCCATCCTGAAAACAAACCCTTAGACATTTGGGACAGCACATTGAATTATGTGAAAGTGATTTGTCACTTCTTGACTAATAATTCATTTTAGAACATTCGTAAGCCTAGGCCAAAGCCATTCAAAATACCACGTTGATTTATCATAGAAATAAGCTTTGTGACAGATGTTGGAACACCTTGATGTGATTTACGGACTACTTTTGAGATTCCATCAGTAAAACGTGTTATTTCAAGGCCTTTTAGCTGATTTTTGTCTAATTTTGCCTGATAAGTACTTAAAAAAATCCCTAATTCACTGTTTTTTCCTACATCATTAATGGCTAAAACGAATTGTCTTGATAAATCTTTTTTTCTCATGTTTCGACCTTTCTTTATGTTTTATATCAATACCTTAATTCTACACCTTTGCAAATAACGATTTGTATATTAACTCTGTAAAACCTATAAATGCCGTGAAAGTGATTCATCACTAACATTTTGTGATTGATCTACCATCGTGTCTTGTAACATCCGATGCATTTGTTGTATTTCCTGTCGACTTTGTTTCGTCATCCGTTTTGCAATTTTATTTAATTTACCGACAGGTGCAGGTTTGTGTGGCGTCACCATTTTAGGATTTTCAGGTTGATCATTACGTTGTTTAACCTTTTCAAAATTCCCTTTGGCCTGTTTGTGAAACTTACCATCGTTAATCTTCTGATCTGTATTAAACTGTTCATTAAATTGCCGATAAATACCATTAGCTAACTCTTTACGTAGTCGTTTATCTTGTGCTTCTGACCATTTCTCTTGACCTTTGTGTTGATTTCCATGCGTTTCTGCCATCATGTCATCCATTTTTTGTGCAGTTGCTCGAAATTCTTGGTAATCATCTTTTAATTCATTCGTCAATAACTTATCAATCAAGCCATTCATTTGTCGATTAGCTGGTGCCATTCGGCTTGTATCATTCGTTACTAACTTATCAGTGTTACCAACCTTCCAACGCCCCCGTAAATCTTGTGGTAAGACATCATAAATTTTCTGCAGGTCCGCCGTGTATTTGTGTGTCCGATCCAACCTTGTCAAAGAATCTTGTTTAATTTGTGTGCGATAATTTCCCACCGCTTCATAGACATTTGCCCGTTTAATTTTCGTTGCGTCTGATTCTATTTCATAACGAAATTTACTTTCAGCTTGGTGCTTTGCTTTAAAATCAATAACACCTTTTGGTTTACCACTTTTAAGTAACATACTAGGTCGCGTTTCTGGTGAAATCTTTGCGTACCAAATGTGCATGTTAAGGTGGTCAGTATCTTGATGCACGGCACCAAACCAAACCACATCATCAGGACCTTGTCCTAAAGGTTGTGACCCACCTTTTTCAAATAAATCGTGCACAATATGTTGTTCAGCCCGCTTTAATTTATCTTGATCTAATTGCTTTGTTTCTGGATCATACAGATTATTCTCAACCAACCAATCACCTCGTATTGAGAAGGCCATCTCATGCAAAATATTGCCATTTTCTTGGGCCAAGTTTAGTTTATTTTCCAGGTTGTCCATCTGCTCATCGGTCATATTTAACGTGTCACTATCAAACAGAGGGTGTTCATCACCCGTAGCAGAAAAGCGAGAACTATAACCAAAACTATTACTCGACTCTTGGACTTGTTCAGCATCAGTTATATCGACCAAAGCTTGGTTATTTTCATCCATTACTTTGGAACTTTTTGCCGCATAAGTGCGCACTAGATTACCAAATTGTTTACCGGCTTTAGTTGCTTGTGCTGCTGTCGTAAAATGTGTTGGTAATAACACGGCACCTGTTTTCTTTTCCCCCGTTGCAAAATTCGCAAAGCCCCCTGTTTTAGCCATCTGTTTTCACTCCTTGTTGTCGTGCGTAAGCTGCTAAACTTTTCTGAACGTCCTTTAAAGTTGCAAAATCTGATTCCGGATAACGGGCAACAGCTCGCGTAATATTTTTATGACTTGTTTGGTGCAAAATTCTAGCACATGCATGACTATTTTGTTGATACTGGTTCATTAATAAATGGGAAAATTGCGCAAGCCAATAATTTTTTTGCCGATAGTTCTTCTCCGTTTCAACTTCTTGAACCGTCATCTTATCTTGAAAGGCAGATTGATCAGGATGCAACCAATCTTCTTCATGTAGTTTTTCTAAAGCTGCTTGTAAATCAAAATTTTGATTAGTCATGTTTAAATTCCATTCCTTCACCGCGACGGCGCTGACGTTTGTTTGCAAGATCATTTTTACGACGCTTCTGGTAGGCATTATAGTCTTTCGCATACTGACTACTCTTATCAATTTCTGAACGAATATCCGTTTGAATTATTTCATCAATTTGTCGCGTTGGACCAAAGACTTGCATATTTTCTAAGTAGTCCATGGCTGCAATAAATGAGGTCATTTCTTTTAAATCGTTCATCTGTAAATTGATTTGATTTAACATTGGATCTGGGTCATTGATTTCATCCATGCCCTTTAATAAATCAGCATATGACAGACTATTATTTTTTGGATTTAAGATGACTTGATTTACAAAAAAAGTTAACGCAAAACGATACATCCCAGCATTATTATCACCACTAATACCCGTTTCCGGATGTTGGTCAAGCCATGTTTTAAAGACATCACGATACCAAGCTTCTTGCTGACTCGTCTTGATAGTAATTTGACGACGCCGACTATTTTCTTCAGTTGGCTCATGATCCAAAATTTCGGTGATATTGATTAAGCCTCTTAGTTCATCAGCAACGTTTTCATTCAAATCTTCATCGGCGTAATTTTTAAATTTTGTTCGTAAATACTTGATACGATTCTGATTTTTCCGCTTTAATTTTTGACGAAATTCACTTAAAGTTTGCATGATTATTTCTCCTCACTTTGTTGTAAAGCTGTGCCTGTATAATAATTAATTTGCCAACCTGGTTGGCTGTTGAAAATATAAACATGGAACTTAATCACATCATCACCAATCGATTGACCAGCCAGTTCAATACCCCGTGGTACACGTTCAACGTTTCGATATAATGGGGTCACTTGATAACGAACATAATGATTGGACGATTGTCGTAAATAAGCTGCAATTTGATTCTCATAAGTTTCCATTGATGCTTGGTTATCTTCTTCATGAATAGCATTCATCGCACGCGTACCAGTTACTAAATTACGGGCATCATTGTTCAATCCAGTTAGCTGATAACCAATTAAATGTGAACGATTATAAAGATATGTTTCTTGACCATTTTGCTTAAGTCGATACACATGATAACCAGGCGTTTTAACAGTTAATTTTTTTCTTTTGAGCGTTGGCATCTGTTTTTGATTCAGTAAAGCATTGGCTTGTTTAGGTCGTCCTAACCAATCCCGATGGGACAACTTTTGCCAGGGTTCTGCGGTTGTTTTTAAATCGCTTGCTGTAAAATTAGGTTGATTATCATTAACCACCATCGCTTGTTGATTTGTAAAATCTTGTGCGGCTAATTTTTTCTGTGGGTCCTCTTTTTGCGGTATCTTAGGTGCTGCTGTTGACTGACTAAATTGATTAAAAAGATGATCTAAAATAACATCTCGTTTAACAAAAACTAAGACTGCTACCACTGTCATTACTATCACCATTAATCGACGTAGCCATCGTCGTTGATAACCATACATTTTGTTTCTCCTTTTATTCAAATGTATCGTCATACATGTACTTAATTAACTGATCAATACTATTTTTTAAAGCGGTTAAATCATGTGAGATTGCATGTTGTGAATCAGTTGTTGCATGCGTTAACGTATTCAATTGTTTGGTAACATCTTGCAAAGGTTCCAACAAAATTTCGTTTGCATTGGCTTGTTCTAAGTTATTCGCAAAGTTCTCAATGACAATTTGTAATAAAGCATTTCGTGAGATATTATTTCGTGCAGCTTCTGCATCAATAATCTTTAAAGTATGGTCTGATAAGTTGCGCATTATAAATTGATTTGTCATTAAGTTAAACCTCAATCATTAAGTCAAAATTCAAATTCTTTATTGCACCCAAATTAAAGTTCAAATACATCAATGATAAATAACAGGTTAAGGGGGAATGATACCACGTTGTGATATAACCCCGCTGTGCGGGCATTCTTGGTGATACTACCATTTTTCAAAAGACACCCCAGTGACACCCCACTGGACACCCCAAAGACACCCCGCCAGACACCCCACTGGATGCCATCCGGACACCCCAGTGACACCCCATGTATTTGGTTAAAAATATTGCGGAATTACTGATTAGTTTGCAGCAATTCCGCAAAAGTTATTGCGCTAATTTAGGGACATTCAGTTGCCCATGTTGTTGCTTCGTTTTTTGTTTTTCTAAGTGTTTAATTTTGTCTTTTCCACTCCGAATATCAGTCTTTGCATCACTAATATTTTTCTTAAGATCGGTCATTTTTGATTCATAAGACTCAATTATTTCGTTAGCTTGTGATCGTTCTTTATCAGTCATATCTTGCATTTGTTGACGCGTTGCCCGCACGTTTTCCGTTTGTTCTTTAATGGCTGCTTGCCACGCTTTAATCGCGGCACGATTTTCTTTAATATTGTGTTCATGTTCTTGAATATTTGTTCTCGTTTGGGCCACAACTAGCTGCTTTTTGCTTAATACTTTACGTTGTGAATTAGTTGGTAATTTATCATCATTGTTAATGATAATTGTGGCTAATTGATCGCTTGCTTTGGCTTGTTTATTTGTGGCACTTTCGTCATCATTAGCGGCCGTTTTGATGCTTTCCGTATCAATTGTTTTGTCTGCAAAACTAATACGTACATCTTGAAAATTAGTCTTTAATTTCTCAAATTGGACAACCATTGTATTAGGTGAAGTGGCCAAAATATGATACTCAGATTGGTCATTTTGAATATACCGATCACCAGCAAATGACAACTTAAACCGTTTCATATTAATGCCTGTGGTAATCGAATCATCAACGTTTCCGGTGAACTTAAAATGTAATTCTAATAGTCCCGTTTCATCATTAAAAATTTTCTTCGTTAAGGCAACATTAGTGCCTTGATTACCAAACGCCATCTCTTGATTTAATTTGGTTGAAACGGTACTTGACGGCCGTGGCATTACCATAGAATAAATCAAAATAGCCGCAGCTATTCCGAGTAAACTTAGGAAACGTAACGTGACGGTTCTGCGTTGCTGATCGTAGTGATTATATTGCCGATTATCATGCTTAACACATCTGCGATACCACCAACGACTGAACCAACCAGCACCTTCTTTTAGATGCGTTTTTTCACTATATTTAACTTTGACATGCTGCATGAAATCCTCCTATCTAATTTCTAAATCATCCGCAACTAAGCCGGCTAACCCTTGTAAAACATCTGCCTCTGTTTCGTCATTTGCAGCTGCTAGTTCATCATCCGCCACACCAGATTTGTCTTGATTATTAGTTGACCAAGGCATGAATGATGTGATCACATTAGTGGTTTGATATTTACGCTGACCGTCGGTCGTTTCATAGCGATGACTTTGAATATTAAAATGAACTTCAAGTGGTAGTCCTTGCTTATTGGCATACTGATATAACATATCCGCCGTCTTATCAAACGCCACGTAATAAATGAAATCAGTTTGGGATTTCTGGCTCAAATACCGTTTAACTGCCAAACCTAAACGCACTATTTTAATATCTTTTTTCTCACCCACCATTTGCACATTAAATGTTTTTAACAGACGTCCCACATGAATATTTGTTTGCATGATTTTTTCTCCTTTTCATGACTTTAACTATTAAACAATTCATCCATTTGCTGACAACTTTGCGCTATTGTCAGTAATAAATATTCTTCTAACAACTGTTCTTTAATCTGCACTTTCAAAACAATATCAGACGTAATCTTGACTAATTCTTTAGCTAAAACACGACGTTCAATAACTAACAATTCGTGCTGATTAGTTTCAACAAGTTGTCCCTTCGATAAATATTTTTTCTGATTAATTTGAACTAATTCAATTGTTTGATTAATACGTTGTGCTGATACACGATGTGCATAATAAACTGAATAATGTTCATTAGAATGATTATCATTATCTGTTGCCTGCTGATCAATTAAATCTAATTGCTCCCACATAACCTACCTCCCACAATTACCTAATGATCAGGTCGTACTAATTGACTAAAAGCGACCCCAGTTCGATCAATTTCTTGTACTACTTTGCCAAATACTTCTGCCTCAATCCGGTATATCCAAACAGCTTGTTGGTAAATTAATGCTTGCCCTTTTTCAGATAAGATTAGCCGATTCAAACTGGCCATTGACTCGGCACTTAATAAGATATGACGTCGCTGCCAATCCACTGCAATGTACTGGTAATTCATTTCATTCACCTCCACCCACGCACTGTTTCTAACACAATACAATGCTGCATCACATCATCCCAGGCTGCTTTAGACAATCGTCCTAACCAAAAAATCTCTACCTTTTGTGCTTGCATTGCCAAGACTTGCTTATGTAAATCGGCTTGCTTATCGGCATAAGCTCTAATAGTTGAAAAGGTCTTATCGAAAGCAACATACACATACGCTGTTGGTTGATGCTCCATGCGTTCAATCGTTTTTAATTTATCAATTTCTAACATATTCTTTCTCCGTTCTGTCCAACTTGCTGGACAACAAAACGACATACTTCATGTAGTTAATCATTAATTAGACTGATGCTTAACAACTCATCAACAACGCGTAGCGTTAGTTAGGAGAGTTCTCCCTTGAGCGAGCTATTCCAACAAAACACTAACTGCGATCAGAGTGATCAAAATCACTGTTTTGTCGTCCAATTACAAGAATTGGCACACGTTTAAAGCCAGCACTGCCCAGCTACCATCACAACATCATTTCGAGTTATACGGTCGAATTATGAACTAAGCACCATGAAGTCATTGTGATTGCCGTGTGACGCCATTTTCAGTACGTCCACCCTGACCTTTTGACGCGTTTGTCTGGTTGTCACCACCAGTGGCTATCAATTACGCCACATTACTTTAAACGTTCGCTACGACGTTCTCTGGCACCTTTCTGACGACGTGTGGGCGATGCGAACCCCGTTTGCTCATACAAGTTACAACGTCGCATTCTGTAACTGCCTAAAAGCCATCTTGGTATAGTCAAAAAACGCTACTATACCCCCTCTGTGGCTCTTAGTAACGTCTTATACACCAGTAATGACCTTCAGAAATGAACTTTTCATTCATGACTTCACATGATATGCTATAGTATGTTATACTAATCTACACATTAGGTTCGGTGCTAAAAAATGTCGCACTAAAACCAGCTCATTTTCTTCATTTTTTTGAAAATGATACGTGTACTTTCTGTTTTAAAAAGTATTACCAGTACTAATCGCAACAGAGGGTATTTATTAAGTTTTGGGAGATCAATAACGGTTGATAACATCAGTCATTTGTGAGATGCGATGTTATCTTCAGTTATTGATCTTTTTGTTTGTCATCATTAAACCAACGCATAATGACTTCATCAGTGGACATGCCTAATGTCTTAGCAATCAATGCTAAATTTTTTATACGTGGTGTGCCTTTATCATATTCAATACGTTGAAAGCTTGCATATGGAATTTTTGCTACATTAGCTGCATCACCCATGCGATAATGATGATCTTCACGCCAAGCTTTAACTGCTTGCCCCAATGTTTCTTTTTCTTTATAATCCATTAATTCTCACCTCCTTACTCTTTAATATCGATAATGGAAGTTCTTACCAAAAAATTAACCGAACTAAGTCCGGTGACTAGCTATATACTTGATTAAAAATCAGTCTGTCATTATTTTGTAACCAATGTAATAAAAAAACTATACACGTCTCTAAACGCCTTTATATCAACGTTTATAGTACTGTGTATAGTTAAGAATAAAGTTCATACAACTAAAAAATGTGGGAATTGTCAAAAGACCATGCATAACAATTAAAATTACTGACACCACTGTTAAATATAGCTAAGGTTTCTGAACCAGTTTTACCATAATGCATTTTGCCAGTTGGTCTCCTTGTTCCTTTAGAATAAATAATAATAGTTATTTACGATATAACTATTAAATATCTTTAATAATCAGTACACGTTGAAGAACGTCAATTTATTTTAATTCAATATTTACCACAACTAAAATATGATCAATAATCCAAGGCTATAGTTGGTATAATATTTGCTAAGATTACTTCTTTAATTCTACCTAGATATAACTTATTACTCTGAAATATCACTTAGTTTAAGGTTACTTTTTTATAAGCATCATCATTTTAATTGACCGCAACATTTCCTCCCAACTTGGCCATGGACCTAAGGTATTAAACACGCTTTCTTAAAAATTTTCTCTAATCGACATATTAAGCATATTGGAGAAATTGTAATACATTAAACTACTTTTGTGAATTTTACTACATAAAAAAGCTTGTAAATCTGGCAAAACAGCCGGGTTTACAAGCTATATTTCTAGTTAATTTTACAATTTTTCATGCCATTTGACATCGAAACCAAAATTGTAGAACCACATAATTTACGGAATACTTTTCGTTTAGCTAACTTTAAAAAAGTTATATATTCAAATAATTTATAACTGATGCAAGTTCACTGATTATACAGTCCGCTTACGGTAAATAACATAACCAATTCCAAGAAAGATAACAATATAAATAACGTTCCCTGTAAATAATTCATTAATTGTTAAATGTGTTATTGCTTTAGTAGTGTTCTCTTGTACTTGAGCTGGATACATCAACATAGTTAATGGATTCCACTTGATCCAATCCCATTTTTCAATTAATAATACCATCAAACCTGAAACAATATTAATCAAAAAATAACCTATTAGTCCAACAGACGTTGCAACAGCAGAACTTTTGAACAAATTAGCTAATAATAATACAAGCGTCAAAATTAACCAATAACTTAAAAATTGAGACCCAACATACTGTAGTTGACTTATTACCAATGTGGTACCATGGCCAACATTCTTAGTTAAGTCAAAGTGTGGGAAAAAGATAAGTTTAAGTCCAAAAGTAACAACATAAGTTAAAATAAACCAATAAACACTGTACAAAAATAATGTTATCCATTTTGATATTAGGATTTGTCCACGACTATATTTACGATAAAATAACTCTTTTGCCGTATTATACTGAAATTCCATTGTAATTATACTACTACATGCAGCAACCATAAAAAAGAATATTAATTCTAACCCTAAAAATCCATCCATATATATAGATTCTATTGATAATACGTCTGGATATTTATTAACAATTAGAGCCAATACGACTTGTAGCACGACTAAAATAATGGTCGAAAGCCAAGTACTGCGTTTTCTGGCAAGTTTAAAGATTTCTTGTTTAATTAAGGTACTCATTATTTTACTCCTTCTTCACCATGTTGTAATAATTCAAGCAATGAAACCTCTAAGTCATTATCCTTATGTTGTACGTCCAAAACATCAATATTATTGTTAATAAGTACTTTTAAAGCATTAGCCAAACTATTATTATCTATATTAGGAACTAATATAGATATATCCTCTTTCAGATTAAAGTTGTGGTCCAATAATAATTGCTGTGCCCTATCATCGTCGCTAGTTTGTAAAACAAAATATTTTTCTCCTGTACTTAATAGCTCGTAAGTTGTAGTTTGTTTAATAATTTGACCACGATCAATAATTACCAAATCCTTTGCTAATTTTTCCAATTCACCTAAAATATGTGATGAAATTAAAAAGGTTGTTCCTTCATTCGCTTTAGTAGTTATCAATTGCCGCAAATCAAACGTTGCTTGTGGATCTAAACCGTTCATCGGTTCATCTAAAATAACAAAATCAGGATTATTCAAAAAAGCTAATGCAATTCCTAACTTTTGTTTCATCCCCAGTGAGTACCCTTTAGCCTTTTGATGAATATATTTATCCATTTTTAAAGCAGAAACTAATTCTGTCATCATACTTTTGGTTATGTTTTTTTCAGCAAACAAGCGTAAATGATCCCAACCTGTTAAGTAAGGATATATTCCTGGATTTTCAATTAATGCACCTACTTTAGACAAAGCTTGATGTTTATTTAATGATACTGATTCACCATTGATTGTAATAGTGCCATTAGAAAAACCAACCAATCCTAAAATAGCTTTCATAATGGTTGTTTTCCCTGCACCATTTGCACCAACCAACCCCACAATATGTCCTTTAGTAACAGTAAATGAAATATCTGTTAATATTTTTTTCTTACCAAAATTTTTTTCTAAGTGTTTTATTTCTAATGTATTATTCATTGTTCTCCTCGTATCTGTGACAAAATTTAATTCACAATGTGCAGACGATTAAATTCAATATTAAATGTTTTTTGAATGGTATGTTTATACCTTTATTTTACAATTCTTATTATCAATAAGAGTAATACAATGTATTTTTCTACTATCATCTAAATTTTTAATCAACGACATATTCAAAAATATCACCTGGCTGACAATCCAAGGCTGCACAAATCCGATTTAGTGTGTCCAAGCGAATTCCTTTCATCTTACCATTCTTAAAATTTGATAAATTGGCCTCAGTTATTCCGACTTCTATGGCTAATTTTTTCGAAGTCATTTTTTTATCAATTAAAACTTTTGCTAAATTAACTTTAATCATCTAATTCCCTCTACAGAAATGAATCATTTTCATTTTTTAGTTTTAAACCATTATCCAACAATATATAGATGGTTTGAACAACCACCACAAAAATAAAGCTTATTAATAAAGCTGCAAAATTGATCGAAATGGCTTGATTATTCAAAATACCTAGTACAATTTCCAACATTCCATAAAATATTTGTACAATTATTAACACCCAAATAAGATGTAAAATTTTCTTAATACTTATCAAATTGGTAATTTCAAAAAAGCTTAAATTCTTTATGTTTTTTATAAGCTTTTGTAAATAGCTAATTATTGCAAAAAAAATCATAAAAATAAATAAGCTTACAAAAATTGCACCAAATACAACGGTCAGATTTGAAGTAGAAATTCCTAAAATGTTAGTACTATAACTTAGATTCTTACGAATTCCTGGGACAGCTAAACCTATTCCTATAGTAACTAATAAAAATACCATTATCCCAAACAACCATTTAGCTATCATCAGTCCCCAGCTTAGAAAATTTACGATTAAACTTTCTTTTTTTATCATTTTCTTATCTCCTCTACGAAATTATTATATAACGATAATTAATTATCGTGATGATTTATTTAATAGTTTTAAGCAATATTGTATATTTTATAATTAGATATTCTATGTAAATATTTCATAAAAGCTACTTCAATATTATTCACTTATTTTTTACGTACTAAAACTATTATTGGTTAACTTCATATCGTCACATAAATAGGAAGTCTATTGTTGACTGAACTATTATTGAAAGAAATATTTGAAAAACAAAAGACTTTTGATTCATGCTAACTCTTTAACATACGTAATAATCATTAAAAGTATAGATTATTTATAATTTTTATAAAAACATACTCTAAAATATTGATTATACAACCTCATTTAGTAATTAAAATATAGTTTAAACACTCAAAAACCGCAGCTAAATTTATGATAAATTCAACTGCGGTTTTACTAAATTATTAATCTTAAAAACCACTATAAATAAAAAAGTAGTTTAAGACATCTGCTATGTTAATTAAGTATTATCTGTTATATCTTGAATAATACTTTGTAAAAGATATTTTGTACTCCCATTTGACAAACGTTGTTCTTTATAATTCAAGTAATCATTGGCACGCCACCATTTTTTTAAACTATCCACCGGGAAAGGTTGATTTTTCATTTGATTATATTTAATTGTCATGGAGAATGATACATCTAAATAATAAACAAAAGCGTTATCATCAAAATTATTAATTAAATCAATAAGCATTTCCCCATATACATCTTTTCGTAGAATACCTTCTAGGACAATTATTTTATAACGAGATTCACCCCAAAAAAATAAAGTTTTTATTAAATCAATTGTTGGTGTGCCTACATGATCATTTGCATGTAGTATGTCTCGACGAATAACATCTTGATGTATCACAAAACAATCATCAAATCCAAAAGATTTTTGTAATTCATCAGCTAAAACGCTCTTACCACTACCAGAATTTCCACGTATCAAAACAAAAATAGGCTTCATAAATTTATCTCCATTATTTTATTTAAAATAGCATCAATTTTAAACCTACGTTATTGAGTTATAGCACTTTCTATTATTTTTCATCTTTTTAAATTTAGCCAATAAACAATTAAATTATCGAAAATAGCCCATTTCAAAACAATTAATCAAAGTTTGTATAAGTAAATGATATTTTACTTCGTAGTTCGTCTAAAGTTATGATATTGGTTTTATCTCTATGAATCATTCTATGACAGTTAGAACAAAGTGGAACTAAATCATTTATTGGATCTATAGAAACTTCTTTATTTTGCAAAAAAAGTGGTTTTTTATGGTGAATTTCAACAAACTTATAGCCTAATTCACCATACATCCGTTCAAAATTAAATCCACATGCCATGCAATTATATCCATAATAATTCAAACATACTTGCCTATTTTTAGGATTTCGCTCATATCGGGTAGTATAAAATTGAATTTTTTTACCCTCAGTTAATTTAACACTAGTTAAACCATTAGTGTCGTTAGATATTATATCTATTGCTTGTGATGTAGCATCGTCCAAACTTCTTAGAGATTGTATATTTCCTTTAAGCCCAAGATTATGCAAATCTGTTAGTGAAATATTAACGTTAACATTCTTCACTAATTTTAAAGAAAACCAAGGTCCCTTACTCGAAAAATCAAAACCAATCACGCTATATTGTGAATCATCAATATGATAATTATAGACATCTCGTTCTATAACTTTTGTTTTTAAGATTATTTTTTGTGTAGGTTTTGACTCATATATATATATAATATCGCCAACTTGTACACTTTTATTGTTATGTTGTACCCAGTGAACTATATCCAAATCGTTAAATGCTTTTGTTGCATCATATTTGTTTTTATTGGATGGTATTATGAATGAACTCATTTATGCACGTACTTTCTTTATTAAACTTTATACCATAAGCATACAATAAAACGGCTGCCAAAATAAACATTGCCATTCAAAACTCATTTAACCACTCATCTAATAACTGAGACACCTCTAACTTACGATCATCTTTAATATTTAAAAGTCTACCTTTACTCTCTTCTCCACCTTTAACTGAGAAGCCATCATTAATATGTGCATCTGGCGCTAACGTCTTAATCTGATCAAAGGTTGTCCCTTGACCATATCCACCATTAGTATTAAAAGAGAAAATATTTAACCCAGTAAAGTCATTACTGGTTAAGAAAGAAACAACTGCCTGCGGTAATGCCATATTCCAAGTTGGCGTTCCAATAAAAACATTCTTGTAATTTTTTAGACTACTAATATGAGTATTTAAACCAGGTAGAATACCGTTTTCCTGTTCCATTTGATTTTGTTGAACTTCCTGTCGATAATTGGCCGGCCGCGTTTCACTTGTTTCTATTCTTATAACATCCCCACCTAATTTGTCATGAATTAATTTTGCTACAGCTTCCGTATTACCTGTTCGTGAATAATACACGATTAAATTTTTATTATTATTCATAATATAAACTCCTTTAAAACACATAATGAAGCCCCGTAAGTTGATTTATTACCGACTCACAGGGCTTAACACGTTATTTCAATAACCTGCCTTTTAATTAAAACTACCACTAAATTCCTTCTGCAAAGATTCAAATGAGTAGTCTGACTCAGATGTGTCAATTGTCCACTTCTTACCATCTTTAATTAATTTAATATCTTGTCCATCAGCTTCACGCATAGGCATCTTCTCTAGCACTTCTGGGAACTTTTGAACAAGTGATTCCTTAACAGCACGATTTACTTCACTATATGACATTTTGCCATTCGCATTTTGCGTTTCGTCTATTCGACGTTGTGTCTCAGAAATAACTGACGACAATTCAGACAACTTTACCAATGTTGGTGTAACTGTGATTTCAGCAGTTGTTGGTGTTGCTGATTTGATTGCATACTTAACAGATCCTTTTTATTGTTTACATCTTGAATCTGCTTAACCATATTTTCGGCTGTTTCATCAGCAATTGTATTGTTGAATGCTCTTGTTTCAAGAAAATCTCGTGCAACATTACGATATGAAACTTGTTCATCTTCTAATTTATTAGTAAGCAGCTTGTCATACGAACTACCATCTTGCTTGTTTAAGAACACGCTATCAACATAACTTGTCATAGCCTTTTGAGAATCTTGCGTATGATCTTGATACTTTTTAGTGTTAATCTTCACCTTAGTAGTTGGATACTTTTTAGTACCAGATGCCATCGGTGCAATTTCTAAAGTATATTTTTAATCTTTAGCAACAGGGAAAACAACGTAACCACTCGTTGTATCATGCTTTGCTAATTTTTCGTATCCCATAGTCGAGAAATCATCCCCACTACCGTAAATTTGAACGGATTTAATACGACTACCACTTTTATCTTTTAATTTAATATCACTGGTCATTAAACTAACTTTAGGACCATTATTTTTAATGTGTAAATCTAAAGCCAAATAAGCCTTATCACTAGATAAAGTCTTTTTATTATCAGGAATAATATATTCACCGCTCTTAACTTTAACTGCAGCGCCATTTGAAGGTGCTGAAGCTTTAGCAGCGACAGTGTCTATACTGCCACCAAAGCCTGCTAGCGTACCCACTGCCATAAAACATGCAATAGCAATGCCCATTTTGTTATGCATTTTCATGATAAATACCTCTTTTTATTAATCTGCATTTAAACATAATTCCCCATATCTATATGTTTAAGCCAACTTAGTAATATTATATTTGGAAAACATCATATATGAATTAATGTCACATATGATGAGAGATATCCTAATTAAATTATAACAAAAATATGACGAAGTCTGTTGTTTCAGCAACTAATTTATATATTTTATTGGAGTAAAAAGTATTATGAATAAAAAGCCATTAAAAAAGATTGATGCTTATTATATGCCTGACATCAATCCTAAATCTATCTAACTATTCCTCTTATTATCCCCCAATCACTTTTTAGTAAAGTCCAAATATAACCATCATGATAACCATCTTCTAGTAATTCACTAGCTCGAATTAAACCATCTAGGTGAAAACCTGATCGTTCTGCAACCTTGTTACTCCGTGTATTTTCAACCGCTGTATGAATTTCGATTTTATTAACTTTGTAATCAATGAATCCTAATTCACACATCCCTCTAACTGCTCGTTGCATAATCCCTTTACCAACAAATTTAGTAGCCAACCAATACCCAATTTCAGTACTATTATCTAATTTGTGAAATCTGTTAAAGCTAATCATACCCGCGGGTTGATTCTTATAAAGAACAATCAGATTTAAAGAATACCCTTTTCAAAAATGTTCCATTGTTTTAACTAAAAATTTTTCTTCATCTTCTGGTTTTTTCATAAAGTTTGCCCACGTCAACCATGGCGCAATTTCATCACGACTATCATCAATTAAAGCATAGATTGCTTCTGCATCAATTTTTGGCCTTGGTAGTGCTAAACTTACTTCTTCATCAATTTTAAATTGGAACATCATGCAACCTCCCGAAAATAAAAACTATTCTTCATAAACTGTTATCTGTAACGTATTAGTATCAATTGTAACTTCGCCACCTAACGGAAACGTGAAAATAGGTTGCGTATGGCCAAAATCAACATCATAAATGACAGGTATCTGTTTGAGAAGTGGATATTTGTCTAATATATATAACAGCAAATCAGGTGTCATCTCACATTCTTTGGGAAATCTACCAATTACTAATCCTCTTATATCTGGATTAACTTGTAAAAATTGTGCAAGTAATCGGTCAAATTCATATGCATCTCCTTCTTCAGCTTCTTCTAAAAACGCAATAGGTTGCATAACTTTTTTAAAATAAGGTGTCCCAAATAATAAATGATAAGTTTGAATGTTACCGCCAATGATGGTCCCGCTAGCACGTCCATCATTATACACTTCCCATTTATTAGGTAAAAAATTTCTTGGTATTGATGTGTCATACCATGGATCACTTGTAAATACATCATTAGTCGCTAAATCATAATTGCCACCTGCTGGACCTGATACTGCTTTCAACCATTGATTAGTTTGGAAATCTTGCAGTTCATCCATTTTAAAAGAAGAGTACGCTGGCGAATAATATGTCACTAAACCTGTTTTAGCAAAAATAGCAGTATGCAAGCTGGTTGTGTCAGAATAACCAAAGAAAAATTTTGGATTATTTTTAATTAATGTCCAATCAATATAGGGTAATAATTCATTAGCATTGAAACCGCCAATCGTTGTCATAACTGCTTTAACTTGCTTATCCGCAAAAGCGTCATGTAAGTCAGCCAATCTTGATGCTATTGAGGCCGAAAATAGTTGATCATTTTCATAAATATGCACACCAAACGTAACTTTGAAACCTAAATTCTCTAAACGCTCTCGTGCAACTAAATTATCTTGCATCCCACCAACTCTCTCTAAACTAGAGCTTGGCGAAATAATACGAATTTCATCACCCGGTTGTAATTTTTTAGGATAAATTTTTTGCATAGTTTGTATCCTTTCAATGTCTTACTTATTACCTTCCATTAAATAATAAATAGTATAATGTCATTTATTTTTAATTTATTAACTGATAATATTGATATTATAACGTTTTATTATGAGTAAATCTATTGAAATTAAAATAATCTTCAGTATATAATTAACACTGAAGTAAGTAGTCTACAATATACAAAATATTAGGAGTAATCATGCAAATTGCATTAAAACAATTAAGCGAAAAAGATTTATTACCATTCTGGCAATTGGCTTTTAGTGATACTAACGCCGAGTGGACAAAATGGAATGGCCCTTATTTTCACGACAAACTTCCCGAAAAAAAAGAATTTATTGATTTAGATAAGTCTAATCCTTATTTAGAAAATCCTATGCGCAAAGCTATTTGGATTAATGATGAGCTGGTCGGCTTAGTTTCCGCTTACTACGAAGATGCACCACTAAACCAATGGCTAGATGTCGGTATCACTGTTTACAAACAAACTAAGTGGCATCAAGGTATCGGTAAAATTGCTTTAGAAAAATGGTTATCTGAACTTTTTGAAACGACTAATTTACCACACATCGGCTTAACCACTTGGTCAGGAAATTTTCGTATGATTGCTTTAGCTGAGAGCTTACAATTAAAAAAGGAAGCTGAAGTTCGTCAAGTTCGTTTTTGGCAAAATAAATATTGGGATTCAGTTAAATATGGTATTTTACGTGATGAATGGTTTAATAGAATGCATCTAGATTAATAACGTTAATGATCAACTCGCAATTATTTTTAAAACTTTATCATAATAATCGTCCGAGTATGCCATGATGCAGGCTAATAACCACCTACCATCACTATCAGTTAAATTAATATTTAAACAATCACCTAATTCTTGAATTACTTTTGGTATTGCATTAGCGCCATCTTGCTTATCTATATAATTCAGAACCTTTTGTATCTCATTATCATTACCAGTTAATTTGATTAACGTTTTACTTAAAACAAAATCATCACTTGATTCTGGTAGTTCTGTATCAACATAATGAAATGCTTCCTGGTCATTCTCCTTCCCATTTTCAATATCAATTAAATAAGCTAACTTACCTTTTGCCGATAAGCCATCGTAAATTTCATCATTTTTAAATAAAATTGCTAATTTCCTCCACTTAATACTTTTCAATACCCGACATTGCAACGTTCTATATCAATATTGCGAACCATCTTATTAGCGTATAATGAAGTTAAACGCAAGGTATTTTCAATTTAAAGGTTCCAACTTTAAATGTCAAAATAAAAGTCGTCAAACTCAGATAAATTCCAGTTTGACGACTTTTATAATTTACGCATTGATAAATGCTTTAATTTCCGAACACTCGCTCATTCTCTGACAAAACCTGCCAAGTTTCAATGCTAGTATCGCTAGTATTAAATAACCCAGATTGAATATAGTCTTTTGCTTTCAAAACGAGTGGCGAAGCGTTATTAATATTTAATTGATCCAAATTAACTAACAGAGCACCTAGTGAGTCTTGCCCTGCAAACTGTGTAACAGAAGCCATGATTTGACCTGCAAACTCTTGAACTTCATAAAAAACAGTAATATGTTGGTTTATTGTATAGTCTAGATAATCCCAAGGATATTTAAAACTCGTAATCCCTAATTGTGTTATCTTCGAGACCTCTAAACCTGTTTCCTCATGTATTTCACGATTGATAGCATCTTTTAGTAATTCACCATCTTCTAAACTACCACCAGGTAAATCAAACCGATTAATATATGGGCCACCATTTTTCTTAATTACGACTAACTTACCATCAATAGTGATAATTCCATAAACACCAAATGCACGGTGTATATTCTGATGTGCCATATTTTACCCCTTTGTTGTCAGTGCTTAAATACCTCACCTACTTTATTAATATACCACTGACTACCCAGATATTTAATATTTCGGTTTGTCACCAATGCTTTTGTTTTAGGATCAAAATAATAGCCATGTCCATTAATTTCATGATAGTCAGATTGTAGAACATTGTTAATTGCATATTGCCACTGATTAGATTCATTCTTTTGCCAACCATTCGAGTTAAATAATTGTTTACTATTATGTTCATCCGCCAGCATTATGTAATTACTGTTCATCCAACTACTAATAACTGTAGCCATCTGCCTATATGTTTTTTGGGTTGGATGGACTAACTTATCGCCTAAATCAGCCGGTGAATTAGCAACACCAAAATCAGTAACGTTAAGCACTGGTATACCAAAACTCAAGTATACATCTGTTAATGCTCTTTTCAGTTGATTAATAGCGTAATCACCTTGTTTAACAGGCATATATGAATTCACAGGTAAAATCCCAAAAATTTTGATTGTTGGATTTGCCTGGCGTAACCGTTGAATATTTGCTTGTAATCTTTGTTGCACATAACCTAAATTATTACGACTATAATCTAAATCATTTATTCCAATTTCAATCACTACAATATCAGTACGTTTTATAATATTAGTAGTTAATATACGCGAAACATTATTTGATAAATCAAATATCGGCGTACCATTATTATTACCAGATATTTGTGACCCAGCTGAAGAAAACGCATTGTTCAATGATTTTGGCTTTAACAATCGTTTTAATATCGTTGGATAATTATTTTTTAAAACTTGTTTACCATCCCATCCCACAGACAATGAATCGCCAATTATTAAAATACGTTTATTACCAAAATAGATTTCATTTGAAAGCAAGTTTGTATCATCTTTTCTTGTAGTTAGGAGACGATGCTGTTTTACCGGTGGTAGTAGTTTAATATTTTGTGGTGTTTTGGGATCTAATACATTAGCAGATACCCCGTTTTTGGGAAAAGATAAAATAAACAGTACTGTAGCTATCATCAGACTAAATTTAATATACTTACTAAACATTTTTAATTATCCTAAAATTAATTATCTTTATCGTTTAAAACAGTCATTCAAAATCCCTATATTAATATATATTTGCCCCTTTTATCCTTTAATGAGACCTATATAAATGTAGGATTATTTAGTAACCAATTTTTTTAAATTTTTATATATGTTAAATTTAAAAGGATTAATTGGTATATTAAAAGTTCCAATTAACTGTTGTGCGATACCCTCAAATTGTGTCTTAAACTTAAGTACACCATCAAATTTACCATCAATTCCTAAGAAGTTGTAGGTTTTAACGCCTAAGTTTTGCGAGATGCGTAACATGTAATCCTGAATCTGATAGGGTGCATAGAATTCACTGTATTCTTCATATGACCCAGAGAATAGATAATCCGTCTCTTGTGGCATGATAATGAACATTGCGCCAGCAACTGGAATTACATCTTTGCCTGCATGAATTCGCATTTGTTTACCATGTTGAATACGCTTCTCATGGTTATCTCTTTGTTTAAATAACTCGCTAAGTTGCTTATCGATACGGGTTTTATTAGATGCTGTTTCTTTTTTAAGTTGTAATTTTTCAATTTCTTGATTTGTTTTATCTAGCTTATCTTGTGCGATTTGAATATATTTTGAAAAACATACCTCAGCTACCACAAACTTAATGCGGTCCTGGAATTTGTCATAAGCTGTTTCAAAATATTCTAAATCTTTACTCAAAAAGTGCCTGCGTTGTGCTGTATCATCAATGATTTTTTTGAACATAGGTAGGTCATCTCGGGATAATTCACGCACATTAACTTGAAAAAGTTTGTTTTTCTTTAAATACTGCTTAGCCATCTTGTGATAGCTTTTTGATATTTCGGGATATGTTTGTCCGTCAATCTTTTTCACATATTGCCAAACAGTTACCCCAGTATCTTGCATGCCATACTTAAATGGTTCATGTGTGAACCCCAATCCACACATGGCATCAAGGATTTGTTTTTTAGGTGTACAAATTGGATTACCATCATTATCAAATTCTTGATAAATGGCATTTGGTGAAACACTTAAATATAATCCTTTGTTACGTTTAGCATATTCTACTAAACCATCAAAAAAGCATTTTAAAGCATCAGTATCAGACCAATCTTTTACCAAAGGGCCATAATATAGTGAATACTTATAACCTAATCTTGTCGGATCCCAGTTCACAACACCACCCACAAGTATGTCATCTGTATTACTAATGACACCAAATACTTTTGCTTTACGCCCTCTACTTAATAACAACTCAAATTGGTAACTACTTTGACCAAAATTACCTAATTCATTAGTCTCAACGAATGTTTCCCATTGATCTAATTGATTATCCAATGCTATAAACTTCATAGTTCTTTAATTCGCCCATTTCTTATATTTCAATACTATGTATATATTGATTTTATTATACACTTATTTTAAATTTAAGTGACAAAATTCATATAAAATTCACAATTCAGAAAAACTGATTAAATTTTTCAATCTGACATACCAAATCTAGATAATTGCTTTCAGTTTTAATAATCCGTTAAACTTTGTTACTATAATCCATAAGAGAAAGTGAGAAAATATTTATGCGTATTAATATTTTACAACATACACCTAATGAAGGCCCTGGTAGTATTCGCAACTGGGCTGAAAAATATGGTCACAAAATTTATGTATATCATCCCTATCAATTTAACGGTATTTTACCAACAGCTGATCAAACAGATATGCTGATAATTTTAGGCGGTCCAATGAGTCCTAATGATCATTTAATTTGGATTGCAGAAGAGCGAAACCTAATTCAAGAATTATTAAATAGAAATATTCCTATGTTTGGTGCTTGTTTTGGTGCCCAACAAATTGCTAAGGCTATGGGATATGCAGTCACAAAATCACCTGCAAAGGAAGTCGGCTGGGCACCAGTTTATCCACAAACGACAACTATTCCTAATCTACCTAACAAACTGGTAGCATTACATTGGCATGAAGAAATCTTTGAAATACCAAAGGAAGCAGAACTATTATTTTCTAGTGATGCTGTTAAAAATCAAGGATTTATTCTAAATCATCGTGTAGTTGGCTTACAATTTCATTTTGAACCACAAGATAATGACGTCCGTGAAATTGTCACAAATGATGCCGCTTATGTGAAAGGTACTATCTTTAATCAAACGGCAACGGATATTCTAAACACACCTGTACCAAAAGAAAACCAAGAAACTATGTTTCAAATTTTAAATTATATTAGTAACAATAAAGACTAGCTTCTCTCCAAATTAACTTCCTGTAATATTCAGTACTGATAACTATTGTTAGACTAGGCATCAAGACTTTTTAGTTATTTTTATACAAATATAACAAACAAAGTTGACCGGATAGCTGCACATAATTTAATGGGAAATTTAAAAAAGCAGGAACAGATATCATATTATCTGTTCCTGCTTTTAATATTATTAATCGCTTTCACGATTTTTTGTAATAACTATTTTTTAATCAACATAATCAGTCTTAGTCTTGTTCATCCAAGCATAAGTCATACCAATAATTAATGCACCACCAACATAGTTACCAATTAAGGCAAAAAACAAGTTGTGCAGTACACTCCCAAGAGTCATACCAGCAATTGTGCCATTTGAGGCAAAGAATGCTAGTGAGAATGCTGGGAAATTAGCAATAACGTGTTCATAACCCAAGAAAGCGAAGATAAAGATGACGAAAATAATGGCCATCACCTTACCTGCATCATCTTTCATTCGTAGGTTAATGAAGAAGGCCGTATTAACAATAATATTAGCAAAAATGGCTTCGACAAAAATTTGAATTGATGATTTACTTAATTTACCAGCGATACCATCAAATAGGTAATTACTTGATGGTAAATCTTGGAACGGACCCGTTAATGAAATGAGATAAGCAAAGAAGATCCCCCCAATTAAATTAAATAACAACGTTGTTCCTAAAACCTTAGCAGCAGTTGAGAAATGAATCTTTTTACGATAAACCCCAACCGTCACAAACAGCATATTGGACGTTCCTAGTTCCGCTCCCATGAAAATAATCATAACCAATGACCAACTAAACATGAAAGCAAAAGTAAATTTACCAGAACCTGGTAACAATTTTTCTGCTTGTAATGCTGTTCCGAATGCAGCGGCCGTTCCTAACGTTAAGAACAAAGTTGCCAGCATGGCACGCGCTGCATAGCGTGCATAACTATTTTGAAACAGCGAGACTTTGTTCATTAAAGCAACGTCTATTTTTCTAAATAGTGGTGATTTTTCAACTACGTCTTCATTGACTGAATCAATCGGTGTTGTTACATCAAAATCGGGTAACTGAGCCGGTTTTGATGTTGAAACATGTGCATCCATTAGTACATACTCCTTTTGACTATATGACTACTTTTGACTATATGACTACTTACCAGGCATCACGCAATGTAAAGTTGCGAACGTCATCAATGGTTTGCGTACCAGCAAGTTGCATCACTAATGCCAACTCATCCTTAAAGAAATTAAATACTTGTTCAACACCTGTTGCCCCACCAAGCGATAACCCATAGATAGCTGGACGACCAATAGCAACTAAATCGGCTCCAGTTGCTAGCGCCTTAAAAACATGTTGTCCACGACGAACACCACTGTCAAAGACAACGGGTGCTCGACCACTAACGGCATCGACAACAGTTTCTAATGACTCAAATGCTGAAGGGCCACCATCTAATTGACGACCACCATGATTAGTTACCCAAATACCACGAGCACCAGCATCTAATGAACGATAAACATCTTCCGCACTTTGTACACCTTTTACGTAAACTGGAATATCTGTATGACTAGCAATATATTCAACATCACGCGGTGCCAACTTTTGCTTAGCTGATTTATAGACAGCATCCATACTCTGACCCACACCAGATTGATATGCTGCTACGATTGGCATTGGCAACGGAAATGTAAAGTGATTACGTTTATCAGCTTCACGATTACCACCCAAAGTTGCATCAGCTGTTAAGACAATTGCCTTCGAACCATTACGTTCTGCAGTTGCAATAATTTGGTCGTTAATACCATTATCTTTACTCATATAAAATTGGAACCATTGATTGGCATCTTGACCACCAGCTTCACGAATATCTTCTAGCGTTGTTGATGCAAATGAAGATGCCGTAAAGATAGATCCAAAATTTGAAACCCCTTTTGCTGAATACTTTTCTCCTTCAACATGGGCCAATCCATGTGCTGCAACCGGTGCCATGATAATAGGGGCTGTTAGGTGCATATCTTGAAAATCTACTTCTGTATTTGGATTTTCGACATCGCGCAAAACACCAGGTACAATAACTTTTTTATCAAAAGCTGTAACATTACGCTTATAGGTAATTAAATCCCCAGCACCACTTTGAATGTAACCATATCCCCCACTCGGAATGGTTTCTTTAGCTGCCTCTTCTAAATCATTGGTATTAACAAAATCTACTTTTCCTTCACGTGTACTAGCAACGTACTCACTCATAAATATAATCCCCTTTTAAAATTTAAGTTACAAAAAATGTAACCGCTTACATTTTCCCTACGAAATACATGATACGTTGTTATTAAATAAAATTCAATAGTAAATCTAAAAAAAATCACAAAATAGTCTAAATTGGTATATAAAAATAAATAAAATAAAAACATACTTTTATGATTACTTTGCTAATTTTATGCATGATTTCTTCACTTATAATGACTCAAATACGTATTTATTTGGCTAAATGGTTTATAAAATGAATCTAGTTAGTTTGTGATTTTCCCCTGCGAAGCAGTATAGTCATTTTAATTTTTTTAAGAAAATAAAAAAGCCTCGTGTTATACACACAAGACAAATGTTCAATATATACACTGTGTTATTAATAAATCTAGCAGTGACTACCTATTTTAATTATAGGTTCTAATCTGAGGTGGTTCATAATGTGCCATAAAATTAAATATTTCATCTAACGAATCAGAAAATAATAATTTTTGACGATCTGCAACCGTTAAAAATCCTGTTATCACCATATTATCAAACATATCTTCTAAGGGAGAATAATACCCATTAACGTTGAAAAACACACATGGATTTGGGTTATTTCCTAATCTTGCCCATGAAAAGGCTTCAATAATTTCTTCTAATGTGCCTGGACCACCCGGCAAAGCAATACAAGCATCTGATAACTTTAACATCATATCCTTACGTACTGACATACTTTCAACTACTTTTAAGTCTGTTAATTTATTAAAAGCGACCTCTCGTTGTACTAATTGCTCTGTTATTATACCGTGAACTTTGCCCCCATTTGTTAAAACTTCATTTGCTAACATGCCCATTAACCCAACACCTCCGCCACCATAAAAGAGTTCTAAATTATGCTCAACTAAGTAGTCAGCTAATTGTTTTGTTGCTTGTTGGTAAGCATTATCATTACCCATTGTTGCACCACAATATACTGCGATTCTTTTCATAAATAACCTTTTCTAATTATACCTAATGAAATAAGCCATCTGAATTGGAACAATATCTAACGCAAATGGCTTATGTCAACTATTCTATTATTTAACAATTTCACAAAATTCAACAATAACGCCATCTGGTCCTTGTACATTAAAAAATTTAATGCCTTTGTCCCAAAATGGTAAATGTTGTATATCGTGATCAATTAAATTAAAGCCTTCTTTTTTTGCTTCAACTAATGCTGCTTCAGCATCAGCGACATCTAAGGAAATATGATTGATAGCCCCAGGCTTTCCCACAATGTCATCCCCAGTCCATGCTTCAATTACTAAATTTTGACGTTGCATAAAGATAACGTTCCCGACTGGAAAATCACCAATTTTTTTAAACCCCAATTTTGTCCAAAATGTTTCCGCTTCAGTTAATGATGAAGCTGGAATACCAACATGCTGCAATCCTGAAAAGTAATCAGTTAATGCCATTATATGCCCCCAAATTTTTGTTAAATGCGATTAATTAATACTATTGTAAACGTTTACTTTAATAATGACAATTATTAAAAATTACCAAATATAAAATACCTAACGACTAAGAGTAATAGTAATTAGGTATTTTAATCATCTATATTTAAATTTAATGAACGTATATTGTTAAAATAGTGACAATACCAAATAATATACCAGGCACATTCGATATAACCAAAGGCCAGTCACGATATTGTTTTAACCAACCGTATCCAGTCCATAATATAGCATCTAACATCATTGTTAGCGGCTGACTTAGTGGAACTGGATTACCTGCTAGGTTACTTTTGATCTCGGCAATATAGGAGACATACATTAGCACACACATAATCGTTGCTAATTCACTTATAACCTTTACTACCTTCTCTCTCCTATTTGAATCAATAAAGCGCCGTCTATCACTAGATTTATCGGTTTCGCTGTTCATTTTTCCGTTTATTTCCTCCTACAGATAAAATAATGCTCGCATTTCATGATAGACGTATTTAGATATTATGCAAGGGTAATTCCTATAATTATAATTATTTATCATCACAATGATTCTAAAAAAAACAAAAATATTCAGATTAAAAAATGGCAAATCACCAATATATCAGCAATTTACCATTTTTTAATTTATAAGATTTAATTACTTAATGCCAACCAGATTTAATTGCAGTTAACGTGACGTCTGCCGTCGTCGCAAAATTAATGTCAGCTTCTTGCAAAACATTCTTATCACCAATGCCAACACTTGTTTCACCAGCAGCATTAATACTTTGAATACCAGCTGATGAATCTTCAATACCAATCACCTCTGCTGGTTGTAGTTGTAAAACATCTGCTGCTGCGGAAAATATTGCCGGATCAGGTTTACCTGCTGTAACCGAAGCTGGATCAACTACGGCCTGGAAATAATGCGCTAATCCTAATCGTTCAATAATAAATGGCGCATTCTTTGATGCAGATGCAACACTCATCTGATAACCAGCCGCTTTTAATTCATCCAAAAAAGACTTCATTCCAGGCAAAATATCATCTGGCGTCAATGTTGAAATTAATTCTCGATAGTGTGTGTTTTTCTTAACTGCTAATTTTTCACGTTCTGCTTGGTCATACTGTTCTGCAACACCACCAGCTGCCATAATTAAGGCCAAACTACCCATTCGATCAATGCCTTTTAAACTTTCAGCCAGTTCAGGTGTCCATGTTGTACCTATCTCATCAGCAATTTGATGCCAAGCAACAGTATGAAACTTTGCAGTATCAGCTAACACGCCATCCATATCGAACGCAAAACCTTTAATTGTTGTAAAATTAGTCATTTATCGCTAGACCTCCTCAATTAACTTAGGTTCATTTGCACTTAGGTAGACATTTTGTTTGTAAACCGTTACAGCCATATCATGATCAGCTACAACTGTTACCTGTCCTGGGACAATATCTATTGCGATTAAGTTTCCATGAAAGCGTTGCTTAAATGATAGATGTCGCCAACCAACTGGTAAGTTTGGATTAATGACAACAACACCATCACGTAGGTTAACACCACCAAATTCATTTTGAACGACTGCTAATGTTTCACCCATTACACCAATGTGAATACCTTCCGCTGTTGTTCCACCCTGAATATCATAGTAATCTGATCCGATTGCTGTCGTTAAGAATTCTAATGCTTCTTCCTTATTATCAAGCGTTATATCAATCCCTGCGAAAACAGGTCGTGACGTTGTTGAACCATGTACCGTTCTAGCAAGATAGTAATCTTTATTCACTTGCAACCAATTTTCTGGTACCGAATAGCCTAATTGTTCAATTAACTGCAACATATGTTGATGACCTAAATTATAAATTGTCATTAACAAATCTGTTTGCTTAGCGACTTGATAATCATCTGGTGATAATCCTTCCGCTTTCATCAAACGATCAATTCGGTGAATATCAGTATACTTAGCACGATAGGCATCAAAATCAACTGGCTTTAAATCAAAGTAACCTGCATATTGTGCAATCACACCATCCTCATTAATTTCCAAGGCTAGCTTATTAGCAACGTCTTCCGCTTCTGCGAGTAAGGATGGATCAATATCAGGTAGCTGTTGATTAGCACCTAATTCTTGTAACCAGTTCAAAGCCCAAGTCAACATCAAGTTAGTATAAGCGTTGTCTTTAATACCACCAGTCTCTGAATTAGGATAAGCCTCATGGAATTCATCAGGTCCCATCACACCAGCGATATGATAGCGATTATCTTCTTCTAACTGTGCTTTATTCAACCAGAATTTTGAAGTTTCAACAACAACATCTAAACCACCTTCACGTAAGATGCTTTCATCCCCAGTCATTTGCACGTAAATCCAAAGATTATAAACTATGGCTAACGATACATGACGTTGCAAGCGGGAATTATCAGCATCCCATTTATTATTTACAGTATTTAAGTGAATAATTTGTGCTTGTTCGTCACCAGTCATACCAGATTGCCAAGGGTACATTGCACCAACTTCGCCCTCTGATTGTGCATTTAACTGTGCGCCATGCAAACGTGTTAGTCGATACTTCAAGATATCCTTAGCTGCCGCTGGATCATTAGCAGCTAAATAAGGTACAACGAAAATTTCATCCCAGAAAATATGACCTCGATAGCCCTCACCTGTTAATCCTCGCGAACCAACAGAAGCATCCAAATATTGATTAGCATTATGTTGTGCCGATTGATGCATATGAAAAATGTTCATACGAATCATACGTTGCAAATCTGCATCATCGCTATCTAACACGATGTCATTATCTTGCCATACACCTTGCCAATACTTTTGCACATCTGCTTTAATATCAGCAAACGTATCCGTCAATTGTTGCGTAACAACCTCAACCGGATTATCTTCTTCATAACTAGTTGCAACACCAATGATGCGATCGATATTTATGACACTATCTGGTGTTAATTTAAATTGCGCTTGTGTCACAATTTGATTATCTGCCTGTGTTGATACAAATTCTGCATCACCACTAGTTGTTTTTGCGCCAACTGCTAAAATAATCTTTGATTGTTTTGTCTGTGCAGTTAAGACACTATCCGTCATATCGGTAACATCGAACTCACGCGATTCAAAATCACGATAACGCTTAACGTTTTTATTTTCAACAGTACCATCAATAACAGCTTGCACTGTCACATCGGCATTAAAATCTCCTGAAATTGAAATATTAAGTGCTAATTGATGCATCTTATATGGATTAACAACTTTTTGAGTTTCTAAAATCAAATCACCTTTAGCAGTTGGTAACGTGAATTTTTCTGACAACAGACCAGTGTCAAAGTGTAAGATCGATTCACGTGCCGTTGGTTCAAATGAGACCAATTCATCATCGACAAATAAATTAATCAATTGCGGATTAGGCAAATTAACAAGATCTTCATTGACCACATCACGCCCTGCTACCGGCGTTGTTGTTTGATTAAATATTCCAGCAACATATAGTCCTGGATAATGATCGTCACTATAAGATGTCATTACCGGAGCACCACGCCAACCAAGATAACCATTTCCTAAAGTTAATAATGATTCTTCGCCATATGACCTAACACCATCTGTTAAATTATCATAAACTAATTGCCAATTATTTTGACTCATCTATAACTCCTTTATTTGAATTAATTATTGAACTGCGTCCTTGAACACATTCTTTTGTTCAGCTTCCTTAGCAGCCTTTACATCAGAATCCTTGAATCCCCAGAAGTAAACAGCGATGAATGACACAACTGTTGTGACAACTCCAGCGATTACGAAATACCAAATGTTATTTGGATTTGTCTTTGAGAAGAATGATGGGAAACCAATCCATGAACCAGTGAAACCAAACATATCAACCTTAAACAATCCAGCAATCAAACCACCGACAGCACCACCAATGTTTGCCATCCAGAAAACACGACCGTACTTCAAATTAATACCGTACATGGCTGGTTCAGTAACACCAGCAAATCCAGATAGTGCACCAGCTAATGCCAAACTCTTAATATTTGTAATCTTTGACTTAGCCCAGACTGCCAAAGCACCAGCACCTTGTGCAATCATTGTAAAGTTAATCAAACCATTCAAAACTGAATGACCAGTTTGGGCAATATCGTTAGAAATAAGTGGCACAATCATCCAATGTAGACCGAAAATAACTAATACTTGGTAAAGACCACCAATCAACAAACCAGCAATTGCTTGGTTTAACGTTACAATCCAATTAATAAATGCTGCCAATCCTGATGAAATCAAAGTGATAACCGGTCCAACAACGACCAAGACAACCATTGAAACAATGAATAACGTAAATAATGGCTGGAAAATTGAACGAAGGCTTAGTGGCAAAACTTTCTTAAACCAGTTTCCAACTGGACGAGCTAACCAAGCCGCAAAGATAATTGGGAAAATTGAATATGTGTAAGATGGAATGTGAATTGGTAGCCCCAAGAAAGTTGCATTCATCGTTACACCTAAAAACTCAGTGAAATTCTTTGAAGTCTTAGCACCTAAATCAACCATCGTTGGGTGCACTAACACACCTGCAATCGCTGCGACAATAATTGGATCCGACTTCAACTGCTTAGCAGCAGTATAACCAACTAAAATAGGCAAGAAGTAGAAGGTTGAATCACCCATTGTATTAATAATTTGGTATGTGGTTGATGATTCATCAATCCAACCCAAATTAAATGTAAATAACGTCAAAAATCCTTTTAAGATACCAGAAGCTGCCAATAAACCAATAACCGGCATCATTGAACCAGTAATGGTACCAATTAGCAACTGGAATCCATACTTAATTGTGCCAAAAAATCCTTTAGGTTTATTAGAACCACCTGTGGCACCGCCAGTTGCTTCAACCGCTGCTTCAGTTGCTTCTGCATCGACAACATCATCACCCAATTGATCGATAACTTTGTCGTACACATCTTCAACAGCCTGTCCAATAACAACTTGGTATTGGCCCAACTGTGAATTGTAAACTGCACCTGCGACCCCATCTAAATCTGAAATTGCTGCTGAATCAGCTTTCTTTTCATCTTTTAAATAAAAACGTAAACGTGTGATACAGTGAATAACTTTATCAACGTTTTCTTTACCACCAACGTTTGTGATAATGTCCTTTGCTAATGCATCATAATCTTGTTTTGCCATGAGTATTTCCTCCTCAATTAATTGATGGCAATTGCTTGACCAACTTGTTCACCCGCCGTAACTGAACCAACATTTGTCGTCAAGTTATCTAGCTTATCTGCTGAGTTAGTAATTAATACCATTGTCGTCTTAGGTAACTGGGCAGTTTCAATACTCTGCCAATCAACTACTGACAAGGTATCACCACCTGAAACAATGTCCCCAACTTTTACTTGTGGAGCAAATGGTGCACCATTTAATGACACCGTATCAATACCGATATGAACTAAAATTTCAAGTCCATCAACACGCTTAATACCAACTGCGTGTCCTTGTTGTAGTGTCACTTCACCAGCAACTGGTGACACAACATTCCCACTATTTGGTTCGACTGCAAACCCATCACCCATCATCTTACCGGCAAAGACAGGATCAGAAACATTTTCTAAATTAATTAATTCTCCTGTTACTGGTGCATATAAATTAACATCATTTTCAACAACTTTTTTCTTGCCAAATCCAAACATGAATAATATCCTCCTCGTTATACCTTACGCCGTCTTGCAAATTCAACACTTGTAAAGCGATCAGCACGATGTCGTGACTCCGTATATGACAAAATACGATTATCCGCTAATCGAGTTTCACTACGAATAACAACCATAGCCATTTTTTCATCAACTTGTAAAAGTTGACGGTCACGCAGATTGCTTTTTTCAACAGTCATCCGCTTAATTGCATAATCTATTTGTAAGCCCAATTGATTTTCAAAGTAGTCAAACAATGAGTTTTGTGCTGCATCATAAGGCACTGTTGCGACTGTCTCTTGATTAACGTAATCATAATCTAAGACAGTGGCTTCACCATCTACTCGTCGACGTCTTTCCACTAAAGTTGCCAATATTGAAGACTCAGATAAAGTTAAATTTTCAGGAATCTCAACATCTGGCTCAATACTAATGACATCATTGCTAGCATTTAAGTTAGCTTGTGACACCATTTCACGATAACTTTCAAGCGTTGAAACAGGGAACACAAAGTGCTTTCGATCTAGAACAACAGACCCTTTACCAGGCAATCTTTGCACATAACCGTCATTTGCCAAAGATTTAACTGCCTTTCTAACAGTTTCACGCGATACTTTATAACGCATGACCAACTTGCCATCACTGGGTAGAAAGTCACCCGGCAAATAAACTTGATTATGCAGATCCTTTAATAAATCTTGATAGATTTTTTGATATTTTTCCATTTGTTCCCCCTTTCAACATCTTTATTCTATCTAACAATGAAATCGTTTTCAACGTTGACGCATCAACGATTATAAAACAGGACTAGTCAGGTTACACAGTGTTTTGATTAGTAATGATTTCCCGGGCTAGTCAGGTTTTTTATCTGATTACATTTGCTTACAAAATAAAATTAGCATATGATGCTAATTTCGTTCGACTAGCCTTTATGATTTCTATAAAAATTTGCCATAGATAGTATAAAACACCACCTAATTGTTGGAATTCTTAAACAATTAGGTGGTGTTTTTCTGTTTTTCTAGTTAATGTCGTTTAAATTGTAGTCCCACGATACAATGAAACCGGTAGAACAAAATCCCCTTCATCAATTGGTTGATTACCATTATCGATTCGCCGTATTAACATCTTAACCAACATCATAACAATATCGTCTAACGGTTGAACAATCGTTGTTAAATCAGGAAAATAGGTACGCATAAAATCAGTACCATCATAACCAATAACTTTTAACTTATCAGGTACTTTTATTTTAAGCATTGCTGCAACTTGTAATACCAAAATAGCAGTTAAGTCATCAGAACAAACGATGCCATCAGCCTGCCCTTGTTCTAATAAACGTTTAATAGATGTTTGTTTAATCATTGGTGTATCATCAAAATAAATTGGAAATACATGACGATCCAATCCTAAAAAATCCATTTGTTGATAATATCCTTGTAATCGTTTGTCAGTTGGATTTCCTTTTTGATCAGGATTCCCCATAAAGTAAATATGACGGGCACCAGCATCATATAACGTTTGTGTTGCTAAAATACCCCCCTGCAAATTATCACTACTAATCGTCGGCATTTTATCAGCATAGCGTCTGTCAAATGAAATAATCGGCAGATTGGTATTTTGATATTCCATAATCCCTAAATTGTGTGCACCCGTAATAATACCATCGACTTGATTAGCTAATAGCATTTTCAAATAATCACGTTCTTTTTCAATATCATCTGCTGAATTGCAAAGAATAACTTTATATCCTTGCAAAAACAAACTCTTTTCAAGTTTCTCAATTAACTCAGAAAAAAACGGATTTGTAATGCCAGGAAAAATGAGTCCAATAATCCGTGTCTTTTTCCCTTTTAATGAACGCGCCAATGAATTTGGTTGATAATGCAATTTTTCCATTGCATCAAAAACATTTTGTTTTGTTTGTGCACTTAAATAACCATGATTATTAATCACCCGTGATACAGTTGTCGGCGATACGCCTGCTTCTTTAGCAACATCTGATAATTTTGGTTTCACAATGACACATCCTTTTTGAACAAATAAATTCTATTTATCCATTGTACCAAAAAAATAACGCTTACATATCCTGAAGTGTAAAATATTGACCCGAATAATCTCTTATTTCTTCATTTGAAAAGGCTATCGTTGTATGCGTATTTTCTGCAAAATAACGTAAAGTCATCACTTTTTGACCACCATTAACAAATATTTCACAAACTGAATGATCAACAAAAATATCCAAAGTCAAGGATTTATTTGGCGTTAAGCCAATCTGGCGTTGCTCACCAAATTCTGTGGCAAATTTTTCCCCAACATTTGCTCGATCAACCAACAAATAACCTTCTGTCGTGTCAAACTTCAATTGCAGTGCATGTTCTGTTGTACCATCGCTTGCTAAAAGTAAATTACCTATTTGATTAGCACCTAGCGTTAACTTTAGTTCGTATTGTTGTCCTGCATTTTCAACTAATACACGCTCCTTTTTCGGCAAAATTTGTTCATTATCTCGTAATTTTGCCATTGCAGCAACGGGCTTTTGATAAAGTTTACCATCAATAATTTTTAATTGTTTTACAAGACTTAGACAGTGCGCCCAATTTTCTTGGTCCGTTGGATACGTAATTTCTGGTAGTCCAATCCAACTAATCAAATAAGCACTCCCATCTGGTGCATTAAAGGCCTGACTAGCATAAACGTCAAAGCCATCATCTAATTGCACCATCTTATTACTATCTGCTTGGAAAATATTTTGTTCAAAATCAAAATGATCACTAATTGCATAAACATTTGGATAAATATTAGCTGTTGCTAATTCATTTTGTGGCAATCCTTGTGGACAAAAAATTAAAACTTTTTTATTATCAACATCAATTAAATTAGGACATTCAACCATATAACCCAAATTATTTAAATTGTGCTTAACATACCCCCTATCATGCCAAGTTTTCAAATCACTTGATTGAAAAAGTGACATTTCACCTTGCAACGTTTGCTTATCCTGTGCACCAATTAATGCATAATATTCGTGATTAACTTTTAATAATTGCGGATCTCTAAAGTGATCAGTGACGTAAGCGGGTTGCTCAATTAAGGGTTTCGTTACCTTTGTAACCTGATTATCTTTATCCATCCAGGCACCATTTTGATAACTTTTTCGTTGCCAATCTTGCGTGCGAACATTTCCAGTGTACATTAAGAATAGACGATCACCAATAACTTGTGCTGAACCTGAGTAAGCACCATGTAAATCATAGCGATCACCTGCTGGTAATGCTACTCCTAAATTATGCCAATGAACTAAATCATCAGAAGTACAATGCACCCACGATTTTAATCCATGAACCGGTCCAAAAGGAAATGCTTGATAAAACACATGCCATTGACCATCAAAAAATGAAAACCCATTGGGATCATTTAATAAACCAGATTTAGGACTAATATGAAATTTGGGCTTGTACCGTGATGTATCTGCTTGCTTTTCTAAGCCATCAATCAAAGTTTCTGAATAATTCGAATAATCTTGATAACGTTGTTCTCTCGTCCATGCCATACTAAGGCTCTCCTTTTTGTGACGTGAATTTTTCATTAAAATCTATCACTTATAAAATAAGTTAAATAAAAATAAATGTCAATCGTTTGACATTCTTATATTGCTATTAAATAAGCCATTTAAATAATTTTGAAAAATTAATGTCAATCGTTTGACATATAAAATAAATGCGGTATTCTAGGTATGTAGCAATTAAAGAAACCGCTTTCAAATATCCAATGAGGAGTAAAAAAATGGATCATAAAAAAGTTGCTAATGAAATTGTTGATGCTGTAGGTAAAGACAATTTTGCTGCCGCTGCACACTGTGCAACACGTTTACGTTTAGTCATTAAAGATGAGGGAAAAATCAAACAAGACGCATTAGACAATAATGATGATGTTAAAGGAACGTTTAAAACAAACGGTCAGTATCAAATCATTATTGGACCAGGTGATGTTAATAATGTTTACGATGAATTAATCAAAATCGCAAATGTATCACCTGTTTCGACTGAGGAATTGAAAGATTTGGCGCAAGGTAATAAAAAATTTAATCCTATTATGGCCTTTATTAAGCTATTATCTGATATTTTTGTACCAATCATTCCAGCCTTAGTCGCTGGTGGTCTATTAATGGCTCTAAATAATTTCTTAACTTCTGAAGGATTATTCGGACCAAAAGCATTAGTTGAGACACTACCTGCTATTCAAGGCTTATCAGCCATGATTCAATTAATGTCTGCTGCACCATTTATTTTTATGCCTATTTTGGTTGGAATCTCTGCAGCCAAACGCTTTGGCGCTAACCAATATTTAGGTGCTGCTTTAGCAATGATTATGGTGTCACCTGATTTAGTTGCAAACCATAATTGGGATATTTTTGGGTTAGCAGTCTCTCAAAATAATTATTACTACCAAGTTATTCCAGTCTTGGCTGCTGTTTACATTTTGTCAATTGTTGAAAAATTTTTGCACAAAAAATTACCATCAGCCGTTGACTTTACTTTTACGCCGTTAATTTCATTAATGGTGACCGGCTTTTTAACATTCGTCGTTGTTGGACCGGTCATGCGTTTACTATCAGATGGCATTACTGATGGCATCGTATTTATCTATGGTGCACTTGGTTTTGTGGGTACTGGTATTTTTGGTTTACTATATTCACCAATTGTTCTTACCGGCTTGCATCAAAGTTTCCCTGCTATTGAGACTCAATTAATTAGTGCATTTACTCAAAACCATACTGGTTATGGCGATTTTATCTTCGTTGTTGCTTCAATGGCCAATGTTGCCCAAGGTGCTGCAACATTTGGTGTTTTCGCACTAACCAAGAATAAAAAGATGAAAGGTTTATCGTCTTCTGCAACTGTGTCTGCCTTATTAGGGATTACCGAGCCTGCGCTATTTGGTGTTAATTTAAAATACAAATTCCCATTCTTTTGCGCCTTAATTGGTTCAGGTGTTGCAGCAGCTCTAGCTGGCTTCATGCATGTCATTGCTGTTTCACTAGGATCAGCTGGGTTCCTAGGATTCCTATCAATTAATGCAACATCTATCCCAGCCTATCTACTTTGTGAAGTTGTTTCTTTCGCAGTTGCATTTTCACTAACATACTTATATGGTAAGAAGAATAGTGCTAAAATGGCCGTTATTGATGGTGTTAGTGCTCCTGTTTCAGATGATATCGCACCAACTACAATCGTTAATGATGGTGATGAAATCGTAGCAGCTCCCGTTTCAGGTGTTGCAACTGACCTCAGTGATGTCAATGATGCTGTATTTTCTTCTAAACTAATGGGTGACGGTGGTGCAATTGTGCCAACTGAAAATAACATTTATGCGCCTATTACAGGTACTTTGACGGTTGTTTATGAAACAAACCACGCCTATGGTATTAAAGGCGATAATGGCATTGAAGTTCTAATCCATTTAGGTATTGATACTGTTAATTTAAAGGGACAATTTTTTGAAACGAATGTCACACAAGGTCAACATATTAACGTTGGTGATCAATTAGGTAGTTTTGATATCAACAAGGTTGCTGCAGCTGATTATGACACAACTGTTATCACAGCTATAACAAATACAACTGACTTTAATAATGTCGCTCGTCTTGGTAACGGTGATATTGAACATGGTGAACAATTCGTTATTGTGACACCTTAAAAATTTAAATATAACAAAAAGACCAATGATTAAATGCTCTAGTCCCAATCAAGTTGACAGGGACTAGTACAAAATTCATTGGTCTTTTTAGATAACATCATTATAATCGATTAAGCTTCTTCACCGTTTACTTTGACAACTGCTTTTGAAACAACGCCCAATTTACCATTCACAAAATCATCAACTGTTTTATAATCCAATTCATGTGACATTAATGGTTCAACATTTAGCTTACCAGATGAAAGCAATGCTAATGAATCCTCAAAACTATTCGGGTTGATAAATGATCCTTGAATTGTCAATTGCTTTTGGAAAATTTCATAAGTATTCATTTCAAATTTAGCCTCTGGGCCACCAACACCAAACATCAGTACTTGTGCACCACGAGCTGCCGCTGCAATAGCCTCTTCTTGTGTTTGTGGCATGCCCACTGCTTCAATGACAATATCATAAGACTCTGCTGGAATAACATCACCTGTATTGGTATTGAACGTATTTGTCACACCAAATTTTTCTTTGTTCATAGCCAACTTTTCGTCGACAATACCAGCCAAATCTACTTGGTGAATACCATAAGCTTGTAGTAATTGCACAAATAATTCACCCATAAAGCCATCTCCAATTACCAAAGCCTTTTGATAAGGAGATACCTTCAATAACTTAATACCATGAACGGCACATGAAATTGGTTCCACAACTGATGCAGATTTCAGTGACACATTATCTGGTATTTGATAAACAACAGATGCTGGTGCAGTAAAGTAATCAGCGAAGCCCCCATCACGTGTTACGCCAACGGCTGACAAGTTTTCGCATAATTCTGGACGTCCAGTACGACAAAATTTGCATTGACCACAATAAATATTAGGATCAACAGTTACACGATCACCAACTTTTACATTTGTGACTGCATCCCCAACCTCAGCCACAACACCTGAGTTTTCATGACCCAAGATAATTGGTGGTACTGCGTCTGTCGAACCTGGTAATCCAGCATATAATGCATGATCAGTACCACAAATACCAGCAAAAGCAGTATGAATCAAAACCTCATCAGGTAAAACATTTGGTCGATCAATCTCTTCAACTTCTAATTTTTTAATATCTGTTAAAACAAGTGCTTCCATGATAAATTCTCCTTTGTATATAAATGTCCCTCACTATATTGTAAACGCTTACTCATATTATAACAAACTTTTTTATTGAATTTTTTTGAATAAAAAATAGACTGGCAGCCGGCTGCCAGTCTATCAAAAATATTAATCTTGCCACAAATATTTAGCATCCATAATCGGATCTTGTGACGTCAAAATCTTTGGTCCATCATTCGTAATTGCTAACGTATGTTCGTATTGAGCTGATAAACTATCATCAGCTGAAACATAGTATTCCCAACCCGTTTCCGGAACAACTTCAGTTCTAATTTCCCAATCACCACCAGCATTTACCATTGGCTCAATGGTAATTACCATACCAGCTTTTAAACGCAATCCTTTATGGGGAACACCATAATGAAAGACATTAGGCTCTTCGTGCATAGTGGGGCCAATCCCATGACCAATCAAATCACGGACATCACCCATATGATTTTTATTTTCAACAAAATCTTGAATAGCAAACCCAATATCACCTAAGCGATTACCAACTTGAGCTTGATCAATACCCAAATACAAAGCTTTAAGTGTCACATCCATTAAATGGTCAATTTCTGGTGTACTTTCACCAACAACATATGTCCAGGCTGAATCACTTTCATAACCATGCCAATTCACACAAAAGTCAACGGTAACAATGTCATGATTTTTTAGTTTCAAGCCTTTACGTGGCGTTGCATGCGCTACTTCATTATTGATACTAATACATGTTGCATATTTATAACCTTCAAATCCCTTCTCTGAAGGGGTCGCATCATGGTCCAAAATGTATTGATTGACAATTTCTTCAATCTCCCAAGTATCCATGCCAACATGAATTTTATCACGTAATGCTAGATGAGCACCTGCTAAAATCTGACCAGAATGAGCCATTCCTGATATTTCCCTATTGGATTTTAAAGTAATCAATATATTTCTCCTTGAGTAATTATCTTATAATTTTGGTTAACGGACTTGATTGACCAGCCGCTATTTTTACAATTTCTTGACTAAAAACACTTCTTTTAACTGGTCGATACTTTTTTAAAAAGGGTATTTTAAAGCCATTGATGGCAATATTTAACAATATACCCGGTATAAAATTACCCAATCGTTGTAAGTCGTAAACCATTCCTGGATAAACTGCTATAAATCGATTATCTAACTTTTTTTGACCATAATCAATCACTTCTTGCTTTGCTTTTAAGTAATCATCTAATAATCGTGGTGCATTATTAGCAGCAATAAAAATAAATTTTGTTTTGTCCGTTTTTACCTGTAATTGATCAATTACTTTTTTAGCAGGCTCAATACTATTTTTTTCATAAGACGTTTGTTTACGTTTACTAGGTATTAAAATTCCCACACAATCAATGACTATATCTGAAGTAGTGACGACGGATTGCCAATTACCATCATGACTAAAATCAACTGCTAAATAGGAAACTGGCATAACTAAATTCTGCTTATTCCCCATTCCTGAACGAGACAGACTAATTAATTCATGATTATATTTACTATTAACGAAACCAGCTAAAATTCCCTGTCCCAGATAACCAGTGCCACCCATGATTGTTATTTTCATAAGCAAATTCTCCTTTATAATAATAACTTAACGCTAATGAAAGAAAACATGAATTATTCATTGATGTTTTCACCTTCATAATTAATTAAATTTTTATCCGTATTTTTAGCAATATAGAGATAACTGTCAACTCGCTTATACAGTGTTTGTTTGTCTTGATCCGTTTGACTACACTTTGCAATACCTATCGATAGTGTTATTTTGATTGGTTTATCATTAGTATTTATTAAATCTAATTGATTAATGCTATCCCTGATTTTACTAACGGTATGTATAACTTTTTGCTTGTTTAATCCTGAAAATAAGAGTGCAAATTCCTCACCACCCACTCTAAAAAAATTTTCGTCTAACTGTAGTACATCTAGTTCATCTATTACAGTTTGCGATACGATTCTTAAAGCAGAATCTCCCATTGAATGTCCATATTCATCATTAATTTGCTTAAATCGATCAATATCAAATAAAACCAAATGATTATTAGTTTTATCATTATTATTAAATAATTTTGTTAGTTCACGTTCAAATATCGTTCTATCACCTATACCCGTTAAAAAATCCTGTGCAATTTCACGTAGCTTTATTTGTAGTTGCTTATTAATTCCCTTATCCATAAATATAATAACTATGATGTAGACAATAGATAATAGAACCTGTCCAATGTACATTTTTAAAGTTAAATTTGTATCAACCAAAAATATACTCCACCATCCCATACTATATATAATAATAAATTTAAAAGACGTTAGTTGCCATTTAACCACCATGATCTCATAATCAAAGCGAAAATAATTAATAATAAGTAGCGTGTAAGTGCCCAAAATTGAAATTAATAACAAAAATTGTTCATGTCCATTAGAAGCAGTCGGTATATTACCATATACACAACTTAAAAAAATAAGCATCACTAACAAATTATTTAAATTGATAAACCATTTTTTCCTTAATAAAGATGAAAAATAAAAGAACATAGCTACGCCAACACTAATACTGGTTAATTTATCAAAAATAGTGTCACGTTGTAAAAACGTAACCGTCACAATAAGCATTGCTAAGCACGGATTTAGTATTCTGAAGGCCATGACTGTTTTCATTAAAAATCGTGAATATTTAGATGTTGCAAACCATGGCCTTAAAATAAAATCAATTGCTACTGTAGCTAAAATAATAAATAACGCATTACATTGTGTAATCAACACATCAAATATATCTGTCATAGATTCCCCTATAATTTTGCAGGTTTTGCAAATAAAAATCCTTGTTGTTGGTGCACATTCATTGTTAATAACCAATATGAAATCATTTCTTCTTCCACACCTTCAACGACCAATGAAATACCTTTTTCACAAGTTAAACTTCTAAGCAGCTTAATTATCCAATAGATTTGTTGCTGATTTAAATAATGACCACCATTAGTAAATGACCATTTTATTCGTGAAATATAAGGCCTTACTAGCATAAAATTACCAAGTGAATTATTACCTTGCATAATGTCATCTAAAGCAATTTTATAGCCTAAATCATGTATTTTTTTGAACATGCTAACATTAATATTATCTGAATACTCTGTATACTTTTTATTTGGCGCTTGTTCTGTTATTTCAATCATCATGCGAGCACGCATATTAGTATTAATCGACTTTAAATAGGTTAACAATACTGGAAACTCTAATTCTTGTTGAGTAAAATTTAAACTAAATTGACAGGTTGGGTACTTATCCCACAAATACATCAATTCATTGTTTAAATCTTTTAAATATGCTTGATATTGTTTAAGTGACGAATTTAATAAATTGTGAAATTCTTGTTCTGGAAAGCCAACCTTATTAGTAGCACGTAACAATAACTCTACTTCACGTACTTCACGTGACTTAGCATCAATTATTTGTTGACCCACAAAATAAAAATCACCCATTTTTTATTCATTTACCTCATTCATATATTTTTTAGCAGAAACAATTTGTAAGTTATCTGGATTTGACTTATATATACCTGCACCTATTTTTTGATGATACGCTCTTTTAGCCAATAGCGAAAATGTTTGGTGTTTTTCTGGTATCACAATATAATCATACTGTGATACTAAGTCTTTAAATTTACTAGTTGACATATCAAAAGCTTCACGACCGATAACTTGATCATTAAACATGTAATAGCGTCCTACAAATTGTGTATAACTATTAGCAACATCAGATGCATTAACGTCAACTAACAATATTTTTTTATGATTAAATTTAATTTGGTTTGGCAACATTTCATGAAGCTTAACTGGCAATGCTTGACGCGATTCACGCGCATTAAAATTAATACCATTAATTTCTGACAACATTAAAACACTTGCTATTAATATCAAAATAAAGGTAGTTTCTTGATATAATTGTTTCGTTCTCAGAGATGCAAAATTCTTAGCATCTCTTAATAAGATATCTGGTTGGAACGAGGCTAAATCGCAATCATTTAGTATAACTAATCCTGCTGTCGTAATACTGAATACAATGATTGTTGATAAATATCGGTCAATACCTGCTAAAGTGATCGCTTCATTATATGGCATTGACACCAAAAACATCACTAAAACACCAATAATATAAAGTAAAATAATACCATTTGTAATGAACAACATTTTAAAACTAAAACTTTTCTTATGTAATAAGAAACGTATAATTCCCCATGTTACTAATAACGCAACATTGATTAACAAAAATCCTTTAAAAAATAACGTATCAACATTGAACAAATATGCCACAATTTTTTTAATAATTAGTAATTTAGTATTCTGTGATTCATGACTTACTTGATTTTCATATGCTTGTAAATTTAAAGCATGTTTAGATGCTGCTGTAAATACATGTGCCACATGTAAACGCCAATACATCCATCCTAAAAAGCTCAGTAAGATTGTCACAATAATATGACAAATCACTGTAAATATCGTTTTTATTTTATTAACTTTTAGCGACATTTCTTTAAAACGAGTAATTGCAAAATACACTAAAATCAAAATACCAAAGTAAATTGCTGAACTCTTTGTTAACAATAAAAAATTAACAATTAAAATAACGCTCATACTTTGTAATTTTGGTTTCTTTTTTTCACAATATACTGCTACCATACCAGTAGCAGCCAACAAAGCTAGTAAAAAATCGACCAATAAATTGTTCATACGAATAGCAATGTTAAATATATTAAGTAAGCTAATAATTGTAAGTAATGACGCTGTTATAACTGCTCGTTTAGGATCTCTTAAACCACCAAATAAAGCATAAGCGCTTGCCCATATCATCATAAACTGCCCAATCAGCAAAATGCCTTCATGATAACCAACTATTGACGTAATATAAGTTAAAAACATTGCCGTAGCTGGTGGATAATCTGTGAAGGTAACCAAATTTTGGTGTGCATCTGGTAACTGACCAACGAAAGTTAAATATTTAACGATTGTGGCCCAGTGTGAAAAATTATCATAGTGTATCAAAGAACTATGATAAAGAGCAATTATCATTAAAAAGCCAAATATAATAAACCACGCATCAAATACGTGTAATTTAATAGTAGTTTCACGACTACACACATTTTTAATAAAAGTGCTAAGGAATAATAGCATCCCTAATAGAAACGTAAGCCAAATGCCAAATTTTAATTGTCCTATTAAAGCAGCCAAATACACCATCATACTTTGTATAATAATTGCTAATAACCAAGAAAGGTAGCGGTTGCTACCTAAAAACATCGCTAATTGTCGATACCCCCCTGTCGCCAGGCAAAAAAATAATGATGCTAATACAATCATTGTCTATCCATTCCTTTTTGTACTTATTCTATGCCAACTATTTTTAAGATGATAAATCATGTTTATTAACAATGCGTCATAAATTGTCATCCAAGCATCTTGTTTCCAAGGCAATGACATATTTTGCCCATCATAAATGAGACTATAAAATTTATTTTGATTTTCATCAGTCATATTTTCAATGCTTAACCCATATTTATTGTTAGAGTAGGTAACACGTATAATACCTGTAAATTGAATAGACTCGTCATTGTAATACAGCGTCCCCATGACATGGTCGCCTATTCGTAACAACAGCGGGCCGGGTGACTTAAACGATAATCCTCTATCAGAAACATCAATTGTTTCAATTACACTTTCAACTTGATCATTGTTTATGATGATGCCATGAATTTCACGTGCAAAACGTTCAAATTTACGATTAATTTGACGCCCCCATGCCAGATATAAACTAAAAGTTAAGTTAACTAAATGTGTTAATAACCAAAAACTGATGACAGCACCATACATAATTTCTGATCCCCATTTACCATAATTAAATACAATCAAAGCCCAAACATCTAATAACCACAAAATTAAATAAGGTACACCATACAGTAAAGCCCTTGTTGACTGCCCATTATTTTTATCAGTTACTTTAAATTTTGTTTGCTTGATACCAAATGTTTCTAATAAAACAGGTAGCCATAAATAAGGTGCAAAAAACGTTTCTTGAATTTCACCCCACCGTTCACCACGAATGTTCGTATTAGACATCCCCATTACATAATGTAATAAGAAATAACCTGGTGCCCAAAAAAGTAATAATACCCAAAAATTGGCATCAACAACTTGAACATGCCAAATAGCAAATAATATTGGTGCCAAAATAAATAATAATCGGCGCATAAACGACCACCAATAAAGATAAACATTTGTTAAAATCATACGATTAATGAATGGCAATTTACGGTTGAAAAAAATATGAATATTACGCGCACTTTGTGTAACACCACGTGCCCAACGAATACGTTGCTTAATGACACTTTTCACATCCATTGGTGTAATACCACTTGATTCAGGAATTTCAGTCGCCATACTCGTATAGTTGGCCATATTAATTCGTACACCTAATTCAAAATCTTCAGTTAACGTTTTTTCAGGAAAACCACCTGCATCATTAATTGCATCTCGAGAAAAAACGGCGTTAGATCCGGTAAATATTGCTGCGCCATTTGAACCATTTAAGACATTAATATCACGTGAAAAGAAATCTTGTTCATTAGTCGCTGTTTTTTCTGAGAATAAATTGTATTGAAAAATATCAGCATTATAAAAGCTTTGTGGCGTTTGTAAAAAACCTAATTTTTTAATATTTTCATCTTCTTGTTGTTCGTAGTCATTTTTAATAAAATAAGGAATTGAGTGTAACAAAAACGTTTTAAAAGGTATCATATCTGCATCAAAAACAGCTACCAAAGGTGCTGATAGTTGCTGTAGAGCATGATTAATATTGCCAGCTTTGGCAGCATTATTTTTCTCAGGCATATCAATGTATTTCACATGATAGTCCATTGCTAACTTTTCTACAGCCAAACGGTTGCCATCATCAGCAATGACAATATTTACCTTTTGCTCATATCCTGGTGTCATATTAGCAGCAGCATTAACCGTTTTTTGTAATAATGAAATTTCTTCATCATGTGTGACAATAATGACATCAATATCAGGCCACTTGGTATACTGACTAATTTCTGGCAACGCTAACTCGTTATTATGTTTTTTATTAAAACGTAGTCTTAAAAATATTAAAATAAATGCTGTGAAATTTGATATTATTTCACTTACCAATAACGCAATCGCAAAAACAAATGCAAATTCATGGTGTTGATAGCTAGGTATTGTAAAAAAGATTCGCCAAATTAAATATATTATCGTTAAAACAACAGCTAAGATAGATAACACTTTTTTATATAATTTAAGCTGCATTTGATCGCACCACTTTTTTAAACACAATATGCTTTTGAATTTGGTAACTAATTAAGAATAAAAAGCTATCAACAATAATCTTAATTAAAGTAATCCAACCAGTTTCATACATTTGTCTTGCTAAGTGAGTCAATAGTGTTGTTAATAATCCTGAAATTAACATTTGACTTAACATTAAAACAACATATTTAATTAATGGTTGTGAATTGCTAGTTGAAAAAACAAATTTTTTATTCATTATATAATTAAATATAGCTGAACAAAGTCGTGCAATTATTGTTGCCAATAAGATTGCATTACCTGACTTCCCAACCATTAAGTAAATAAAAATATAAAAACAAACTATATCAATCAAAAAAGACCCCATGCCACTAAAAGCAAATTTGAAAAAACGACTATAAATTGATAACGAATCAGCAATCACTCTAAAATGAGAAGTCGCATTATTATCTAAATAAACAGTTTGAATGGGGACTTCCCGAATATTAATACCTGCTTTTTTAGTTGCTAATAGCATATCAAATTCAAATTCATATCTATTTGAAGAAAATGTTATTAATTGTTTAATATATTTGATTGGGACAATTCTCAGACCAGTTTGTGTATCACTAACTTTAATTCCGGTTAATAGATTCACTAATTGATTAGTGACAATGTTGCCAACCTTACTGCGTAATGGTACATCTTTACCAAAATTACGACTGCCAATAATTAAATCATTCATATGCTTCATAAAATGATGTTCAAGTTTCTTTAAATCAACCACTTTATGTTGACCATCTGAATCAATTGTGGCAACCCCTTTTATATTTGTCTTGTTAGTTAGTATAAAATTAAAACCAGTTTTTAATGCTTGTCCTTTACCACGATTTTTTTCATGAGTTAATATTTTAACTTTAGAATAATTTTGCTGTATTTTTGAAAAAATTAAATCATCTTCTGAACCATCGTTAATGATTATGATATCTTAGTTAAATCCTTTTTGTTGGTGAATTTCAAATAATAATTTCAATAACTTTTCATCAGGATTAAAAGCTGGAATCAATATTGCAATATCACATAATTTGTTATTCATCTAATCACATCTCACATATCTTATTTGTTCTACGAATTTAAAAGTGTACATACTTTCAATACGGGCGTCAACTAGCGCCATATCAACATTTGTAATTGAATGCGTTTACAATTATAAATAATCAATGTCAACTAATTTAACACAATGCGTTACAACAGTAATTAGTCACCTTATGTGTTTTTTTAATGTATATTTGTATATAACAATATAAAATATTCATTAACTTAAGATTAATATAAGGTATACCTGTTATTAAATAACAAATATATTTGACATTATTTGGCTACAAATTATATATAATAATAAAATTATTTATGTATCGAAATCGAAAAGCACTAATAATTAATTTATTAAGATCTATCAAACACCGTTAAATAGTTTATTTTAATAAGTAACATAATCCACTATCTAATTTCATTTATAGACGTTGCTTATTATCGTAGTGTTAAACTTTAATCACAAAAATGCCCCGAAAGTTAATTTTTTCTTTCGGGGCACACCTCATATATTACTACTAGTGTTCTTAGTTATTAATTTTATATTACTTTTTAACTGCATATTTGAAATTAAATGGTGCCCCTGTTGGGTTAGCAATTACACCCTTAACCTTTGGATTCAACAATGATGCTGTTGAACGGTAGTATAGCGGTGCCACACCGGCTTCCTTTTCCAAAATTTGCTCAGCCTTTTTAAAGTCATCATATTGTGCCTTCTTGTCGTTAGCATTCTTACCTTCAGCATTTTCTAACGTAGCATCGTAATCAGCATTTTGCCACTTACCATAATTATATGACGCATCAGACTTATACAAATCTAAGAACGATGAAGCATCCGGGTAATCAGCTAACCAACCAAAGTTTAGCATTTGGAAATCACCATCTGTACTCAACTTCAAACGTTGCTTCTTTGGAACTGTTTTAATTGAAACATCCATTCCCTTTAGGTTTTGTTCTAATTGTTCTTGTAAGAATTGTGCGACACGCTTTGATGTATCATCATCATCAGTCAGTAATTGTACTGACAAATCAGACTTACCTTCTTCTTTCAATCCTTCTTTAAATAAGTTCGCAGCTTTCTTCTTATCAAACTTTATTGCGCCCTTCACTTCAGCATCAGTTGCAAAATCCTTATTATTATTTGGATTCTTTACCAACCCCTTTGGTGTATAAGTTGTTGCCGGAATAGCTGAACCCGTAACAATTTTATCTGACAATGTTTGACGATTAATTGCATAAGAAATTGCTTGACGAATCTTTGTATTTTTAAATTCTGGTACTTTTTCTTGATTCATTTGCAAAGCTTGTGTTGCACCAGTCTTAATTTCTTTGTATCCTGATTTGTTCTTCGAGGCCTTAACTTGATCAGGAGAAAGTGGCGTGAAATCTAATTTCTTACCTTGATACAAATTATAACCTGTGTTTTGATCCTTAATGGTCTGCACAGCAATTTTATTTGTTTTAACTTTCTTAGCGTCAAAGTATTTATCATTCTTCACGTATGAGTACTTGTTATTTGATCCAGACCATCCCTTTAATTTATAAGGACCTGCTGACAAGTAAGTTTTAGCAGACGTACCATATTTACTTCCCTGCTCTTTCACAAATTTCTCATTTTGTGGAAAGAAAACTGGCATTGTAATTTCTTGTAAGAAATATGAAGAAGGTGATTCTAACGTTACCTTCAATGTATGATCATCTACTGCTTCAATTCCTAAATCTGTTGGTTGTTTATCACCATCTTGAATTGCTTGCGCATTTTTTACACTATCAAGCAAATAAGCATATTCTGATGCAGTCTTAGGATCAATTGATCGTTGCCATCCATAAACAAAATCCTTAGCTGTTAACGCCTCACCATTTTCCCATTTCAAACCTGAACGTAAATGGAAAGTATAAGTTAAACCATCTGATGATTTTTCATAACTTTTAGCTGCTTCATTTTCTAATTTATTGCCTTTGCCAAATTGAACCAATGGTAAGCCTGTTGCGCCAATAGCATCAGCTGATACCGTATCCGTTGATTTTGCTGGATCCATGGTTGGTAATGCTGCTACCTCAGACCAATTGATTGTCTTGCCTGTTGTCGCTGCTGAGGCAGTGATTGCAGGTAACGCAACACTACCAATCATTGTAACCGACGCCGCTAATGCCGTAATTTTCCCAATATTTCTCATAGTTTTCACCTTCTACATCCTATCTCTGTTAATTGTTTCATTATATTACCATATATCGTTCATTTAGTCTAATTGTTTTTTAATCTTATTTTTAGAAAACAAAAAAAACCAAAGTAATAAACTTTGGCTTTTATATGGTATTAAGTTATTAAATCAATATTTTAATGAAATTTATCACTGGTTTTTTGTAATAAATTTGATAACAATACGATTAAATTCATTGTAAAACTCTAAGTGTGGAATGTGACCGGAGCCATCAAAAATATGAACAGCAGAATTTTCAACTTGTTGTAATTCACGGGCAGCTTGCGTATGTGTTACTGGATATAAAGGCGAAGCTGAACCAGCTAAAAACAAATGTGGTATACGTTCATTCGCAACAACGTCTCGCCAGTCCTGAACAATACCATCAACCATTAATGGTCGATTCTTTTTGAAATTAAATGGCACATAACCAGCTGAAACTTGTTGTTTCAATTCTTTATCGATGGTTTGGCGTATTAACTTCGTTTTGGGAAAATCATCAGCAATTCGACTAATTTCTTTAAATGAAGAATCAGCAATACCATACTGCCAACCATCTTCATTTAACATTTTAGGCGTCTGATCTTCAGTTACCAAAGCTTTAACATGCTGGTCACCAAACAAAGAAATATACTGACTAGCCACCATTGCTCCCATTGAGTGACCAACTAAGCTAAAATCTTCAACATGTAGATATTCCAACAAATTTTGTAAATCCATCGCTAACCGTGAAATGCGTAAACCTTTGTCCGTTTGCTCACTTCGACCATGATTACGATATTCAAAACGTAAAATACGAAAACCAGCTTGTTTAAAATCATCAACTTGTGCCGTCCAAGTCGTAATCATACTTGTATAACCACCTAGCAGTACAACTACCGGTTGATCGTAATTACCATCAAATTGGTAATGTAATCGCACACCGTCATTTGTTTTAAAGAAAGACATTGCTTACCCACCTCAATTTAGTTATTTCTATCCATTATACATGAATACCCAAACCATCCGCTACTTCGGCTGCATCCATAATTGCTTCACCCAAAGTTGGATGTGGATGGATAGTCAAAGAAATATCTTCTGAAGTTAAGCCATTCTCAATTGCCAATGAAAGCTCAGAAATCAAATCTGAAGCCGATGGACCGACAATTTGAGCTCCTAGCATTGCATTACTCTCTTTATCGGTAATCAAGCGAATAAAGCCGACACCTGCATCCATAGCTAATGCACGTCCATTACCTGCAAATGGGAACTTGCTAATCTTAGCATTCAAGCCCTTTTCTTTAACAGAATCTGGCGTTTCCCCTGTCGTAGCAAGTTCATACTGTGTATAAGCAACTGCTGGTAATGAGTAGTGCAAATCACGTGCATTTGCAGCGCCACTAATAGCTGCTGCTGCCACCTTACCTTCAAAACTTGCTTTGTGAGCCAATGCTGGACCAGCAACAATGTCACCAATTGCGTAAATGTGAGATACACTCGTCTTCATTTGGTCATTTACTTCAATCAAACCATGATCACCAACTTTAATATCAGTGTTGTTTAATCCAAGTGTATCGGAATTAGCTTTACGTCCAACTGATACCAAAAGATAATCACCGGTAACCGTTTGTTCCTTACCATCAACTTCATAAGTCAATGTGACTTCTTTATCAGTTTGAGTAGCACCCTTAGCCATTGCTGACGTGATGATTTCACCGCCGTGTTGCTTGAAGTCATTCAACACTGGTTTTGTCATTTCTTTATCAAAACCATTCAATGTGTGATCAAGACCTTCAACAATTGTGACCTTTGATCCTAAGTTGGCATATGCACCACCTAATTCAGAACCAATAACACCACCGCCGACAACAATTAGACGCTCAGGTACTTCTGGCAAGCTCAAGACACCAGTCGAATCAACAATACGACCACCAAACTTTAAGCTTGGAATCTTAACAGGTCGTGAACCAGCAGCCACAATTGCATTTTCAAAGCGCAACAATTGGTGACCATCTTCTTGTACAACGTTTAAAGTTTCGTTATCAGTAAATGTGGCCTCACCTTTAATCACTTGAATATGGTGCTTTTTCAAAAGCATCGCAACACCGCCCGTAAGTTGTTCAACAACTTTGTGTTGTTTCCAATCTTGTGCTTTTTCCCAGTCTAACTTACCTGTTAATGATAAACCAAATGGATTTTCTTCTTGTGATTCACGATAATGATGGCCAACATTAATCAATGCCTTTGATGGAATACATCCAATATTTAAACATACACCGCCAATATTATCACGCTCAATAATGGTAACATCTTGACCTAGTTCAGCTGCTCGAATTGCGGCGACATAGCCACCAGGGCCTGAACCAATAACTACTGTACCAACGTCTGTTGCTTCTGCACCAACAACCATTTTTATACCTCCATCAACATAAAGCTTGGATCAGCCAACAATTGCTTAAAGTAATTCATAGATTGTTGACCTAACATCCCGTCGATCAAACGGTGATCATAGCTTAGTGATAACTTCATATTCTGTCCAACTGCCAATTCGCCGTTTTCATCAACAATTGGTTCTTTAAGAATTGATCCGAGCCCTAGAATAGCTGATTCTTTACCATTAATAATTGGTGTGAACCATGTTCCACGAGCTGAACCTAGGTTAGAGATAGTAATTGTTGCACCTTGCATTTGCGCTGGCTTGATAGTACCTTCACGAACAGCTGTTGCTAAGTCGGCAATTTCAGTTGCAATTGCCATAATTGACTTACTCTCAGCATGTGCAATAACTGGTACATATAAACCTGATGGTGCGTTAACGGCAACACCAACATTTACAGTATCATGATAGATAACTTCATTGCTATCCATATCAATTGATGCATTAAGCTCTGGGAACTTCTTACCCATTGCTGCCAATGCCTTAACTGCATATGCCAAGTATGTTAACTTAACGCCCTGTTCCTTAGCAGATTCCTTGAATTGTGAACGGTGTGCAACCAACTTTGATACTTCAACACTATCAAAGTTCGTAACCGTTGGAATCGTAGCATTTTGTACTGACATTGCCTTAGCAATTGCCTTACGAACACCACTCATTGGTTGACGACCAGACTTCATCTCAGCTGGTTCTATCTTTGGAGCTGGTCCAGCCGGAGCAACAGGTGCCTCTGGCTTTGGAGCTTCAGGTGCTGGTGCTGCTGGCTCTTCAACACCTAATTGTGAACCAGTAAAGCCAACAACATCGTTCATTGTAATATGACCATGGCGACCAGTAGCAGGTACTTGGTTCAAATCAATTTGATTTTCAAATGCGTAATGACGTACAGATGGCATTGCCAAAATTTGACCGTTAGTTGCAACAACATTACCTGCAGATGCTGGTTCTACCGGAGCCTCTGGTGCTGCTTCTGGTTCAGCTGGCTTTTCTTCTTCCTTGGCAGCAGGTGCTGACTCTTCACCAGCAGCACTACCAGAACCATCCCCATCAAACTCAATCAAAGGATCACCAACCTCAACAGTTGTGTCTGGTTCAACAAAGAGCTTTGTTACCGTTCCAGCGTATGGTGACAAAATTTCTTGTACTAACTTATCATTTTGTACTTCAGCAACTGAATCATCAACAGCTACCTTATCACCAACTTTGACTAACCAATTAGTGATATCACCTTCGGCCATTCCTTCACCGATGTCCGGCATTTTAAAAATCTCAGTCATAGTTTACAACCTCCTTGGCCTTAGAAACAACATCATCGGCCTTAACCATCCAATCATTTTCAGCTTGTGCAAACGGATAAACTGTATCTGGTGCTGCTACACGTCCAATTGGTGCCTTCAAACTTAGAATAAAACGTTCTGAAATTTCAGACATAACTGTTGATGCAACACCCGCCATACGTTGCGCTTCTTGAACAACTACAACGCGACCAGTCTTCTTAACTGACTCACCAATAGTTTCAATATCAATTGGTGAAACCGTACGCAAATCAATGACTTCAGCTTCAATACCGTCCTTTGCTAGCTCATCAGCTGCTTTTAATGATAATGGAACAGCGCCACCATAAGAAATAATGGTTACGTCAGATCCTTCACGGACAATAGCTGCTTTATCTAATGGTGTTGTGTAATAGCCATCTGCGACTTCGCCCTTCATAGAACGGTAAAGATGTAAGTTTTCCAAGAAGACAACTGGATCATTTGATTCAATTGAGCTTAATAGTAATCCTTTTGCATCAGCGGGGTTAGCTGGCATAACAACACGTAATCCAGGAACTTGTGCAACAAGCCCTTCCAAATTGTCGGCGTGCATTTCTGGTGTTTTGGTTCCACCACCATAAGGTGAACGAACAACAATTGGCATATTACGTGTACCATTAAAACGGTAACGTGCACGTGACATTTGACCAGCAATTGAATCCATTACTTCGAACAAGAAACCAAAGAATTGAATTTCCATAATTGGACGGTAACCTGTTGTTGCCAAACCAATTGCTAATCCACCAATTCCTGATTCTGCTAATGGTGTGTTAAACACACGATCTTCACTATACTTTGCCTGCAGTCCATCAGTTGCACGGAACACACCACCATTTTCACCAACGTCTTCACCAAAAATTAATGTGTCTTCATCTTTTTCTAAAGCTAAATCTAAGGCATCCTGAATTGCTGCAATATATGTTTTATTAGCCATAATTACTTACCCTCGCTCTCGAAGTGCTCAATTTGTTCTTTCATAGCTTGTCCTGGAACTTCCAAAGTGTTCTTTAGGAAGTCAGAAATCTTTTGCTTTTCGATATTATCGGCAATCTTAATTTGCTCATCGATATAACTATCTACTTCAGCAATATAATCTTCTTCTTGCTTATCATCCCAAACACCTTTTTCTGTCATGAACTTACGCATCCGAATCAATGGTTCCTTCTTCCACCACTCAGCAATGTCTTCCTTAGTACGGTAACGTAATGGATCATCACCAGCAGTTGAGTGTGGTTCCAAACGGTTAGTCAATGTCTCAATCAAGACTGGTCCATTACCCGCAACTGCCCAAGCACGTGCTTCCTTAGAAGCTAAGTACATTGCCAAAGGATCGTTTCCATCAACAACTAGACTTGGAATTCCTGAACCCCAACCCTTAGCAGCCAAATGTGGTGCAGCTGTTTGCAAATCACGTGGTGTTGAAATAGCATAACCATTATTTTGAACAAAGAAGACGGCATTTGCCTTATAAGCTGAAGCAAAGTTAACACCTTCGTAGAAATCACCTTGTGATGTTCCACCGTCTCCAGTGTAAGCATATGCGACAGCGTCTTGCTTACGCTTCTTTAATCCCAAAGCAACACCTGCTGCTTCAACATATTGCGCACCGATGATGATTTGTGGCATCCATGAGTTAACTGGCTCACCTTCTTCAGTCGTAAACTCGTTACCCTTAGCGTGTCCACGTGACCAAAGGATAGCCTTCCAAACTGGCCAACCCTTATTAACAATTTCAGGGATATCACGGTATCCTGGGAACAACCAATCTTCCTTACCAAATGCATAAGCTGATGCCATTTGTGAAGCTTCTTGCCCTGCAGTTGGTGCGAAGAACCCAAAACGTCCTTGCTTTGCTAACTTTGTTGAACGAATGTCTAATTGACGACTAAATAACATCCGCTTCATAATTTCAACTAAATCTTCATCTGTTAATTCTGAACGCTTGTAAGCAGCCTTATCCAATAGCTTCCCATCATTATCCAACAACTTTAACGTTGGGAAAAAATCATCTTGTGCTTGCAACTGTCCATCAAAATCCAAAACCTTCTTATTTGCATCTGCGATACTTGCCATGCGTGTAGCCCCTTTCTACTTATCACCGTCTCCAGTAAACAATACCGCTAACTCATTGTTAGTAATACCACCAAAATATTGACCATCTTTATTAGCATCTAAAACTTTCAAGATTGCATCTTGAGAGAAAGTTTGTCCAATAAATTCATCCTTCATTTCACGCCAATCGCGTACGCCTAAGAAATCCCCCGTAAAATCAATATCTTGAATTTTACCTTCCTTAACGTTTGCTTTAACGTCGACGCTACCCCCAGCATATTTTGCATGATTTACAAAATCAAAATCAGGACTCTTACCGTAATTCCACTCCCAAGTTGAAAATCTTTCATTACGCCAACGCTTAATATCAGCGATCTGATCATCAGTTAGAATCAATTCGCCATCCTTACCTTGATTAGATAAGTAATAACGAAGTGCATCCATAAATCCTTCTAAAGTTTGGTTTTCTGGTGCATAATTTTTAATATTACCAACACGTGCACGTACTGACTTGGCTGCTTTGGAAATAAACTTCTCATCAGCAACATTCAATGAACGTACCATTGCATCAACGTCGGTGTCCCACATCAACGTACCATGATGCATTAAATATCCACCAGCATACCGTTGCGCATTTCCTGACACCTTCTTTCCATCAACTTCCAAGTCATTACGACCCGTAATCTTAGCATCAATACCAATTGATTGTAGTGCGTTATACATAGGCTCCACAAATTGCTTGAAATTCACCTGACTACTACTCTCAACTGGTACGAAAAAAGTGAAACAAATATTTCCTAAATCGTGATATACAGCACCACCACCAGACATACGGCGGACAACTTGTATGTCCTCTTTGTCCACATATTCCTGATTCACTTCACCGAACGTATTTTGATTTTGTCCGACAATGACAGCCTTTTTATTCTGCCACAACGTAAAAATTGGTTCATCTGGCTTTAGGTTATATAGTAACCAGCTATCCATCGCAATATTCTGATAGGCATCAGTGCCCAAATAGTTAATGTACCTCACGATTGTTCCCCCCCTTTTCAAAAGAAAGCGCTTACATGCTTTCTTTACGATAATTATAACACTTATATTTAAACAAGGAAAAAAAGCGTTAAAACATAAATTACTATACATTTAATGTCACTTTATTATCCCTTAATTTAGTGAATTAAATATTTTAAAATAAAAAAGACGATACAAAAACATATTTTTGTTTTTTTGTATCGTCTTTTTTATTTATTTTTTTATGTTGCGCATATGAAACTATTTTTTACTTATCACGTAGGTATGTCAATGCATCATTAAATGTTTTAACTGGCACAATTTTCATATTAGGGGCATACTTCTTGGCTGTTTTAACAGCCTGTTGATAATTAGTCTGACCGTCAATCTCATATTTCAAGTTTTGTTTTGTTGGTTTAATATACGGTGCGAAGAAAATTTTAGCACCAGCTTCATGTGCAACAATAACCTTCTTATCAATCCCGCCGATTTCACCAACATGACCTGCTTTATCAATTGTTCCGGTACCCGCTATTTTACGCCCATTTGCCAAATTCTCATTTGCCAAGCTATCATACATTTCTAATGAGAACATCAAACCACCAGATGGGCCCCCAATTTCTCCCATGTCTGCACTAATTTTACGTGGTGATGAGACCGCAACTGAATCCGTTAAGCCGATTCCCATACCTGGTAAGTTTTTAGTACCTTCAAGCGCAACTGACTTACCTGTCGCTTGTTTAACTTGCTTCTTATGTTTATATGTAATCGTTAATTTCGTGCCTACTTTACGAGCACGAATATACTTTTGAAACCCTTGTGCAGAATTAAATTTTTTTTGATCAACAGCAGTAACTGTATCGCCAACCTTTAGATATTTTTTGAAATTTGAAGTATCTTGTACTGACATAACATAAATACCGTTAAATGTTCGTTTATAAGGTACTTTGGCTGCCTTATAGGCATTGACTTTAGCTTCATTAACCGCCGAATTCATATAAATCCGATTAATTTCTTTACTTTCCGTAGCACTGGAACCACCATTTGCTTCACGACTTGTCATCAACGATGCCGTTGGATTTAACGCTGCAATAATTGCGCCAATACCATTAACTTGCGATAAATAAACTGCTGTAATCATGTATTGACCGTCAACTTTCGGCTTTTTACCATCAACTTTAATGTACGACTTCAAATCATCAGCCTCACCTGGTGTTTCCGAATACAATGGTAATGGCACAAATAAGCCAATTAGAATGATGACAAGACTAACGATGCCAATTATCTTTAAACGTTTTTTTGTTTTTGCCATAATTATTTACCTAATTTTTTATCGAAAGCACTTTTCACAGCATGTGGAACATAAGCAGAAATATCAGTACCAGTGCTAGCAATTTCTTTTAACAATGAACTCGAGATAAATTGGTGTTCAGGCTTTGCTAATAAAAAGATTGTTTCAACTGATGCCAAATCCATATTCATTTGCATGATATCACGTTCATACAAGTAATCCTTTTCATTCCGTAAGCCACGTACTAAAACATCAGCACCAACATTTTGCATAAAAGACACCGTTAAACCATGCATTTTTACAACACTAGTATTAGAGACATCCTTCGTTGCTTCCTTAATTAAACTGATTTTTTCATCAGCATCGAATAAATAATTTTTACTCAAATTCGTGCCAACACCAATAATAACTTCATCAAACAATTGTGAAGCTCGCTTCACAATGTCTAAATGTCCATTTGTTAATGGATCAAAACTTCCTGGAAATAATGCTTTAACCATCGCCTTACTCCTTTGTATAACGATATATCGTAATAACTGTAATACCATAATCTTTTTGCTTAATTAATTCAAATCCTGGCAAAACTTCTGGTAAATCAGCAAATTGGTCTGTTTCTGCTATTACTAACGCATCATCATTAATCAACTTGGCTGCTTGTAGCTCTTCCAAATCCTTTACAATGGTTTGTTTAGCATATGGCGGATCAAAGTACAAGACATCAAATGGTAAGCCACCTTTTAATCGTTGAATTGCTGTCTCAGCTGTGCTTTTAATGACTTTAAATTGTTCTGCATGTTTTGTAACTGCTATATTTTCTTTAATTGTTTTGATGGCTGCATATTGACGATCAACAAGTACAGCTTCTGAAATACCACGTGAGACACCTTCAATACTTAACCCACCAGATCCAGCATATAAATCTAGTGAACGACCACCATCAAAATAAGGCCCAATTATATTAAACAAGGCTTCTTTTACTTTATCAGTTGTTGGTCGTGTCGCATTGCCAGGCACAGCCTTCAATGAACGACCACCAAAATCACCACTTACAATTCGCATTACAATTCCTCTTCGTCTATTGGCTCATCTGCTAATTCATTCGGATCAACGGTTAATTCAAATGAATCTTCCTCACTACCTACCGTTGTATCAACTTCTGGCCAATGAGAAATACTAACTGAATCTACAAATCCCAATCTTTCAATCAACTTTGTTTTAGTTTCAATATCTTCTTCATCCATATAGATTACTGCGTATTTCATTTTTTCTGAAATATAATTAACTACACCAAAACGGCGTAATTGACGAGCTTGACGTACATTTTTTAAATAAACAATCACGCTGCGCCTTGCTTGCATCATAAATGCCATTAGTTATTCCTTTCTAACTGGATAATTCATTGCTTCTGATTTAATTTGACCAATTATATTTAGTGCAACACCAAAAGTTATTCCCCATGACAGTAGCGAAGAACCACCATATGAAATCATCGGGAAAGTCACACCGGTAATTGGTAAGGCACCTACGACACCACCTAAATTAATTAAAATTTGAACCACAATATAAGTTGCAATACCATATAAAACAAGTCGTTGATTCATGTGACGCGCACGAATTCCCATCACGATCAAACGCCATATAATCACCGCAAATACAATCAAAACAAGCCAGATAGTAATTGCACCTAATTCTTCACCTACAATGGCCATAATGAAATCGGTATTAGGTTCTGGCAAATAACCTGTCTTTTGAATACTATTGCCTAAGCCACGGCCAAACAACCCACCATTACTAATAGCATAGTAAGAATTAATTAATTGATGTCCTGCATCACCAGCTAACCAAGGATTAACATATGCATCAAATCTGGCTAGTTGATACTGGAAAAATGGCAGTCTGCCCAAAACTGGTAATAAAAATGGAATTGCTATATATAGACAAACTACTACTGCTAAAAAGGTTAACAATGCTCTTTTTCTAACACCAGCCATTGTCATAACAATCGCCAATATCAGAATTAAAATAATCGCCCCTCCCATATCAGGCATTAATATTGTTAAGCCTATTCCTGTAAGTGGAATCATAACATCCCATAATCGGATATTCGGAAACCATGCCTTAGTTTTAGGTATTTTCCTAGCGAAGCGATGGGCAATGTACAAAATCATACTAATTTTAAAATATTCAACAGGTTGGATTCCAAAAGATCCAATATAAATCCAGCCTTTCGCGCCGGACGTCACTGGCCCTACTAGTAACGTAATGCCCATTGTTATCAAAATACCAATATTTACAGCTAAAACTGAACGATTAATAAATTTTGATTCCCATTTAATTTTAAAAATAAAAATAATCAATATTGTGGTTAAACTTAAAACACCAAACAATGCCTGTTTTTTTAAAAAGCTGCTAGCTGATCCGGTAGCCATATTAGTACTTGCTGTGTATACCATAGCATCACCAAAAATCATGATGGCGATAATAGGAATGAGCAACCACAAATCTAAATAACGAAACCTATTTTTTATTCGGTTGATCAGGTTAATTTTATTTACCCCATTTTTAGGCACCTGTTCTTTTTTTGCTTCCATATCAATAAGCTCCTCTTTTATAAATAGCTTTTTCTATTTTATCACATCTACTCCCATAGCTAATAATGCATTAACGGATATCATATTTTCGTCATAACAATAAAGAAAAAAGTTGCTGTCCATAATTAACATGGGCAACAACTTTTTAACTTTTATTTTGAATTAGCCTTGTTGTGACATCTTACGACGCTTAGCAGCCTTTTCACGTTCACTTGTAACCAAAATTTGCTTACGGATACGAACGTTTTCTGGTGTTACTTCGGCGTATTCATCATCATCCAAGAATTCCAATGATTCTTCAAGCGTCATATCACGTGGCGTCTTGATAGAAGCAGTTTGATCCTTATTTGATGAACGCACGTTAGTTTGGTTCTTAGCCTTTGTAACATTGACAGAAATGTCATTATCACGACTATTCATACCAACAACCATACCTTCATAAATATCGTCACCAGGATGGATGAACATCGTTCCACGATCTTCAACACCCATGATAGCATATGTCGTTGATTGACCTTGGTTGATTGAAACAAGCGTTCCGTTACGACGACCAGGATTCCAGTTCTTAACAATTGGTCCATATGACTCAAATGTGTGGTTATAAATACCATATCCACGAGTCAATGACATAAATTCAGTTGAGTAACCAATCAAACCACGTGATGGTACTAGGAAGTCCATACGAGTTGTTCCAGTACCAGTTGGTTCCATATTACGCATTTCACCCTTACGTTGGTTCAATGACTCAATAACAGAACCTGAGTACTCGTCAGGAGTATCAACTTGCACAGCTTCAAATGGCTCTGATTGTACGCCATCAATGTCCTTGATAATAACTTGTGGACGTGAAACTTGTAATTCAAAACCTTCACGACGTAAGTTTTCAATCAAAATTGACAAGTGCAATTCACCACGACCAGAAACTAACCATGCTCCCGCTTCATCAGTCTCTGCAACACGTAATGAAACATCAGTATGCAATTCACGAGTCAAACGGTCTTCAATTTGACGAGCTGTAACAAATTTACCTTCACGCCCAGCAAATGGTGAATCATTTGTACGGAAAGTCATTTGCAATGTAGGTTCGTCAATGTGAAGTAATGGCAAAGCTTCAGGGTGTGCAGGATCTACAACAGTTTCTCCAACTGAAATATCGTCCATTCCTGAAATAGCAATCAAATCACCAGCTTGTGCTTCATCAATTTCGATACGATCCAAACCAATGTAACCAAACAACTTTGTAACACGGAAGTTAGGGGTTGACCCATCTGCCTTCATAACAGCAACTGAGTCACCAACTTTAATCGTACCATTGAAGACACGACCAATTCCAATACGTCCAACGAAATCATTATAATCCAAAAGTGATACTTGGAATTGCAATGGCTCTGCTGATGTATCTTCTGGCGCAGGAATAGTCTTAAAGACAGTTTCAAAAATTGGTGTCATTGTGTGTTCTTGTGTATCAACATCTGGGTCATATGATGATGTTCCATTCATAGCTGAAGCGTAAACAACTGGGAAGTCCAATTGTTCTTCATCAGCACCCAATTCAATAAACAAGTCCAAAACTTCATCAACAACTTCTGATGGACGTGCACCAGGACGGTCAACCTTGTTAACAACCACGATAGGTGTTAAGTTTTGCTCAAAGGCCTTCTTCAACACGAAACGTGTTTGAGGCATCGTTCCTTCAAAGGCATCGACAACAAGCAAAACACCATCAACCATACCCATAATACGCTCAACTTCACCACCGAAGTCCGCGTGTCCTGGCGTGTCCATGATATTGATTTGCTTATCACCAACTTTAACAGCTGTGTTCTTTGATAGAATGGTAATACCACGCTCTTTTTCAAGATCGTTAGTATCCATTGCTCGGTCACCTAATTCTGTACGCAAATCTAGCGTATCAGATTGCTTCAACAATTCATTAACCAACGTTGTCTTTCCATGATCGACGTGGGCAATAATTGCAATATTTCGGATATTTTCGCGTTTTGCCAAAATTTTCTTCTCCTTGACGAATACGTCACTTTTTTCTTAACCGGTGTAACAAACATCAATTATAACAACAACACTAACTCTTTTTTTGTAAAAGTGCCATAATGTCTGCGTATGCTTTGTCTGTCGCTACAAGTACTGAACCTGATACTAACATATTCATAGGTTGTTCGTCAATCGTTCCGACACGTAATCCCAAAGATTTCGCCAAAGTGACACCTGCTGCAAAATCCCATGGTCGCATCCGACTCAAATAAGCAACCGCTTTCCCTGTTAAAACATGTAAATATGAAATACCAGCTGAGCCATAAACCCGATAACCTATTGCTGCTTTGGCTAATTGAGGAAATCCTGGTTCTTCATACAACAAACGAGCTCCTGACAAAATTACTAGCCCCTCATCCAAACCAATATCAACAGATAGTTCTAGCTTCTCACCATTATGGAAAACACCATACTCAGGACCACCATGGATAATATCATGTTGTTGCACATCCATAATCCAAGCCATGACTGGTTCACCATCTTCATAGACAGCGACCATTGTTGCAAATTCAGCTTGTTGCTTAACAAAATTCATGGTGCCATCGATGGGATCAACAAACCAAATTCGTCCTTTCATTGACTTAACGGCATCCCCAAAGCCTTCTTCACCTAAAATTTTTGCTTCTGGATCAAAATTACGAATATGTTGAACATAATACTGTTCAACTTCGCGATCTACATTCGTCACTAAATCTCGATGGCTAGATTTTGTATCTACTTGCATGCGTTGCTGTACACATTGCTCAACTAAATGATGGACCTGATCCAACCATTTTAATACTGTCGTATCTAACTTCTGTAATTGTATTTGATCCATATGCTAGCTCTCCATTTTAATACGCTGACTAGTTGTTTGATGAGCAAATTTTATTGTTTTGTAGATACTGTAGCCCGAATCCTTTTCAAATTCTCGACCAATTTGTTTCTCTTCACTCTTACTTGGTACAACAGTTTTGAACGCTGCATACGACTCTAATAAATCTTGACGGTCAATGCCGATTTCATATGCATTTGCAATTGCCGAATAAAATTTACTAGTCACAATAATATCTGTCTTGTCCCATCCCGGTAATATTGGATAGGCAAAATTTTTATCTGATTGTATCATCATACATTACCCCAAATAACGTGTATTGTCTGTTTGGTGCCATGGATCTTTATTATTAATATGATCATAATACAAAGAACCATGTAAGTGATCAATTTCATGTTGAAAGACAATTGCTGGATACCCTGATAAGCGCAACTCTTGTTGTTCGCCTTGCTCATTTTGAAATTTAACTGTAATTTTATAAGCACGATTAACATAACCAGGCAAATCATTGTCTACAGACAAGCACCCTTCCCCCATAGATAAAGCAGCCTGTTTTACCGACTGACGTGTAATCACTGGGTTATAAATGGTCCCCTTAAAGTAATATTCATCATCATTTTCAGGCTTTTCTTGCAATTCTTCTACATCATCAGAGGGAATTAAGATAGATGAAAACTGTTGTGATACACCAACTTGTGGCGCAGCCAAACCGACACCTGGACGTAATCCATATTTTTCATTTTCTTCCTCATTTTGGCTAACAACTAAATATTCCATCATATTTTTTGATACTTCTTTTACTTCATCAGATAAAGGAAACTCAACTTTAGTTGCTCGTTCACGCAATACTTTATTACCATCACGCACAATTTCATTCATCAAATACATCTTTAAAATCTCCTGTTTTATATTTATATTTAGTATACCAAACTCTATACCGGTTGATTTAATTTCCTTAAATCTCTAATATAGGCCGCTGTTTCTTGATTTGTTATATGAGCAATATCAATATGTAATTCCGGTACACGGGCATCATACCAAACATCAGTGACTAACAAGGCCATTTCGTCAGTTGCTGCACTTTTTAGATTGTTTTTTTCAGCATACTCTCTTAGCGCATTATTAACTGCTTGTCGTACCACAATCACTTCTTGCAAATCAGAAACTGGTAATACAAATTCAAATGCCATCACTTCATGTCCCCAAATATTTGCAACCAAAGTTGAAGATATTTGTTTATCTGGCACCAAATAAAGTGCGTCATTAAGATCTTTCAATGCATAAGTGAGGGCATGGTTAACCACTTGCTGTGAAGTAATGATTTGACGTTCTGTCAAACGGCGACCATAGCGACGGTAAATAGTTAGGGCAATCATAATACATATAATAATCAATACTAGCCACAGAAACCACATAACATCCTCCACTATTTAAAATTGTAAAAATTTACTATATCTAGTGTACCTGAATTCAGGCGAAAAAACGATTAAGCAGACCAATATTCAGTAATTATTTTAACAAAATAATTTCAACACACTAGTATTTAAGCTTAATCATGATATTACTTATCCATTTGTCTTATCAAACTCATCTGGATATGTACTATTCCATATCCAGATAATAAACCATCAACTTAACAGTTAAGTAGCCGATAACATGATTTTCTGCTAAACTTACTCTATAAGAAGATTCGGAATAAAACATAAGGAGCACTTTATTACTATGATTTTTAAAGTTTACTATCAACCTAATTCATTTCAAAGCCCAGAGCGCGAAAACACACAATCTATCTATTTAGATGCAGTTGATTTGCCTTCAGCACGTTTGGCTGTTGAAAAAAATACTGAATTTAATGTTGAACACATTGAACAACTATCAGAAAAGGCACTTGCTTACGAGCAACAAAGCCCAAATTTTAAACTAACGGAGTTTTAATCTATGACGACTGATTTTACTATTCGGCCTGATGAAACAGCTGTTTATGCTTTGGGTGGTTTGGGAGAAATCGGAAAAAACACGTATGGTATTGAATATGGTGATGAAATCATTGTTGTTGATGCTGGTGTCAAATTTCCAGAAGATGAACTTTTAGGAATTGACTATGTCATTCCTGATTACTCTTACCTAAAAGCAAACAAAGATAAAATCAAGGCCCTTGTTATTACACACGGACACGAAGACCATATTGGCGCTATTCATTTCTTTCTAAATGCTGTTAACGTGCCGGTCTATGCTGGTCCACTTGCAATTGCGCTAATTAAAAACAAATTGGATGAACATGGACTTCTTAATAGTACGGAACTTCATGAAATTAATGAAGATACTGTTCTACAATTCGATAAAATGAGTGTTGAATTTTTCCGTACAACCCACTCAATTCCTGATACTTATGGTGTTGCTGTTCATACACCTTCAGGAACTATCGTAGAAACCGGTGATTTTAAATTTGATCTGACGCCCACGACTAAGCAGCCACCTAACCTTCAAAAAATGGCGCGAATTGGTTCAGAAGGCGTATTGTTATTAATGTCTGATTCAACCAATGCCGAACGCCCAGAATTTTCAAAATCTGAGCGTTGGGTTGGTAAGACCATTAACAAGCTCTTTAATGAAATTGACGGTCGTATTATATTTGCAACCTTTGCTTCAAATATGTCTCGTATCCAAATGGCTACTGAGGCAGCTATCGCACATGGTCGTAAAATTGCTGTGTTTGGTCGCTCAATGGAAGGCGCTGTCAACAATGGTCGTGCTTTAGGTTACTTAGATATTCCTGATGATATGTTAGTAGATGCCCATGAAATTAATCGTCTACCACCAGAAAAGGTTTTGATTATGTCAACAGGTTCTCAAGGTGAACCGATGGCTGCCTTAGCACGTATCGCAAACGGAACCCATCGACAAATCTCTATTCAACCCAATGATACTGTCATCTTTTCAAGTTCTCCAATTCCAGGTAATACACAATCTGTTAACCGAGTTATCAATGAACTTGAAGAAGCAGGCGCTAATGTTATTCATGGTAAAATTAATAACATCCATGCTTCTGGTCACGGTGGTCAAGAAGAACAAAAACTAATGCTATCATTAATGCAACCAAAGTACTTTATGCCTATTCACGGTGAATACCGTATGCTTAAAGTACATGAAGGATTAGGTCATGACATTGGTGTCCCCGAGGAGAATACGTTCGTCCTAGACAATGGTGACGTTCTGGCAGTTTCCCCTAATGAAGCACATGTCGTGGGTCAAATACCTGCACAAGATACTTACGTTGATGGTAATGGTATTGGTGATGTTGGTACTGCTGTTTTGCGTGATCGTCAGATGTTATCTGAAGACGGTTTAGTCGTTGTTGTTGCAACAATTGATTTAAAGAACAAAGAAATTACTGCTGGACCAGACATTCTTTCACGTGGTTTTATTTACATGCGTGAATCTGAAGAATTAATCAATGAAGGTCGTAAAGTTATTTTCCACGCAATCTTATCATCAATGCATGAGACATCAGCAAATGATCACACTATTCGTAATGCGGTTGTTTCTCAGCTACAACGTTTCTTATTTGAACAAACAAAACGACGTCCGTTGATTTTGCCAATGTTTATTATGATTTAGTACACAGATTTTTTAAAAAAATAAAAAAGCCACTTGGCTTGTTACATATTATTTGTAATCAAGCTAAGTGGCTTTTTATTTTTTTTAAAAGCATATCGGATATTTAATTAATTGAATTTTTGCGTCAAATATTTGAGGTGATACTGATTCCCCATCTAAATGACTATATTCAGATCTCGTTGTTTTCAAAATCATTTGTTTTGTTTGAATATGATTGACTTCTGAATATTGATAATAATTTCCCCTAAACAATGCACCCAATAACCAAATAAGGCGAAAAATATGCTGCGGCTTATCAACAATAATAATATCCAGTAATCCATCAGTGGGATCGGCATCGGGTAAAATTTTAATTCCTCCACCAAAATATGGATTATTAGCAATTGTCACAAAATAGCCTTTTTGTGTCCGTATTTGCTGGCGATTAGCATCTTCCACCATTATTTCAAATGCTTCTTGCTTAACAAGACTTTTAAGTGCTGCTATTAGATAACTCCACTGCCCCATATGTAATTTATTCAACCAACGTTTCGTCTGCGAATCATTTGCAAAATGGACTGCTGTTGCATCAATACCAATGCCCATGTTATTTATAAAATACGTTATCATACTTGTTTGTTGATTCGTATATTTACCAATATCAATCATCTTAAATTGGCGGTATTTCATTGCCTGGTCAATTCTTTTAAATGCTAAAACGGGATCGTTAGATAAGCTGTACAGTCGAGCAAAATCATTACCTGAACCTGCTGAAATGTAACCAATTGGTATTTGCTGTGCTATTTTTACATTATGTAATACACCATTAATTGCCTCGTGCAATGTACCATCGCCACCCATTATAATAATACTCTGTTGTGGATCAGTGTAATCTTGGTTTCCCAGACGCTTTTGAATATCACCTGTTGCTTTTGAAAAATAAATTTCATAATCAAATGATTGTTCAATTAAATATTGTTGCAATATGCGCCATTTTCTTTTTGCCCGACCGCTACCAGCAATCGGATTCACTAAAAATATATACTTCATTTATGAACAACCGTTATTTATTAGTTTTATCCCAATACTTCTTTTTGTAAGCATCTCGATCTTGTTTTTCATCGGCATAAATATCCGCATGCTTACGATAAAATTGTTGGTGCTCTTCTTCAGCATCCCAAAAAGTTACTGCTTTTTCAATTTTAGTCACAATGGGGTCATCACCAAAGATACCTGACGCCACCAATTGTTGTTTTGATGCTTCAGCAATTGCTAATTGTTCATCTGAAGCAACGAAAATAACTGGTCTGTAATTATCGCCACGATCTTGAAATTGACCCATCGCATCTGTTGGATCAGCAGTTTGCCAATATAAGTCAACTAAATCCTTATAATCAACTACACTATCATCAAACCATACTTTAACAGCTTCCGTATGACCCGTTTTATGTGCTTTAACTTCTTCATATGTTGGATTGTCCTTAAACCCACCTGTATAACCTGAACGTACTTTTATAATACCTGGTAATGTTTCAAACGGTTCCACCATGCACCAAAAACATCCACCTGCAAATATTGCTGTTTTTTCTGCCATAATAATTTATCTCCTACTTTAATTTAATATCCCAAGCTGCTTTTTCTGCTGAACCATATAAGTCATGCATATGTTTTTTTGTTTGTTCAGTTTGATATGTTTTAACGACTTGTTTGTAAACCTTTTTATTTTGCTTATCCTTACGGGCAACAATAATATTAATGTATCCTTTATTCGCCTTATTAACAGGCTCTGTATAGAGCGCTTTATCAATATCTAATTTAGCATCTAGCGCATAATTAGTATTAACAACACCTGCATCAACTCCTTTTAGAGCTGATGCTGTTTGTTCAGAATTTACTTCTTTAATTTTAAAATTCTTTTTATTTTGCGTTATGTCCGCAACACCGGGAACCTTCTTTGCATGATCATATTTAATTAATTTAGCATCTTGTAAAACATCTAATGCTCTTTTTTCATTTGAACCATCATTTGGCACAATAATCGTTGCGCCTTTAGGTAATTCTTTCAAACTTTTATATTTTTCAGAATACATGCGAATAGGCGTCACATACGTTTTACCAATCGATACTAATTTATTACCTAAATGTTTATTTTGCTCATTAAAATAATCAATTGTTTGCATCGCATTTAAGTCAATTGAATTATCGACTAATGCTTGATTAGGCTTAACATAATCAGTGAATAATTTTAACTTGATATTAATATCATACTTTTTAGCCGCATCTTTTTTTACATATTCCCATAATTGACGATCAGAATCACCAACTAAACCAACTGTTACTGTTTTAGGTTTACTATCTGCAGAAATAATTTGTGTACTAATCGTTGACCCAATTACAGTAGCCCCCAGTACACCAATTGTACTTATCAAAAATTTATTCATCAAAACACTCTCTTTCGTAAAATAAAAAAGTCGTTTCTAGGCTCTAACCTAGAAACGACTAATCGTGTTACCATTCTATTTTTTTCAATTAATTACTCAAAAGAAACTCTAAACGTGCAAACAAGGAGCGATATGATGCTTTGTTTATACGTGTGTCTAATAACGAAGACCAACCCGTGTATTATTCATAGTCTTGCCATTTATAATACCCAATCACAGGCCATTTTCCATGTCAGCTTCATACTACATTGCACCAAATTGTAGCTCTCTAAGTTTCAGTCTAACATATACTTTCCTGATCACTTTGTTTAAAATCTATAATATTTATATTAGATGATTCTTATTTTTAAGTCAATAGTTTAATAATCGTTATTTCATATTTTCATTAACCGCCTTCAAAGCAACTGCACCAATGAAATTAATTGGTTGCGTAAAGTTTGGTTGGAAAAAGAAATCAGCCATTGCTAAATCATCAATCGTCATTTTATTTTGAATCGCTACTGACACCACATTTGCCGCTTGTGATGTATCATGTTTTGACATAAATGCAGCACCAACCACACGACGAGTTTTCTTTTCCCATGTTATTGATGATAATACGGATGTTGTTGATAACATAAAATCAGGTCGGTAATCTTCTTCATATGTTGTTTCAACAACATCTATATCACGAAATTGTGCTCCCATTTTATTCATACCAGTTGCTGACATTGCATAACCATATAACTCAACTGCCGATGTCGCTTGCGTACCATTATAAGCTAAGTTGTGCCCATTAATATTACGACCAATTAACATACCTTGCCGAATGGCATTTGTTGCTAACGGAATATAATCGTGTTTTTGTGTTGGATTATAAAAAATTGTCGTTGCATCTCCTGCCGCAAACACATCAGGCATACTAGTCTCCATATATTCATTAGTGACAATTGCGCCATTAGGCAACATGTCAATTTGATCCACAAATAAGTCAGTATTAGGTAAGAACCCAATTCCTAGTATGGCAATATCAGCTTCAAAGCTCCCCTTATTCGTCTTAACACGAATGCCACCCTCTGGTAGATCTTCAAAGCCAGTAACTCGTTGTGATAAAGCTAGGTTAACATTATTTTCAATAAATGCATCTGTGATGCGATCCGTAAATACTGGGCTAAAATTTTTCGGTAATACACGATCAGCTTCATCAATCAAAGTTACTTCTTTACCAGTAACGGAAAATTGTTCTGCTACCTCAGCACCAATATATCCAGCACCAATTACAATTGCCCGTGAAACATTGTTTGAAACTGCTTTGATACGTTGTGCGTCTTCCCACGATTTAATCATATAAATTTTCTCACTATCAATACCTGGAATATTTGGTACTAATGGCTTTGAACCTGTTGCGATAATAATTTTATCAAAACTTTCTGTTCCCATTTCTTCAGTAACAAGATTTTTAACACGTACTGTTTTGGTCACTAAATTAGCTTCAATAACTTCATGTTGCATTTTCATTGTAATGCCTTGTTCAGTCATCGATTCTGGCGTTTCATAAAACATTCGCTGTTCATCAGATACATGATTACCTAACCATAGTGCAATACCACATGATAAGAATGAAACAGTCGTTCCTTTTTCATAAACTGTTATTTCGGCGTCTGGATTTTGTTGTTTAATTTGTGTTGCTGAGAAAGTTCCTGCATGTGTACTACCAATTACTGCGATTTTAACCATTTTAGTTTTCCTCGTATACTCTCTAGTCGTAGATGCCATTTTAAAAAATACATTAAATTATTATTCACAATATTAAAAACGCTGAAACACCTAATTAATTAGGGTTTTTAAATAATTCAACAATTTAACATACTTATATTGTATAATATTTCACAATAATGTCAACAAAAATTCACAATTACAAAATAAAAAAGCCATAAAGACCTTTGCAGTCTTTATGGCTTTAAAACCTCATGAATTGTTCCGCCACGCCCTCACAATCATTACTGATCCGGTCATAGCGCCTAACGCCATGACAACTTGAGCGAATAACGACTTGTCTGCCATCACAGTTGTACTAATTGCAATCACAATTACAAGTACAATGATGTATATACAAGCATCTTCAATTTGTTCGGTTAACATTATATTATATATTTTCCTTACTTGAACCAGGCATCAACCTTTGATTGATTATCCTTAATCCAGTCATTTGCGGCTTCCGTGGCTGACTTACCATTTTGAATATCAAGCATGACCTTACCCATATCATCTTTGGTCCACTTAAATTTCTTAAGAACCTTATATGCATCCGGCTTGTCTTCTTTCAATCCCTTACGAGCCATCGTATTAAGCGTTTCAGCATCACCAAATGTCTTTTTTGGATCTGCCAAGTACTTCAAATCATACTTTTGGAACATCCAGTGAGGCTCCCAACCAGTAATCACGATGTCTTTCTTAGCTTTAATCGCCTTACCTAATGCAACAGCCATTGCACCAGATGATGATGGTGTTACTTGCCAACCTTTGCTATCCAAACCATAGTCTTTCATAGCTTTTTCAGCTGAACTTGTAACCCCAGCACCAGGTTCAATACCAGTAACCTTCTTACCGGCTTGATCTTGCAAATCAGCAATAGAGTTTACATCCATATACTTTGGTACAACTAGACCTGTTTTGGCACCCTTCAAATTAGGACCAACGAGATCAATGTCTGACTTGTACTTATTGTATTGTGCCTTATGAGTTAGTGGTAACCAAGCAGATACAGAAGCATCCGCTTGCCCATTTGCAATTGATTGCCACATAATTGAGTTATCCAACGGTGTTAATTCAACATCATAACCATGTTGTTTCATGGCTTGTGCTAATACGTTACTTGATGCAACTTCAGAATCCCATTGTACATAAACCAACTTAATTGATTCTTTTTGTGAATTAGCTGAAGTTACTGAGTTAACCACACCACCACCAATCATGGCTACGGCAACTACAATAGCTGTCCAACCCTTCCAGTGATGCTTTGGCTTGGCAGTTTCTAACTTTTCAGCAGGTGTGCGGTTAAGTTGTTGTGTGAAACGGTCAATAATAATGGCTAAAATAACCAAGGCAAGACCGTTAACGAAACCTTTACCAATATCAGCATTTTGTACAGCTGATAATACACCACGACCTAATCCAGGGGCACCAATCATTGAGGCAATAACAACCATTGACAATGCTAACATCAAAGTTTGATTAATACCTGAGAAGATAGTTCCCTTAGCCAAAGGTAATTCAACCTTAAACAATTTTTGTTTTCCAGTTGAACCAAATGAATCAGCTGCTTCCACCAAGTCATTAGGTACTTGACGAATACCTAAGTTTGACATGCGCACTGTTGGTGGCAATGAGAAGATAACAGAAGCAAACACACCTGGAACCACACCGATACCAAAGAAGGCAACGGCTGGGATCAAGTAAACAAAGGCTGGCATTGTTTGCATGAAATCTAGAATTGGTTGAATAATTTTATTTACAGTCTCATTCTTTGCCATCCAAATCCCCAATGGGACACCGATGATAACCGAAATTAAACTGGAAATAATAACTAACGTAAATGTATTCATTAAATCAGACCATAAGTTCTGATTTTCAACAATTAATAAACCAATAAATGTAAAGAGAGGAATTCCCCATTTTTTACCAAACATCAAAATGGCAAAAATCGTCATACCAATAATAAATAGCCATACTGGGATGGTCATTAAACCACCTGTCATGGTATTCATAACAGCATTTCCTGCACTTTGTAATGCATCGAATAAACCACCTAGATGATCTGTTAACCAATCAACACCACTATCAACCCAAGGTCCTAAAGGTAATTTAGGAAATAAATCCGCTAAAACAAACATACTATACCTCCTCCTTTGACTCTAATTGAGCTGTTTCGGATTCAGCTTGATCTGCAACAACACTTTTGGCTGCAGGTTCTTCACCGTGTTCTGCTAGTGCTTGCAGAACACGACCACGAATTAACGTTCCGCGTAAGCGACCATCTTCATCAACAACTGCTAATGGTGTTGGTGAATCATAAATTAATGGCATAATATCCATTACCAACATATCAGGCGATACAGTTGGTATATCAGTTGCCACGTCAATTAATGATAGGCCTTCTGTTCGAGCTCGAATAGCATCCTCACTCGTAATAAATCCTCTAAATTGACGCTTACGATCAACTGCAATTAGTCCGGATACCTCTTCTGTACGCATCTTCTTCAAAGCAACGTTAGGACCATCAACTTCAATATTTGTAAAGAATGGTGGAATCATAATGTTTTCAGCAGTTAACACCTTTGAACGATCAACGTCTTCAACGAAGGCACGAACATAATCATTAGCTGGTTGTGTAACGATTTCTTCACCAGTTCCAACTTGGACAACTTCCCCGTCCTTCATAATAGCGATACGATCACCAATACGTAATGCTTCATTCAAATCGTGAGAAATAAAGATAATGGTCTTTTTATACTGTTCTTGCAAATCCAACAGTTCATCCTGCATATCACGACGAATTAATGGGTCAAGTGCTGAGAACGCCTCATCCATTAGTAAAATTTCAGGGTCATTCGCTAACGCACGAGCAAGACCAACACGTTGTTGCATACCACCAGATAATTGATTAGGATATTGATCCTTAAATGCTAATAGGTTAGCATTATCCAATGCTTTTTCGGCCTTTTCACGACGCTCTGCTTTGGCAACACCTTGGACTTCCAATCCGTACTCAGTATTTTGCAAAATCGTACGGTGAGGGAAAAGTCCGAAGCTTTGGAATACCATACTCATCTTCTTACGACGAACTTCAAGTAGCTTTTCCTTATTAAGTTTAGATACATCATCATCATCAATGTAAATGTGACCTGAGGTAGGCTCAATCAATCGATTTAACAACCGAATTAAAGTTGACTTACCAGAACCAGAAAGTCCCATGATAACGAATATTTCACCTTCTTCAACGGCTAAGTTAGCATCATACACACCAACTGTTGCACCCGTTTTCTTTAAGATATCAGTTTTTGATTCGTGTTGCTCAACCATTTGTAAAGCTGGCTTTACACGTTTTCCGAAAATCTTAGTCAGGTGTTCAATTTTTACCTTTGACATACATTTTCTCCTCCTACTTGTTCGAAAGTTTTTATGCTTTCGCTAAGTGACAATTCTATTGTAAACATAAAGTTGTCACTTCGGTCAAATAAAAACTACTATACCAATCGTCTATAATTAGTTTAAAGGCCAAATAAAAAGCTTACATTCATACAGTACCAATTTATTTTAAAAATACTTTAAACAGCACATAAGCACTAATCTATGGTATCCTTAAAATTATATGGCTGATTTTAGGAGGACGTTATGACAGCAATTAAACAACCCCGATACCGTATTATCGCACTAAGGATTGCTGAACAAATTAGCAGTGGGCAATTACAAGTGGGCACTAAAATTCATGCCCGTTCAACATTGGCCACTAATTTTGGTGTTTCATCAGAGACAGCACGCCGTGCTATCAGTATCTTAGAAGACTTAGACATTGTGGAAACACGCCATGGTAGTGGTGCTATCATTATTTCACGTGAAAAAGCACAAGAATTCGTTAATTCTGAAAGTGATGCGCAAGATTTACAGAATATGCAAACAGCATTAACCAATCAAATTGCAGAACAACAAGTTGGCCTGGTTAAACTCACGCAATCACTGAACGCATTTATTGAGCAAACACAGTACTATAAGCAACACAATCCGTTTACCCCTTATGAATTAAAACTAGTGAATGACTCACCTATATTTGATCAAACCATTAGTGATTTAAACTTCTGGCATCGAACAGGTACAACACTAGTTGGCATTCTTCATGAAAATCATCTAACACTTTCACCTGGACCATATGCAAAAATTTATCAAAATGATACGCTATATTTTGTTGGTGATGAACTTAGTTTCCAAAATGTTTACAATTTATTTTATGAATAATTGTTTAATTATATCAAACAAGTCCTTCCAGTATTTATTTTATCATATGATCATCATTAAACTCGGTTTTAAGACTTTAAACCAAAAAATTGCTGAACAATAACCCAATGAGGTAATTGTTCAGCAATTTTTTTATCCTTCAAATACCGTTGTCAACGGTGGTACAACTTGCTTCTTACGTGATACTACACCAGGTAATGAAGCACGCCCATCTTCTAATGTCACACCAAATGCTGCAGCAATCTTATCTTGATTATCACCCAACACCAAAATATCTGAGTCTGAATCCAAAATATTTGTTACAACGAAGACAAAAGTATCATAGTTTTCACTTGATAGTTCATCTGATATTGCAGCCACAATTTCATCGCGACGAGCAAATACATCGTTAACATCCACTGTATTCACTTGCCCAATACGCAATGTTTGACCACCTAATTCAAATGACTTAGCGTCCCCATCAATTAATTCTTTAGCCGTCTTAGTTGATAGATCCGTTCCAGCTTTTAACATTTCTAATCCATAAGCCTCATAATCAGCCAAACCAGCAATTTTTGCTAACCCTTCTAATGCTGGCTTATCCATTGATGTCGTCGTTGGGCTCTTTAGCAAAAGTGTATCTGAAATAATAGCTGATAACATCATACCAGCTATTGCAGCAGGAATCTCAATACCAGCAGTTTGATATTCATAATATAAAACGGTTGCAACCGAACCCAATGGCTTATTAGTAAACCATAATGGTGCAGCAGAAGTAAAGTTAATTTTGTGGTGATCATAAACACCTGCAACCGTCACATCAGCCAAGTTGGCAACCGATTGACTCGCTTCATTATGATCAACTAGAACAACCTCTTTTGTATCCGCATTTTCAATGACGCGTGGTGCTTCAACTTTAAAGTAACTTAGTGCGTATTCAGTTTCAGCATTAGGTGTTCCTAATGCAACTGCTTCCGTATCCAATTTGTACGCTTTATTCAAGAAATATGATGCAGAAATTGCAGATGCAATTGTATCTGTATCAGGATTTTGGTGTCCAAAAACCAATGTCTTAGCCATCAGATAATTCTCCAATTCATTATTTTTTATCATGTTAATCATACACCATTTTTTACGTTTTGAACCATAGAAATGTATTAATATACCTTCGTAACATCATATAACTGCATCGCCACAGGTTGACCAGCAGTCGATATATCAATAATAAAACTACCGTTGCTATATCGTTGACTTAAATTATGGTCAGTTGGTATCACATCAAACTGCTTGCCACGGGTTGTATAAATCGATAATGGTTTTGGTGAATGTTGATCAACTACTTGCGTTGCAATAATTTCATGTGAATCTTTTTTCAATTCACGCATCATTAGTACGCCCTTACGAGCGCGACTTGTAACTGGTATTTCAGTAACTGCCATCCACTTAAAGGCACCGCGATGCGTAATCACTGCTAATGCTTGGTCGTCCGTTACAGATGCCATGCTAATAATTTCATCACCATTCGCCAAGTTCATAGACTTAACACCAGTTGTTCGATTACCAGATAATGGTACTTCTGCTAAATCGTAACGTAATCCCATTGCCTTACGAGATACCAAAACCACTGTACGGTTAGCATTATCACCCAATTGCAATTTTTCTAACCCGATAATAGTTGCTGAACTCACTTTTAATTTCATAAAAATCATACTACGTTTTTTATAAGTACTACGTGGTATAAGATCGGCAAATTTAAATTGTTTGATATAACCATCACTCGTTGCCGTTAACCAAGTACCAACCAACTTATCAATATCGGACACAACTTCAACATGGATAACTTCTTCATCAGGTAAGTACCCATTAATTGATTGTGATAAATGTTCACCGGCTTCTTTCCATTTAAATTCTGGTAATTCATGGATTGGCCGATAAATAACATGGCCCTTATTTGTAAACATAAAAATATGTTGTAACGTATTAACATGATCAACAAAAACAGTACTGTCATCCTCACGTAACCCATTATCATCCCCAGATGCTTTATGTGAACGTAGTGATGATCGTTTAACATAACCCATTTTTGATACTAATACTGCAACATCTTCGTCCGCAACCGTTACCGTTGCATCATATTTTAGTTCTTGCACATCAGCCTGAATTTCCGTCAAACGCGGTGTACTATAATTTTTCTTAATTAGTTTCAATTCTTGACGCAATTCCTGACGCAAAACCTTAGGATCAGAAAGAATAGCATTAAAATGTTCAATCTTCTTTGATAATTCTTCAAATTCAGCTTGTAGTTGTGTGACATCAGTATTCGTCAAACGATACAATTGCAGTGTCACGATAGCTTCTGCTTGGGCTAACGTAAAATCAAATTGATCAACCAAATTTTGTTTAGCATCTTTGCGATCCTTTGACCCGCGAATTGTCGTAATCACCTCGTCCAAAATTGAAAGTGCTTTAATTAATCCAGTAACAATATGTTGACGTTCTTGTGCTTTGCGTAAATCATAGCTCGTCCGTTTTGTAATAATATCAACTTGATGATCCAAAAATGCTTCAAGAGCTGTCTTTAAACCAACCCGTTCTGGTCTAAGATTATGAATTGCAACCATATTAAAATTATACGTAACTTGCAAATCAGTCTTTTTTAACAAATAAGCTAGAATGCCGTTTACGTTTGCATCTTTGCTTAATTCAATAGCAATTGATAATCCATCACGATCAGACTCATCACGTACTTCAACGATTCCTGCCACGTCCTTATTCAATCGGATTTCATCAATCTTTTTAACTAGGCTCGCTTTATTTACTTCATAAGGAATTTCACTAACCTGAATTTGTGACTTACCACCCTTTAGCTTAAGGATTTCAGTTTTTGAACGAACGACAATTCGACCACGACCATTTTTGTAAGCCGCCTTAATACCATCAACACCTTGAATAATACCACCCGTTGGAAAGTCTGGACCTTTTACGAAGCCCATCAAATCATCTAGACTGGCTTTAGGGTGTGCTAGTAAATAAATTAAAGCATCAATAACTTCGCCTAAATTATGTGGTGGAATATCGGTTGCATATCCCGCTGAAATACCAGTAGCCCCATTCACTAACAAATTAGGAAAATGAGCTGGCAATACTGTAGGCTCATACTCCGTATCATCAAAGTTAAGAACCATATCAACAGTTTCTTTATCAAGATCTCGTAACATCTCACCTGCTAGCTTTGATAAGCGGGCTTCAGTATAACGCATCGCAGCAGCAGGATCGTTATCAATCGATCCATTATTACCATGCATTTCAATTAATGGTGCACGTAATTTCCAGTCTTGCGACATACGCACCAGCGCTTCGTAAATTGATGAATCACCATGTGGGTGAAAATTACCCATCACATTTCCAACTGATTTAGCCGACTTACGAAATTGCTTATCATACGTATTACCATCTTTATTCATGGCGTACAAAATACGCCGTTGTACTGGCTTTAAACCATCACGAATGTCAGGTAATGCACGTTCTTGAATAATATATTTTGAGTATCGTCCGAAACGATCACCCATTACCGCTTCAAGGCTTAATTCTTGAATATTTCCAGATTCTGCCATTCAACTTTACTCCTTTTTGTCTTGCCAACTTTCAATAATTGGCGCCACAAATTCTTGACTTTGGGCATTTAATTCTTCAGATTGTTCCGCTTCATCAAGTAAGGTATCACCTTCCTCAACTAGGTTAAAAGCAACGTTACTTTCAATCCACTTACGACGTGGTTCAACCTTATCACCCATCAAAGTTGTAACACGCTTTTCAGCTAACATTGCATCATCGATTTTGACACGGATAAGTGTCCGCTGACTTGGATCCATTGTAGTTGCCCAAAGTTGTTCAGCGTTCATTTCACCTAGTCCCTTGAAGCGTTGCAAAGTATAACCGCGACCAATTTCTTGTTCAGCTGATGATAATTGTGCATCAGTCCAAGCGTACGCAACTTGTTGCTGCTTGCCTTTACCTCGACGCAACATGTATAACGGTGGTAAAGCAATATAAATCTTGCCAGCATCAATCAATGGGCGCATATACTTATAAAAGAATGTCAACAACAACGTTTGAATATGTGCCCCATCATCATCTGCATCAGTCATAATAATAATTTTATCGTAATGTGAATCAGCAACATTAAATTCAGGACCAACACCAGCACCAATCGTATAAATAATCGTTGCAATTTCTTCGTTTTTCATGATGTCAGCTAATTTTGCTTTTTCAGTATTCAAAACTTTACCACGTAAAGGTAAAATTGCTTGGAATTTACGGTTACGACCTTGCTTAGCAGAACCACCCGCAGAATCCCCCTCAACTAAGAACAATTCATTTTGACTAGCATTTTTTGACTGTGCAGGTGTTAATTTACCAGAGAGCAGCCGATCAGCCTTTCCCTTTTTCTTCCCCGTCCGCGCTTCATCACGGGCCTTACGGGCGGCTTCACGAGCTTCTCTAGCTCTTAGCGACTTTCGGATAAGATTTTGTGAGAATTCCCCATTCTCCATTAAATAAAAACCCAATTGTTCTGTGATGATATTGTCAACAATCGTGCGTGCTTCCGGTGTTCCCAGCTTTTCTTTTGTCTGTCCCTCAAATTGTAAGATATTTTCAGGAATTCTTAATGAAATAACTGCCGACAGTCCTTCTCGAACATCCGAACCTTCTAAATTCTTATCTTTATCTTTTAAAAGATTAACTTTACGGGCATACTCATTAAATGCCTTTGTCCAAGCTGCACGTAATCCAGCCTCATGAGTACCACCATCAGGCGTTCGTACATTATTAACAAACGACATCATTGTTTCTGAAAAGCCATCATTATATTGTGCCGCTACTTCAACTTCAACACCTTGCGCTGTACCATCAAAATACATGGTATCACCCAGCGTGTCTTTATCTTCGTTTAAATAAGATACAAATGCCTTAATGCCTTCAGAGTAGTGGTAAACTTCACTTTGCTCCTGACCTGGTCTCTCATCAGTTAACGTAATTTTAACATCACGTAACAAGAATGCTGATTCGCGTAACCGCTCGGCTAAAGTATTAAAATTATAAATTGTTGTTGAAAAAATTGTAGGATCTGGTTTGAACGTTACTGTTGTTCCAGACTTTTCTTTTGTTTTACCTATCTTTTTAAGTGTCCCATCTGGGTGACCACCATTAATAAAGTGTTCTTGGTACTTAGCACCATCACGTACAATTGTAACCATTAAATCACTTGATAATGCATTAACAACTGAAGAGCCCACACCATGCAGTCCCCCGGACGTTTTATAACCACCTTGACCAAACTTACCACCAGCATGTAAAACAGTCAGTATGACTTCCGGAGTCGGTTTTCCGGAAGCGTGCATGCCAACCGGCATACCACGTCCATGATCAACAACCGTAATGGCATTATTTTCATGAATCGTAACATTAATCTCATCACCATACCCAGCTAATGCCTCATCAACTGCGTTATCAAAGATTTCATACACTAGATGGTGCAGACCTTTACCATCTGTCGAACCAATATACATCCCCGGTCGTTTTCGAACAGCTTCAAGCCCTTCTAAAACTGTAATGGAATCATCCGAATAATCATTTTTCTTTACCATGGATGTTTTCCTTTCATTTATGTTACTTGCGTTTTAACGCGTTTCAAATTTCATAATATCTCAAAACTAACCTTTGACGCAACACTATTAAAAAAATTTAAAGTTCCAAGGTTGAGAAACATGCTAAAATAGATAAGGTTTTGTGATAGATTATAAACATACAAGTATTAAAAAACATATAAGGAGCTATCGTTGTGACGATTTTTCATTTTATCATTAGTTTTGGGTTAGCCTATTTATTAGGGTCTATTCCTTCAGGATATTGGATTGGTAAAATTTTTTTCAAAAAAGATATTTTACAATTAGGATCTGGTAACATTGGCACTACTAATACTTTTCGTACTTTAGGTGTCATACCTGGCACAATGGTTTTAATTATTGATTTATGCAAAGGTATTTTAGGTGCTTCAATGGCAACTATTTGGGGTTCTACGCCACATTGGGCATATATGGTTGTTGGCTTAGGCGCTATTTTAGGTCATACTTTTTCATTTTGGATTGGTTTTAAAGGTGGTAAGGCAGTAGCAACATCAGTAGGTGTCCTCTTATTATACAGCCCATCAATGTTTGCTGCCGCTGTTATTACGTTTTTATTGTCTATTCTATTAACAAGTATGGTATCTATCGGGTCAATGCTTGGTTTTACCATTGTTACGGTACTATCTGCATTTTGGTTAAATGATTGGTTATTAACAACCATTGCTTTTATATTAACCATTTTCGTATTTTATCGTCACCGTGGTAATATTAATCGTATTTTGCACGGTACTGAATCAAAAGTTCCTTTTGGCTTCGGTTATTGGTTTTCAAAAAAATAATATATAAAAACTCTCCCATATAATATGGGAGAGTTTTTTTCCAATAATATTTTTACCATCATCTAATCAAACAATAGCAATGTCCTTTTTGCGCTAAAAGAATGACAATGAGTATGAACCGGTAAATGTTTGAGCCGGTGCCAATTCATTAATACCATATTTATGATTAATGATACCATCAGCATCCACCGTGTCTGCAACACCCCACCATGGTTCTAAACAAACAAAAGGCGCCTCTTTACCATAAGGTGTCCAAATCCCTACGTATTGTGCATCTTGAATGTGCATCGTCACCCCATTTGATTCTCCTAATCTAGCTAAAACAACAGATACAGGATTACCATCTAAGCGTAAAATAATCGCATCATTTTTATAATCATCACGACGTAATCTTAATGGAATTGATGAATTAAAAGTTGTATCTAAATTGTTATCTAGGTATGGGCCAACCAATTTCGAACGATTGTAAATACGATTAGGCTCAACATTGACATAGTAGTCTGTAAATTTTTCATTTTCTGCTAACGGCACTCTAAATCCTGGATGACCACCAACAGAAAAGTAAATTTCATGTGAATCCGTATTAGTTACCACATAAGTCACACCTAAAGTATCTTGATCAGTTAAACGATAAATAACATCAAATTGAAAATGAAATGGATAAATCGAATGTGTCTCTTCCGTATCAACCAATCGCAAGCGCGCATAAGTTGCTGTTTTTTCTACTAAATCAAACTCATTATCTCGAGCAAACCCATGTTGCGTCATAAAATAAGTCTTATCTCGATATTTGTAACGATCCCCTTTAAGACGACCAACAATTGGAAATAAGTTAGGCGCATGTCTTCCCCAAAAATTAGGATCTGCCGTCCACATATACTCTAATCCAGATTCCCGATTCGTAACACTAGTTAATTCTGCCCCTAACTCAGAAATAATAACACTAATGTTTTCATTTTCTAATTTTACTGACATAAGCCCCTCCAAAGTTTCAATAACGTTATATTAATAATACCAAACAAAATTGGTCTTTACCAATTTTATCATTGTAAAATTACTCTGAAGCTCTAGGAAAAAAATTACGATAACTTTGCTGTAACGCATCAGTTGTGACATGGGTATATATCTGCGTTGTACTTAAACTACTATGTCCCAGTAATTGTTGTACCGTCCTTAAGTCAGCCTGATTGTTTAACAAGTCAGTTGCGAATGTGTGACGAAACATGTGAGCAGTAACATCTTGTGTTAAACCAGCCTTTTTACCAATCTGCTTTAAGATATACTCCACACCAGCGGTTGTCAAAGGGTTCCCCCGTTGATTCAAAAATAAATAGTCATTTGGTAATTTTTGTTTTTGGGCCAATAAAGGTCGACTTGCTGTTAGGTACTGTTCTAGAGCGTCTAATGCATAATGACCAAAAGGCACAATTCGCATCTTATTCCCTTTTCCGGTAATTGTGACTACTTGGGCACGTTGATCAACAGACTGGCGAGTCATATTGACAATTTCTGAAACACGGGCACCAGTTCCATACAACATTTCCAGCAACAACCAATTACGAATACCTAGAATGGAGTGGTCAGCGAGCACAACATCAAACATACTATTTAATTCTTTTTGATAAAAATAACGTGGTAAATGTTTACCAAATTTTTGGAGAGTAATTCCCACAAATGGATTATCATTCACTAATTCATTATTAATTAAAAAGCGATAAAAACTCCGTAACGAACTTACTTTACGAGCAATCGTTCTGGCGTCATCACCTTTTTCATAAAGTTCAGATAAAAACACCCGGACATCAAACGTTGTAATTTTATTTAAGTCAATTTCTTGATTAGTTTGCGTTTTAGCCAAAAAACTCAAGAATTCTGTCATATCACTCTTATAAGCCTTTTGTGTTTCAACAGAATACTGTCTTTCAATACGTAAATAATCTAAAAAAAGTTGTTTAACATTTTCCGTGTCTTTTACATCCATTATTGTCTCCTTTAATCAGAAGATTCAACTGTATTTACCTGGTCCTCTTTGTTTGTTTGCTCTGCGTTATCTTCCTTAGGTGTTGTACCATCAGGTAATGTTTTTTCATTTGGCTTATCCCAAGAAACAAAATCACATTCAGGATAACGTGAACAACCATAAAATGTACGACCACGCTTAGTTTTACGTTCAACAATTTGGCCAGTTTTACACTTAGGGCATAGCAATCCAATTTCTTCCACAATTGTTTGTGTATTCCGACAATCCGGGAAACGTGAACAAGCATGGAATTTACCATAGCGTCCTAGTTTTGTTAACATTGGAGCACCACAAATTTCGCAATCATAGCCAGCTAATTCATCCTTTAGAACTACCTTCTCCATTTCTTTTTCAGCTACTTCTAATTCTTTAGAAAATGGCGTAAAGAAATCATCAACAACTTTTACCCAATCTTTTTTACCAGATTCAACATTATCCAAATCTGTTTCAACCTGGGCAGTAAACTTTATATTCGTCACATCAGGGAAAAATTCTTGTACAGTATTTTGAACTAATTCACCTAGTTCAGTTGGGACAAATTTTTTTGTATCTAATCGTACATAAGCTCTACGTTGAATAGTTTCAATTGTTGCTGCATACGTTGAAGGACGGCCCACACCATTCTCTTCTAAAGCTCTGACTAATGTTGCTTCAGTATAACGAGCAGGTGGTTGTGTGAAATGCTGTTCAGGTGACATTGTGACCATGTCCAATACATCACCTATCTCAAGTGCTGGTAACTTATTATCTTTACTCTTAGCAGCAGGATATGCCTTTGTAAAACCTGCAAACTTTGTCTGTGAACCATTCGCTTTAAAAGTAACACCATTTTGTTCAATTGTAACTGCCATTGTTTCCAACACTTCTGGTGTCATTTGACTAGCCACAAAACGGGACCAAATTAGTTGATATAATTTAAACTGATCATTTGTTAATTTATCCTTCACTGATGCTGGTGTTCTAAAAACTGAAGTTGGCCGAATTGCTTCGTGCGCGTCCTGAGATCCTTCTTGTTTTTTGCCTTGTACAGGCTTGGCCGCCACAAATTTTTCACCGTACTCATCATTAATGAATGTGGTTGCTTCTGATTTTGCAGTTTCTGATAAACGAGTTGAATCTGTACGCATATATGTAATTAATCCAACCGTGCCGTTTTTACCACCTAAATTAATTCCTTCATATAGTTGTTGTGCGGCCATCATTGTTTTACGTGTTTTAAAATTTAATTGCGTATTAGCTGTTTGTTGCATCGTTGATGTTGTAAACGGTGGTTGCGGATTTCGTTTACGCTCCTTAGTCACCAAATTGACAACATCAAATGGTTTCGTTTTATCAATTTTCTTTAAAACATCCTGGACAGCATCATTATCAGGCAACGTCATTTTTTTATTATCAAGGCCATAGAACGTCGATTTAAATTTAGTGCGTCCTTTTTTAAACATAGTGTCTAATGACCAGTACTCGTCTGGTTCAAAACTTTGAATTTCCTGTTCGCGTTTAATTACTAATCCTAATGCAATTGACTGTACACGACCTGCTGACAATCCTTTTTTAACTTTCTTCCATAATATAGGTGACAACGAATAACCAACCAGTCTATCTAAAATACGACGAGCTTGTTGTGCGTCCACTAAATCCATATCAATTTGTCGCGGATGTTTAAATGCATCTTTAACGGCATCTTTGGTAATCTCATTAAAAACGACGCGATTATCACTATCTTCCAAATTTAAATCTAAAATGTGCGCTAAATGCCACGCAATGGCTTCGCCTTCACGGTCCGGGTCGGAAGCCAAATACACATGTTTAGATGCCTTTGCATCCTTTTTCAAGGATTTAATGACATCCCCTTTACCTCGAATGTTAATATACTTTGGTTGATAATCATTTTCAATATCTACTCCCATCGTTGATTTTGGTAAATCCCGAATATGACCAATACTTGCAACAACTTTATAACTTTTACCTAAGTATTTTTCAATTGTTTTCGCTTTAGATGGTGATTCAACAATAACTAAATTTTTTTTAACTTTCGCTTTACTTTTCGCACGAGTTTTCGTTTTAGTTGTCGTTTTCTTCACCGCACGCGCCTTTTTTTCTTTAACAGCAGTTTGTGAAACCATTTGCGTGCACCTCTTTTCTTATAATTTATTTTTATTTTAATTAGTCTTTATACCTAACAATATTGTACTATACACTATCAACCTGAGATTTGCCAAATGCTCGTTGCTTAAAATCTAACCTAATTAATAAAAATTTTTAAATTCTAATACAATTTGTTGTGGAACTAAAATAGGCGTAGCACCAGCTAAAATTAATGCATTAGTGCCTTTAGAGGTTTGCTCATCAATTCGACCTGGTACAGCCATTACGGTTCTGTTCTGGTCCAAAGCTTGCATCGCTGTTATCAAAGAACCTGAACGTTTTTTAGCTTCAATCACGATACAAACATGGCTTAAACCTGCAATAATACGATTACGCTCAGGAAAATTTTTTCGGTTAGGTCCCTGCCATGGCAAATATTCAGATAATAACAATCCGTTAACAGCAACTTTTTCTTGTAACAAATCATCACGTTTTGGATAGGTACAACCAAGGCCTGTTCCAATAATACCGATTGTTTTGCCACCTGCAGCTAATGTCGTACGATGCGTTAATTCATCAATACCTAACGCTAACCCCGAGACAGTTATTAACCCTGATTTTACCAGATAAGGTATCCATGCACGTAATATTTTTTTACCGTAGTTTGTTGCTTGACGAGCACCAACAATTGCAACCAACGGCTGTTGTAATAGTTCTAAATCACCTTGATAAAATAAACAGATAGGTGCGTCTATACAATACAATAAATATTTTGGATACTGACTGTCGCATATTGCAATAAAAGGACATTGTTTAATCGATTGAAATTGTCTTTGCCAAACCTTTTTCCGATACCAATCATAAATATATTGCTTTTTTTCTTGATTAAGACGGCTCAATTGTAAAACTAATTTGATATTAATGTTAGTCAGTTTATTTTTATCCATATATTGCCAGATACGATAACGTCCTTTAATAGTCAAACATGGTACTAACATTAACCACAATAAAAAATCACGTTGTTTCATCTAACATCCTCCTACTATAAAAGAGACGTGTGACAACGTGATTTGTGTACTATTTCAAATGCTTTTTAACTGGTGAAAAAGTTTTTCGATGAATAGGTGTTACCCCTAATTTTGCTAAACCAGCTAGATGTTCAGCAGTTCCATACCCTGCATTATGTTCAAACCCATAGCCAGGATACTGCACAGCAAATTCCTTCATTAATGCGTCGCGATAATTTTTAGCTAAAATAGAAGCTGCCCCAATAGAAATACTCCGGTCATCACCCTTAATTAACTTTTCTTGTGGTAATGGTAAGTCAACAGTCATCGCATCAATTAACAAACCATCTATAGGTACATGTAAAGCTTCAATCGCTTGACGCATAGCAATTCGTGAAGCTTCATAGATGTTTAAGGAATCAATTTGTTCTGCATCAACAATACCAAATGCAAAATCAACAACCTTTTCTCGTAATTCTTGATCTAATTTCAAACGTGTTTTTTCAGTTAATTGTTTAGAATCATGCACAATCGTCATATCAAATGATTCATCAATAACAACTGCAGCAGCAACAACGGGGCCAGCTAATGGACCTCGACCAACTTCATCAACACCGGCTAAATGAGCGCCTTGCTGCCAAGCTTGTTTTTCAAATATTAAGCGTTTTTCAAATGCTTGCTGTTGATGCTGTTTTTTTTCTTGTTGTTTATCATATTGCATTAACAACTTTTGCACACCAATCCGCTGGTCTTGTCGCCAACGTACCAACTCATCTGCAGTCGGTTTACTATTTAATAGTTTTTTTATTGAACCAATTGTTTCTTTATTATGACTCATCAACTACTTCACCAATATTATCGCTAGGTAATTCAAGGGTATAACGACCTAATTTGCCTCGTCTCAAATCAAGTAACATCCGTTCAGCCGCACGATTGTAATCATCTTTAAATCCCAGTTTTTGTGTAATGGTTAATAACACATCGACATCTGATTGCGTTTCCCAAATGTCTTTATTTAAATGATACCGTGTCGTAATCGCTTCTGGGTTATATTCCCTAAAGAATTTTAAAACAGCTAGTGCAATATCATCCAAATTAATTAATTGATCTTTGATAGCTCCAGTCATCGCTAAATGTTGCCCAACTCTTTGATCAACAAACTTAGGCCATAATACTCCTGGCGTATCTAACAATTCTAAATTAGTTGGCGTTTTTAACCATTGTAATTTTTTAGTAACCCCTGGGCGATCCCCCGTAATAGCAACGTTTTTTGTTACCAAATGATTTAATAGTGTCGACTTTCCAACATTAGGAATACCCGCTACTAAGGCACGAATTGCCTTATCTTGCACACCCTTTTCTGCTAAATTGGCCCATTTATCTGCCAAAACTAAGCGCGCTGCTTTGGTGATTATTTGCGGTGTTTTATGGCCACGAGTATCTAAAGACACAACTGATAGCCCTTGTGATTCAAAATAAGCACGCCAAATGCTTGTTCTTTCTGGATCAGCCAAATCTGTTTTAGTCATTACAATTAATCGTGGCTTATCACCTAAGACTTCATCTAATTCTGGATTTCGTGATGATAATGGGATTCGGGCATCTACTAACTCAAACACAATATCCACGTGCTTTAAATTTTCGCGCATCAATCGAAAAGCTTTCGCCATGTGTCCTGGAAACCATTGTATAATTTGAGACATATTAAACTCCTCTATTTGTCATTATGATTCTGATATTAAATATTGTGACCATGCCTGATCAAAAATAGACATACTGTGCAAATACGTCGCATTTTCTTCTAAATATCGTGATACGAAGTCAAAATCATCTGTGTGCTTAGGAAACTGAGTATCATAAAATGCTGCATTAGCAAAATTTTCAACTTCGTCACTTGTCACTGGATTTCGTTGTGTCATTAACCATTGAAAAAATGAACGTCTCATTTATCTGAAAAACCTCCTTTAAATACAAATTTATCGTTTTTGGGATCAATTTGAACGGCTTTAACACGTACACCTTGTACTTTTGGTGCTTTACCTAGATCAATCAATAAGGTTTGCTTATGCGAGTCGAGTATCAACCACTTGGGTAAATCAACCTTTTTGCCAAAATAATTCACAATAAATTTTACTGGTAACGATAATTGACCAACAGCAACTGAATCAGCATGTAATAAAATACCACCATTTTTGGTTACTTCTGGCGTCATTTGCATACCAAAATCAACAGACTGGCCGAATAAACGATACGTCCCGTAAACCATCATGCCTTGTTTTTGCATTTCAAAACGAAATTGTTTACGTAATGACGGATCTGCATTGATATACTTTTCAACTAAAGCATTTAATTCTTTACGACTAATGCTAACTTCAAATGAAGCTTGTCCAATTTCTGGCCTCGTGTCTGTTACATGCTTATGACTTTGTGGCATCAACATTAAAGCAATGCTAATCATAACCAATACTAACAATGTTCCTAAAATACCTTTAAAAACGCCCTGCCTACGTGCCGTTTTAATAAGTACGTCGGCATTTGACCGCATATTATTTTTTGTCATTTATTTTTAACCATTCCTGTTTAGTAGCTGCCATTTTTTTAGCTAACAAAGCGCTCATTTTATCATAACCAATATCATTTGGGTGATAATGATCTTGTGTTGTTATGTAATGATTACGTTCGTTTTGAGTTTTTGCTTGCAACGTTTTTGTAACCATACTATTGTTTAGTGACCCTCGATTAGCTAGCTTAGCAGATGTTCGTAATTTTTCACGTTCTATTTTCGTTGTATATTGGCCGTACGTTAATGTTTTAAAAGTTGAAACATAATAAACCTGTTTATCAGCTGATGCTAAATTAGCATTAATATCATTATAAATCTTAACATCTGCATTTAAATCATCACGATTAGCTAAGTAAACATACAGCGGATTATAATTACCAAATAAATAAATAGGTGCATTTTTATTTTGCTTTTCGATAAATTTAACTAAAGACATCAAATTTTCAGTATAATTTGGCATTGCTTGCGCAACATACTTTGTAACATCTTGTTCAGACTTAGAAAAAATAGCTTTGAATAATGTCTGCTGCAAATCATTACCACCAACAGTCAACGTAATAACATCTGCCTTTTGTAGTTGTTTAATCGCCTTTGGATTAGTCTTAATTCGTTTTAAAATTTGGTCAGACCGATCGCCAGCTTTACCATAATTAGCAGTTTTAACTTTAACATCGTATTCATCAGCAATAATTTGTGCTGTTCTTTTTGTATAACCTTGTTGTGCAGTAGTATCACCTACTCCTTCTGTTAAAGAATCGCCTACTGCAATAAAATTAATTGTTTTTTTATCAGCTGCATGAATGACGCCTGTATTGAATAAAAACACAGCACACATGGCTATTAAACATTGCATCATTTTTTTATACATATCAGCAACTCCTCTCTGAACAAGATAACCTAGTGTATTATTTTACCATATTTACCAAGACACGAAAAATAGCGGGGCGTGACAGCCCCGCTATTTTATAATCATTAACTTTAATTAATTCAATTGATAACTAAAACCAATAGCTGCATCACCAGTATGTGTTGCTACAATTGGTGTCGTTTGTTGTAACACAATTTGTGCATCTGGAAACATTGCCTTTAGTTGTTCACCAAGTTCTTCCCGCTTTTCCGGAATCCCTGCAGTTGAAATCCCAATAGCATGTACACCATTAGGAGCTGCTTGCAAAATATCGGTAATCTTTTTAAAATAAGCTTTCGTTGATTTTGCACCACGGCCTTTTGTTTCAACATTAATATTACCTGAAACAACATGTGCACCAATACGGATATTTAGCATACCTGCTAATAACCCTGCTGTCTTTGATAGCCGACCACCTGCAACTAAATTATCTAACTTTGAGACCATCACATATTGTTCTGTTTTAGCCTTTACAGCCTCAATTTCAGCTAGTACTTCATCACGTGTAGCGCCACTAGCCGCTTTTTTAGCTGCTGCCAAAACGACCATTCCAAGTGAACGGTCAATTAAATCAGAATCAATAACAGTAACATCCCCATCTACCATCATTGCTGCTTGAGAAGCAGCATCAACTGATCCAGATAATCCCTTTGTTAAATGGATTGAAATAACTGATGATCCATCAGCAACTAAAGGCTCGTATACTTCAGTGAACACACCTAAAGCTGGTTGTGAAGTTTGTGGTAAATTTTTGGCTACTGCCATTTTATCCATAAATTCCGCTGGTGATATCGTGATACCATCTTGATACGTCACGCCATCAATAACAATAGTTAATGGAACTGTTGTTATTTGATATTTTTCAATTTCATCAGGCAATAACATTGCCGTCGAATCAGTCACAATTTTTACTTGGGCCATTATTTTTACTTCCCCGTTTTCTCTAATTAAATATACCTAATTATCTCATCTTTAAATTATTTTTTCAATTAACTAATATACAAAAACCCGTAATCTAGTCTTTGTAACTACATTAAAGCTAACATTCTACACAAAAAGCTGTAATCAATAATCTATTAGATAATACCAGCTTTTTTCATTTTAAAGTGAATCCGGATCACGTAACCAAGCTAAAGCAAGTGCTCCTTTTCCTAAATGAGCACCAATCACTGGACCAATATATGAATATTCAATTAGCATATCTGGATATTTTTTTTGCAATTCATCATGCCAAGCTTTACCCGTTACTTCATCGTTTCCTTGAATAACAATAGCACGTAATGGATAATCAGCTTGGCTTTTAGCTTCTGCAAATAATGTTTCTGCTCGCTGCATTGCCTTTTTCATTGATCTGACTTTTTCAAATGGCACAATATGATTTGTTTCATTGTCAAAAGTTAATAGTGGCTTTATTTTTAACATCGTGCCAATAAACGCTGAAGCATTCGATAAACGACCACCGCGAACTAGATTTTGTAAATCGTCAACAATAAAGCATTCATCAACCGTTGCCGACAATACATCTAACGTTTTGATAATTTCAGTAATATCTAGTCCTGCTTGTGCCATTTGAGCAGCCTTCATAACCATATGACCCATTAGACGTACCGTAATCTTTGAATCATAGCCATAAACTTCAAAGTCTTCAACCATATCATTTAAGCTGGCAACCGTGCTAACAGTTCCTGAAATAGTTGATGCTAAATTAATGACCAAAGCACCATCGTAGCCTTCTACTTTTAACTTATCAAATAATGATAACCAAACACCAACTGCTGGTTGTGAAGTTGTTGGAAATTCTGAAGAAGTGGTTAATTTCTCATAGAACTCTTCAGTTGTGATATCAACACCTTCTCGGTAAGTTACGCCATCAATAATAACTGGTATTGAAACGACTTTTATATCATATTTATCAATTTCTTCCTGACTCAAATAAGCAGTTGAGTCAGTTACGACTGCAAGTTTCATTTAATTAAATCCTTTCGAAGCCATTTGACGCCTATCCTAGCGTCAATTAATTACTGATAATATCTATCTTTTATAATCAGTAAAAAAATATTTTAATATGTAAAACGACTTAGTTACTCGGTAAATCATACCATAAATCAAAAATGTTTTCATTTTAGTTCCAAAACTAAAATTTTAAAGCGGTTTCTTCATTGATTTATGTAACCGATTTAACAATATTTGTAACATATTAAGTTCTTCATCAGACCATAATTGAAAAACTCTATCTTGAAAAGATGCATATTTAACATTAGCTTCTTCAAGCGTATCATCTCCTGCTACAGTTAATTCATAATGTAATTGCCGATTCTTGTGGCCAATTGCTGCACTCATAATCAATTCTTTTTTCTGTAATGAATGTAATTGACGCGATAAGGTAGAATGATCTAACCCTGTTTCAATTGATAATTTATCTTGTGTATTAATGTGATTTCTTAACAAATTAAGTAATTTCCATTCGGCAATAGTTATGCCATAATTTTTGGTTATCGTTAATAACACAATTTTATGCTGTTCTTCTGCTTGCTTTAACGCTTCAAAAATTGTTTTCATCTATACAATTCTCCAAAATAATTATTCATTAATCAAACTAGCTATAATGCGATAATTTTAGATCCATGAACCTCTTTAACACCCAACTTTTCAGCAATATTGGCTGCATTTTGGTATGTCACGCCGCCACCTGGCATAATAATCAGCTTGTCAGGCGCCATAGAGACGATTTCTTGTAGATGGTCGATGGTTTCATCTATTTTCTTATTCAACTGTCCACCATGCGTCAAAATGCGAATAACGCCATATTGATATAGCCATTGCAATGCTTGGTCTTGATACGCCTTATCAATTGCATCAAATGCCATATGATATACAACCTGCATTGGTTTTGCCGCTTCAAGTAATTTAATCATATTTTGCTTGTCTAAACGGCCTTTAGCATCGACAATACCAAAAGTAACCATTTTAACCCCTAAACTTTTAAACAATAAAATTGACTGACGCATGCTTTCAATTTCTGCATAATTATAATTAAAATCACCTGCTCGAGGTCTAATCATCACAACCAATTCAACTTTAGCTGCCTGTGCTATATCAACAGCTTGCGCTACTATATGCCATGCTGGCGTTAATCCCCCCAATTCTAAATGAGCATTTAGCTCAACACGATTTATCCCACTAGCAATTGCTAATTTCATGGTAGGTATATCACCCAATGCAATTTCTTTTTTCATGAAACGTCCCCATTATATAATTTTTATTTAATAACTCATCTATTATAAGATACTAAAAAAGGCCGACTAATACACGTGATTAGTCTGACCTTAAGTGTTTTATTAATTATTTTGGCGTAATTTTTGAATGATTCGACTATCCGGCGTTACTGCGATTGTCGTTTGTCCTTCAAAAATAACAAAACCCGGTTTACTACCATTTGGTTTTCTTAGACGACGTACTGGTAGATAATCCACTGGTACATTAGCTGAATCACGTGCTTTAGAAAAGTAAGCTGCTAACATAGCGCCCTCATACAAGGTATCTTGAGAAGGCTCACTACTATGAATAATTACGTGTGATCCTGGAATATCTTTCGTATGTAACCAAATGTCTGATTTATTCGCTGTTTTCATTGATAAACGTTCATTTTGTAAGTTATTTTTACCAACTTCAATTAATGTACCATCACTAGCATAAAATTTTTCTGGCTGGCTGACTTTAGTTTTTTGCTTCTTTTTACTTTGGACACGTAAATAACCTTCTTGCGTTAATTCTTCTCGAATTTCAGCAATATCCTTTGGTGAGGCAATATCAATTTGAGCAATTAACGTTTCAAAGTAATCGACTTCTTTTTGTGCTAAATCAATCTGTGAATTCAAATATTTTACTGAATTTTTCAATTTATTATATTTTGTAAAATACTTTTGCGCATTTTGTGATGGTCCCATTTGATTAGATAATGGAATAGCCATCATCGAGTTATTATCATAATAATTGGGCAATGTAATTTCTGTTGTACCACGCTGTATTTGCGACATATAAGTCGTTAATAGTTCCCCTTTAATTCGGAACTCATCCGCATGGTCGGCATTTTCTAATTCTGCTTGTTGCTTTTTAATTTTATTTTTGTTCTTTTTTAATTCATTTCGCACTGTTCGTAAAACAATTGTTGCTTGTTGTTGTACACGATCATGCTCAGATTTTTCTGAAAAATATGCGTCCAACATCTCGCTAAGCGTATCAAAAGCAACTGTATTACCAGTAAGTGTTAGCCAATCAAATGGTATAAATGCGATACTTTTTTCAGTTGTAATTAACTGCGGTTTGGGGTGATTAAATTTGTCTAACCACTCTTGTACCATTGTCAAAGCATTACCAGACTCTTGTAAAACCGTTGCTAATTCATGTGCCGAATCACGAGCAAAGCCTTGAAAATGATGCTGAATTTCTTTGGCTAAATCATTAACTTTAGGGTTATCTAAAATTAAATTAGCTAAACCATCTAAGCGCCTAAATGGATTAACAACATCTTGTTTTGGTGGTAAAACATACGTGCCACCTGGCATTAAAGTACGTACACGATTTTGATCTGCTGGTACATGCTTAATTAAATCAATAATCTGCTGTGTGGTTTCGTTAACTAAAAACAAATTAGAATGGCGTCCCATCATTTCAAGGATTAGAGTTGTTTGCTCCTCATCACCCAATTCATCACGTCCTGAAGTCACAAAACGAATAATACGATCATTTTCAACTTGTTCTACACGTATTAGTCTTGATCCTTCCAGATGTTTACGTAACATCATTGCAAAATTTGGTGCCGTCTGTGGATTTGTATATTTAATTCGTGAAATTTGTGCACGTGCAAACGACGGATGCGCACTTAATAGTACCGGATAATTTTTTCGATTATTTCGAATAACTAAGAAAATTTCATTTGTGTACGGCTGATGAATTTTCATTATCCGTCCACCAGAAAGTGTCTCATTTAATTCGTTAACCATTGCATGTGTAAATAGTCCATCAAATGACATTTTAGCTTCTTACCCCTTTTCACTGATTGTCTTTTAAAAATAATCGTGATTGTTGCTCGTCTTTTGCCAATTGATCAATAAGTTCTTCCCTATTGGCAAATTTTACTTCACCACGCAAAAAATGATGCCACTTGACTTGGACTGTCTCCCCATAAATGGCATTATGAAAATCAAATAAATTAATTTCCACAGTCTTTGGTCGGTTTTCACCAAAAGTGACATTATAGCCAATTGACGCCATCCCAGGGTACCAATCATCGCCAATTTTCATTTCTACAACGTAAATACCAACACCTGGTAATCTTTCACCAGCAGTTGTTTCAACATTTGCAGTAGGATACCCTAATTCACGACCTCTAGCCTCACCATGAACAATCAGTCCTGTCGTTTCATGGGGACGCAACAATAATCTTTTGGCTTCATCTAAATCACCGTTATCAATCAATTGTCGTGTTCGTGTTGAAGCACTCTCTTGACCGTCCACGTTAACCTGTTGCACTTCAATAACATCAAACCGATTTTCGGCATATACTGGTAAATGTAGCATGTCCGCATTTTTAGGACCATATGTATGATCAAACCCCGCCACAACTGCTGTTGCATGTAGTCCAACCATATATTGGTTAACAAAATCTTGCGGAGCTAATTTTGAAAATTGAGATGTAAAATTCACAACGTAGACAATATCAACTCCTAAAGATGCCAATATTTCCAGTTTTTTTGGTAAAGTTGTTAGATATGTTAGTGGCGTTTTGTACGTTTTAAATGCCACAGATGGATGGTGATCGTAAGTTAAAACCGCTAGTTTAATACCACGTTTTTTCGCTTCTGCTGCTGCTTTTTGTATAACCATCCGGTGTCCTGCATGTACACCGTCAAAAAATCCCATTGCTAACACAATTGGATCTTTCTTGATTTGATCAGGTTTATATGGATGATGCAAATGAATAACTTCCATCGCTAAGACCTTCTTTTCTTTGTATTCAATATACCAATCATAACATAATATAATATTGTGCCATTACTCGATTGAAAAAGTTCGATATGCCCGATACTGATTTTTGTCTTTTCGCCAATGAAAGACTGATTTGACTTCACCATGATACGTCAAAACGATTTTATCTTGTATTGGTTCTAACAAACTAGCTGGTTGACCAATGCCGTGCTTCACTTGTTCCCATTGTTCATCGTTTAATTCAACATGTATAAATTGCTCAACTGCTGTTGAAAGTGGCATTAGCCAATCACCTAATTCATTCTCTAATTGCATCCGATTGGCAATATCGTTAAGACTATGTGCATGTGCAATATCATAACCACCAGCACTAACTCGGGTAAGTTGACTCATAACAGAAGGTACCTTTAGCTGTTTACCTAAGTCAACGGCTAAAGTCCGAATATAGGTTCCCTTAGAGACTCTTGCAACAAATGTAAATGACTGCGTCTGCTTTTGGACATCAAAAACTGGTTCTGACGTCAAATTAAACTCATATATTGTTGCTTGTCGACGTGGTCGTTCCACCGTCTCGCCAGCACGAGCATAATCATACAAGCGACGTCCATTTACTTTTACCGCTGAATACATTGGTGGTATTTGAACGATTTCGCCAGTTAAAGAAGCCATGGCTTCTTTAATCTCATCCACAGAAAATGGTGTCACAATGGCCTTTTTCGCAACAACTTCGCCATCTAAATCTTCCGTCGTTGTTGCAAATCCTAACGTTATTGATCCTGTATAAATTTTCCCTGCTTCTTGTAAAAATTCGATTGTTTTAGTAGCCTTGCCTAAGGCAATTGGCAATACACCATCAACATTTGGATCCAAAGTTCCTGCATGACCAATTTTTTTCATATTTAAAATACGGCGTAATTTAAAAACTACATCATGCGAAGTCATGCCTGTTTCTTTATAAATTGGTAAGATTCCGTCCATGTCATTCTCCTATATCTTAAAACTATATGTATATTAAAGGGTCTCTCATACCACAATTCAGTAGCAAAGAAAGACCCTTTAATTAATTATTTTGACAAATACTCGTTTTAGTTAAAGTATAATCAATTAATCTTGATGTAATTGACGAATTAAATCATCAATCTTATCACCATATTGTACTGATTCGTCTTTAACAAATTTAAGCTCTGGTGTTTTATAGATACGCAACCGTGAACCTAATTCTTTACGAATTAAACCAGTTGCAGCATCAAGTCCATCTGCGGCCTTTTTATTAACAGAAGCCAATTCAGATAACACACTATAAAATATCTTTGCTTGTTGCAAATCACCAGTTACTTCAACGCCGGTTACTGTTACACCTTCTACTCGTGGATCACGAATGCGCTTTAGTAATAAATCATTGACTTCACGTTGAATCTCTTGTTCTAACCGACCAACACGAAAGTTTTGTTGTGCCATATTAACTTCCTCCCATCAATATTGTTATATAACGAGGATTAGCGTGGAATTTCTACCATTTCGTAAGCTTCAATAACATCGCCAACTTTTTCGTCATTGTACTTTTCAATAGTTAGACCGAAATCATAACCGTTCTTAACTTCTTTAACATCGTCCTTGTAACGACGTAGTGAACCGATTTTACCATCAAAAATAACAATACCATCACGAATCAAACGAACTGAGGCGTTGCGGGTAATCTTACCAGACATTACCATACCACCAACAATTGTACCAACCTTAGATACCTTAAATAGATCCCGAACCTCGGCAGTACCAACAACCTTTTCTTCAAATTCTGGGTCCAATTGTCCCTTCATTGCGGCTTCAATTTCATCAATGGCGTTATAAATAACACTGTGTAGACGAATTTCTACCTTATCCGAATCAGCTTGTTGCTTAGCTTGTGGCGTTGGACGTACATTAAATCCAACAATAATAGCACCTGATGCTTCTGCAAGGGTTACGTCAGATTCATTAATCGCACCAACAGCTGTGTGAATAATGTCAACCTTAACACCCTCAACATCAATTTTGTTAAATGAACCAGCTAATGCTTCAACTGAACCTTGAACATCCGCTTTAATAATAACTGGTACAGACTTCATTTGCTTTTCAGCCATCTTATTAAATAGATCTGAAACTGAAACAATATTGTTACGGTTTCGCTCAGCAATAACGGCACGCTTTGCACGTTCTTCACCGGCAGCACGGGCTGTCTTTTCATCTTCAAAGACAACAAAACGATCACCGGCTGATGGCACATCGTTCAACCCAGTAATTTCCACTGGTGTTGATGGCAAAGCCTCCTTCACACGTCGTCCACGGTCGTTTGTCATTGTACGTACTCGTCCGTATGTATTACCAACAACGATTGGGTCACCGACATGCATTGTTCCTTGTTGAACAAGCACAGTTGCAACTGTCCCACGCCCCTTATCCAAACGTGCTTCAACAACTGATCCAGCAGCTTGCTTGTTTGGGTTTGCTTCGAGTTCCAAAACATCTGCTGTCAATAGAATCATTTCTAGTAATTCATCAATATTTTGACCAAACTTGGCTGAAATATTAACAAAGATTGTATCTCCACCCAATGCTTCGGGAATTAATTCATATTGCATTAATTGATTAATAACATTTTCTGGGTTTGCTCCCGGCTTATCAATCTTGTTAACAGCAACAATAATTGGCGTACCGGCAGCCTTGGCGTGGTTGATTGCTTCAACTGTTTGTGGCATAACACCATCATCGGCTGCAACAACCAATACGGTAATATCGGTTATATCTGCCCCACGTGCACGCATTGCAGTAAAGGCTGCGTGCCCAGGCGTATCCAAAAATGTTACAACACGATCATTTAGCTTAGTTTGGTAAGCACCAATATGTTGGGTAATACCCCCAGCTTCACCATCAGTAACATGTGAATTACGTAGGTAATCAAGCAACGTTGTTTTACCATGATCAACGTGTCCCATAATTGTAACAACTGGTGCACGTGGTGACATGTTAGCTTGATCATCATCTTCAAGTTCAAAAAACTTGTCTAAGTCGGCAATATCAACTTCAACTTTTTGTTCAGCTTCAATACCATAATCAGCCGCTAACAATTCAATTGTATCAGCATCTAGTGACTGATTTTGGTTAACCATAACCCCTAACATGAACAATTTCTTGATAATCTCAGTTGCATCTCGATGAATCAACTTAGCAATATCTTGTACGTTCATACCAATTGAATAAACAAGTGTCTCTGGTAATGGTTGTTCCTTACGAACAGTTGGTGCAGGACGGTGTTCATTATTATTACGGTTACGTCCTGGCCCTTTCTTCCCGCGTCGGTTATTGTTACGGTTACCGTTGTTAGTGTTGTTATTATTAAAACGACGGTTTTTATTTTGTGAATTATGGTTGTTGTTTGTGTTATTACGACCGTTGTTACTGTCACTATTAGTACGTGGTTGTCCCCCATTTGCCTTATTTCGTGGCGCTTGAGTATTTTCACGCTTTACATTTTTATTTTGATCACCTGATTGTGACTTTGATGATTGGTTGTTCTTCTTGTTTTTTGCAGCAGTTGTCAATGTTTTAACCGTCTTATCATCTAATGTAGACATATGATTTTTAACTGGTATATTAACCCCATTTGCAATTGACACTAGATCCTTTGATGAAATATTTAAATCTTTTGCCAACTCATAAACTCGCTTGGTCATATAACTTCCTCCTAATTATCTAAGTATCCTCGCATTTTTTTCGCAAATCCTTGATCAGCAACAGCAATAACTGTTCGTGCTAACCCTGTTGCATCACCCAATTCTTGGCGTGTAAATGTCGTTGAAAACGCAATTTTATAACTGTTTGTCTTGTCAGTGAATTTCTTTTTACTTGATTCACCACCATCAGATGCAAAAAATACTAAACTTGCTTTGCCAGAACGGATTGCATTCAAAACTAACTCTTCACCAGTTACTAATTTTCCCGCACGTCTAGCAAGGCCCAATAAGTTTAATAATTTTTGTCTATTTTGCATCACCGAATAACTCCTTACGTGCTGCTTGATGGTCGACATATGCAATTAAGTCATCGTAAAACTGGTCATCAAGTTTTGTTTCAAATACTTTATCAAAAATATGTTTTTTCTTCGCAGTTTCTGCTACTTCAACTGATAGAGAGATGTACGCACCACGACCATTTGCTCGATTTGATGGATCTAAGGTTACTTCACCTTCTGGTGTTCGTACAATACGAACAAGTTCCTTTTTGGGCACCATTTCCCCAGTAACAATATCTTTACGCATTGGAATCTTACGTGGTTTCATAAACGGTATCTCCTATTCTTCTGAATCGTCGTCTAATTCAAATCCTGTATTATAATCATTGGCTTGTTTAAAGACTGGTTGTTCATTAAGCGTCGCAATAACTTCATCACGGGCTGATTCAGGCTTAATATCAATCTTAAATCCAGTTAAACGGGCTGCTAAACGGGCATTTTGACCACGCTTTCCAATAGCCAATGACAATTGATAATCTGGTACAAGAACCGTTGCAGCACGATCGTTATTCTTATCAAAAATAACTTCAACAACTTCAGCTGGATTCAATGAGTTTTTAATAAATGCCGCTGGGTCTTCTGTCCACTCCACAATATCCATATTTTCACCAGATAATTCTGTGACAACGGTTTGAACACGGGCACCGCTTTGTCCAACCATCGTTCCAACTGCATCTAGATTTTCATTGTGCGAGTATACAGCGATTTTTGAACGATCGCCAGCTTCACGAGCAATCGACTTAATCTCAACAGTACCATCAAAAACTTCAGGTACTTCAGCTTCAAACAAACGTTTAACTAAATCCGGGTGCGTCCGTGAAACAAATACTTGTGGGCCCTTCTTTTCATTTTGCACTTGTGCAACCAAAACCTTAATTTTATCACCCATTTGGTATGACTCACTAGGCATTTGATCAGTTGGCTTCATTGCAGCCATTTGATTTCCAGGCAAAATAATATATAGATAGCGAGAGTCTTCACGTTCGACTTCTCCAGTAACAATTTCATCTTCATAGCCAACAAAATTATCATAAACAGCACCACGCTCTGCTTCACGTACTTTTTGCATAATAATTTGCTTGGCAGTTTGTGCTGCTAAACGACCAAAGTCTTTTGGCGTGACTTCAAAACGAATTTCATCCCCAACTTCATACGCTTTGTTAATATCAAGAGCTTCTTCCAAAGTAATTTGTTCGTAAGGTTCATCAATTTCATCAACAACCGTTTTTACTGCGTAGACTTTGATATTTCCTTTTTTATTGTCAAATTGTACTTCAACATTTTGTGATTCGTCATAGTTTTTTTCATAAGCCTTTTTCAAAGCTTCTTCAAGAGCTTCAATTAAAACTTCCGCTTTAATTCCCTTCTCTTCTTCTAATGCATCAAGTGCTGATACTAATTCCTTACTCATTTTGTTTCTCCGTATTTTTAAAAATCATTTGATTGTCTTGCTTGGGCTACTGCACGACGTGGAATAACAAACTCACTATCATCATCATTTTTAATAACTAAATTATCATCTGTTATCTGACTTAATTCACCCGAAAATTCTTTTTGACCATCAATTTTTTGATAGGTTGAGACATGTACTAGTTTATTAAGTGCCCACTCATAATCTTCACCGCTTACCAATATGCGATCTTGACTCACTGAAAGTCGAGCTGATTTTACATTAGTAAGTGGTATATTAATGAGCTGATGTTTAGCCTTTGAAAATACATCCAATGTTAGTTCATCGTCAACAAATGAAACTAGTTGACCAATATAATTATCAACATCAAAAGATGTCACTGATAATTCAACCTCAATAAATTTTCCAATTGCCCACAAATAATTTTGTGGTTGTTTTAATTCACGATCTGCCCCTGGTGATGAGACATCCAGAAGGTATGCTTGTGGGAATGGATCAGGCGTAATACTGTCTAGTTCCTCGCTAATGACCTCGGTTAACATCACCAAGTCATCCATATTAATTTCACCTGCAACACGATCTACAAATACACGAAGAACAAAATCACCTTCTTGTTTCTCATACAGAACATCCCATAAATCAAAACCTTTTTTAACTAATACAGGTTTTAAAATTGCTTGAACATCCTCTATAACTTTCGCCATTCTAAACCTCCCTTCATTTATCTTTTCTAATTAACTTAATAAACTCCTTAAAAAAATGAGCGGCCGAGAAAAAATCCGGCCACTCAATTAAGAGCATATTCAATAACAATTTTAATTCTATCATGAATCCACTAAGTAGGCAAGTAACAGGCCTTATACGCCAAATTAGTGCATCATAAATTTATCAATAAATAATTTTGCAACATTAAAATAAATGATAACAGAAGTTAAATCAGATAGTGTCGAAATAAATGGTCCTGAAGCAACCGCTGGATCAACACCAATTTTGTCCATAATCATTGGAATAAATGCCCCTGCAACATTGGCAACCAAAATGGCAACACCCATTGCTAAGCCAACTGCAATTCCTAACAACAAATTATGCTTCCAAACCAAAATGACTAAGAAAATAGTCACCCCTGCAATGATTCCAATCATTAACCCAATCAAAATTTCTACTATCAACGATTTAAATAAGGTTTTTTTCTCTTTCAAGGCAATTCTTCTGACTGCAACAGCCAATGATTGCGTACCAGCATTTCCTGCAGTTCCAGTAATCAATGAAATAAAAACTGCTAAAATTGAGGTTTCGGCAACTAGATAATTATATCCATCAATAACTGAAGCGGTCCCCATCCCCAAGAAAATTAACCCTATTAACCATGGTAAACGTTTTAACGCTGATTTTAAAGGATTATCTTCTAACGTTACCACATCAACACCAGCTAGACGAGAATAGTCTTCAGCAGCCTCAGCATCAATAACGTCAACAATATCGTCAACTGTAATCATACCAATCATATTTCGCTTTGCGACAACCGGCAATGCAACAAAATTATAATCTGCCATAATTTTAGCAACATCTTCTTGATCATCAATTGGACCAACCGTAATTAAATTGGTGTCCATTACTTCGGATATTTTAGCGGTATCAGGCCAAATAATCAATGATTTTAATGAAATTACACCAACTAAGGCGCCATCATCATCAAGTACATAAATATAATTGATTTGTTCAGCACCCTGTGCAGCTTCTTTGACAATAACCATGGCTTCGCCAATTGTCAAATTTTGATTAATCGAAATAAACTCTGTACTCATCAAAGAACCAGCAGTATCATCTTCATACTTTAATAAGCGTTTAATTTCATCCATATTATCTTTGGGCATCAAAGATAAATACATAGCCATTTCTTCTGGTTCAACCTGAGATAATAAATCAACTGCGTTATCAGTATACATATCGGCTAGCATATTTGCTGCATAACGAGGTGACATTTCTGACAAAAGATTTTCAAAATCTACATCTTCTGGATCAATTTCATCAAAAATATCAGCTAATTCTGTGGGCGTTACCCATTCAATAATTTGATGGCGCAATTGCGTTGTTAGTGACACGTAAAAAACGGCCTGATCATATGTGTGTAATTCATCAAAACTATCTAAAAAAGCATTTTTTTCATTATTTTCAATGTAAAATACTAGATGATTAGCCTGATCTGATAATTCATCGCGTATCGTTAAATCTTGTAATGTTTCCTTCATCTTCTCCCCATACTGTTACAATTTGTCAATTTCCTCTACTGACATATCATTTAATAAAATTCCTTTTAAATCTGCTGGTACAGCACTGTTTACGTGTAATTTCTTTTGAATAAAAGGATCATAAAACTCTAACCAATATGCATGTAATGCCTGCCTTGCAATTCCTCTATCCATTGGACCACCATAAATTTCATCCCCAATTAATGGGTGACCAATATACTTAAAGTGCACTCTAATTTGATGTGTTCTACCAGTATGTAATTGGACTTGAACCAATGTTTGATTAGGCATTCTTTTAACAACCCAATATTCAGTTTGGGATGAGCGGCCATCTTCTCTTACTTCTCGGCGAATGAAATCATTATCCATCCGACCAATGGGAGCATCAATGAAGCCATGATCATCATCCAAAACACCATCAACAATTGCATAGTAACGTTTATCAACGGTATGCGTTTGTAGTTGCTTATCTAATAAGCCATGGGCAAAACGATGCTTTGCTAGCAAGGCCACCCCTGATGTGAATCTATCCAACCTTGTTACAACATGCGGCACAAGATCCTCTGCCCCGGTTGAAATCAGATATCCTTTAACACGATTAACCATTGTTGTTTCACGATCAGCTTTACCCGGAACAGACGTAATCCCTGCTTCTTTATCTACCAATAACCAATTTTCATCTTCAAACAAAATTTTGATTGGTAAATTAGATGCAGCAACAACTGCATTTGACGTTTCTGGTGGCATATTAACTTCAACCACCCCACCAGGTTCAACCTCGTCCAGAGTTAGAACTGGTTTTTGATTTAATAATACTTGTCCACCACCACGTTTAATGATTGAAAACATACGATGTGAAACACCACGCTGAGCCAAAAATGTTTTGATTCGTAATGTTTCATCGCTTTGATTTTGCCAACTAAAATGGGCCAATTTATTTTACCTCCGTGCCAATAAAACTAGCCTGCACACGATGCCAAAAATGCATGTGCCGATACTCAGCAAATTGAATTTTTTGATTTGCAACTTTAAATGAAATCCAGTCAATATTAGAAGAAATTTTATTTAAATGATCATAGCTAAATGTAACTGCTGAACCATCATTTTCTAATTGAATTTTGATAACTTCATGATTTCCAATAATTAAAGGTGATCCCAACGTTCGAAATACTCGACTATTGATTGAAGCAATTTCTGCTAATTGAATAGCTTGTAAACTTGGATGCATCACGGCACCACCAATTGCTTTGTTATAAGCGGTTGACCCAGTCGGTGTTGAGGCTGTTAAGCCGTCACCACGAAAGCGTTCAAATAATTCATTTTGAATATAGACATCTGCAACTAACGTACCAAGTGGTCGCTTGATTGCCGCTTCATTTAAAGCTAATACCGTTTCTTCGTGTCCATCTGTATAATGCAAAGTTGCATTTAATAGCGGATACTTCACTGTTTTAGCCGTTGTTTCTTGATTGATTAAACTTTCAACTAATTCATCTAATTCAAAATATTGCCAATCTGCATAGAAGCCTAAATGACCAGTATGCACACCGATAAATCTAATTTTGTCTAATTGATTTGTATAATGATGAAATGCACCTAACAGAGTACCATCACCACCAACAGTAATAACCACTTCTGGATTCTCATCGTCAAATATTACCTTACCATTACTCCGTACAGCTAACTTGTCTTTTAACAATGAGACAACAGCACGTGAATGTGGCACATTATTACTATATATAGAAATCTTCATATAGTAGTCCATCCTTTATTTTTAACTATCTTGCGGTGTATCTATCGTATTTGCCAGGCCATTGTGTAATTGCGAAAACAATTTATCAACTTCCATACTTAATGTCGCTGCCTTTTTTAATTTTTCTGACATTTCAGGTGTATAATCACCATCATATTTATAATTAATAGCGTGCTCAATTGTTGCCCAGACATTCATTTGCATCGTTCGAACTTGAATTTCAGCTAATAATTTCTTTTCACCACTACTTAATTGTACTGGATATTCAATGACAATATGGTATGAACGATATCCTGACGGTTTTTCGTTAGTAACATAGTCTCGCTCTTCTAAAATCACGATATCCTTACGCTGACGTAATAAGTCAACTACCTTATAAATATCTTCAGTAAACTGCGTCATAATACGCACACCGGCTAAATCTTCCATATCTTGTTCAATACGATCCACACTAATATGACGACGAACAAGCTTTTCTTCAATGGCTGAAATTTCTTTGACACGCCCAGTTACAAATTCAATGGGTGTGTGAATACCTTCTATTTCAAATTCAGAACGCATTCCCCGTAACTTCACTTTTAATTCATCAACTGTCTGAACATATGGCTGTAACAGTTTTTCCCATTCTTCACGTGTCATTTCCAAACCCCCAAATTATTTGCTTTGTGTCTAATCGTTACAAAATCTGTAGCTTATCATAATATTACCAAACGACTAATACTGAAAGCACAAGCTATAAGCAAAAAAATTGTCGGACTCAGTCCAAAAATTATATAATCAAATTAGCTTGATATAACAAATAACACAATGACTTAATTTTACAATTAGTATGCGGTTCTTACCAGTATTATTTAAATAATAATCTTAACCAACTTTTTTTAATTAATCATGTTATATTGAGTAAAGCAATTATAGACACACTAGTAATAATAGCGTACCATTATTTGGTATGTAAAAAATGTTTTTGGAGGTTGTCGCTTGTCATGTTAGAAGTGTACCACTTCGTAACCCCACTTTCGTCTGATAGTATTCTATCAGAAAAGAAAGTCACTCATTATATTAAGCAAACCTCACAGTTTGTTTCTTACCGTATGATACCCGTTGTTACAATGCAATCAGTCAGAGATACTTATCTAGAATTAAAGCGACATAATCAATTAAAAGTTGACTATGCTACTGTGGCTCGAAATTTATCACAACTTGCATTAGATACAAAAGCTGTGCAGTCGCAAGGTAAAAAAGCGGCTAGGATATTCTATGCAAAAATGCAGGAATTACTCTTAAATAACACACCCTATTCTACATCATTAGTACTCACAACTTTGTCTAAATTAAATTTAGATACTAATCTTTTTTTAGAAGATTATAATACACCTGCTACCATGCTAGCTTTGCAGCAAGATCAAAATATGGCAGCAACTATGGATATTACTAATTATCCAACAATGATTGTTTGTGACTCCAAACAAGAAAAATATGCGTTTAAAACGTCAGACTTTTCAACTAGTGGATTATCACTCATTTTTGATCCTGTTCATCAATCAAATGGGTTAACTGCTACCCCTCATTTAATTAATTATGAAGAAGGTAGTAATTAACATTCAAAAAAATTACGTAGATGCCATGAAAACATGCTATCTACGTAATTTTTATTTAACGATTAAATTCAAATACTAATTCTGGTACTGGTTGCATATCACGTGTGTAAAACTGAACATGAAATGTTTCAGGTTCGACTGATAAAATAGCATACGTTCCTTTTAAATAGGCATAGGTACCCTTAGGTAATGAAATTGATCCTGGATTAATAAATAATTTACCATCAATCATTTCAGCACCTAGCATATGCGTATGGCCTGAAGTAACGACGTCAACATCTTTTGGCGCAACCACTTCCCTTAAATGATTAAGTGATACTTCAGTGTGCACAAGATGCCCATGTGTTTGATAAAGCTTTAAATATTTATCTTGGTAATCACGGTCATCAGGAAACATTGGGTCACTATCCATATTACCAATAACAGGTAGTAAAGTATCAAACAATTCGTCTGATCGTTTCAATTCAGAATCACCGTTGTAAAACATTGCTTTAACATGGCCTTGATAGTGATTTACGATATCCAATAAAATTTGACAATCGCCATGTGTATCAGAAATAATTAAATAATCCATTTTTAATCCTCCCACCATTCTTTAAAGACTGTTATGAACTTACGCAAGGCATTCCCACGATGTGAAACTTCATTCTTTTCTGTAGGTGTCATTTCGGCAAAAGTTTTATCTAACTTATCATAATAAAATAAGGGATCATAACCAAAATCATTATCACCACGAAATTCTGTTAAAATATGGCCATTAACTGCACCATCAATGACAATTTTTTCCCCGGAAGGTTTTAAACCAACAATGACTGTATGGAAAGTTGCTGTACGCTTAGGAAATGGCACATTAATTAATTCAGCAAGTAATTTTTTATTATTAGCCAAATCATTATGGTCTCCCGCATATCTAGCAGAATGCACTCCTGGAGCACCATGTAATGCATCCACACTCAAACCTGAATCATCAGCGACGACAGGTAAATGATAAAATTGAGCAATTGTTTGTGCTTTAATCGTCGCATTCTCCTCAAATGTTGCCCCATTTTCTTCTATTTCAGGAACCCCATTTAAATCAAGTAATGAAATAACTTCAACGCCGAATGGTGTCAAAAACTCACGAAATTCACGAATTTTACCATTGTTTTTTGATGCAAAAATTATTTTTGCCATTTTAAATACTCCTATTTAATTATCGATTACTTATTAAGTATTAAACAACCATCTTGGATATCCAAATGTTGGACATCTAAATGGGTTGTTTGGAGCCAGCCTTGTGCTAACTTTGCAAAGGTTTTTTGATTACCCGTCGTATAATATTCATCGTGGTTTTGTGAGGTAATCATTAACGGTTCATGCTGTATATCTTGTTCTTTTAAAACATTAGTAACAACTGATACTGCAGCTGCACCAGCATCAACAAGTTGCACTTGTTTACCCACTGCACGTTGAATATATGGTGCTAATAATGGGAAGTGTGTACAGCCAAGGACTAATGTATCAATATTACCTTGTTTAATCGGCGATAATATTTTTGTTATTTCCTGTTGTATTTCAACTGTTTCTTTAACAGGCTGTTCAGCAATTTCAACCAATCGTGGCACTGCTAATTGTGTAATATGATTAGCTTTATTTACTTGCTTTAAACCATTGTAATACGCTAGTGAATTAACCGTACCTTGTGTGGCAATTACACCAATTTCATGAGTTTTCGTCACTTTATTTGCCGTTTGAACACCAGGTTGTATAACCCCGATTACTGGTATGTCTAAATTAGCGGTCAATTCATCTAACGCTGCCGCTGTGGCAGTATTGCATGCTATCACTAATAATTTAATGTCTTTATTCGTCAAAAAATTTGCCAATTCCCATGTAAATTTTTTGACTTCTTTAGGTTGTCTTGGTCCATATGGCATTCTAGCAGTATCACCAACATAATATACTTGTTCGTTTGGTAATTGCTCTAGTGCTTTTTTAACAACAGACAAGCCACCTATGCCAGAATCTATATAACCTATTGCTCGGTTATCCATTATAATCACTTCTTTCAAAAAATTATTAAAAAAATTATTTGTTACTTATCGCAAACTCAAATAATTCTTGTGGTGTTTTAAAAACATAATCAGCTTGATTATTAAAAATCATTTGATCACGCACTCCCCAAGCAGCCATACCAAACTTTATACCAGCATTGTGTGCTGCTTGCATATCATGAATAGAATCACCAACATACATTGCAGATTGCGGATCAGCGTGTAAATCACTTAATGATTTTAAAATTGGATCAGGCGCTGGTTTCATTTTAGGTGTTTCACCAGCAAATACAAACCGATCAAAATATTTTGCAAAATCAAATTGACTGGTATTACTTGTAAACTCTTCTTTTGTATTAGATGTTACTATTCCAAGGATGAATTTATTCGCTTTTAGCTTTGCTAACATTTCGTCTACGCCGCTAAACACTTTTACTTCGTGCCAAAAATCTTCATAATGACTTTGCCATTCCAATTGCATTTTTTCGGGCTCAGGTGCATCCATTTTAATTAAGCCGTCTAATGAAGGTAATCCAAAAACTTTATATACTTCTTCATATGATTTTTCAATACCTCTATCCTTAAATGTTTGAATAAGAGATTGCATATACATAGCCTCAGTACTTAATAAAGTACCATCCACATCAAAAATAATTGTTTTCATAGTTCCCCCAAAATAATTGATACTACTCATTATATAACACTAGTAAAATTCATGCATCTGAGTAGTAAATTTAATATTTGTGATGTTAATTTAAAGTAAAAAAAATCTCTAAAAACCTCCATCAGAGAATTTTAGAGATAATCATAAGTAAGCGGACGACGGGAATCGAACCCGCATTCCCAGCTTGGAAGGCTGGAGCACTAGCCATTGTACTACATCCGCATTATGACATATCGCGGCGGGGGGGATCGAACCCTCGACCTCCCGGGTATGAACCGGACGCTCTAGCCAGCTGAGCTACACCGCGAACTATGACAATTATATGCCATATAATCGGGACGACAGGATTCGAACCTGCGACCCCCTGGTCCCAAACCAGGTGCTCTACCAAGCTGAGCTACGTCCCGAAAATTTAACAACTATTCTATTGTTAATGCACCTAGAAGGATTCGAACCTTCAACCTTCTGATTCGTAGTCAGACACTCTATCCAGTTGCGCTATAGGTGCAATATATAATGGGTCGTCTGGGGCTCGAACCCAGGACCCATGGATTAAAAGTCCACTGCTCTACCAACTGAGCTAACGACCCAATGGACGTTACAGGGATCGAACCTGTGACCCCCTGCTTGTAAGGCAGGTGCTCTCCCAGCTGAGCTAAACGTCCATATTGCATCGCGACGTCCTAT
>NZ_BJDT01000005.1 GCF_005405285.1 Weissella sagaensis | reverse complement strand
GTAGATAGGCTAGAAGTGGCAGTACGGTGACGTATGGAGCGGACTAGTACTAATGGTTCGAGGACTTAACCAAGTAGCAAGTGGTGTAAGGCAAAAATAGCAATTATGATTCAGTTTTGAGGGAACTACGTTCACTCAATCATAAACGTGTCGTGATGATGACACTGAGGTCACACCTGTTCCCATACCGAACACAGAAGTTAAGCTCAGTAGTGCCAAAAGTAGTTGGAGGATCGCCTCCTGCGAGGATAGGACGTCGCGATGCAATATGGACGTTTAGCTCAGCTGGGAGAGCACCTGCCTTACAAGCAGGGGGTCACAGGTTCGATCCCTGTAACGTCCATTGGTCGCATGGTCTAGTTGGTTAGGACGTTCGCCTGTCACGCGAAAGATCACGGGTTCGAATCCCGTTGTGACCGTATAATTAAGTATTACATTATTGTCATAGGGGTATAGTTTAGCGGTAGAACAACGGTCTCCAAAACCGTCGGCGGGGGTTCGATTCCCTCTACCCCTGCCATGGCGGTAGTGGTGAAGTGGTTAACACACCGGTTTGTGGTACCGGCACGCGTGGGTTCGATCCCCATCTACCGCCCTATTTAATGTAATACTTAATATGTTGCCGTTGTGGCGGAATTGGCAGACGCGCTGGACTCAAAATCCAGTTCTCGCAAGGGAGTATGGGTTCGACCCCCATCGACGGCATAATTAAAAACGAGAAAACTTATATATAGTTTTCTCGTTTTTTTGTATAATAAAACATATATATATTGTGTATAATATACACTATATATAAAACAAAATATGGGAGAGTTGTAATGGACATTTATGTCATATCACTAATTGTTATTTTTATAATGATGCTAATTTTACACTGGCAAAAGAAAGTTTTTTGGAGTTTACTTTTTGCTGATGTTTTTCTGTTTATGACATTAATTGAGTCATTAAATTTTATAAATCAGATTAACATTGAAAATGACTTTTTTTCAATGGCGATATTGCTTGGATTTTATGTTTTAATACCACTTTTGGTTATTATAGGTAGTATCTTTTTAGTACGTAATACTAGAATTATGTATCTAAAAGAGGGACGTAGTTTAGTAGCAAAATTATCAGCTGGGTTTGGACTTAATATTTTCGTTATACTTGGTGTGCTATTGTTTATGCTACAGTTTGATTTATTTTCTAAAAATATATATTTAGCAATAATCGTTGAATCGTTTTTTATTAATTGATGTATTTTTTGTATCATTATTTATATGTTACTTGATATATTCAGTCATAAATCAAATGTTACCATATAAAAAGCATGTTGATTATATCATTGTATTAGGTGCAGGTATTCGTTCAGAAGAGGTCACACCTTTATTAAAGAGTCGATTAGATAAAGGGCTAATGTATCTTAAGGATAATCCACAGGTGAAATTCGTTGTTAGCGGTGGAAAAGGTCCAGATGAGCCAGTCAGTGAAGCATTTGCGATGGCAAAGTATTTACGATCACAAAATATTCCAGATAATCAAATTATTATAGAAGATCAGTCAACCACAACCTATGAAAATATGAAGTATTCTAAAATTAAAATTGATGATGACTGGTCTGATGAAAAGCGTAAACCCAATGTATTGTTTACAACAAATAATTATCATGTTTTACGTAGTATGACATATGCTGATATGGCGAAGTTGAAGGCGCACGGTGCAGGGGCACCAACATCATACTACTTTTTACCATCCGCTTTATTACGTGAATATGCGGCAGTTTTAGTACAAAATAAGATAAAAATAATTTTAATTATGCTTCTTATTATCAGTTTCGTGATAATTGTATCTTGGCCATTTTAGATGTCATGATAAAATAAGATTTATTGGATTGCTAAAATATTACTGGAGGTATGATGTATGACAAAAGAGCCGATTACAAGTGATAATCATCAACAATTAATGTTAGATTTTGGTATTGATGCACCACAAATTGGTGAAAAAAATATAACCTTAGTAGATGGTGTTTTAGTGCGTGATGAAAATAATAAGGCTAAAACATATTTTCATTGGGAGGTTATTCATCGTGCTGATGAAACTTATTGGTCACCTTTAGATGGTGATCGCAAAACACTTTATGATATTACAGATTATAAAATCAAAAACAAGCAAAATGACCAATGGTTAACAGTAGAAGAATGGTTTAAACTTGATAAATTTTAATAAAAGAATATGTATAACTTCCTGGAACTTAAATTAAAAGTTTGGGGAAGCTTAAGCAATTAACTGGTCGTAAAAATTTCTGTATGCACTGGAATTTTCACAACCAGTTTTTATTTAATTTCTTTATATAAAAAATATAATAATATATCGTTACTTTTGAATTATGATAGCGGTTAGTAACCAGATTGTGTATGACACATGATTGATATTTAAAATTTTTTGTAAACATTAACCCCCGTAAGTTAGGTCATTTTCTAACTTGCGGGGGTTAATGTTAATCAAAATTTTGTTGAATTAATTGTTAATTTATTGATTTTGGATGTTTTCGTAGCTGACATAATAACAAAATTAATAAAATAATGAAACCAAACAGGCACATATATTTTGCAAAGTTCATACCGGGCGTATGATAAGTTAGTTTAATATTGTTTTGGCCAACCTTAAGGGGTATGCCAATGAAACCACTATCTAATTTTATTAGCTTGTTATGACCATTGACTATCCAACCATGACTATAGGGAATAGTTGTTGCCAATATTTGCGACTTATTGACGCGAATACGTGTTTTAATCTGATTATCGGTTAACTGATAAGTTGGGGCCCGATTAATTATAGTACTAGCAACTTTATCAAATCTTTTGTCTGTTGGAATCCCTTTAATTTGGACATCAAAACTATAATGACCAGCTTTACTAAAAGTAAGCGGTATGAATGTTTCTTGATTCGTTTTCGTAGCTTGTCCAAGATTGAGGGTAACTTGTTTTAATGGATTATAAAATGATAAATTAGCTTGACCAGTTTGTTTAAATGAATTTGTAAAATCATTATAGGTTGCAGTCAATGTATAACCACTAATGCCATTGCCAATCGTGCTAATATTTTTTTTATACCAGTTCCATGTATAAGCTTGTTTATTATATTGCCGATCAATTAATGTTTGTGGGTTTTGTTTGTTTTGTTTATGCATGTATTGATAATTAGCTAAAGCGGCCTTTTGTTGTTGCTTAAAAGTAAATGGTTTGAATTGGAGATTAGAAATTTCTAAATGCAATTCAGTGCCTTTTAACGCTTTAGATGGTCTTAAATAAAACCCCTCTGGTAATAATTCAGGATGAGTCGTATAAGTCATGTGCATTTTTTGGGTAGCAGCTTTTGTTAAATCAGTACGAACTTTACCAGTAACGACAGAATTCGCAAAGGCTGAAGCGTGTTGTTTACCCGTACGTGTAACAATACTATCAGCTAAAACAGCTTCTTTTTGTGTTGCAGATAATCTATTGTAAAAATTTCGATTAACATTATTATTTGTTAAATATAATAATGGATACGCATTGTCAGAGTGGGCTAGTGTCTGACCATTAATAATTTTATTGTTGTCAGCAATATAAGAATGAGGTGTTAGTGTACCTGGATTTTCAAAGCGATCAGCTACACCTAATAAATTACTAAGCACGTTTCTAGAATCTAAATTACCAGTAATGTCATTTGGATTGGCCGTACTAATATTCAAAGGAGCGAGCCCTTGGCCAACAGCACCATTCTGTAATGACCAATAACTTTCAATATTATTTAGTGGACCATTAATGGGTAAATTGGTTGCAGGGGCAATGCCGGTCATATTGTTTAGTTGGTTATCAACATAGGACCTTGTGAATGAGCCTTGCTTGCTTTTAGGATATTCTTTTTGCTGTGTTAACAGTTGTTTTACAGTATCATTTGATAATAAATCTGTTTTAGCAGGATTGGTATTATTCGTATGATTTCTAGACGTTATGAAAAAGATATTCACTAATACTAAAATAACTAACCATATTGGTCTAAACCCAGATGATGATTGGCTAAACCATAGCATAATTAATGTGACAAAATAAATAGCAATAATCATACCGTATCGCATGTTCAAGTTGAAGTTACTGATGATAAGTAACGAGATTGTTGCAATAATACCAACTATGAAAAATGAAAGATAATCATGAAATGTTAATTCTGATAAGTGTCTAAGCATTTGGAAAAGCATGACACTAATTGGTAAGGATAACATAAATAGCCAACGATTAGATGGAGATGAACCGCCGTTTAAAATTGCTGCAAATATAGGGGTACAGCAACCTAAAAAGGTAATAACCCATAAAATATTGAATAATTGATAACGGTGCCAACGTCGTAGTGAAAAAACAATGGCCATAACACTAATAGCACTAAACCCACCAGTCAACCAAAATGAGGGAGTAGTTAGGTTGGCAATTAAGTTACCAGGTAATGCTAAATAATAATAAAGTGGGTAGATAGTTAACCCATTAGCTAGCCCATTGTTGGTACGAGCTGAATTTAATACGGCATCAACACTAGGTAAAAATAGTGGTGCCGCTAGCATAAGGGAAAGTATTCCTGCAAAAAGAATTTTGAGATGTGATTGCCAGGCTAGCCAAGACTTGTGTTGGTAATGATATCCTATCCAGAATACAATAAGGCCAATTATTAACATAAAAGCAAAATAAAAATTATTCCAAATCGTCCAAAATACCATCAAAATAAGAGGAACATATTTATTTTGAGTCAATGCATAATGCATTGACCAAATAAGTAGCGGAAAAATAATTAAGGGATTAATAAAAAAAGGATGCTCAAAAGCAGAAAAAGCAGTGTATCCAGAAAAAACGTATGTGAATGCCACAATTTGATACTGCCAAGTTGGGGATGATTTAAACCAATGTTGGATAAACATCAAGCAAGCTAAACCTGCTAAATATAATCTAATAATGATCATTACATTATAGTAAGTTAATAAGTACTTTTCTGAAATAAAAGCAATACCATATGTGAATATGTCACCTAAGGTATAGTAAGAAAATGTTTGATAGTAATCACTACCAAGGCCTAATTTCCAAGACCAATTAGTTGGGAAAGCATGATTAAAAATAATGTTTTTAAGATCAGATTGCCATTCTACTAAGGCTGGGTAATGTTGTGCAATACCATCTGATTGCCAAATTAATGATGTATTGGTGAAATAATAGGGCGCAAATAAACATAGCGCTAAAATAAAGAATAAAAATGTGTAAGTCATAACAAGTTTAGATGACTGTTTAAGTTGCCAGGGCATGTTTGATACCTCCAAAAGACTATCAAAGTATTATATCATTTTCAGGTATTTTCTAACCAAAAAAATAGGACTAAAAAAATTAACTGTCACTATTTCTAAAGTACAATAAAAGGCATCACTGCAACCGTTTACAAGCACATACAATATAGTTTATAATAAAGAGCGTACAAAAGTTTTGTATGTTGAATTAAATATATATATATTAAGGAGCGTGGCAATTATGGTAAATTTCATTATTGCTAGTCATGGTGAATTTGCTGCGGGTATCCGACAATCTGGTCAAATGATCTTTGGAGAACAGGAAAATGTTCAAGTTGTAACATTTATGCCGAATGAAGGTCCAGAAGATTTGATGAAGAAGTTCGAAGATGCTTTAGCAACATTTGAACCAGAGGGACAAGTTTTGTTCCTCGTTGATTTATGGGGAGGTTCACCATTTAATGCTGCATCTCGTATTCAAGCCTTACATGAGGACCGAATGGCCATTATTACAGGGCTAAACTTGCCAATGTTAGTAGAAGCTTATGGGGCTCGTTTCACAATGGAAACAGCTGCTGAAATTGCAAGTTACTTGATGCCAGTTGCACGAGATGGTGTTAAAACTCTACCTGAAACCAAGGATTCAGCAGTAGAAGTTTCAGATAGTGCTGATGATGAACCAATTGTTGAGGCAGGCGATGTGGATGAAGTCATTCATACGGGTTCAGCAACAATGGATATTCGCTTAGCACGAATTGACTCACGTTTGTTGCACGGACAAGTTGCAACAGCATGGACTAAGTCAGTATCGCCAAATAGAATTATTGTTGTGTCAGATAGTGTTTCAAAGGATGAATTACGTAAAACTTTGTTAACACAAGCTGCACCAGTAGGGGTTAAGGTTAACGTTGTGCCAATTCAAAAATTGGCTGATGTTTGGGATGACCCTCGTTTTGCTACTGTTAAAGCTTTGCTTTTGTTTGAAACACCACAAGATGTTGCTAAAGCAGTTGAAAGTGGCGTTAAATTAGACAAAGTGAATATTGGTTCAATGTCTCATTCTGAAGGTAAGCGGATGCTAACCAATGCAGTTGCCGTTGATGAAGAAGATATTAAAACTTTAGAGTACCTACGTGATAATGGTATTACGTTTGATGTTCGTAAAGTTCCTGCTGATCAAGGCAAGGACGTCTTTGATTTATTGAAAAAGTTATAATTACTTTTTATAGAAAATTATTCGGGAGGATAACGCATGATTTCAGCGTTTTTCGTAGTTCTATTTGCATTCCTAGCAGGAATGGATGGGATTTTAGATCAATTTCAGTTTCACCAACCATTAGTAGCCGCCACATTAATTGGGCTAGCTAATGGTCATTTGACTGAAGGAATTATTCTTGGTGGAACATTACAAATGTTGGCGCTAGGTTGGATGAACATTGGAGCTGCTGTCGCACCCGATGCTGCCTTAGCATCAGCTGTTTCAGCCTACTTAGTTACTGGTCCAGCACAGGTTAGTGTTGACACTGGTATGGCAATTGCTATTCCTTTGGCTGTAGCTGGTCAAGTTTTGACAATTGGTGTTCGTACATTGACTGTTGCTTTGGCTCACATTGCTGACAAGCAAGCTGAAAAGGGAAGTTTGCGTGGTGTTGAAACAGTTCACTGGACAGCTTTGAGTCTACAAGGATTGCGTATTGCAATTCCTGTTATTATCGTCATGGCCGTTGGTGCTGGTCCTGTTAATGATGCATTGAATGCAATTCCTGATGTAATTACTAAGGGATTGGCGGTAGCCGGTGGATTTATTGTTGTCGTTGGATATGCAATGGTTATTAACATGATGGCTACTGCAGAACTATGGCCATTCTTCTTCTTGGGATTTGCATTATCAGCAGTTTCAGAACTAAACTTGATTGCTATGGGTATGATTGGTCTTGTATTGGCTTTGATTTACCTACAACTATCACCACGTTTTAACGGTGGTTCAGGAAATAGCGGTTCTGGAAAAGGTGGCTCAGGTAACGGCGACCCAATTGATACGATTTTAAATAATTACTAAGCTTGGAGGAAAGTACATCATGAGTGAAGAAACAAAGAATGAAGTTCACTTGACTAAAGGTGATCTTGTTAATACTTGGTGGCGTTCAACTTTCTTGCAAGCTGCATGGAATTATGAACGTATGCAAAACGTTGGATGGGCATTTTCAATGATTCCCGGTATCCGCCGTTTGTATAAAACAAAAGAAGATCGAGCTAGCGCTTTAAAGCGTCACTTGGAATTCTTTAATACACACCCTTATGTTGCATCACCAATTTTGGGTGTTCAATTAGCAATGGAAGAACAACGTGCTAATGGTGCAGAAATTAACGATGAAGCAATCAACGGTGTGAAGGTCGGAATGATGGGACCTTTGGCTGGTGTTGGTGATCCAATTTTTTGGGGAACTATGCGCCCTGTTCTAGGAGCGTTTGCTGCTGGTATGGCTCAAAGTGGCTCAGTTATGGGTCCAATCATTTTCTTCGTTGTTTGGAATCTTATTCGTATGTTGTTCCTATGGTATTCACAACAATTGGGATACCGTGAAGGGACGAATATTACGCAAGACTTGGCTGGTGGTGCCATGCAAAAAATTACCACTGGTGCCTCAATTCTAGGTATGTTTATCATGGGAGTGCTAGTTCCTCGTTGGACAACGATGAACTTCCCAATGGTAATGTCAAAGGTTAAGGTACAAGATGGTGCTGCAGCAGACATTCCAGGTTTGGCAAAAGCAATTAATGGTGGTGATGTTTCAGCCTCAAAGATTGCCGATGTTGTTGGTCAAATCCAGGGTGGTCAATCGTTGACAGCTTATAAAGTAACAACTTTGCAAGATACATTAGATCAATTATTGCCAGGCTTGGCACCATTATTGTTGATGTTCATTGTATTGTGGTTGCTACGTAAGCGTGTATCTGCTATTACGATTATCTTTGGTTTGTTCTTTGTTGGTATTTTGGCATATGCCTTTGGTATCATGGCATAAACTAATTTTAAATAAATTTGTTAAAATAAAAGATGAGACAGTGGATGATAAACTGTCCCATCTTTTTTTATTCAATGGGAGAAATGAAATGGTGCAAGGATTAAATTCAAATATTTTGTTAACAGGTAATGCTAATGCGATGATGTCACCAGTTAATATTCAACAAGGTCGAATATTTTATGGCGATCGTGGCATTGAGTTTCGCGCTAACACTGGTGGTGGATACATTCAAATTCCATGGCGTAATGTAGAATCTGTCAGCATGGAAATTATTTTAAATTTCTATTATCGTGGCTTTTTTGTAAAAACAACGGATGGTAAAACTTTTGAATTTGTTGGTGGCAAAGCTAAACAAGCCATTACAATTTTCAGAGATCATTTACAAGCTAACCAAATATTAAGACGTAAAGGAATTATGGAGCGTAAACGCAAGTAATTATTGTAAAGTATAGGGGGAAACATTATGAAGACGTTGCACTTATATGTTGTTCGTCATGGCAAGACATACTTTAATCGTTATAATAAATTACAAGGATGGGGTAATTCGCCATTAATGGCAGAGGGTATTAAAGATGCTCAAATCGCTGCACAAACTTTATCTAATGTAGATTTAAAAGCAGCGTATAGCTCGGATACAACTAGAGCGATGGATACGGCAAAAATAATTATTGATGGAAATAAAAATAAACAGCACTTACAATTAATTACAGCCTCAAACTTTCGTGAAGAATTTTATGGTAGTTTTGAGGGCTCTAATATGGATGTTGCTTGGACAAGCGCAGGCGCTTCAGTTGGTCTGAAAACGTATAAAGAAATTGTTGATGCATATGGTGTGGATAAAACCAAAGATTTATTAAAGGCGGCTGATCCGTGGCATGATGCGGAGAATAGTGAAGAATATTGGCAACGCGTAAATCAGGGATTTCAACGTATTTTAAATAATCCAATATTGGATGATGGTGATAGTGTTTTGTTAATTAGTCATGGTAATACTTTGATTTCTTTAGCTGATCGCTTTGGAGAAGGTAAAATTCAAGTTCATGAGCGTCCATTAAATGGCTCGATTGCACGTATGGAACTGAGTGCTGATGGGTTGACGATTTTAACGTATAACAATCAGCCTGTTCAGAATTAAGTGAATTAAAAATATGAAAAACGTAATAACTTTTTATGACGTGATATACTTATTCAGGTTATAAAAAGGAGATTCATATGGTTCACAAGAAAAAACAACGGACAAAGACAGTATCCATTAGCACTGTTGTGGTAGTTATTGGCGTCGCTATTTTACAACAGACAGGTGTTATTTCTGATATTGATAACAAGCTACAGCCTGCCGACACTAAAAGTAGTGTATCAAGTAATAAGATTAGTCAACCAACAGTTAATCTTAAAGATGGCATCAATTATGGTACTGTTTTTGATAAATATCCAAGTGAATCGTTAAGCAAGACGGTTCTAACAAATGATGTTGTTGCGCAATTAAAAGCGAATAAAGTAACCTTTAATAATACCGGTTCATATATCGTTAACGATGATAAAACAGATTTAAATGCAAACGTTAATGTAGCACCATATGTGCAATTATCATCCCAAGATGGTCTAGGAAGACCAAGAGTAGCTAATGCCTATTTAAACAAAAGTAGTCGACAATATCGTTCACGAGATGAAACAGGGAATTCAAAAACGATTAATCCGGTTGGTTGGCATCAAGCAACAATCGGAGGGACATATAATACTTTGTATAACCGGGGACATTTAATTGGATATGCTTTGGCCGGTAATATTAAATCATTTGATCCATCTGAGGCAAATCCACAAAATATAGCAACACAAACTGCCTGGGCTAATCAAGCATCGAATGGTAACGCAGAAAATACTGGTCAAAATTACTATGAAACGCAGGTTCGTCGGGCACTAGATGGTAATAAAAGGGTTCGTTATCGCGTAACACCAATTTATCATAATAATGACTTAGTACCGTCTGGTAATCATATGGAAGCTAAGTCAAGTGATGGACAGCTAGAGTTTAATGTCTTTGTGCCAAATGTTCAGCAGGGTGTAAAAATTGATTATGCAACAGGCGCTAGTACGCTGGTTAAATAAGCTGTTGACTAAATAATTCATGAAATTATGAAACGATTATCAAGCATCGATATTAATAGGTCGATGCTTTTTAAATACAACAATTAAAGGATTAAAAATGGTAATTTATCCCCTATAATTAGGCTATACAAAATAATTGACTAATTTAGAGTATGATATAAAGGTGGTGTTGATCGTTCTTTTGTAGTTTAGTGATGTTTTTAATTTAATGGGTTGCTGCTAATAAAATAAAATTAAAAAAACTGACTAAATCTTTAATGATTTAGTCAGTCAAATAAATTGGACACCAATTCGGCACTAGGTACAATGTGAATACCTTTATATCAACGTTTATAGCATCTATAAAATGGACCTGGGGGGAATTAGGATTGCTAGTTATAAATACTGTATGCATACTTAAAATGCTGTTATATCAACGTTTTGCGTTAATAAATAAATATCTCAATTACTATATTTTCCCGTGGCTTCCCGTGGTTTTCCAAAAAATTTGCCACTAGATTTGCCACTAAAATTATAGTTGTGATAACAATGAAATTGATTTTTGCTCTTCATGGGTTCTGGTCTTTTGTAATAGATGAGTATATATATCTAATGTCATGGTAATTGTTGAATGACCTAGTCTTTCAGAGACGTATTTAACATCAACATTATTTGAAAGTAACCAACTTGCGTGAGTATGTCTAAGACCATGAAAGGTAATCCTTTTAGGTGATTTAATTTCAATTAACACTTTCTGCAATTTTTTATTAGCAGCATTACTTGTTTGTGGCAAACCAGTTTCTTCATTACAAAATATGAAGTCATTATTGTTATGAACAGGAGACCATGCTTTTAAATCAATAATTAAATTGTTAGGAACACTTACCACACGATTAGATGATTTATTTTTTGTTTCTTTAATTTTGTGTGATACTTGATCCCATGCTTTGTTGATAGAAATAGAATTACTAGTTAAATCGCTCCAAGTTAAGGCGGCGACTTCTTCATATCTTGCGCCAGTATTTAACGCCATTATGATCATCATGTCGCTAACACTGCGTTCAAATATTGGAATGCTAGTTAAAAATTCAATCAACGCTTTCATTTGTGGTTCTTCTAAAAATTTTAAGTCTTTATTTTTTCCATCTTTTCCCGTATAAGTTAAACCAATTGTCGGGTCAGTGGAAATCAAACCATCATATAAAGCGCCTTTGATAGACTGCACTAGATATGTCTTAAGTTTTTTGACAGTACTAAAAGCGTAATCTTTTGCTAAGCCATTTAAGAAGCGTTGCAATATCGGACGCGTTAATTTAGCTAACGAAACATTGTTCAATCGTTTTGAATAAACGTTGTAAGCAAATTTATGCCAACGCTTTTGTGCATCACTCACGTCCGATCTATATAATTCACACCATGATTGGAAATAATCGGGGAAGGTCTGCTTACTATCAACTGTGAATTGACTAGTGGTTTTATCGGATTCTTGTTGTCTTATCCATGCTTTAGCGGCACTTTTGGTTGTAAAACCACCTTTGCTTTTTCTTCTATATTTACCTTTTTCTTTATATGATACACGGGCTAAGTACTTAGAGCCACGTTTTTCGATATCAGCCATAATTAGTTTAAACCTAACCTTTCATGTAAAAAATATAGATAGTTTAAAGACATATCCAGGTCTGGTATACTTAGATATGTAATTTAAGCGCACAAAACGCTTGTTAATATATGGAGCACGTACACTACTGTTTGGCGATAGGGGTGTACGTGTTTTTTTGTTTAGTCTCCTAAATGTTGAATTGCATAATCAGCCTCTTCAGGCGTAAATAATTCTCCAGTTTGAGAGGTTAATTGTTCTCTAATTTGTTCAGGACTTAAATTTTGTTGATTACGATAATCTTTAGCTTTATTCAAAGCATTCTTGTTGTAATCAGCTTTGAGATTATCAACAGCATATTGAGCTTCTTCTTCTGTAAATTTCTCTCCTGTGCTTGCTGTTAACTGTCGGCGAATGCCTTCTTTTGACATGTTTTGTTGCTTTGAGTAATCTTCAGCCTTTTTCAAAGCGTTTTTATTATAATCAGCTTTCAAATGATCTACTGCGTATTGTGCATCTTCTTGTGAAAACTTATCGCCAGTAGATGCAGTTAATTGAGCAAATATTGCTTGCTTTGACATGTGCATCATTGATGAGTATGTCTTAGCCTTTAGTAGGGCGCTTAATTGATTTTTACTTGCTCCTTTAGTATCAGCTTCTTCTGCGCTGCTAGAACTGTTAGCAGCTTTTGAAGCATCATTAGAGCTGTCATTACTAGTAGTAGTTTCGTCACTACCATTAATTGAACCAATTGCAATTAGCGCAACCAATACAATAACTACCCATACCCAAATTCTTTTGAAAAATGGTTTCTTTTGTTTCTTTTCCCGAGCCATTTTGCTCACTCCTTAAACAGCTTTTAACGTGAATCAGTCGTTGCACGTATGTGTTAATATTCATTTTCATAGTTCATTAATAATTGTTTTGGATCGTCATAAACAGCATCAATTACCATTTGATCATACCAGCTTGGTAAATTAAATAGATCCATCATTTTTGTCCAGTCACGGGCTTCATTTGGTAAATCTGCATACATTATTTTAGCAAATAAGTTAATTGCTCCTTGGTTTGCTGTTCGTTCCTCGTACTTCTTACAATAAAGAGAATATGAATAAGACTTAATGCTATCAATATCTACCGTTAAAAAATGTATAAATTCATGCCCTTTTCTATAGACAATTGGTTGGCTAACATTTGAATCTAGGTTAATCACCATTAAATTTCTAGACGGAATAATTAAGTCAGGATCATCAGTTGGAGCATGCACATATACCACTTCAATTCCAGCGTTGGTTATTTTATTATCAATAATATCTTCAAGCTCTTTAAGTTGACGTTCTTTTAATTTTTCAAAATAGAAATCATTCATATGTGTTCCTTATTTTAAGTTCTGTAAAATACCTAAAAGTATTTTTTTATATTCATCTGAAATCTCTTTTCCCTCGAATTGAAGCGAAGCACCTTCTTTACGTAATGCTTCAGAAAGTTCGATGGAATCCATTTTTTCAGGATTCTTTTTATTTGCATGCATATCGTCAGTATTACCTAATAGGTAGTCTACCGATACACCTAGAACGTCAGCAACTTTTGAAAGATTTTCAGCTGATGGCATTTTATTTTTCCAAGAGTAGATAATATTATTTTTTAGTTTCGCTGCATCATTCAATTGGTTGAGAGTTAAGCCACGTTCTTTTGCGGTTTGTTTAATTCGTTCAAATGTTGTCATTGTAAATTCTCCAAATTAAACGAAATAAATTTAAACTTTTGTTGTAAAAACGCTTGACGTAATTAAACTATAGTTATAAACTTAAGTCATTCAAGTAATAAGCAACAAAAAAACAAGCAATTATCAAATGTACTTTTGGCGAGGTAGACATGATAAATGTAGTGATTTATTGCGGTTTTTAACTATGCTTAAAGTTTAAACTTTAGTTATAAAAAAGTCAATGAATTTTACTTGAAAATTAAACGGGAGGTTAAACCTATGAGCATTAAGGAAGCAAACAAAACATTATTTGATGCACGTAAAGGATTTAAAGACTTCATCGAGTATAAGCAAATAAACGTTGAAGAACTTGCTAATCACATTGGTAGGACACAGTCTTACGTTTATCAATTGATGAACGGACAAGCAAATAATCGACAAGCATATGTATGCCTAAACAAGTTATTTACTTATACAAAATATGATGGCGAAAACTGGTTAGAACTATAAGGAGGCTTAAACATGGAAGAAACAAAAACAACTAACTGGTATGGTTTTAAACCAAAATATGTAGTTGGCAACATGAACAATGGAGACTTGTTATTTTACGGAAATAAAGCGTTTAGAAAAGAAAAAGGCATCCTTGAAGATATCAAGAATGCCTAAGAGGTTAGTAAGTCTCAATTTTCAACTCAAAAGTGCTGAATAAATCAACGTAATCTTTTGAGACTATTTGAAACAATTCATCACCGTTGGCAAAAGTAAACCGAGAAGCATTAGGGCTGCCAATCGTTTCAATTTTTCTACCTTCGGAAGATGGAGTTTCATATTTAAATTGAGTGTCTTTGTTTAGACGACGGTGGTAAAGGAACTCCTTATTCATTGTATGTCTCCTTTCATCAGGAACTAAGCAAATGAGCTAGTAAAACAATTATAACAACAAAGAAAGTAGGTGTAACCATGAGTAATGAAGTGCAGGTATTTAACTTTGAACAAATGAATGTTCGAACGGTAGAAATTGATGATGAAGTTTGGTTCGTAGCAGTAGATGTAGCAAAAGCATTAGAAATAAAAAATGTTTCAGATGCCTTGAAGAGATTGGACGATGACGAACGGGGTAGATTCAATCTAGGGCGTCAGGGTGAAACGAATGTCATTAGTGAAGCAGGTCTATATCGGTTTATTGGTGGCAGCCGTAAAAAAGAAGCTAAGCAATTTATGCGCTGGGTAAACCATGAAGTCTTGCCAAGCATTCGCAAACACGGAGCGTATCTAACTAACGACAAGATTGAAGAAATTTTATTAAATCCCGATACATTAATCAAGGTGGCGACTGAATTAAAAAATGAGCGAGAAAAGAATGTGTTGCTCACACAGCAGGTTTCAGAGTCACGACCTAAGGCTGATTATTATGACAAAATCATGCAATCAAAGTCATTAGTAACTATTACACAAATTGCAAAAGATTATGGTTGGTCAGCTAAGCAGATGAACAACAAGTTACACAGCTTAGCTGTGCAATACAAAATTGGCGGTCAATGGGTACTTTATTCAAAGTATCAAGACAAGGGATATACGTTCAGCACAACGGTTGACATCACTAAGAGAGATGGTAGTAGCGATGTAAAAATGAATACTAAATGGACACAAAAAGGACGTGTATTCATTTACAACTTGCTAAAAGTAGATGACATTTTACCAACAATTGAAAGAGAGAATTAATTATGACTAAATACAAATCACATCCAGCATTACAAACTAAACGCTATGTACCAGCAACAACGCTCGTACCTGATAAATACGACATCATTCAATTATCAAGCGAATTGCTGGTTGCCATGCATTCAGCTGATATCAACAGTCTGAAAGATGACACAACAGAAGATGTAAATCTAAGCGTGCACGTATCTGATACATTCGCTCAATTAACGCTTGCTATGGAAGATTTAGCTAAAGATATGGGCGAAACACCAAATTCAACAGAGCGTAATAAGGTTAATGATCCATATGGATTAGTCGACCAACTATTTGATGTCCTTGAAGAAACCGATAAGGAAGCCAAGCATGAACAGGCAAAAGAGTTCATGAATAGCTACTTAGATTATTTGAGTGATACAGGAGATTAGCTATGTCGAGACCAAAGCCAGAGATTCCCATTGAGCAACGCATTTGGTTAGATGGACCAACAGCAGCTGCATTACTGGGCTATGGAGAAGAAAAATTTCAAGAAATCAGGGAAGAAACTACGTTTGTAATGGCGGGCGTTGAAGTGAGAGATGGTAGGTTTTCTCAAAAATTACTGCGCAAGTGGGGCAACAGAGAAATATAGAAAGGAGATAGATATGAATTTCAGTGATATGAGCTTAGTGTTTCAAGCAATGTGGCTAATCATCAAATACATTGTACTGCCAGTGTTAGCAGTGAGTGGGGCACTTTGGTTGGTAATTGAGTATTGGGAAGCAATCAAGTACTGGTTGCGTATCAGTAGCCGAATAATCAGCTTGGCATTCTTGATGTTGGCTTGGTTAATCATTCGCTTGATTGACGGCAAAGAAGCAGCAGAAAAGCGCTTCTAAATTAAATCGGGTCAACTGTCGTCAAAGGCTGGTGTGAATAAAAAATTTGCACGATTTCATATACACGCCAGTCGTTGCAGGCAGTTGACCTGAGAAAGAAGAACAATAAAAAAAGTCTAAATATTGGAGTATTTAGACTTCTGGTAATTGAATTATCAACTGAAATTACCCTTTTATTCTAGCACGAAAGGAGCAACACATGCCAGAAGATTTAATTGACCCACCAAATGATGATGAGCCTTGGGGATATGACTTCGAGGGCGATGAGATTTATTTAGGTGATGAAGTAGTTGACGTTGAGGGAGTTAATGTTCCTATCGTCAAAGCAGCCGACTTCTTAGTGAGCAACTATGCAAAAGTAGATACGGAGGAATATAGGCATGGATGAATTACAAGCAATCGATACACACGTTGCAACAATTGTTACAACAGATGGCGAAATGGTGCCAGTTACACAATTAACCGTTAAAGATTTTGAGAATATGGACGATCGTACGCTTGAAGAAGTTAATTACCTTTTCAAGATTGCTGATAAAGCAAAGAAGGTAGCTAAGAAAGAGATAGACAAGCGCTTAGAAGCGGGTCATACATTTAGTCGGTACGTTCATAAAAATCGTAAATCTGATGAATTTGATGCAGATAACAACGATTTTAAAGCACAAATGATTTATAAATATGGTTATGATGCCGTACTAGTTAAAAGTCCTGCCAAGCTGAAAGAAAAGTTTGGTGATGTGATTAACGGTGATGTTGAACCACACATTGTGCATGGCACAAAGCCTTACGCCACTTGGGAATAATAATGAGGTGTCAAAATGACTGAAGAAAATACAACATATAGTGGGCTGTTTGAAGCTTTGTCAGCGCTACAAGATGCTATTGAGCAACCAAAAAAAGATGCAAGTAATCCAATGTTTAAATCATCATATGTCACGCTTGATGCAGTTATTGCATCAATCAATGCAGCTAAAAGAAAAGTGGGAGCTAAGATATTTTGGCACAACGAACCAAGAGAACGGGTTATGTGGACAGTAATTGACGGCTATGGTGAACGCTTAGAAATACAGGGCGCTCCTATTGCAGGAGATTTAGGCAATCGTGGTACTAACAGCGCACAAGCAGAAGGTTCAGCAGAGACATACGCTAGACGTTATTCGTTATCAATGGTGTTTGGCATTGCCAGTGATGTTGATGATGATGGTAATGCAGCGCCTAAAGGTCAACCAAAAGCACAACAAAAAACACAAAGCCAACCGAAAAATCAATTGAATTCAATGTTTGGTGGCGTATCAAAAGCGTTCAGAGACAAGAATGGCTTCACTGAAGAAGCAATGTATCAAGCAATTAGCCAACAATTTAATACAAACATTAATAGTTTCTACACGTTTAACAATCTAAATGATCAACAAAAGGAAGCAATTATTAATTGGCTGCGTGCAGGGATTAAGTAATGGATTTATGGGGACGTATAATAGCGGTCAAAGGTAATCAAATAGTGGTCTCACTAGAAAGCCAAGAAGAGTTAGCTAGTTTGTCCCTATTTACTACCGAGGAGCAACCGCAAGTTGTTGTGAACGTGCAAGATGAACGACATTTGAGTGTTTTGCAACGAAAAAAGGCATATGCCATTATCGGCGAAATTGCATCGTGGTCAGGCTATCTACCCGAGGAGCAAAAAGAGTGGATGAAGTATTTATTTACAGCTGAAACGGGCACATCACATTTTAGTTTTGCAAATACTGATATGACGACAGCCAGGCAATTCATCACGTTTCTACTGGAATATGCGCTTAAAAATCATGTGCCAATGACACACAGTGGACTGACTTATCAAGATGACTTAGATGCTTATATGTACCAGTCATTGAAATATCGGTCATGTGTGATTTGTGGCAAGCATGCAGATGTTCATCATCTTGACACTGTTGGCATGGGAAATGATAGAAATCTCGTTGATCACAGGCAAAAACATTTAATTGCTTTATGTCGTGAACATCATCAAGAGGCACATCAATTAGGCTGGCCAACATTTAAAAATAAATATCACGTAAAGGGCATTAAGTTAGATGCTCAAACGTTAAACAGATTAGGAATTATGACATACAAGCGAATGGAGGAAATCGATGATAAACAACGTCGTACTAACTGGCAGACTAACTAAGGACATGGAAGTTAAGTATACAAATTCAGGTAAAGCGGTGGCTAGTTCATCGGTAGCTGTGCAACGACAATATAGCAACGCAAACGGTGAACACGAGAGTGATTTTATCAACTTTGTAATTTGGGGTAAGTCAGCCGAGAACATGGCTAATATGACTGCTAAAGGTTCAATGATTGGGCTTGAAGGCAGTATCCAAACACGCAGCTATGATAACAACCAAGGTCAAAAAGTCTATGTCACAGAAGTGAATGTTCGAAACTTTAGCTTGCTAGAGAGCAAGGAACAAACCGAGCAACGCAAGCAAGGTCAGGGCAACTTCAATCAACAACAAGGTGGTTTTAATCAGCAACGACAGCAACGACAACAACCACAACAACAGCCTCAATCACAACAAGGTGGTTTCAATCAACAGCCACAGCAACAAGGCAACTTCAAGCAGCAACCACAGCAAGGTGCATATAGTCCTGAACAAATGTTTGGAACGCCTGAAAACTTTGAAAGTCAGTTACCGTTTTAGGGGGTCAGTATGACAAATAAACGTTATTTTTGGTTGAAACTACCTGAAGAATTTTTTAATCGTAAGGAAATTAAAGCATTGCGCAGAATTGCTGGTGGCGACACTTATACAGTTATTTATTTGAAGATGTTGCTAAAAAGCTTGCAAAGCGATGGCAAGTTATATTTCGAAGGCGTTGCAAATAACTTTATTGAAGAAATTGCATTGGATATTGATGAAGATATTGAAAACGTTCAAGTGACTGTAAATTACCTGCACAACAAGGGACTTTTAGTTGATAGCGGTAGTGATGAGGTAGAGCTAGTTTCAATGAAAAGTATGGTTGGTTCTGAAAGTTCATCTACCGAGCGTAAACGCAGACAAAGAGAACGAGAACGTCAAACGCTGATTGAACGTGACAATGTCACACCTAAGTCACGACAGGGTCACGTAGAGATAGAGAAAGAGTTAGATATAGATAAAGAGATAGAGACAGAGGGAGAGATAGAGAAGAAACAATCCCACCCAACCGCCACCGTTCGACAACAGTTGTCTGATGCAATTGAAAAGAATGGTTTCTCATTAGTTCTAACACCTTTCCAGTCTGAAAACTTATTAGCTTATGTAGAAGATGACCATATGGAAGTTGGTGTTGTTGTCAGGTCATTGGAAGAAGCATCTAACAATGGCAAACGTAATTACAACTATGTTCGTGCAATCTTAGAAAACAAATTAAAAGAAGGTATCACGACAGTTGCTAAATGGGATGCAAGTAAACGTGATTTTCAAGAACGTAGAAATGCTAACCAAGTACCCAAAAATGAAGAAAGTGCTGAATGGGCAAGGGAAATGGAAGAGCATTGGAAAGGTAACTAGTGTGATATGGGTAATTTATCAGAAGCTATGGAAAAATTACATGAATTTGCGCTATCAAAAGGTACTTTAAAAGCTATGCCTACCCAAGCAGAAATTGCAGAGAAAAAACGATTGGAACACGATGCAATTATTAAAAGTTGGCAAGCGCAAGAGCGTGCTAAGTATTTCAAAGCTAGTCTTTGGGGTGATGAAGCAGAACGATCATTCACATTTCAAGATTGGGAGCCTGCTATGCAAGGCGAAAATGAGCAGACAGCCAGAAACGTGGCTAATCAAGCGTATAAGGTCATGAAAGAGTTGGATGGACAATTATTCAACGTCATGCTTTATGGCAAAGCAGGGACGGGGAAAACGTCCTTAGCGTTAGCAATTATCAGCGGGCTATCAGAAGAACGTTCAAAGATGTTTGTTTCGCTTGTCGAATGGCGAGATATGACCTATCAATCATTTCATGATGAAAAGCTGCAGCAGAAGTTAGCAGTGATTGAGAAATACATGCGTGAAGTTGATGTGCTGGTTCTTGATGATTTTGGGAAAGAAACGCAAAAGGAAGCCAAAGAAAAAGTAGCAGGCATGTTATTTAGATTGGCTGATGCCCGCAAAGGCAAAGCAACGATTATGACTTCAAATGATAATGCAGTTGCATTAGCTAATAAATACGACAATGCAACACTTTCTAGGTTAATTCCTAAGAACCCACAGCATGTCATTGCTATGAATAAATTAAGAGACGTCAGGGAGGTGTAGCAATGGACGAAGAAACGTTATACGAGCTGCATGCTCATGTATTTGGCGAAGATAGGTATTGGGGCGCCATGCCCTGGGAGCGCGTTGGCTATATGAAAAAGTATTTAGCTAGTGTTTATCCGATTTCGATTGATGACATCACGATAGTGAGGGCAAATTAATGGCTAAGTTAATCATCCCCTTAACAGCATTCATGATTCCTAAGCATGGGAAGCTAGTAAAAGTAACGTTGAATGAATGGATTAATGTACACGGCGTTAAAAACGGCATGGGACGACACATTGCAGCAGGATATAAGAAGCGTATTCAATCAAAGATTGTGGCAATTGTCGACCAAGCGATGGTTGACGGATTAGGTCCGATTGATAAAAATACCAAATTTCAACTTGATTGGTATTTCCCCAATCGCAGAACTGACTTAGACAACTGGACATTCACGCATAAATTCATTTTAGACGGGTTTCAAGAGGCTTCTGTACGTGGCAAGGTGTTTTTACCTAACGATAATTTGACGTACGTAGCGAGCCTACATGACGATTTCAGGGGTATTGATAAAGACAACCCCCGAGTTGAAATAGATTGGAGTAATAAAAATGAAGAGTTCGAGAGTTAACATAAGTCCGACTGCTTATGAAGCACGTTATAAAAAGTTTGTTGAACTTTGGAATAGAGGGCTATCAAAAAAAGAAATAGCTAATGAACTGCATATTGGTGTTCACATTGTTGATGGTGAAAATTACCAAAAGCGCCTTGAAACCGCAAACGGTATGTATGAACTACGTGAGAGTAAAGTCGATAATTTAAAGATAGATAGAACCAAAATGATGAATTTGGTTCATAAATTGGAACATCGATATCATATTGGCGAGTTCACAAAGGACCAGTATGGGCGTGGTTACACAATTAGATTTGATGATGCAACTATACCCAATGATGATCCCGATTATATCGAGTTACAAAAGGTAGTTCACGCAAATTAGAACAAACAGCCGAGGGTGAAAAGACTGAAAGCCCGTATGAAAATGACAGCTGAAGTGGTCGCAAGTGGAAACGATTTATACGAGTTGTTAAGCGCTTATCAAGGTAAGGCATATTAGATCATGAAAGTTAAATCATTGAGTGATCTGGAGTAATGGTAAAATATAAATTTAGTTAAACTTAATTGATTAGTTAACCTGTAAATTGTATTATGTAGTAAATAACTGTTTTAGAATAGGTGGATAAAATGAATAAAAACCCACTGGTGAAGCCATTTGTAAAATGGGCGGGCGGTAAACGACAGCTACTGCCACAAATTAACGAGAACACACCAAAGAATTTTAAGAAATATTATGAGCCATTTGTTGGTGGTGGAGCTGTTTTCTTAGACAAACAATTGAAAAAAGTAGTGATAAATGATTTTAATTCAGAGTTAACGAACGCTTATCAAGTAGTTAAAGACTCAAGTGAAGAACTCTTAAAATTATTAGAGACACATAGTGAAAATAATTCTAGTGACTATTATTATCAAGTTCGAGCTTGGGACCGGGACGGTACTCTAGAGACTAAAAGTGAAGTGGAACGTGCAGCAAGATTTATTTACCTAAACAAAACTGGGTTCAATGGCTTATTTAGAGTTAATAGTCATGGTCAAGTTAATGTTCCATATGGTAAATATAAAAATCCAGCAATTGTAAATGAAGCCGTAATTAGAGCTGTCTCAAAGTACTTACAAAAAAGTGACATCACGATTTTAAATGGTGATTATGGTGAATCATTGAAAGACGTTAAGAAAAACGACTTTGTATATTTGGATCCGCCTTATGCTGATGTAACTAACGATAAGAAAAGCTTTGTTGGTTATACACTAAACGGATTCGGAGATGAAGAACAAGAACGTTTGCGAGATGTATTTAAAGAATTAGACGCAAAGGGCGCGTATGTCATGATGTCTAATTCATCGACTTCTTACATTCACGAGCTATACAAAGAGTACAGTGAAACAACTAGAATTGTAAAAGCAAAAAGAGCCATTAACAGTAAAGCTAGTGGTCGAGGGGCAGTAGATGAGGTCTTGATTATGAATTATAAGATCTAATCTACTTGGTTAAGGGATATAAATATGGCTAAGAAAAAGAATTTAACAGAGGACGCTTGGGAAAAAATATTTGATGAATATAGAATTTTAGATAACTTGAAAAAAGACAAGATAGTTAAAATTGAAGCTACAGATATAAAAAAGTATAGAGAACCCAGGTTGATGACTAAATTTGATTCGGACAAAGCACGTCCTGAAATATTTAGGGAAAATAGTCTATCTATACTACCAGACACAAGAGGAACCTATGTTATTGGCAAGTTCGAGGCATATAGTGCATTGGAATATCAAGATGATGTAAAGCCAATATCTGTTAATATTCCAGAATATATTAGAACATTTGATGAATTTGATGTTACATCTGAGTCTGTAGCGTTAAATGTTGCACAAATGACTGGTATGATTGATACGGTTTTACAGAATAATGATGTGCAAATGTTCCCAGCTGCGGCGACTATTACCGGCAGGCTCAAAAGCGGTCCGTTTTCTTACTCAATAAATGTAAAAGATGACAATAACGGTAAGTACAATTTTTCTGTGAATAACAGTCAAGTAGAGATAGACGCTGGTTATGAAACTGGCGACAAGCTTGCAATTATTGAAGCTAAGAACCATATTCCTGAAAATTTTATGGTTAGGCAGCTATATTACCCATATCGAATCTTTGACAATTTAAATACTGATAAGAAGGTTATGCCAATATACTTTACGCACTCAGATGGTATATATGCATTTCATATTTTTGAATTTACTGACTTGAATAACTATTCAAGCATTAATAAAGTGCAGCAAATTAATTTTATTGTTGATCATTACTTGGATATATCTATCGAAGTTATCATGCAACTTGCAAAGGAAATTCCGATCGTAAAGTCGAATGATAACAATGTTCAGTTTCCACAAGCCGATAATTTTAACCGAGTATTAGATTTGCTTAACAAGGTAGATGGTACGACTACTGGAAATGAAGTGACTAAACTATATGAGTTTAACCGTCGACAAAGTAACTATTATATCAGTGCACTGATGTATATAGGATTATTACAAAAAGTTGAGGGCACCTATAAATATGAGTTGACTGAAATTGGTAGACAAATCAAGAGACTTCCAAACAGTAATTCTAGAAATATGCTAATTATAAGGCAACTACTTCAAGATGAGTGCATTAATATAGCATTTCAGGAATTTATTATGCACAGCGATATTGATAAAGATTGGGTCGCTAAGCTGTTATTAGATAGAGTGTCAACAGTTAACGAATCCACTGCAACCCGAAGAGCTGGAACCGTTATATCATGGATAAAATGGATCGTAAGTGTATCTGCATAATCGCAAAATGCATTGAATAATTCAAAGTAAATATTAAAATGATTAGCCGTTACAGAAATGTAGTAGCTTTTTATTTTGTCCAATGTATTCCATTTTAGAATACATAAAATAAATGTTATAATTATGGAATAGATAAAACATGAGAGAGGTGCGACATGGCTGACAAGTTGGATAAGGTATTGAGTGATTATTTTACAGGGCGATTAGATATGAACATTAATATGCGTAAACTAGAATTAAAATACAACGCTGATAGCGTGCCGGACGAGAATATCGGTGGTGGTCGTAAACAAAATGATTACAACAATCCGATTGAGTCAGCTATGATACGTGAAGAGAATGACCAATATTTAAAAGACTTACGTTATCAAAAGGAAATGATTGAGATGATGTTAAGCACAACACTAGATTGTCGTAAGCGTGTGCTAGTTGCCAAGTATAAATACAATGAAAAGTGGATAAAGATTTCACAAAAAGAACATGTTGATGAACGTACAGTTAGGGCGTGGCGAGATGATTTTAAAGAGGTGATTGGCATTTGGCTAGGGAGCAGTGTCAGAACCATGACCCGATTTCGACCCACATTAGTTCCAGCTTAATACCGTTTTGAGCTAATAATAGGCGCATAATATGTAGTGTGGAAAGTTGGTTAATTAATCCTCAGTCGCTAAATTGGCGCTTTCTTAATATGCTTGCAACAACGACTAACCAATGATTCACAGCAAGCGTGGCGGAATAGGTAGACGCAGTAAATACCAGTGTTGAATAGGCACATACCAGTGATTTATTCGTTGTTAGGTGCAAATCCTAACCGCTTGCATGCCACAAAGGAAAGTATTGAATGACTGTCTCGCACACTATAAGGCAAGGCAGAATACTAGTTATCATTTCGATACTAGTTGTGGATAAAATGATAGTTATCATCACAAGGTGCGTTACTATGGTTGGTGAGAGCCTAGTTCAGTTGGTAGAGCCGTTGGTCGTGGGTTCGAACCCCACAGTTCTCTCTAGTTGTTTCTAAAATTAAAACAACTAAATCTATATTATATTTTAGGCGAGTTTACAGCTTGCTTTTTTTATTACATAATTAAAAAAAATATAATTATGGAGAATACTGGGATATGGCAGAAAAAGAGGCGAAATCTAAGAAGGTTAGTTTTTATCAATTACAGCAAGGAAAGAGAGAAAGTAGTCAATTCTCACTTCGGTCAAAATTAGACAATATTTATCGTAATTTTCAAAATAAAACGTATAATAATGTGAATGAGTTAGAAATTAAAGATGTTACATATTATATTTCGGCCATAAAAAAAATTCCATTAGAAGGTTTTATAAATTTGGGAGGAGATAGTGAAGAATGGTATTCTTATGCAATAAATATTGCGAATGTCGATTCTACACAGGAAGTGAAATATGGGAACCTTAGCAAGGTCATAGACGAACGAGAGGAAATCATAGACTTGAGCGAAGAGGATATCGATATGTCTCAAGTTGGCCCATTGTTTGACACTCAGCTTTTAATTGATCCATTTTATTCAATTGTGTGTATTAGTCGAACAATTGGTGGTACTAATATGTGGGCACTAAAAAAGTTCTTGTCAAGAATTTTTGGAGAAGATGGGGAGGATGTTCATGGAATAAAATTTGCGTTTATTCCGGATGAAAAGTCGATAGATAATTTAGAAAATTTGACACTAATACAGTCACTTAGTTTTGAAGTGGCTAAAACAGGAGACGCAGAAAGTGAAATTGATGATTCTCGGTCAGAACTTGGAGATATTAAATTAGCAAATAAATTGAATGGAGATGAATATGAATTTCGAATTAAATCTACTAAACTTAATAAAGCTGGAGTAATGGCTAAAATTAAAAGTTTAGGCGAAGATAAAGCCTTTGATAAAGTGAAATCAATAAATGTCGAGGGAATTGATAATGGTGTAGAGGTTATGTATGATTTATTAGCTAATAAATTATCATACTCCGGATTTATAGAATATGATAAATTTAAAGGGTTAACAATTTTAGATAACTTTAATTACCTAGGCAAAGCATATGCAATTAAGGGAGACTTCATTACAAAAAATCTTCCAATTTGCGAAGGTGATAGTTATGAAAGACAGAATCAATAGAAATAAATATGCAATATTATTTGGTATAGTAGCATTTGGGTTGACTATTAAATTTGAAGTTACACCGCATAATATTAACAATTTTATAGATGTTATGTCTAATTTATTATCTTTTTCAAGCATGACGACTGCTATTTTGGTTGCTATGTTGGTATTCGTACCTAAATTATCAATAGGGCCATTGAAAGTATTAAGAACGGATAAAAAATTTTTAGATAGAATATTAATTACTACAGAATTATATTTTTTATTGTCTGTTTCTGCATTAGTATCTGTATCTTTATTTGATAAAACTACACAAACACTATTTTCAACACTTATATTAGGAATTGTGTTTAGTTTATTTGTGAGTTCATTAGTAGAAACAATATATATATCTATGGTATTGAGTAAAACAATTCATTTATAAAATAAAAACTAACTAGGATTAACAAATCTAGGGGAAAATATTTTTAATTCTATTAAGACGAAATATTATTAATTGCAAAGGCAACGATTACTAAATCGCTGTCTTTTTATTTTGCACTGAAAGAGGTATTGATATGGATTTTGCGAAAATGTTGCAATCTAAATTAGAACAAGCAATTGCTAATGGCGATAAGAAAGTGGATATAACCGTTGGTGATGAAGTTATTGGCTGTGTTGATTTATCTATCTATTACATGTTAATTGAAGCTATTCAAATTGGTGTAAAAAAGGAAAGAAATAATTTGAATGAAACAGAACTTATGAAATTAGTGGGCAACTTTACTGCTAAATATTCTGACCAGTTATTTCATTTTGAATTATTTGATGAAAGCGAGTAATAACACATGAATACAAAAAAATTAATGTGGGTGTGTCTTTGGTTTTTCTCAACAATATCGATAAGTATAATAGCTGAAATAGTTATGCATTTTAAAACAATTGATGATTATACGATTGGCTATTTTGCCGGAGCACTTGTAGCAATTGCGTATTATGAAATGGTTCATGGCAGGGGCAAGTAAATGGCAAATGAATGGTACCGCAGAATAGAAAACGAAATCATCAGCAACATTGATAATAAGAAAAAGAAAGCTGTTAAAGCACAAAAGAAAAAGCGAGGTGGTGATATGTAATGACCGAGAAGTGGGAAAATGCTGAAGAAGACTACAATGTCGGTATGAAGTATAAAGATATTGCCAATAAATACAATGTTGCTTTAAGCACAGTTAAGAGTTGGAAACAACGTTATAGCTGGTCTAGAAATAAGGATGCACCATCCCAAAAAGGTACGCGTACAAAATCAAAAAGTACGCATACAAAAAATAAAGTGGAACAGGTCGTTGATGAACTAGCTGATAGCGACTTAACTGATAAGCAAAAAGCTTTTGTTATCGAGTATGTGAGACTTTTCAACGCAACGCAAGCGTATATAAATGTGTATGATGTGGACTATGACACAGCAATGGTTAATGGTTCTAGAATGCTAAGAAATGCTAAGGTACAATCACTTATTCAGGGTATGAGGCAAGCACGTTTACATGACCTAGGCGCTAATAAAGAAGATGTGTTAGCTGAACTAATGAAGCAATCATTTTCAGATATTGGCGATTATTTGGACTTTGGTGCTTATGATGTTTTAGCAACTGATAACGAAGGGAATGTAAAGTTGGATGCTGACGATAATCCCGTTAAGCATCATCAATCATGGGTGCAACTCAAAGACAAATCAAAGGTTGATACGAGCCTAATCAAAAAGGTATCAATAGGTCGTGATGGTGTTGTCCTTGATTTGTACGATAAACAGGCTGCGCAAAAGAAACTGCTTGAAGAGTTAAATAAACTAACACCTGATGATATGCAAAATGCACAGGTGCGCAAGCTGACTGCTGAAGCTGATATTGCTGAAAAGAAATCTGAGTTGTTAAGTGGTGGCAGTGGCGAAGTCACAATCAATATTGAACCATTTAAGGAGGATATCTAATGACAACAATTGATTGGAAACTTCCTGAAATGGTAAGTGGTGCATATGCCCCATTGTTCAACAGTAAGATGCGTTATATAGCTTATAAGGGCAGTCGTGGTAGTGGTAAAAGCGAGGCAACAGCGACTAAGGTTATTTATGATATTGTTACGAAACCTTATGTTAATTGGTTGGTGTTGAGGCGATACGCAAATACTAATCGGCAAAGTACATTTACTTTGTTGCAAAAAGTTGCTAATCGTATGGGTGTTGGTAATCTATTCCAATTCAATGGATCGTTGCCCGAGATAACTTATAAGCCGACAGGGCAAAAGATATTGTTTCGTGGCGCCGATAAACCACTATCAATTACATCTATTTCGGTTGAAACGGGTAACTTATGTAGATTGTGGGTGGAAGAAAGCTATCAGTTGGAACTTGAAGAGGCTTTTAATACAGTTGATGAGTCAATGCGTGGAATTATAAATGACCCAAATGGCTTTTATCAAACAGTATTAACCTTTAATCCATGGAATGAACACCATTGGCTTAAGAAGCGTTTCTTTGATGAAAAGACAAAGGTAGCTAATTCGTTATCGCTAACAACGACTTACAAAGATAACCCATTCTTAGACCAAGACTACGTTAATAGCTTGTTAGAAATGACTAAGCGTAACCCAAGACGTTCTAGGGTAGCTGTTTATGGCGACTGGGGTATTGCTGAAGGACTTATTTATGAAAATACAGTGGTTGAACAATTTGATATTAAAGAAGTAATTAAAGGTGCTCATGTGGTGCGTGGTATGGACTGGGGCTTTGGTCCTGACCCAACAGCATTTATTGAATTGGCGGTGAATACTAAGACTAAAGATGTTTACATATTCAACGAAATGTACAAGCAACATATGCTAACCAACGACATATTGAAGTGGCTATTAAACAATGGTTATCAACGTGCTGAGATTAGAGCTGATTATGCCAGTGGTGGTGACCGTATGATACAGGAGTTACGCAACAAAGGTATTCCTCATATGACAAGAGCACATAAATACGAAATCTTATTTGGTGTTACTTATTTACAAGACTTTAAGATACATGTATTGCCTAAGTGCCAACATACGATCAAAGAATTGAACGCTTATGTTTATGACAAAAATAAGCAAGGCGAATGGATAAGTAAACCTGTTGATAGGGATAACCATTTAATGGACTCAATGAGATACGCCGTTGAACCATTGATTATGTCACGCAAGAGCACGACAGACAGAATGGAAGCATTTAAACAATTAGGATTAGGGAGGTGAGTAAATGACTGATTTCTTACAAAGCACAAGATTTAACCAATACGCAAATGACGTATTTAAGATGTCAGCTGATGAATTCGAAAGTATTAATGATTTAAGCGGAGAACGTTTTACAGCACGTTTGCATGATTTTATTAATACGTTTCTGCGCAATCAGTTGCCACGTTTGCAAGAGCTTAAACGCTACTATTTAGCGGATAACAACATCAAACAGCGTGACACTGGCAGAGATAAAAATAGAGCTGATAATCGTATTGCTAGTGATTGGGCAAAATACATCACAGTGTTCATGCAAGGTTATATGTTGGGTAATCCCATTCAGTACAACAGTGACGATAAACTGCTAGAAAAGATTGAAGATTTTTCAAAACAAAACGGTGCTGATTATCACGATGGTTTGATTGAAACCGATTTAAGCATCTATGGCCGAGCTTATGAACTGGTTTATACAGATAGTGATGCACAGGAACGTATTACTAAGTTAGCACCAGAACAAACCTTTGTTGTTTACGATGACACGATTGCTGAAAACTCATTGTTTGGTGTTAGATTTTACCAAATTAAGTACAGCGATACAGAAACAAATAGTTTTGTTGAAGTTTACACGACTAGCAATGTTTGCTACTTCAAAACTGAAAACAATTCATATGACAGCATGAAGTTAGTTAATGTTGCTGAACATATGTTTAATGGCGTGCCGATTAATGAATACAAAAACAACGAAGAACGCTTAGGCGACTTCGAGAGTGTATTAGACGGCATTGATGCCTATGATTTGTCACAATCGGAGTTAGCTAATTTCCAACAGGATATGAACGATGCTTATTTGGTCATTAAAGGTAACCCAGCCACTGGAACTGCAGAACCTGAATATGTCACGGATGAAAATGGCGAAGTTAAGTTAGATCAATATGATAACCCAATTACAAATGACAATTCATCAAGCGATGTCATGAATAAAATGTTAAAGGCACGCTTGTTGGTATTGGATAATAATAGCGACCCTGATGGTGTTAACCCTGACGCTTATTATTTGACTAAGTCATATGATACGACTGGTGCAGAGGCGTATAAGAAGCGTTTAGTTGATGACATTTTACGGTTCACATTCACACCAGATACGAATGACCAAAACTTCGCTGGTACACAATCAGGTGAGTCCATGAAATATAAGCTAATGGGTAACGATAATCTACGTAAGACTAAGGAACGCTTGTTAACGCGTGGTATCATGCGCAGGTTGCGTTTATTAGGTAATGTTTGGAGTATTAAGAATAGCGTTGCCACGATTGGCAAGCAAGAAGGCTTGTACAACCGCATTAACGATGTGCAAGTGCAATTCACACCAAATGTTCCCCAGAACGACGAAGAGCGTATCTCACAGCTTAAAGAGTTGTATGGCATTATTAGTGATGAGACGTTGTTTAATTTGTTGGAGACGTTTACAGGCATTGATGCAGAGACTGAAATGCAACGCTTGGCAGATGAAAAGGCGAAAGCAGCAGATGAATTTGCAGAACAGCAAGATGCTTATCCTGATTTAAAGTCTGACGATGGTGATGTGGATGAAGAACAATGATTATTGGACTAAACGCACACAAAAAATCATGGCGCAATTGGATAAAGATGACCCTGAATTAACTAACGCTGTGTTAGGTGAATATAAGCAAGCGGCCAAAGATATTGATAAGAAGATATACGACTTCTACGACACATATGCTAAAGACAACAAGTTAAGTTATCAAGAAGCTATGAAACGTGTCAGAGACGTTGATATGAGTGATTATGTTAAGCGGGCTAATGCTTATCGCAAAGCGAATAAGAAGAACCCGGAATTGCTTAGACGGCTGAATGCGCAATATATGTCATCAAAAATTAGTCGATTGGAATTGTTGAAGTTAGAGATTGAGTTTCGCATGTTGCAAGCTAGCAACGAACAAGTCGGGTCATTCACTGATTATTTGAAGAGTGAGAGTGCTTATGTATATGGGGCATTAGTTGCGGGTAACGCTATTAAAACGCTAAATAATCGTGAAATTGAAAACATTCTTAATATGGAATGGAGCGGTGCTAACTACTCATCAAGGATTTGGCGTAATAATGATGCGTTGGCTAATAAATTGAAAGATGAGTTAGTTAAGGCAGCAATCAATGGCAATAATCCAGTTGTTACGGCTAGACGATTGCGAAAGATATTTGATAGCACAAGAGCCAACACAGAACGCTTAGTTCGAACTGAAAGCACCTATGTTGCTAATTCAACAACAGCTAAACGCTATGAAGAAATGGGTGTTGAAGAATATGAGTTTATGGCAGTGTTGGATAGGCGAACATCTACTATTTGTCGTGAAATGAATGGCGAGACGTTTAAACTTAAAGACTTCCAACCAGGAACGAACGCACCAGCAATGCACCCTAATTGTCGAAGCACGATCGTACCATCAACTAATGACTTAACGAAGTACAACAAGTATTTAGATCCAGATATGGTAGATGATTTAGCAGATTAAGCACTGACATTAAGTTGTCGGTGCTTTTATTTTGACCTGAACACGTCAATAAACTATTCAAATAACAAAGCGTATATGGGCTGTTGTCGTGTCGTGTGTGGGGAAACGTGCATGGGGCGTTAATTGGCAATAAGCGTGTATGGACTAAACAAGGAGTGATTATTATGGCAGAAACCACAGAAACAGAACAAACCACAGATCAAGAACAGGCAACGACTGAAACCGAGCAAAAAGAACAAACATTCACTCAAAGTGAACTGGACTCTTTAATCGACAAACGCACGGCTAAGGCTTTGGAAACTGCTAAGCAAAAGTGGGAAGAAGAAAAGCAAAATGCTGTTAATCAGGCTGAAAAGTTAGCAAAGTTATCCGCAGCAGAACGCAAGGAAGCCGAAGATAAAGCTAAGCAAGAAGCAATGGATAAGCGTGAGCAAGAGCTTAACCAACGTGAAATGCGCTATGAAGCCCAACATCAACTTGAAGAAAATACATTGCCAACTGATTTTGTTGATATGGTGATGTCTGATGATGCTGAAAAGGTAAGCGAGAATATAGCTGCTTTGAAATCACAATTCGACAAAGCAGTGGAAGCAAGTGTAACTGAAAAAATGAGAGGCAATACGCCAAAATCAGGAAAGACTGCAGAAGGAAACTCATTGAAAGATGCCTTAGGACTATAAAAAGGAGACATATAAGTTATGACAATTAATTACATTACAAAAGATAATGGTCTGTTTGACCAAAAGATTAATCAAGGGCTATTGACAGCTGCATTGGGAGTGCCTGATGTGCAATTGGTTAATGGTGGACGTTCATTTACATTGACGACACTATCAACATCAGGATTGAAGCCACATACTCGTAATAAGGGATTTAATGCTGGATCAGCAGAGAATGAAAAGAAAGTCTACACCATGGGGCAAGACCGTGACATTGAGTTCTATGTAGATACACAAGATGTTGATGAAACTAACCAAGATTTGGCAGTTGGTAACATCTCAAAGGTGTTTATTCAAGATCATGTACAACCCGAAATTGATGCATACCGTTTCTCAACATTGGCAAAAGGAGCGGGACACTCAACTACTGAAACATTGACGGTTGATAATGTTTACACGCAATTAAAGGCTGCGTTGCTACCAGTACGTAAGTTTGGTGCACAAAATATCATTGGTTTCGTATCATCAGAAGTAATGGACTTTTTGGAGCGTTCAAAGGAATTCACACGTTCAATTACTAATCAAAATGTGGGACAAACTGCATTAGAATCTCGTGTGACATCCATTGATGGTGTGCAACTAGTAGAAGTTTGGGATGACACACGTTTCAAGTCAGCATATGACTTTGCCGATGGCTATGTACCTGCAAAAGCTGCAGCGGATATCAATTTCATCCTAGTTGCTAAGCAAGCTGTTATTCCTGTTGTCAAGGAGAATGCAATCTTCTTATTTGCGCCAGGACAACACACTCAAGGTGATGGCTACCTATACCAAAACCGTTTGTATCACGACTTGTTTATCAAGGAACAACAAAAAGACGGCGTGTCAGTGTCTTTAAAGGGGTAGTCGTGCCAGAGGTTGACAGTATTGACACGACTGCCACTACGGCAACTATCAATTTAAAGTAGAAAGGAGGTAACATGGCTCAAACATTTGATTTATACAAAGACGGTAAGGTTGAACAAACTGGTGTTACATCTCCAATTCAGATTGCTGGTTTAACACCCAATACGCAATACGATAAATATGCGTTAGCTTTTGAAGGTAGACCTGATAAGACAGCATTGTCATTTAAAACAGCGGCACAGGCTACTACTGGTGTATCACTAGATAAAAGTACATTAGCACTTGAAACTGGTGCCACAGCTACTATTAAAGCGACTGTTGCTCCAGCTGATGCAACTGATAAGGCGTATACGTTCAGTTCAGCTGATACGGCGATTGCTACAGTTGATAACAACGGTAAGATTACCGCAGTTAAAGCTGGAACAGTTGATATTACAGTTAAGACACACGACGGTGGTAAGACTGCAAAGGTTACGGTTACAATTACCGATCCAGCATAGACGACAGCTTAGATCTGTTCGAATGGGGTGAAAAGCCCATTAGGAGATGCATATGGATGATTTAATGAAAATTAAGTTGTTGTTGCTAATTGATGATAACAAGCAAGATGAGTTGTTGAAATTGATTAAGGAAGAAACAGAAGCACGCTTAATCAGCTATATGAACCAAGACGGTGGCATCTTAAAGGGTGTGCCAGATGATTTGTCATGGATAGTCAGAGAGCTTGTTGTGCGCCGTTACAATCGTATTGGAGACGAAGGCAAGAAATCATCAACTGAAAGTGACGTAACGGCAACGTGGGACACTGATGACCTAGCCGAGTACATTATCTATTTGGATAAGCACCGCAAAAAGATTGGTGGCAATGGTATAACGAGGTTTTACTAATGAGATACAATGATCGCGTTAAAATCGTTACAACAACTGAAGATGATGAGTGGGGTGATACGACATCCACAACTTCTGATTGGCTAGCATGTCGCATTACTGGTGTGTCAACGCAAATGAATATGAATGTGTTCGGCAAATACACGTCTAATGCGCTTGCTGTGCACTTTAAGACCAAGTTGTCACAAGTAGATTATGTCTTGATTGATGACGTTAAGCGCAAGCCACAGGCTGTTTTACAGGCACGTAAGAATACAGTTGTCATAGTTCAGGCGGTGTGAATATGGGAAAAGGCGTTGTAATTAAATTTGACGGTTTAGATGATTTGTTAAAGCGTATCGAAAAACAACCTGCAAACGTTAGATCAGAAGCTAGCAATATCATTCAAAATACAGCATTACGTGTTGAAAAACGTGCTAAAGCAAATGCACCAGTTGATACTGGTTATTTGAAACAACATATCACAGCAGAAAAGACGGGTGAGCTAAGTGCTGACGTTACATCGTTAGCTGAATATTCAATTTACAACGAATTTGGTACACGGAAAATGGCAGCACATCCTTATATGAGACCTGCGCTTAATCAGGAACAACCGTTCATTTATAAGAAGCTAGACAACTTAATAAAGAAAGGGTTGCTATGAGCCCAATGATGAGCCTAATTACAACAATTAGAGACAGCTTAAAAATCACTGGTATTCCAATTAAATCGAGATTACCAGACGATACAGTACCTGAGCCTTTTATCGTAATTGGCACACATTTTGAAGATGATAGCCAGTCAGGGAAAATTGGCAAGGTCACAACAACAGAATTACAGATTGATTTATTCTATGCTATCGACAATCGAGCAGAGCTAGAAGATGCAATCTATGAAATAAAAAGACTAATTTATAACAGTACACAACAAATCACACGAGTAACATCAAACACCATTACCGACGATTCGGTAGGCAGAGATGTATTCCATGTGATTTTTTTAGTGTCCGCATATTTATAGGAGAGAAATAATATGGCATATGTAGATAACGGTGTTGAAACAGTAACAGCTAAGCCAACATTAGCAAAGAGTATTTGGTACTTCATTCAATCAATTGATGCGCAAGTTGGTAGTAAGGCAATCTTACCAGCATGGCAAACAGAAGGAGAGACCGATTATGGCGGTGACTCAATTGACGAGCAAACAAAGTTTGGGCGTATTGTTATGCCATCAACAAATGAAGACTCAATCGAATTGACAACTTATGTTGCCCCAGGTGACAAATCAGTAGATATCATCAAGGACGCTAAGCACAACGGTAAGTCAGTTAAGGTTTGGCGTGTGGTTGCTGATAAGCGCTACGCAACGGAAGAGCAAGACAGCGAAGACACACATCAAGTCTTCCCGGCTGAATTTGGTTATGGAACAGTTGATGAGTTAGATATGTCTGATGGAGATGATTTGGTTGAAGCAAACTACACTTTGAACATTACGGGTAAGTTAGTAGATGGTACATTCCCATTGACTGATGAACAACTAGCAACACTTGAAGAAGTAGCTAAGTTTGAGCGTCCTGGTGAAACTACTGGTGAACCTGGAGCGAGTAAATAAACCGAGTATCAAATCAATAACAACAGACGCCCACACGGCGCAAATTAACGTTGAATAACAGGGCTTTTGCCCGCATACATAAAGGAGTTTAGCAATGCAAGTAACGATTAATGGCAAGATGAGTGAATTAAAGTTCAATTTTAAGGCGCTATTTAAGGCAAATAGTGAATTTAGTTCTGTTGAGAATGGCGTTAACCAAGGAAATGGTGCAGTGATGTTATTCTTACGTTTGATTGATAATGATGTCACGGTTATTCCGGACATTATCAAGGTGGCTGGTAACTTTGGTAAAACTGCCAATGAAGATAAGTTGTTTGAAGCGGTTGATGAAATCACAGATGGTGGTGAAAAGATTGATGAAGTTTTAACAGAGTTGAAAGATGAGTTGAAGCAAAGCGGTTTTTTCATGAAAACAATCACGTCTTACAAGAACAAAATCGAGGACAACTTACCAGTGATGGAAGAGAAAGCCAAGACGGACGAAACGGTAGCCGACAACCTACCAATCATCAAGGCTATGTTGAAGTCATTGAACGAAAATCTTTAATTGAAACCTGCGCTCGTTTTGGTATCTATGATATTGATTGGGCGCTTTCTTTATACAAGTGGGAATTAGATTCTGTGTTGAAAGGCATTCAAGCAGGCTACATTGACGAACGAGAACGTTTAGCAGTGTTAGCGAATAGTATCGCTTACTTCTCAAATGCTAAGAAACCTAAATTCAAAAAGGTATTCGATAGGGCAAAGGAAGAACGGCTACTTGAAGAAGCCTACGCAGACAATAACCCCAAAAACAAACAAACCGTTAATGAAAAGCGTGTTGAACTATATGGCAAGCTCGCTGATGCATTCGGAGAAAGGAGTTAATATATGGCAAATGTAGGTTCAGTTATTGCACGCATTAGCGCTGACATATCTGGTTATACTAGCGCGATGAGTAGAGTTGCTAGTTCATCTAAATCTGCAATGGGTAGTGCAGCAGGTACAACATCAAAGTTATCTAATGCTACTGGTGCAGTATCTAGCTTTATTGCTAGCCGTTTCCCGAGAGCTTATTCAGTTGCTCAATCAGCTGGTGGCAAGTTCGGACAGTCTGTAATGAAAGATTATCGGAATATGCAAAACGGTGGTAAAGCAACGGGTAGTTCTGTCGTTGGAATGGCAGCTAAGTTTGGTGCTTTAGTAGCCAGTGGTGACATTATTAAAAGCGCTGTCAGTCGTGTTGATACATTAAATAACTCAACTAGAACATTTAACAACATGGGCTTTAAAACAGCTGATGTTAATAGTGCAATGCAGGGACTGCAAAAGTCTATTCAAGGGCTACCAACACCATTGAATGATGCTGTTAGTGGCGTACAGCTATTTGCTGCTTCAACTGGTGATGTTAAGTTGGCACAAAAAGTTTGGTCAGGTGTTAATGATGCTGTACTTGGTTTTGGTGGGACAGCTAATCAGGCACAAGAAGCAACAGTTCAATTGTCACAAGCGTTTGCGAATGGAAAGATTGATGCACAAACTTGGAACTCCATGATTAATGATGGAATGGGTCCAGCTTTAAAGGGGTTATCTAAGCAAATGGGCATTAGCATGGGCGACTTAAAGAGTGGCTTGTCTGACGGTTCAATATCCGTTGAAGATTTCCAACAAGGGTTAATCAACTTAGATGCCAAAGGTGGTGGCGGTATGAAGTCATTATCTAAGATTGCTAAAGACAGTGCTGCGGGTATTGGTACAGGATTTACCAACATGAAAACGGCAATCGTTCGTGGTGTTGGTAACGTGTTAGATGCTTTCGGTTCTGCCAACATTTCGGGCTTTATAGCTGGAATTGGAACAGCTTTAGAAGGTGCTGCAAACGCATTGGTGCCATTTGCTTCAGCATTGGGAAACGCTGTTACATGGTTAGGTCAATTGAATGCTAAAACTGGCGTTATTTCAGCCCTAGCCGTTGGCATAGGGGCAATAGTAGGAGTGATTGGTGCATACAATGCAATCATGAAAATTGCAACAGCTGTGCAGGTGGCGTTCAATGCAGTAATGTCGATTAACCCATTCGTGTTGGTTATTGCTGCTATTGCTGGTGTCGTTGCTGCATTAGTTTATTTCTTTACGCAAACCAAAATGGGACAGCAGGTTTGGCAAACGTTCACCACATTTTTAAGTACGGCATGGCAAGCTACTAAAGCACTTGCAGTAAGTATTTGGACTGGGCTTGCCACGTTCTTTTCAACTTTGTGGACTGGTATTGTAACAGGCGCAACAACTGCATGGAATGGCATTCAAACATTCTTAACAAGCATATGGAATGTTATTAAAACAGTTGCTACAACAATTTGGACTGGGCTTGTGACATTTTTCGGCACCATTTGGACTGGTGTTACAAGTGTTATTACTTCTGTTTGGACTGGCATATCTACTTTTTTATCGACGATTTGGAACAGTATTGTTTCGGTCGCGACTACTGTATGGAATGCCATTAAAACAGCAATAACAACGGCTGTCAATGCGGTTAAACCAATCGTCACTTCGGTATGGAATGGCATTAAAAGCATAACAAGTTCAGTTTGGAACACAATTAAATCAGTTACAAGTTCAGTTTGGAATGGTATTAAATCAGCTATTTCATCAGTTGTTAAATCAGTTAAATCTGTTGTTTCGTCAGTATGGAACGCCATTAAGAGCGTTACTAGCTCAACGTGGAATAGTATTAAAAGTTTAACCAGTTCGGTCTGGAACGGCATTAAATCAGTTGTCTCAAGTGTCGTTAATGCCGTTAAATCAGTTGTAACTAGCGTTTGGAACGCTATTAAGTCAGTAACAAGTTCTACTTGGAATGCGATTAAATCAGTTATTTCAAGTGGTATCAATGCTGCGAAGTCTGTTGTTTCATCAGCTGTTAATGCTATGCGGTCAGCAGCAACTAGCGCATGGAATGCTATGAAGTCGGCAGCAAGTAGCGTTGTATCGGGTATTAAATCAGCATTCCATTCACTAGCCAATATCAACTTAGGCGCAGCCGGTCGAGCAATTATGAACAGTTTCATGGGCGGACTACAAGCTGCATGGGGTAGAGTAAAAAGTTTCGTTGGTGGTATCGGTTCATGGATTAAGAAGCACAAAGGACCGATTAGTTACGACCGTCGCTTGCTTATTCCAGCTGGTAAAGCTATCATGGGTGGCTTTGGCAAGTCATTGAACGCTAACTTTGCAACAGTACAACGTGATGTCGTTGGATATGCCAGTGCAATTGCGGATCAATTTGATAATCAAAAGTACGAAGCGAACGCACGACTAACTGCAAGTAGTTCAGCAGTTGCAGGTAGGATTAACGGCAGTTTGGAAACGTTAGATGATGACGTTAAAGAACAAGCAGCACAATCACCTGTATTTGAAGTTTATAACGAAATTGTAGGCGATAAGATTACCACAACAGTTAACAGCAAAAATGCAAGACGTCAATCAATGACACAATTCATGAATGGAGGTATGTAATGGACTTATTAGTTAATAACGGCAGTCTGAACATCAAATTAAGTAGTAAGAATATTCTTACAACTGACATTGATGAGAGTATGCCTAGTTTGACACCAAACACGCTATCGTTTAAAGGACGTAACGGCAAGTTAAGCTTTGGTAGTGATTACGACGAAAAGAAACTAACGTACACAGGATACTTAACGGCAACTAGTCAATCTGATTATGAAACAAAGCGTAATCAGTTATACCAGTTGTTTAATAGCACGAATCCGTTTTATATTACACCTATCTATTCAGATGATGAGATGTACAGCTTTGAGCGACCTGGTCAAACTAAGGGGGATAAGATAGGTCAATCTGGTGGTTCAGAAAGTACTAAGCGCTTCTATGTAATTTTAGAAGATACTTTCCAACCAGAATTTCAAGGGTTAATCGGTGGTAAGCAACTGTACAAGTTGAGCATTAACTTTGTTACAGCTGTACTACCGTTTGGCGAGACTAAGCCAAAGACAGCCACTATTACTAATAAAATTGCGTATCAAGGCACCGTACAGGCATCTCAGCTTGAAGTGCCTTTTTATGTGCAATTCAAATCGGATGAAGTAGCAACTAATCTAACCCTTAAAATCGGCAATCGTACCTGGACTTACCGTGGTCCTGTCGCTGTTGGAGATACATTCAAGATAGGAGGTGTTTATAATTTGAAAAATAGCTTAAATGTTAATGACGATACAAACGCTGAATATTTTGTGCTAGATCCATTCAACGGTAACAGCGTTACGTGTTCAGTAAAAGGCACGATTGAAATACACAATTATAAGGAGCTTTACTTATGATTAAATTTAAAAATATCAATGGTGATGTGTTCCTTGCAGTCGGTTCTGTTAAGCGCAAGAGTGCGCTGAATGGCGAGAAGTCACTATCAGCAACAATTACACAAGGGGATGATGTACTTAACAAGATTGACAAAGGTTGGTCGTTGGAGTTCGATAACGAGCCTTATGTGGTGACTTATTTTGAACGCAACGATAACAACAACACTGTTGAGATTGATGCCATTCACAAATTCTTTTGGGACATGACGAAGAGTGTGCTGTACAACAGTTACTCAAATAGTCACGTTGCTAGGTTCTATTTAGATGAAATCTTTAAAGACACTGGTTACACCTACGCTTTGAATTTTGACCCCAAAGCATTTGAAAAAGAAAACTGGGGGATGAAAAATAAGCTAAGCTTATTCAATGATGCAATCAGTTCAATGGGTGCTGAATTTGAGATTAATGGCACGCTTATTTCAATCTTCAAAAACGTTGGTAGTGATTTGTCTACCATTGTACGGCATGGTTTTAACTTGTCAGATATGACGTTGGAAAATGACAATGCCAATTTCGCTACATATGGCGAAGGCTTTGGTGCTTACGATGATAAAGAGAATCAAAAGGGTCCACGTTTGCACGTCACGTACACCAGTCCGTTAGCTAAGGCTTTTGGTAAGCTACATGCTGAACCAATCGTTGATGAACGTTACACAGTGAAAGATAACTTGCTATCGGCTGTTAAGGATAAGGTTGATAGCAGTTTTGCTGTATCGGTTAAATTGTCGCTATATGATCTAACTGCTGCAGGTTATCCCTATAAGATGGCTAATGTTGGTGATTGGTTGCTTGCAGTTGATGAGCATTTAGACTTCAAGCAAAAGATACGTATTATTAGCGTTGATGATGAATTTGCAGAAGACGGCACGCGCATTTCATACACTGTTACCTGTGGCGACGTTGGCGTTACTAAGAAGTATCAAGATGCTAATGCTGCATTAACGCAAAAAGTACAGAGTGCTTACGAAAATGCACAAACTGCCAAAGATGCAGCAATTCAAGCAGTTATTTCTTCGACTAGTAAAAACACAATCTACGATAATATTGACGGCGAAGAAAATTTACCCAAAACAGCAAACGAAGGTGATTTAGCTTTCGTTCAAACTGGCGACGGTAAAGCGATGTACATTTACACCAAATTGCCCGATGGCTCGTTTAAGTGGGTAAAACGCTTAGACCCTGACACAGGCGAGCAGATTGCTGCAGGTGTGGAAGAAGCCATTGCAACAGCTAATAAGCACACTGATGAGTTGAACGAGAAGCAAGCTAGTGAAGCTGCAGCATTTCAGTCGGAGGCTAATGTTGCATTAAGCAGTGCAGCTGCTGAACGTGCCGATATGTTTAAGCAATCAACTAGCATGGCAACAAGTGCAGCAACGCACGCAGATAGCATGGCTAACAGTGCAGCAGCATATGGTAAAGCACAAGCAGCTAGTGCATTGAGTAGCGCTAATTCTGCGTTAACAACAGCTAAGTCTGATTTGACTGATGATATTTCAGTGGCTAAGTCAGAAGCGATTGAGGCGGCAAAAACTGCCGACGGTGTGGTCAAGAAGCAAATTACTGATACGGCTGATTCTATTAACCTCACAATCTCACAGAATAAATCTGATGCAGACGGTAAGATTAAGACAGCACAAACAGCAGCAACACAAGCACTTGATGGTTTAAAAGCGAAAGTTGACCAAACAACTTATGATACTAAGACGGGTCAATTAGATAAGGCAGTTGGTTCTGCTACATTGACTGCTGATAGTGCTGCGCTAAGCATTAAGAATTATCAATCAACAGTTGATGGCAAATTTAGTTCACAGGCTGCGGCAATCACTGCTAATAGTAAAGCAATTGATACTAAAGTCAGTCAGACTAATTTCGATACGGTTACTGGTGATTTAACAACAAAGTATGGAAACGTTAAAACAACAGCTGATGCTGTGACTACCGAAGTTACTAAGTATGAAACAGCAAACGATAAGAAAGTTTCTGAGAATACCGCAAGTATCAATGCGCTAAACAATCAGATTACTTCCAAGGTTAACCAGACTGACTTTGATAAAACGACTGGCGATTTAAGTGGTAAATACTCTGTACAGCAACAAACGATTAATAGCATATCGCAGACCGTTACCGAGTTGCAGGCGAAAGCTAATACGCAAGGTCAAGTTAATCAGTTGATGAATACGGAGTTTACTCCTGATTTGCAAGGGTGGATAACTGATTCAACTGATGGTTCAAAAGTCCCGTACCGTTCGTATGCACGAGGCGGGGCTGGTTCAATAACAGTAGGTTTTAACTCAACTGCTGCAAGATCTGGTTCTACGATACGACTCATACAAACAGTAATACTTGGTAGTAGTACCGATAGGGTAGTTTCGTTAAAGTGGTTAGTTAGAACGCTACAAAATAATAATTACGATAATGTTCGATTATTATTCAGGGATTCAAATAATTCGGATATTAGTGATGTATATCGCAGTTGGGCAGACACAAGTCTTGACGGCACTTGGCACGAAATTAAATGGGAAAATATTACTGTACCGGATAATGCAAGTACCGTTAATTTATACTTTCAGGCTCGTGAAGGCACTAGGGCATACCTCAATAAGCCTATGCTAGTATTCGCCAATACAATTGGAGATTACGTCCCAGGTAACTACAACAACAATGCCCGTGTAACTGCATTAGAACTTGACGTTGACGGTATTCATGGACTAGTTGATGACCCTAGCAAAGGTCTTTCAGCAACATGGAATTTAGCAAGCGATGGGCAAAGTATCGCTGTTCAAGCAAAAACAGCTGCAAGTACAGCAGACGGTAAAGCAGTCGCCGCTCAAAAAGATGCAACTACTGCTATTACCACTGCAAATGGTACGCAAACGACTGTTAACCATATGCAAGGCGATATTTCAGATATTCAGTCCACCCAAACGCAAACAGCTGGTCAAGTTACAACTGAAATTGAAGACCGTAAGAACGGCGACAATACGACTCGTACGCAATTGACTAATTTAATTGATCAACGTGTTACATCGGTTGAAAAAGGTTATCAAAGTTACTTTGACCAAAAGGCCGACGGTATTTTACTAGGGGTAGGTACACCTAACATGTTAGTGAATTCTGATTTTAATCCCGATTTATCAGGTTGGTCAGTAGACAACTTTTTAGGCGGTAAAAAGCCCTATCGTTCATATTTTGATAAAACGGCTAATAAAATAACTGTTGGTTTCAATACGCAGAGTGATAATGCATCAATGGCATCACTGTCGCAAAAAGTAGCTTTAGCCAGTACGCCAGGAGCTAGAGGTACTATTTCGCTAAGCTGGCAAGCAAGGACTTCTGAAAGCGCTGGAACACAAACAGTATCAATGAGTTTTGTTGACTCATCTGGTAATACCATTGGTAAATCAATCACAGCTGATTGGTCAGACAAAGGGACCGGTTGGAATATTAAAAAGATTGAAGGTATTGATATTCCTGATAAGGCTACTTCATTAACGATTGCATTCGTAGCAAGCGAAAAAGTAACAGCCTATCTCACTAAGCCGATGCTTAGTTTTACAAATAAAGCTATGCCATATATGCCGGGTAGTGCCACTAATTCATCGACAGTATTGCAATTGTTCAAAGACAATTGGTCGATTGGATTGGCTGATAATCTAGGTAAGATAACTAGTGGTATCGTAGCTGATAACAATAATATGGCGTTGATTAATAAGAACATTACTTTGCAGGGTAACACGACTGTTACAGCTGATTTTTACGCTAAGGGAGGTAATTTTAAAAATCTAAACGCAAGTAATATCACGACGGGTACTATCAACGCTGCAAAAATTAATGTCATCAACTTAGACGTAAGTAGCTTATCGGGTAATATCACGAATTTTATTAAGAGTTATTGGAGTGATGCTTATAGTAACCAGGTAGTTGTCAATGCTAATAACGTATCATTTTATACTAACTCGCATCGAAGCAGCACTGTTATATCAGAAGGACAAATTGATATGACAGTGTATAATAACACTACTAAAATCCCCGAACATATTGGTGGTTTGAAGCACGGTACGGTTGTGGGTAGAGACAATCAAGACTATTTGATTATGTACCTTGACGGTTGGAAGACCCAAGGTGGTCATCCTGCTGATGCTGCCAAACACGGAGGCGATGGTTTCATGTTCTCTGTTAGCGATGGCTGGAATATACCAACAGGAATGCCTTTGCTAACTTGGGAAAACGAGCTTTTGGCAGGTGGTGCAAAACATTTGCCTGGTTGGCATTTTTGGGACCACACGGAATTTCATTCAGATGTCATGATGTTTCCAAACGGAGCTTATCAAGGCCTTTATTTTGGTGCAACAGAATATAATGGGACGACATATCCAGGGATATTTGGTAATCAAAAACAGGATGACGGGCCTGGTATTTTATTTGGTAGCACGGAGTTGTATTTCTTATATAAAAACACAGTATACCCACTATCAGTTGTGTTAAAAGCAGCTTCTGGTGGTTGGTAAAAAGGAGAATAAAAATGAATTTTAAGAATGCTGAACTAATACAAATAGGGAATTTTTTACAGACGCTGACATTGCCGGCACAAATCAGCCGAGCACGGACTAAGTTAGTTAAATCGCTGAATGATTCGTTAAAGGAATTATCAGAAGGCGAAAGACAATTAGTAACGGACTTCGGTGGTGAAGTAACCGAACAAGGACAAATCAGTTGGACTGACGGTGTTGTGCCTGATGGTTACAATGACGAACACGCAGTATTGCTAAACGAACAAGTAACGATTGAACTAAATCAACCAACACTAATGAATGCGTTAAAAGAATATTTTGCTAAATGGGATGGAGAAATTGACCCACAATATGCAGAAGCTTTTGACGCATTTTTTGATGCCCTAGAAACAGAAGAGGAGAAATAATCATGAATATCACGGTAGGAGATTTGCAAGTAGGTTTTGTTAACGGAAAGTTAGATTTGAATTATGCTTCGGTTTCATTTGATGCAGGTACCTATCCTAATCGTTTAAATGGTAGTGTACAGGTTACAAAAGAGGACGGCATTTCTATGACGTCATCAGAAGATGATATTAAAACTGCCGCAAAAGTTAAAATACAAAAGTTGGTGTCTGATAGAGCTGAAAATACTGATGAAGATGAGGTGCCAACTGAATAATGAATCAATTAGAACAATATCTAACTGAAATCGGTACGATTTTTGGAATCATTGGAACTGTGTCAGCTTGGCCAATATTCAAATTAATTCGTGACTGGTTACAGCGTAGGCAGCATAGTAAGACCGAGAGACTAGCAATGGCAATATCAGAAGCTAATAAGCCAGTAATTGAAACGTACGAGCGGGAACATGCAGCAGTCATTGAAGATATTGAAATTGTTAAGCAATCATTGATAGCAAGTTTGCATGATCGTATTTACGATGAAGGTAACCGATTACTAAATCAAGGGTATGCAACGATTGACGAAGTGAATAACTTTAACTATTTGTACGAAGCATATCACGAGCGATTAGGTGGCAATGGGACTGGCGAAGTGATTAATATGCATGTTCGCGAGTTATCAATCCGTGATGGAAACACAGCGTACGTTAAAGAGGCAAGTGAGCTACACAAAGAAAGGGAATCACAGACAATTGAATAATGAATTTACGCATTTAGCATTAGCACTGTGGCAATCAGGTATTGCACCAGTGCTTTTAATTTGGCTAATTTTTATCTTAAAACGTCGATTTACAGGAAATAAAAAAGTCAGTGATTTATTGGTATTAGCTGAATCAGCTGTAAATTGGGCAGAACAAAGTTCAACTGTTGGCGCTGAAAAGAAAGCTAACGCACTGAAATATATCGTTGATTATCTAGTGACATTGGATAAAGCACATTTATTTACATCAGAAGAACTTAACGATGCTATTGAAACGGCGGTCACAAAAATGAAAGGAATGACCAATGAATAAATTAAAAACAACCTTGGTTGTCTTAGGTACAGTTTTTGCATTAGGTGGTATTGGTGAAACAAACGTACATGCTGATACGCCACGTGTAGACATGATTGATGTTTCTAATCATAATGGAGCCATGACGTCACCAGAATTCACTTACATGCGTAATAACTACGGACTTAAAGCCATTACCACAAAAATTAGTGAGGGTGTCGGTTTCCACGATTGGACTGCTAAAGGAAACATTGCAGCTGCACAACAAGCAGGTGTTTATATCAACGGGTACCATTATTTACGATCAACAACGGTGGCTGGTGCCATTCAAGAAGCACAATACGCAGTCAACATGGCCAAAGCTGATGGATTACCTGTTGGCGCTGTACTAGCTGTTGATATTGAGAACCAAAACCAAATCGCTATGGGACGAGCAATGCAACCTATTGCTCGTGCATTTGAGGCGGAGGTAGCCCGTTATGGTGGTTATCGCTCAACGACGTATACAGGTGGTTCAGCCATTTCAGTATCACCAGACGGTGAAAAGGCATGGATCGCTCAATATCCATATGTACCAACTGCTGACATGAAACATTATTCAACTGAACATGCTTGGCAATGGACAAGCAAGCAAACTTTTGCCAGTTCATTGGGTGTATTTGATGCCAATATCTTGTATGATAATTTCTTTACAGCAGGAACTGATAAGGATGCTATTGTACCTAATGTGACACCAACTAAGCCTATTAAACCTGCTGTAAATCATGATACTTCTGCAATCAAGAAGTTTAAGAATGCTGGTAATCGTTTCACGGCCTATAAGAGCTTCCGTGTGGACAAGATTACCTTTGTCAATGGTATGTGGCAAGCAATCAATTACGACTTGGCTGGTGGTAAAGACGCCTCATGGACGGCTAATGGTATTCCGCTAGCAATGTTGGATAATGTGACTCGTGGTAACTATGCAGCAACTCGCGTAGGTGATAACGTAAAATTTATGCGTGGTTATGACTATGGGACGATTGATAAATACGACAACAATTCGAATGGAGCAGGTATCAAAGAAGGTGATTATGGTATGATTTGGTATAGTGCTAAATCACTGTTAGCTAAATAAAGATATTCACATAACTTGTTAAACTGGTTGATTTAGACCACTTTATAAATGAATCTAGTTGTAAATAAACTATAAATAAATTATAATTTATTTGACTTGATACCTTTTTTCCTAAAGGAATTAATCATAATAATTGTGTGCATAAAAAGACATTTATCAAGTTAAAAACCCCACTGGTCATTGCGACTGGTGGGGCTTTTTTTGTGTTTTCTACCTATATATAAGCAGATAGTAAACCAATCAAATTGTATTGATAAACAAAAAGCCTATTGAGCGACTAAATTAATAATCGTTCAACAGGCTCAAATTATTAACTGACAAACCAAAAACAGATTTGCCACTAATTTGCCACTAGGGACAATGTAAATGCCTTTATATCAACGTTTATAGCATCTATAAAATGGACCTGGGGGGAATCGAACCCTCATCTCCGGAACCGGAATCCAACGTGATATCCATTACACTACAGGTCCATAACAAATAACAATTATAAACCAATAGATTCGTATTAGCAATAGAAATAAAATGCTTAATGAAGTATCATTAGGTTAAACCTTGCAGTTAGTTAAGTTTACCTTTATAATAAAAACTATAATAATATAAATTTATAACAGAAAAGGTGAATACAATGGCATCATCCGAAGGAAAGGCCACGATGGGCCGAAACATTAAACGTTATATTAAACAAAATGAGATAACAGCAGCACATTTGGCCGAAATAATTGGCGTATCAACAGCAACAATTTCGGATTGGTCAAATGGTAAAACATATCCAAGAATTGATAAGATCGAGGCCATGGCCGAATATTTTAAAATTGCAAAATCAGATCTTGTTGAAGAACCAAGTCAAGTTTCAAAAACGATGATGACTGATGAACCAGTATTAATGGCAGCACATTGGGGAATAGACATTTCAGGTTTACCAGATGAAGAGCGAGCACGTGTCATTGATCGTGCTAAGTCATACATTGAGGGCCTGATTGCTAATTATGAGGATCGGAATGGGAACAGATAGCTATGATAATCTCTTGATAAGAGTAGAAAATGATTTATTAGAGTTAGGGATGACACCCGTTATTTTAGATACAATGCCTTTAAAAGAAAATTCGGGATTAGATGGTGTTGCCTATCTTAAGGAAGATAAAGCGTATATATTTATTGATAAAACGCTACCCATTTTTGAAAAGGCGCGTACTTTGGTAGAGGAATTTCATCATGCGATTTCAGACATTGGGAATCATTTAGACTATAATACAAGCTTAGCGCATAATGATGAAGTTGTTGCTCGCGAAGCAGTTATTAAGTATATGACTAGCGAAGAAACTATGATAAAGATTGCACAAGAGTATGAAAATCAGCCATTTGAAGCGTGGATGTTATGTGAGTATTTAGGTTACCCGTTGGATTTTGCACAAGAAACCGTGGATTTATACCGTCACAGCGGCCTGTTAAATTAAACCTAATAAAACTGTTGATTTTAGTTTTAATCTAATCTATAATTAATTTAGTCCTAAGGAAAAACACGTAGGACTTTAATTAGTTACATTAGTTAAGTTTAAACTAACAGGAGGAGTGGCTATGAGTAATGCAATGATTGCTTTTTTAATTGTTTTGGGGATATTTATGTGTTTGTGGATTGTGGCACTAACAATTGTAACGATACTTGAAAATTTATTCATGGGAAAATTACACCGATATGTTAGGGGAATAAATTTACTAATGCGCTATGGATTGATTAGGTTAGGTGGTGTAGATGATAAAGAGGCCCACCGTCTTGTGCTTGAAAAATAGATTGTGAAAATTTTATTAATTAATGATAAATAATCGGTAAATAGCTGATTAAACGTTTCAGAAAACTCTTATTCGTGAGTGTTTATTTTGGAACTTAAATCAGATTATAAACATAATAATCTATTGTTAAACAATTTTTTTATAATCAATCTAATATAATTTTTTTGGAAATAAATTTTGAAATTAAGCATTTGTTCAGAGACTTACTTTGTTTGCGAAAATATAAGTAAAGTCGTATAATATATCATGTAGGAACGTAACAAAAAAAGAATTTTTTGGGAGGGATCTTAATAATATGACTGTTAAGATTGGTATCAACGGTTTTGGCCGTATTGGTCGTTTAGCATTTCGTCGCATCCTTGAATTGAAGGATACTGCAGATGACATTGAAGTTGTTGCAATTAACGATTTAACAAACCCTGCTATGTTGGCATACTTGTTGAAGTATGATTCAACACATGGTACTTTGGCAGCTGAAGTTTCAGCTGATGAAGAAGGTATTATCGTTGACGGTAAGAAGATCCGTGTATACGCTGAGCGTAACGCAGCTGACTTGAAGTGGGTTGCTAACGATGGTGTTGAAGTTGTTTTGGAATCAACAGGATTCTACACTTCAGCAGAAAAGTCACAAGCTCACTTGGATGCTGGTGCTAAGAAGGTGTTGATTTCAGCACCTGCTGGTAACATTCCAACGGTTGTGTACGGTGTTAACCAAGATACATTGACTGCAGATGATAACATTGTATCTGCTGGTTCATGTACTACTCAATCACTTGCACCATTGGCAAACGCCTTGAACAAGGAATTTGGTATTGAACTTGGTTTGATGACTACTGTTCACGCTTTCACTGGTACTCAAATGCTTTTGGATGGTCCTAAGGGTAAGAAGATGCGCTCAAATCGTGCTGCATCTGTAAATACTATTCCTCACTCAACTGGTGCTGCTAAGGCTATCGGTTTGGTTGTTCCTGAAGTTGCTGGTAAGTTGGATGGTCACGCACAACGTGTTGGTGTTGTTGACGGTTCAGTTACTGAATTGACAACAGTTTTGTCAAAGACTGTTTCAGCTGAAGAAATCAACGAAGCTGTTAAGAAGTACGAAAATGATTCATTTGGATACAATGCTGATGAAATTGTTTCATCAGATATCATCGGTGACACACACGGTGCCGTATTTGATCCAACTTTGACTAAGGTTATCACTGTTGGTGATAAGCAATTAGTACAAACTGCTGCTTGGTATGACAACGAGTATGGTTTCACTTCAAACATGATCCGTACTTTGTTGCACTTGGCAACACTTTAATAGTGGAATAACTATTATTGAAAACGGGTGGTTTAGTAATAGTCTGAACCACCCGTTTTTTATATAAATTTCTTAGTTATTTTTAGTAGAGAAAAGAGGAATTTTATGACGAAATTAACAGTTGATGACTTAGAGCTAAAAGGTAAAAAAGTATTGATGCGTGTTGACTTCAACGTTCCGCTAAAGGAAGTTGATGGTCAACAAGAAGTTGCTAATGATAACCGTATTGTAGCAGCATTGCCAACTATTAAGCATGTTTTGTCAGCAGGTGGACGTGCAGTATTGTTTTCACACTTAGGTCGTGTTAAGAGTGAAGATGATAAGCCTGGATTATCAATGAAGCCAGTTGCACAACGTTTGGCTGATTTGCTTGGTCAACCTGTAACTTTTGTTCCTGCCATTGAAGGTCCTGAACTAGAAGAAGCCATTAACCAATTAGAAGATGGTCAAGTATTAATCTTTGAAAATACACGTTATGCTGATGTTGTTGATGGTGAGGAAGTTAAGCGTGAGTCAAAGAATGATCCTGAATTAGGTGCTTACTGGTCTTCATTAGGTGACGTATTTGTAAATGATGCATTCGGAACGGCTCATCGTTCACATGCATCTAATGCAGGTATTGCAGCTAATATTGAACAAACAGCAGCTGGTTACTTGATGGAAAAAGAAATTAAGTTTTTGGGTGGTGCAGTTGAAAATCCAGAACGTCCATTTGTTGCCATTATTGGTGGTGCAAAAGTTTCTGATAAAATTACAATCATCCAAAATCTATTGGCAAAAGCTGATAAGGTAATCGTTGGTGGTGGAATGGCTTACACTTTCGCTGCTGCTAAGGGTGAAAAAATTGGTAATTCATTATTTGAAGCTGACAAGGTTGAACTGGCTAAGCAATTGATTGCTGATGCTGGTGATAAGTTAGTATTGCCTATTGATGCTGTCGCAGCTGATAACTTTGCAAATAATGCAGAGTCATATGTTGCTGAAGGTGACATTAAAGATGGATACATGGGGCTAGATATTGGTCCTAAGTCAATTGAGCTATTTAAATCAGTTCTTGCAGATGCAAAGACAGTTGTTTGGAATGGACCTATGGGTGTATTTGAAATGGAAAACTTTGCTAAGGGAACATTGGCTATTGGTGAAGAACTTGTTAAAGTGACTGAAAATGGGGCAACAACCATTGTTGGTGGTGGTGATTCAACCGCTGCTGTACAACAATTAGGTGTTGCTGATCAATTAAGTCATATTTCAACTGGTGGTGGTGCTTCATTGGAGTACTTAGAAGGTAAGACTTTGCCTGGAATCGCTGCTATTTCTGAAAAATAAATGTCTCATACTAAAAAGCAATAAGTTACCAATTTTGGTGATTTATTGCTTTTTTATTATGAGTAATCTACTTGTTCATTATAAATACAAGCATGAAAGTTATTTTAAATTAAAATATTTTAAACACTTTTAATATTATTGAGATGCCATACAGGTTATAATTGTGATAAACTATTCCAAATAGTAATGTATAAGGAAGTCTATTATGGATATTCATAAATTTAATGTGTTTTTAGACTTAGCTAAAACCGAAAATTATTCTGAGACAGCTAGAAGATTATATACAACACAAGGAAATGTTTCTAAACAAATATTAGCCTTGGAAAAAGAATTAAAAACAAAATTATTTATACGTGAACATCGCCGTATCTCGCTAACTGAATCAGGCCGTATTACAGAAATGTATGCTAAAAAAATCATTCATGAATTTGATGCATTACAACAAACATTAAATCAACATAATATTGAGTCGGACAATGTCTTAACAATTCATACGATGTCAGCTTTTTCAAATTACGAAGGGTTTTCATTAATGAGCTCTTTTCATCAAAATTTTCCAGAAGTAACATTACATTTTTCTGAAATTAAAGATCGTAAGCTTGTTGACTCATTATTAGACAATCAAGCAGATATTATTTTTGGCCAATATATTACAGGATTAAACAATAAATTTGAAACACTGTTAACCGATCAAGATAGCTTAGTGGCTGTGTTGCCAGCAAATCATTCCTTATCGGCCAAAAGAGTACTGTCAATCAATGATATCTTACAAGAAGATATTTTAGTGTTGGATGGTGAAGAATCATTAGTATTTAATAAACTTAGTATGATGGTTGAACGACAGCAGTTAACAACAGCTGTTGCTTATCGAGGAAAACGTGTTGATATAATATTAAACATGGTTTCAAATGGTATGGGAATTGCTTTGGTTATGGATAAGCGTGTTGATATTAGTAATGATAATCAACTGATTAAGCGTAAGGTGCGGTTAAATACAACCAGTAATTTTGGCTTTATACGTTTAAAACAAGAGCATGAGTCCAATGCTAATAAACTATTTTGGAAATATATAACACAAGTCGTTAACCAATATATTAATTAGTCAGTATTTTGTTGATTGATGTGTTATGATGGTAATATAATAGAATATTAATCACAAAGGGGAGCCATTTATGGCTGAGAAAGAGGATTGCTCTAGACCCTTCGTACCTGTTTTAGTTATTTAAGCGTAGGAATTGTGAAAATACCAATATGAATAATTGTATTTATAAAGGCTTTTTTGTGATTTTTTATTGCAAAAAGGCCTTTTTTGTTGTCTGACTTTTATAAGCAGTAAAATTTTTGGGAGAATTAAGATGAATTCAAAAGTTAGGAAAATAACTTACTTAGCAATGATGATTGCTTTGGATGTTGTATTATCGCCTATTTTACGTATTGAAGGCATGGCACCGATGTCTAGCGTTATTAATATATTGGCCGGTGTTTTAATGGGGCCATTATATGCAACCGTTATGGCCGTATGTTGTGGTATTATTAGAATGCTTTTGATGGGGATTCCGCCATTGGCATTAACGGGGGCTGTTTTCGGTGCATTGTTAGCAGGTGTTGGTGCACGCCTAACGCGGAATATTTACGGGTCAATTATTGGCGAAATTATTGGGACGGGGATTATTGGTTCATTAGTTTCTTATCCGGTAATGGTATTATTTACAGGTACTAAAACAGATTTATATTGGTTGTTGTATACGCCAAGATTTTTAGGGGCAACATTAATGGGGGCGGTAGCTGCTTGGTTAATTTGGCAGCAAGCTAAGAAAATTTCTTTGTTTAAAGATATGATGCAAGTGTTTAATGGGAAAAGGGTGATACGATAATGGAAAAAGTAACCATGCCATTGACTACTGCACCGTTAGTTCATTGTATAACGAATACGGTTTCCGTTGAAACAGTGGCCAATGCATTACTTTATATTGGTGCAAAACCTATAATGACTGAAGATGTTCGGGCTTTTTCAGATTTGGCAAGACAAACAAACAGTGTTTTGTTAAATTTAGGTAGCTTATCCGTAGCTAAAGAAGAGAGTTTGCTGGCTGCAAGTAAGCTAGCCTATCATGATAAACCTTTTGTTTTAGACGTAGTAGGTGTCGCAAGTGCTAGGACAGCAATGCATATAGCGACTGCGATTATGACGTATGAACCAACAATTGTGCGTGGTAATATTTCAGAAATGCGAGCAATTGCAGGATTGAAAACAAATGGTCGTGGTGTGGATGGCAACCAAATCGATCAAACACCTGCAGCATTTACAGAGTTAATAACAGCACTCAAAACACTACCAACTACTTCAATTTACGTTGCTACAGGAGCAAAAGATATTATTGTAGCCCAAAATAATGTGTGGGTTTTAGAGAATGGTGTTTTAGAATTGGATTGTTTTACGGGTTCAGGTGATGTATTAGGTGCACTGTTAGCAGCTTTATTAGGTGAACAAATTGTGCCTGAGACTGCTGCTGTTTTGGCGATTAGTTATTTAAATATTGCGGGTGAACAAGCTAAAATGACCGCCACAACAAAAGGAATTGCTGATTTTAGACAACAGTTTCTAAACCAATTATCATTACTGGGTGAACAAAATCCAAATTGGATGGATCAAATGAAGGGGACTATTAATGGCAAAAGAATTGTATTTAGTGACATCACGCTATGATGAAAACGAGGAAACATTTTTAGAACGAGTTAATACAGCATGTGCTAATGGGGTAACTTTTGTGCAATTACGCGAAAAAGATTTAACCACACGTGCGTATTATGAACTAGCTATTAAAGTTAAAAAGATAACGGATCGGTATCACTTACCGTTGATTATTGATGATCGTATTGACATTTGTTTGGCAATTGATGCTAGTGGGGCGCATATAGGTGATGATGAACTACCAGTTGATGTGGCCCGTAAATTATTAGGACCAAATAAGATATTGGGCGTATCAGCGAAAACGGTAGCACGTGCGGTTGAAGCAGAACAGCAAGGTGCTGATTATTTAGGAACTGGTGCAATGTTTCCAACGCAAACGAAAGTTATTACAAAGCCAACTAGTAAGCAAACGCTAAAAGAAATTACGAAAACTGTTGATATACCAGTTTTTGCAATTGGTGGTATTAAAGAACACAATATCAATACGCTGACAGATACCAATATTGTTGGTGTGGCCGTAGTGAGTGAAATTATGCAAGCACCAAATATTGCAGATAAGGTAAAACAATTAAAAGAAGCAATTAGTTTGCTATAATCAGATTGAGACTGGGGTTTAGTTTACCCAGTCTTTTTTATATACTGATATTATGATAAAAGCACTAAATTTAGTTAAAACATATATAATGAAAGGAATATTACAATGATTGTATTTGAGGATGTTGTAAAAACGTATCAAGATAAACAAGTTGTGAATCATCTTAATTTAACGATTGCATCCGGTGAATTTTTTGTATTAGTTGGCCCAAGTGGTAGTGGTAAAACAACAATTCTTAAAATGATTAATCGGCTAACACAGCAAACGCACGGTAAAATTTTGATAGATAATAAAGATGTAGCAAGTACGAATACGACAATTTTGAGGCGACATATTGGCTATGTCTTACAAAATATTGCACTTTTCCCCAATCTTACGATTAGTCAAAATGCAGGTATTTTGTTAGAAGCAAATGGCGTTAAACGTAGTCAAAGGCAACAATTAGTCAAAATATTATTAGATAAAGTCGGGTTACCATATGAACAATATGGAACGCGTATGCCACGTGAACTATCTGGTGGGGAGCAACAGCGTGTTGGTATTGTCCGTGCGCTAATTACTAAGCCAGAAATTATTTTAATGGATGAGCCTTTTAGTGCATTAGATCCATTATCACGTAAACAATTACAAGATTTAATACTATCTTTATATCAAGAATTTAGGCCAACAATTGTTTTTGTCACACATGATATGCAAGAAGCGTTACGCTTGGGGTCAAAAATTGGTGTATTGGTTAATGGGGAGCTGCAACAAGTAGGTAAGCCGCAAACAATTATTAATCAACCGGCTAATGCAGTAGTATCATCATTATTTAACAATCAACGAATAACGTTAATTGCTGATTTACTTGAGGCTGGCCTAGGACAGAAGATTACTACTGATGTGTCCGTTGAGGGACCACATCTTAAAAGTACACAAACTCTCCAAGAACTGGCAGCTATGTTGTATCGTCATGATAGTGCTATTATTGACCAACAATATATCATTAATCAACGTCATTTATTAATGTATATTAGCAAATATTAAGGAGCGTAAAATGTTAAATGATTTGTTGCATTTTGTGATGACACATGCAAGCGACATTATTGTCGCTTTAGAAGAGCATATCCTACTTTCTTTGGCTGCAATCTTAGTTGCGGCAGTGATTGCAATTCCTTTAGCTATTATCTTAATGAATCATCGACGAGCAGGTGAAGTTGTTTTACAAATTGCAGGTATCATTCAAACGATACCTAGTTTAGCTGTATTAGGTGTTTTAATTCCATTTGTTGGTATTGGGACATTTCCTGCTGTTATAGCATTAGTGTTATATGCAATTATGCCAATCTTTCAAAATACATATGCAGGATTAACGCAAATTGATGCGAATTTATTGGAAGCAGCTGAAGCTTTTGGTTTTTCAAAATATTTTAAGTTATTTAAAATTCAATTACCATTGGCTATGCCGCTGATTTTATCTGGATTGCGCATTGCAATGGTCATGATTATTGGAACAGCTACTTTAGCAGCATTAATTGGTGGTGGTGGATTAGGATCATTTATTATGATTGGTATCCAGACAAATGATAATGCACAGCTATTATTAGGCGCAATTTTATCTGCTGTTTTGGCATTGGCTTTTTCATGGTTAATTAAAATAATTGGTAAATTATCTTTGAAAAAAATGGGCATCCTAGCGATCGTTGCAATTTTGTTACTTGGTGGTTATTTTACTGGTAAAGCACTAACACAGCCTAAAGGACGTATTACAATTGCTGGTAAACTAGGCGGTGAACCAGAAATTTTAATAAATATGTATAAAGAATTAATTGAAGCCGATAATGCACGTTTGGACGTGCAATTGAAACCGGATTTTGGTGGCACAACATTTATTTATAAAGCGATTAAGAGTGGTGATGTTGATATTTACCCAGAATTTACTGGTACTGTTTTACAAAACCTTATCAAAGGGAAAACTGTTAGCCACCAACCAAGACAAGCCTATCATGATGCAAAGGAAGCCTTATATAATCAGGCTAATTTAACTTATTTAGCACCAATGCGATATCAAAATACATATGCATTAGCAGTACGACAAAGTGATGCTAAGAAATATAATTTAAAAACAACTAGTGATTTAGCAAAGATGTCATCACAATTAACAGCAGGTTTTGATCATGATTTTTATGAATTAAAGGATTCATATCCAGGTATGAAAAAAGCTTACGGATTACAATTTAAAGATGTGAAAAGTATGTCGTCTAGTTTGCGTTATAATGCATTAGCTAATGGCCAAATTGATGTCACGGATGCTTATACAACAGATCCACAATTGAAGGCTGATAAGTTAGTAACTTTAGTTGATGATAAAAAATATTTTCCCCCATTCCAAGGAGCACCATTGGTACGGGAAAACATCTTAAAAAAATATCCAAGTGTAAAAAAGAGTCTAGAGCGCTTAGATAATAAAATAACAAATCAAGATATGATTAATATGAATTATCAAGTAACGGTTCAACACAAGTCTGCTGATAAGGTCGCACATCTTTATTTGAAAAAACATAATTTATTAAAGTAACCCTTTAATTTTAATGTTTGATATATTATTGGCATATAAACCTGATAGAATAAAGACTATCATTCAAAAGGAGATGGGTTATGGCTGAACATTGGTTGATGATATTAATTGAAATCATCTTCGTAGTTAATAGTTTTGCAGCTATTTTAACGGTATTTAGAGATCGTTATCGTGATATTACTTCTATTTGGGCGTGGATGCTTGTGTTATTGTTGTTTCCTGGAATCGGATTCTTAATTTATTTTTTGTTTGGACGAAAATTGTCAGGGCATCATATTTTTAATATGCAAACACAAGAAGTTTTGGGTATTGATAAGATTGCTGATAATCAGCAAAAAGAAGTTATGGCATTATCTGATTCAGAACGCTATGTGGAAGAACAAGCTTTTATTCGCTTATTTTTACAAAATGAGCAAGCAATATTTTCGAATCAAAATGAAGTAAACATTTTAACAGATGGTCATGAAAAATTTAAGCAATTATTTATTGATATTAAAGCGGCTAAGCATCATATTAATGTTGAATATTATACGATTTATAATGATAAGTTAGGTAATGAATTTGTTGATTTATTAACTGAAAAAGCTAAAGAAGGCGTACGAGTTCGTGTTATTTATGATAGCTGGGGGTCTGGCGGTAAAAATAACAAATTATATAAACGATTGCGTGAAGCAGGGGGGCATGTAGAAGCATTTTTAATGCCAAAATGGCAAATCATGCCCTTGCATGTTAATAATCATGATCACCGTAAGTTAGTTATTATTGATGGTGATATTGGTTATATTGGTGGCTTTAATATTGGTGATCAATATCTAGGTCGTTTAGAAAAATTTGGTTATTGGCGTGATACACATTTACGTGTTGTTGGGGATGCTGTTTTGGCCATGCAAAGTCGCTTTTTTATGGATTGGAATGCTACCAATAAATATCAAAAGTTGAAGTTTGGTGAGGAATATTTCCCGTCACATGATACGGGTGGTGATGTTGCCATGCAAATTGTGTCTTCAGGTCCGGATTCAGAATCAAATCAGATTTATCAAGGGTACCTACGTATGATTTCAATGGCCCATGAAAGTATTACGATTCAATCACCTTACTTTATTCCAAATCAAGCAATCATGGATTCGCTTGCAATTGCGGCTAAGTCGGGTGTGCATGTCAGAATTATGATTCCATCAAAACCTGATCATATGTTTGTTTATCGAGCAACAGAATATTATGCAAGTGTCTTGGCTAATGATGGTATTGAAGTTTATGCATATAACAAAGGATTTTTACATGCCAAAACAATCGTGATTGATAATCGTATCGTATCGGTTGGTAGTGCTAATATGGATATTCGTTCATTTTCTCTAAATTTTGAAGTCAATGCATTTTTGTATAGTGAACGATTAGCATTAGAAATGGAAGCAATTTTTGAAAAGGATTTACTTGATTCACAACTTTTGACATCAGAGTATTTTGCAGCACAGTCTTCCTGGAAACGATTTAAACAATTTTTCTCGAGATTATTAACACCAATTTTATAATTAATCATTGATATAAAAAGGCAGTCTCATTGAGACTGCCTTTTTGGTAGATAATATTTATTTATTACTGTTCAAGTCGTTTTTATGACTGAAAAAACTAACAAGTAAGAAGAAAATACCTAATAGATCAGTGTAAACACCCAAGATAATTTGCATGTTGTGAGGCGTGTATCCTGTAAATAATACTAGGAATAATCCTAAAGCAAGACCAACAGCACCAATAATCAAGCCAACTAAACGTTGCCAACCAATTAATAATTCGGGAACCCAAGTTTGTGCTAAATTACTTGTGGCATTAAATAGAATCCAAAAGCCGAATACCAAACCAATAAAATCTTGTGTGAAATCTTGACGGAATAATAAGACAAGACCCATCACAGCGCTTAGTAGGGCACTCATTAAATGGGCACCACGTAGATAAACACTATTACTAAATAACATGAGATCAATAAAAGCAATGAAAATTGAAAAAAGACCAAAAATAATCGAAACAGCAAGTAACCATTCTGTATTGAAAACAAATGCAAAAATTCCTAAAATAATTGAAATGACACCAGCAGCGGCTAATAACTTACGCACAAAATAAGAAATAACAGGTTTTTGTGATTGTTGTGGTTGTTTAGAAAGTCTTGATGGCACCATGTCCTCGCTATTGGTCGTTTCATGTTTAATTTCTGGCAAATCAGCCATAAGAATGCCCCCTTAATAAGTTGTTTAAATTGAGTGTAATTGAAAATGTTGTAAAATACAATTGAAGAGTGAATTAAAATAAAAAATATTAACTATTTATCAAAGGAGAATGGAAAAATGCTTAAATGGATCATTATCATTATTTTGTTAGCTGGCTTTATTTATACACAGTATCGGCAAAAAAAATTTAACCAATCAGTCGATGACAAGGCCAAGGAAATGACCGATAAATTAAATAAAAAATAATGGATCAGGGAGTACTACCATGATATTAAGAATACTTGTATAATGGTAAGGACAGAATAAATACAACATAGGAGCGCAAATAATGAATATAGAAGAAATGCAGGCGCGCCAAAACCATATACGTAATTTTAGTATTGTGGCTCATATTGATCATGGTAAATCAACAATATCAGATCGTATTTTAGAGGCAACGCACACAGTTACTGAGCGTGAAATGCAAAATCAGTTATTGGATACGATGGATTTGGAACGTGAACGTGGTATTACAATTAAAATGAACGCTGTTGAGGTGCATTATAAGGCTAATGATGGTGAAACTTATATTTTCCATTTAGTTGATACACCAGGCCATGTGGATTTTTCATATGAGGTTTCACGTTCATTAGCCGCCGCTGATGGTGCTATCCTGGTTGTTGATGCTGCGCAAGGAGTTGAAGCACAGACATTAGCAAATGTTTATTTAGCAATTGAAAATGATTTGGAAATTTTACCAGTTATTAATAAAATTGATTTGCCAGCTGCTAATCCAGAAGCTGTAAAAACTGAAATTGAAGATGTAATCGGTATTGATGCGTCTAATGCTGTGTTGGCATCGGCCAAAAAGGGGATTGGTATTCCAGAACTATTAGAAAAAATTGTTACGGATATTCCAGCTCCAGAAGGTAGTTTGACAGACCCGTTACAAGCACTAATTTTTGATTCGGCATATGATTCATATAAAGGGGTTATTTTAACTGTTCGTGTTAAAACAGGTATTTTAAAACCAGGTGAAAAGATTAAATTCATGAATTCTGGTGCCTCATATGAAGTAACAGAAGTCGGCGTTAATTCACCAACACCTATTAAACGTGATTATTTAATGGCAGGGGATATTGGATATGTTGCAGCATCTATTAAAAATATTCGCGATGCACGACCTGGTGACACAATAACACATGTTAAGCAACCAGCAGAAAAACCATTACCAGGGTACCAGCCAATGACCCCAATGGTGTACTCAGGACTATATCCAACTGATAATGCCAAATACAATGATTTACGTGATGCACTTGAAAAATTACAATTAAATGATGCTTCTTTGGAGTTTGAGCCTGAAACGTCACAAGCATTAGGTTTTGGTTTTCGAACGGGTTTCTTAGGTCTATTACATATGGATGTTATTCAAGAACGTCTTGAACGTGAATTTGACTTGGATTTGATTACAACCGCACCATCAGTGACATACCATGCGTTTACTACTAATGATGAGATGGTTGATGTTGCCAACCCGTCTGAATTACCAGATGTTGCTGAGATTAAAACAATTGAAGAACCATTTGTGCATGCCCAGATTATGGTACCAAATGATTACGTTGGGGCCGTTATGGAGTTGGCGCAAGCTAAGCGTGGTGAATTTGATACGATGGATTATTTAGATGAGAGCCGTGTAAATGTTAAGTATTACATGCCACTATCTGAAATTATTTTTGATTTCTTTGATAAATTAAAATCAAACACCCGTGGTTATGCATCATTAGATTATGATATATCAGGTTATCGTCAATCTGATTTGGTTAAAATTGATATTTTGTTGAATGGGGATAAAGTTGATGCTTTAAGTTTTATTGTGCACCGTGATTTTGCGCAAGAACGTTCACGTGTCATTACTAAGAAGTTAAAAGAGATTATTCCACGTCGTAATTTTGAAATTCCAGTACAAGCTGCAATTGGTTCTAAAATTGTGGCACGTTCAACTATCAAGGCTTATCGTAAAGATGTTACATCACGTATTCATACAGGTGATCCTGATCGTCGAGCAAAATTATTGGACAAGCAAAAACGTGGTAAGAAACGTATGAAATCAGTTGGAACTGTTGAAGTCCCACAAGAAGCTTTTATGGCTGTTTTGAAGGCTGAAGAAGAATAAAATAAAATGATAGCTTTTAGTGAAAAACTATCATTTTATAAAATTTTATGTTAATATAGTTTAGTTAAATAAACTGACTCTGATTTTTATAAATTCAGGGCGATAAGGAGAAAATAATGAAGGCTGAAATTCATCCAGATTACCACCAAGTGGTTTTCGTTGACTCAACTACTGGTTACAAGTTTGTGTCAGGTTCTACTCGTGCTTCTGACGAAACTATCGAATTTGAGGGTACTACTTACCCAATGATTCGTGTTGAAATTACTTCAGATTCACACCCATTCTACACTGGTAAGCAAAAGTTTACTACTGTGGACGGTGCTGTTGATAAGTTCAATAAGAAATATGGACTTGCTTAATCGCAATTTCCTAAAAAAGCCGTTTCATAGCGCTAAATGCCTGTGTGACGGCTTTTTTGTGTACTTTTTGAAGTGTTGTAAAATATCGTATTTGGGGAACTTTTTAGAGAGTAGGAGACTATTTACGAACCATTTTTAAAAGCACAAACTCGCATATTCTAATTTGCTAGTTGACACTTTACTAATAGGTGCGTACAATAATGCACATTGGTAGAACATTTCATTGTATGTCAGAGAAGCTACGGTAGCTGTGAGTAGCGCAGGTGGAATGATTGAACTATTTAAACATCGTAAATATCTTAAAGAGAGTTAGTTTTTGCGTACTAACTAATTTTTGGGTGGTACCGCGGAAACTTTTCGTCCCAGTAATGAGTCAATTGACTTGTTACTGGGACTTTTTTATTGCTGAAAGGAGCAAGACATTGGGGTATTAAAGCATATCAATCACGTTGGTGGACTTAGTCGTTATCTCTTTTAGGGTAATTATTTGATAAATAAGCAGCGATGAAGGAGAGAAGAAATATGAATAAGTCAGTAACGTTTAAGCAAAGTATGGTTTTATTAATTGCAGTCATTTTAATTTTTAGTATTAGTATTTTGGGGTTTGGTTTATCACCCAATGTACCGCTAGTGATAAGTATTATCTTTGTCATGTTGTACGCTAGAACGCGTCAAACATCTTGGCAGGATATTCAAGGACAACTGTTAAAAGGGATTGAACAAGCATTAGCACCATTATTTTTATTCCTGCTAATCGGTATGTTAATTGGTCTTTGGATGGAAACCAATACAATTCCCACATTACTATGGACAGGTTTGAAGTTGGCCAATGTAGAATGGTTTTTACCTAGCACGGTTTTGATTATGGCAGTTATGGGTACAATGGTTGGTTCAGCTTTTACGACTTTAGCCACAGTAGGGGTCGCGTTGATGGGCGTTGGGACGGCAATTGGATTTGATCCTGGGATTGTTGCTGGAGCAGCCTTGTCGGGTGCTATCTTTGGAGATAAGAGTTCACCACTATCAGATTCAACCAACCTAGCATCATCAATTGCAGGGACTGATTTGTTTGCACATATTAAGAACTTGATGTGGACGACAATTCCAGCATTGCTTGGATCATTATTAATTTTTACATTCTTAAGCAAACAAATAAAGGTCACTAGTGATGTTCATGAATTACAGCACTTGGCCTCATTATTATCACCAAATTGGTGGTCAATGTTGCCATTAATTTTGTTATTTATTATGGCTTGGCGTCATATACCAGCAATTCCAACGTTATTGGTGAACATTGCAGTAACGGGTATCATATTTATATTTAATCATTCGCTACAACAATTTTCGGATGTGATTATGAATGGTTCAACAACAACAATAAAAAATAATATGCTTGCTAGTTTGTTAAATCGTGGTGGTATGTTGTCAATGATGCCAACAGTTATTATTATTATGTTGGCGTTGGCTTTAGGTGGACTATTAACAGAGCAAGGAATTCTTAGTGCCTTTATGACACCATTGGTAACACGTATTAAGACGCAAGCAGGTGTTATTACAGGGACTGTGATGACAGGTATTTCAGCTAACTTTTTGATTGGTGAACAATACTTAGCAACCATTTTGCCTGGTCAATTATGGAAGGAAAGTTTTACACGTTTAAAAATTAACCCACTGACTTTAGGACGATCGTTAGAAGATTCAGGGACAGTTATTAATTACTTGGTACCTTGGGGTGTTGCTGGTAGTTTTGCAGCACAAACACTAGGTGTTTCAGTAACTTCGTTTGCGCCGTTTACTTTCTTTGCTTTGTTATCACCTGTTTGCTCGTTAATTAGTGCCTGGACAGGCATTGGTCAAATTAAGCATGATGAATAGCCTGCCAAGCAAGTTGGTGAGCACCATGATTTTGTTTTTCTGGAATCCAATTTGCAATTAAAAGTTGATAATTATCTTGTTGTCTTAATAGCTGCGTTAATTGTTCACTAAAATGTTTGGCGTAACGTTTCTTAATGCTATCAATGACTAATTTAGAATCAGCATAATACATGATAGTATCATTTGGCGTAGCAATTTTTGCTAACTCTTTGAAAGCCCAAATTGCAGCAGCAAATTCAGCTTCGTGATTAGACATAATACCAAGATAGTGATGTTTTTGAATTTGTTGGCCGTTATATAGAATAACTAGGCCAGCACCACTACGGCCAGGATTACCTTGACTAGCAGCGTCAGAATATATTTTGATTAACATGACAAGCACCTCTAAGTTTATTATACTAAAAAGCAGAGATATTATGAGATGATTAGTTGATAAGACACAAATCGGAAAGGATTTCAGAATGAAAGGATACTACCAACCGGCTGGTTTACTTGGACTAATTAATTGGCTATGGATTATCATGATTGCAATGTTTGCCTTGATAATGCAACTTGAGGTAACACATTTAAATAGTTGGACGATATTTGCTACGATTGTTTTTTTATTTATTGCGTTATTAACGTACTTTAGACGACGCGTTACATTATCAGCGGATGCTATTTTAATCATGCCGATGATTGGTGTCCATACAGAAAAAGTGCGTTTTAAAGAAATGCAACATGTTCAATTTACAAAAAGAACGGTCATCTTTAGTTACGAGGATGAAAGATATAGTTATTGGATGAATAAAAAATTCTTAAATCAACTACAAAAGGAAATTAAAGGTAAGTAAATGACTGAAGAAACATTGACGATTACAGATCAGACTGGTCGTCTGGATAAAGTAGTAGCAGATACCTTTGTTGACTACACACGTACACAAATTTCAAAATGGATTGATGATGGTGTGCTAAAAGTTAATGGGGATGAAAAAAAGGCTAAGTATAAGGTTCATGAGGGTGATGTGATTACTTTTACTGTTCCAAAACCAGTTGTATTAGATGTTAAGCCAGAAAATATTCCTTTAGATATTATTTATGAAGATGATGATTTATTAGTCATCAATAAGCCACAGGGGATGGTTGTTCATCCAGCGGCGGGTCATCCAGATGGTACATTAGTAAATGCTTTAATGTATCATACCCATCTTTCAACTATTAATGGTGTTATCCGTCCGGGAATTGTTCATCGTATTGATAAAGATACGTCTGGCCTTTTGATGGTTGCTAAAAATGACAAAGCTCATGAGGCATTGTCAGCAGATTTAAAAGCTAAAAAAAACTTACGTCAATACTATGCGCTGGTACATGGTGAATTCACGGAAAATAGAGGGACAATTACAGCACCTTTAGGTCGTTCAAAAGCTGATCGTAAAAAACAAGCGGTTGTGGCCGGTGGACGTGACGCTATAACCCATTTTGAAGTGGTTAAACGTTTTGTTGGGTATACCTTATTGAAAGTGACGCTAGAAACGGGACGAACACATCAAATTCGTGTTCACATGGACTATATTGGTCATCCTGTTGCAGGCGACCCTTTATATGGACCTAAAAAAACGCTTGCTGGAAATGGGCAATATTTGCATGCAGCAACACTTGGTTTGACACAACCAACGACGCAAGAAGCTTTGCAATTTGAAGCACCTTTACCAGATTATTTTGAACAGGCACTAAGTCAATTACAACCATACGCAGAATAAGTAAATCATGTGTTCGCAAATAGTGTTTAACATGATAAAATGAGATATAAAAGAATTGAAACTTTCTTAAGGTAGTTCAGTGAGATTGCTAGAAGGTAATGTGATAAATAAATCTAACGAGACGTTACCCTTTTAGAATTAGGAGAGTAGTGTCTCTTTTTTATTAGGTGTGAATTAATGAGAGAAAAGGAATAAATTATGGCAAAAGAGATTGTTGATGCAATGGCGATGCAACGAGCACTTACAAGAATTACTTATGAAATCATTGAGAAAAATAAGGGTGTCACAAATCTGGCAATTGTTGGTATTAAAACACGGGGTGTCTTTATTGCGCAACGAATTGCTGAACGGCTACAACAATTAGAAGGTGCAACAATTCCGGTTATTCCATTAGACATCACACATTATCGGGATGACGATAATCAAAATACGGGCGAAAAAATATCATTTGAGGAAAATATTGATAATAAACGCATTATTTTAGTTGATGATGTTTTGTTTACAGGTCGTACAATTAGAGCAGCTTTGGATGCCATTATGGATAATGGGCGCCCAGCAGCAGTTAATTTAGCTGTATTAGTTGATCGCGGTCATCGTGAACTACCAATTAGAGCTGATTTTGTCGGTAAAAATATTCCGACAGCAACTTCTGAAAGTATTCGAGTAAAAATGAAGGAATTTGATGGCATGGATGGTATTGAAATCCAGTAACTTTGACCGTTAACCGGGAAGGAGGAATCGTTTAGTATTCTGACTAAACGATACCAACGTCATGACAACACGTTATTTAATTTTACAAGATGGTACCGTGTATGCAGGTGAAGCTTTTGGGGCACCTGCAACAACTTTTGGGGAATTAGTATTTAATACAGCTATGACCGGGTATCAAGAAATTATCACGAATCCAATTTATTACAATCAAATTATTATGTTTACAACACCAACTATTGGTGCTGCAGGTATTAATCACTATGCGGATGAATCAATTGTGCCTTCTGTAAAGGGTGTTGTTGTTCGTGAAATAGCTGAAATATCAACTAATCGTTTACGGACACTAAGTTTAAATGATTATTTGAAACGGCATAATGTACCTGGTATTTCACAAATTGATACGCGCGCTTTAACACGTCACTTACGTGAAACTGGCATACAAAAAGCATCAATTGTTGATCAACCAGACGATCACGCTTTCGATCAATTGCGGGCAATGGTGCTGACAAATCAGCAAGTGGCACAGCTTTCAACACCCAAAGCCTATGCTAATCCAGGACGAGGCGCCAATGTTGTTGTGGTAGACTTTGGACTTAAAAGTGGTATTTTAAGAATGTTAAGTGATTTTGATGCGAATGTCACCGTCTTGCCTTATTCAGCAACGCTTGATGAAGTTGCTAATCTTGATCCAGATGGCATTGTGATTTCATCGGGACCGGGTGATCCAAATCAAGTACCAGAAACGGCGCTTGAGATTATCCGTGAGTTTGAGCAACGAATTCCGTTATTTGGCATTGGATTAGGCCATGAGTTATTTGCCATTGCTAATGGCGCCAAAGTTACCGAATTAGCATCAGCACATCATGGGATGAATCACCCAATTCGTGAGCAAATTACAAATGATATTATCTTTGCAACGCAAGGCCAAGCGTACTCTGTTGATAATACTTCTATTAAAGATACGCCGCTATTTGTCACGCACATTGATATTACGGATAATCAAATTCAAGGATTAAGGCATCGCGATTATCCAGCATTCAGTGTGCAATTTTTCCCAGATGCTGCACCAGGACCATTAGAAGAGACCCAAGCTTTTGCTGAGTTTATGGAAATGGTGATGGCACGGCGAGGAGGAGGTGTCATATGACAGAACGAGTGCTTATTATAGGTGGCTCAGCCAATGATTTTGGTCGTGAAACTGAAGGTGATGTTGCAACGTTTCAAGTTGTTGATGTTATCAAAAAATATGGTCATGAAGTCGTTATTGTCGATGACAATCCATATGCGTTTACGACTAGTCGTCACGATATTCAGGTCATTGAAAAAGCATTAACGATTGATAATTTGATGGCTGTTATTGCTAAAGAACATATCACGGCTATGGTAACATCAGTGGGTGGTTCAACAGCAACGCGCCTAGGGGCTGACATTTTGAAGTTAATGGGTAATGGTGCACCTAAAGTTTTAGGTTTGTCACTACCGGTGATGCAAGCAACACAAAATACAAAATATTTACATGAACGCTTGCAACAGCTAGATATTCCAACAGTTCAATCGCGTTTAGCTAGTGATGTTAGTGAGGCATTTGATGCTGTTAGAGATTTCGACTTGCCAGTTGTCATTCGCCCAATTGCACCAATGGGACAGACACTACGATTGCAAGTCACTGATATTGATGACTTAGAAGAAGCAGTTGAAACGGCACTTAACCGATCAATTACGCATCAAGTTAATATTGATAAAAGTATTCGTGGTCATCAAGAAATATCAATGCTGGTAATTCGTGATAAACGAGATACGACTGTTTTGATTGGTGGTGTTGAAGACATGGATCCGGTGGGGATTCACTCTGCAGATTCCATTGCGATTACGCCTATTCAAACTTTGCCAGATCCAGTCTATCAAAAATTACGGTCAGCAGCCTTTAAAGTTATCCGTGGTTTTGATGTTATTGGTTTATTGGAAGTTAGATTTGCGGTTGATCCTAAAAGTGATGATTACGTTATTACCCGTGTGACACCATATTTTGATCGTACAGCAGCTTTATTGGTTGCCGCAACAGGGTATCCGCTAATTCCAGTGGTCACGCGATTGATTTTGGGCGAGACGCTAGAATCAGTTAAAACACCAGTAATTGGAGCTAACCATACGGCATTATTGGAACCAACAATGGATCACATTGTCATTCGTTTTCCAATTTTTTCATTTGGTGATTTTGAATCTAATGGTGTTAAAACGGAGCACCGTTTAAATACAGTGCAAAAATCGGTTGGTACGACAATGGGTGTGGGGCGCAGTGTTGAAGAAGCGTTGGAAAAAGCCATCCGAGCGGCTCATTTCAATAATCGTAACTTCTCACCAACCGTGATGAATGCGTTGACAGATAATGAAATTATTGAACAGCTTATTCATCCTCGGGATAATCGTATTTTTGTTCTTTTGGAAGCATTAAGAAGAGGATACACGGTTGATGAATTAGCTGAAATGACGAAAATTAACGCGTTCTATTTTTATAAATTAAGACAGATTAACAAATTAGAAGAAACAGTAAAAAATAATCCTTGGCAAGTAGATGTTGTTAAGTTGGCAAAATATTATGGTTTGTCAGATGGGTTAATTGCGCGCTTGTGGCACGCAAAATATGAAGAAGTTCGTCGGTATCGGTGGGATAATGGTATTTTGCCGACTTATAAAGCGTTTGAACCATCCGCAGGTGAATTTGAAGAAGCTGCGAATCAGTATTATTCAACTTTTGAATCAGAGAATGAAAGTACTCGGTTAGGTAAATATACCGCCTTAGTAATTGGGGCAGGTGGTTTTCGTTTAGGGGATGGCGCTGCCGCTTCTTATGTTATGGCAATGGTAGCAGCAGAATTGCAGGCGCAAGGTATTCAAACTGTGCTAATGAACAATAGTCCAACTGATTTAATGTTTATGCCACAGTTAGGGAACAAGAAGTATTATGAACCATTAGAGATTTCTGATGTTATGAATGTTATTGAAATTGAACAACCAATGCAGGTTTTTGTGCCTGGTAATCGTATTAAATTGATTAATAGCTTGCGACAGAATGGTATTGATGTGCAGGTTATTGCAAAAGAAAAATATTTGCCAAGTAGTATTGTCGATGACGCTTCACGGACAATTGTTAATTACTTTTATGATGGTCAAACTATTTACTTAATTGGCATGGGCAGTCAAAGTAATGATGGTATCATTTTAGACCAATCTGTGATGACAGAAGCACTTTGGGATAAAATTCCGCGTCCACAAATGAGTTCGGAAACACCTGGTCTATATCAAATGTTGATTAAGCATCAGCCTAGTCATAATGATGAACCATTGATGGTGGTTCGTCCAATGCCATTTACGATGGTGGCTTTTTTGGATAAAGTGACAGGGATTGACTGGATGCGGTTGGTGATTCGTTATATGTTAAATCGGCAAACCCATGTTGAACAACAATTCTTGGCACAATTAAAATCATTACAATGGCGTATTCCCAAAGCACAGTTAATTTATTGGCATGCAGATTTTGAAGAGCATATGGAAATTGATCAGATGTTAGATAACGGGCGCTATGCAATTGGGGCGACATATCATTTAATTTAAGTAACAGTTGTATTTATATGATAAACTAGAAAAGTTGTATTATTAATATCAAGAAAGAGGGCACTACCCATGTGGAAAAAAGTATTAGGTGTGCTAGTAGCAATTGCTGTAGCAGTTGGTCTAGCAGCCTGGGGAATCGGTCCCAAATCAATCGTCACGACTGATGCGGGTAACGTTTCACAAGCTGAGTATTACAAAAATTTGAAGAAGTCCCCAGCAGGACAACAAGAATTAGCCAATATGATTATTCAAAAAGTTTTGAATGACAAGTATGGTGATAAAGTTTCAAAGAAGTCTGTTGAAAACCAATTTAAGGATGCCAAAAAACAATATGGTGAGCAATTCTCACAGACATTGTCACAAAATGGTATGGATGAAGATGGCTTCCGACAATCATTAGAAATTCAAGCATTAGAAAAGCAAGCAGTTATTGCTAATGAAAACTATTCAACAAAGCAATTACGTAAAACTTATAATGATTATCAACCAAAAACTAATGTTTCTGTTATTTTGACACAGTCTGAAGATGATGCTAAAAAGGTCATTGATGAGTTAAATAAGGGCGGCGATTTTGCTAAGTTAGCAAAAGAAAAGTCAATTGATACGAATACCAAGAAAAATGGTGGTAAGATGACTGCCTTTGATTCGACTGATACTAACTTGGAGGATGACTTTAAGTCAGCTGCCTTTAAGCTTAAGGATGGTGAGTACACGAAGACACCAGTCCAATCACAATCATCACAAGGATATTTTATTATCAAGAAGAATTCACAAGCTTCAAAGAAGTCATTTAAGACGCTTAAGCCAAAGATGAAGATGATTTTGGTGGATCAAACAATGGCTGATACTAATAAAGTCCAAGCAATTGTGGGTGAAGAATTAGGTAAGGCAGATGTTAATATTAAAGACTCTACCTTGCAAAATGTTTTGTCAACTTATACACAAGCTGCTGCAACAGCACAGGCAGCAAAGAGTAGTAATAAGTAATGAACTTATAAAAACTGCAGTCATTATTGACTGCAGTTTTTATTTGGAAAATAGCTGAAAATAATTCGTATTTACGATACAATAATTAATATAAATAATAGTTTGTTCGCGTTTTTAAAAGGTGTAAGGGGATATAAAAAAATGATTGATCGTTATACGCGTCCTGAGATGGGACGCATTTGGTCGCTTGAAAATCAATACCAATCATGGTTAGATGTTGAAATTGCAGCTACGGCAGGCTGGGTAGCAGTTGGACATGTACCGGCAGAAGATTTAGATGCAATTCGTCAAAATGCAAAATTTGATGTTGATCGCATAGCTGAAATTGAAAAAACAACTCGGCATGATGTTGTAGCGTTTACCAGAAATGTCTCTGAGTCACTTGGTGATGAACGAAAGTGGATTCATTATGGATTAACGTCAACTGATGTTGTTGATACGGCCCAAGCATTACGGCTACAACAAGCAAATCAAGTCATTAAGGCTGATTTACAAACATTAAAAGAAACGTTGGCACAATTAGCTTTAAAGTATAAAGAAACAGTTATGATGGGACGTACACATGGTGTCCATGCCGAGCCAACAACATTTGGCCTAAAAATGGCCCGTTTTTATCAAGCAACTGTACGTAACATTGAACGCTTTGATAATGTTGCCAAGGCGATTGAAACTGGTAAACTCTCAGGGGCAATGGGGACATTTGCGAACATTCCACCACAAGTGGAAGAAGTGGCAATGAAAGAGTTGGGACTGACACCACAACTCATTGGATCACAAATTTTACCACGTGATTTGCATGCTGATTATATGACAACATTGGCAATTATTGGTTCAAACTTGGAAGAAATGGCAACTGAGATTCGTAGCTTGCAACGTTCTGAAATTCATGAGGTTGAGGAAGGTTTCCGTGGTGGTCAAAAAGGATCATCAGCGATGCCTCACAAGCGTAACCCAATTGGTTCAGAAAATATTGTTGGGTTGTCACGTGTTTTGCGTGGGTATTCAATCACTGCTCTAGAAGATGTGACACTATGGCATGAACGCGATATCTCTCACTCAAGTGCAGAACGTATTATTTTGGTTGATGGCACAACAGTTGTGGATTATATGTTGCACCGTATGACAAATATTTTGCAGAATTTGCAAGTATTCCCTGAGACAATGAAACAAAATATGACACGTACGTATGGTTTAATTTATTCACAACGCTTATTGTTGAAATTAGTTGATGCTGGTTTATCTCGTGAAGCTGCATATGATACAGTGCAACCACTGACAGCCCGTTCATGGGATGAGCAACGTCAGTTCCGCGAATTGGTTGATGCAGATGAAACAATTACCCAGAATTTGACACCTGACCAAATTGATGATGCTTTTGATTATCATTGGCACTTGAAGCATGTGGATGATATTTATAAACGTTTGGGATTAAACTAATTCTAAAAATAATCATTATAAACCTGGTGTGCGAAACGACTATGATGTATGGTAATGAAAACAAAGTCGTGGATGTGTAAAGCGCCAAAACAATATGATGAAGACGTCTATTAACCATCAATCTGCCAAATTAAAATGGTTAGATTGGTGGTTTTATTCGTGCGTCATTATTAAATTTTGTAAGCGATTATAGTTTTTGATTTTAAAATATTTCAAAGATGTTGATTATTTTGAAATATGCTATAGTAGAATTAAATAATGAGGGGTAATAGGAGAACAGATGAATAGGAAGGATTTTATAGCAAATATTTCCCAAGATTTTTATATTTCCCAATTAAGTTTGGCTGAAATATCAGAAAAGTATAGTATTAGTCGTTATTTGGTAAACAAATATTTAAAGGATGCGCGTGATAGTGGCATCGTTAAAATAGAAATTAACATGCCGACAACACGTAATGTAGAGTTGGAACAAGAAATAAAAAAAGCGTTTAATATTCAAAATGTTTATGTGATTCGTTTTGCAGAAAACCCGAATGATACAATTCAAAACACGATTAATTTTGCAGCTGATCATATTCAATCATTAATTCACAACAATGATATTGTTGGGACAGCTTGGGGTGGGACGATTTATGAGGTTATTTCAAAATTCCAAAGTAAAGTTTTAGAAAATGTGACGTTCACACAATTTATGGGTGAAAATATGAAATATAATTCATCTGTCGGAACGACACGCATGGTAGAACGTGCGGCATATAAGTTTTCAGCTAATTATTTAACAATGGTGGGACCATTGTATATTGTTAATGATGATGTGCGGCAGGGATTGGCAAATGAAATTTCTATACGGAAGACGTTTGCTGCTGCTAAGCGGATGAATCTTATCTTTACAGGGTTAGGCACGTTGTCTTCAGTTAATTCAATTCCGGCATGGCATCAAGGTATTAATGACATTTTTCCTAATGTGAATACTGATGAGATTGTTGGTATGGTGTACGGTCGTCCTTACGACATTGATGGATGTTTTTTAAATTTGGGTGCTGATAAAACATTCGGTATTGACTTAGCTAATATTTTAGCAACGCCACGGCGAGTTGCGGTCGTTAAGAGCAAGTTTAAAACAAATGCTGCTTTAGGAGCATTGCGTGGGGGGCTCATCACTGATTTAATTACAACAGAATCCGTTGCAAATCGTATTTTAACGGATCAAAATAATTAATATTAGATAGATAATAAAAAAATAAATAGGCGGCTGATTTTATTCACAATGAAAATCAGCCGCCTATTTATTTTTTTATTGTGAATACGGCGCAAATACATTTATCATTTTTAAAATATTTTCTTTATTTTTTAAAAATATAAAATTATGTATTTATTTTTTTAAAACCAAGCGTTACAATTATAAATGTTAACAAAAGAACATGCGCACGTTCAAAAATTCAAGTTTTATAAATTGATGTATTAGAGGTGTAAATCGTGGTTGATATGAATAAAGTGCTTAAATTGCACGAAAAACATACCGGTGTTTTGGGGATTGATTCGGCCTTTGATGTTACTAATCGAACTGAACTTGGTGAAGCTTATACACCAGGGGTAGCAGACTTAGCAAAACTAATTGAAAAAGATGAAACTCAAAAAAACAAGTATACAATGAGTGGAAAGTTAGTTGCCATTATAACCGATGGATCAGCTGTCTTAGGACTGGGAAATGTCGGGCCATCGGCAGGATTACCAATTATTGAAGGCAAAGCTTTACTATATAAAGATTTTGCAGATGTAGATGCTGTCCCGCTTGCTTTAGATCAGGTACCTGTTGACGAATTTGTGAAATCAATAAAGAATATGGCAAAATCATTTGCTGGTATCCATCTAGAGGATATTGCTGCACCGCGTGTATTTGAAATAGAAGAAAAATTAGCTAATGAATTAGATATTCCGGTCTACCATGATGATCAAACGGGGACTGCGATTGTTGTTTTAGCAGGGTTAATTAACGCTGCTAAATACGTAGATAAGCCATTAAAGAATTTGAAAGTTGTGATTAATGGTGTTGGTGCATCAGGTGTTGCAACTGCCAAAATTTTATTAGCTGCAGGCATTAAACATATTACCTTAGTTGATATCAATGGTGTTATTCGTGAAGATGATATGCGCTACAACAATTACCAACGTGATTTAGCTAAACAGGTTATCCAAGCTAATGGTCAGACGCTTAATGAAGTTATTACAGACCAAGATGTGTTTGTTGGCTTATCTGATGCTAATGTCTTAGACGCTGACCAAGTTAAGCGCATGGCTACAAATCCCATTGTTTTTGCTTTAGCGAACCCTGTGCCAGAAATTGATCCTGAGGATGCTAAAAAAGCAGGTGCTGCTATTGTTGCGACGGGTTCATCACAATGGCCAAATCAAGTTAATAATATTTTAGCTTTTCCAGGTTTGTTTAAAGGATTACTTGCCAGTGGCTTAAAAAAGGTGGATATGCCTTTGCAAGTTAAAGTTGCAGAAGGATTAGCTGGCTTAATTACAAAACCAGGTGAGCAAAGTATTGTACCAGGTGTATTCGATGAAGGTGTTGTACAGGCGGTATCCCAAGCTGTTATGGAATATGCAAATAATTAAATAAAATTATATTTAAATAGGAAGTTAAAATAGAAAGTGTGACGATATGGACGTGTTTTGGAATGCGATCCAATCGGTTCTAGCAATTATTTTGCTAATGGCCGTTGGATATTTTGCTCAGAGTAAAGGCTATTTTTCAGAGGGCTTTTCAAATTCATTATCAAAATTGATTATGAAAATTGCATTGCCAGTTTCGATTTTTAACTCCATGCTGGAACGTTTTAACTCTTCCCAACTATCGAAGTTAGCAGCCGGGCTAATTTATGTTATCTTAGCGATTTTGATTGGGTATTTGATAACATCATATGTTGTGAAGATATTGAAGGTACCACGTGGCCGTCGAGGCTTGATGATACAAGCAATTAATGGTGCTAATACAGTATTTATTGGTATGCCACTAAATACTGCATTATTTGGACAAACTTCAATTCCATATTTACTGGTTTATTATATTATCAATACAATCATTGTTTGGACACTTGGTGTTTGGGTAATTGCACAAGATGATCCAACAACTGGTGAAAATGGACAGAAAGTAAAATTTGATTTATCACATTTGTTACCTGTACCACTATATGGATTTATTGCATCTTTACCATTTGTTTATATAGCACCATTAAAGCATGCATATGAATCATTAACCTTTTTGAGTCAAACTTTTGTACCAGAATTGGGTAGTTTAGTGACCCCATTATCTTTAATTTATATTGGTATTATGTTGAGTAACTTTGGTTTGAAGAATATGAAGTTTGATAGTCATGTTCTTTTAACTTTAGGTGGTCGCTTTATTTTGTCACCTATCATTATGGTTGTTTTAATTTTGTTAGGTGTCCACTTGTTTGGTGTTCAATTAAATCCTGTTTTCCAACAAACATTGATTATTCAATCAGCTACCCCAACTTTGGCAGTGCTACCAATTATGGCAAATGAATATCATGGGGATGTCAAGTTTGCAACTAATGTCGTTGTATCAACTTCCGTATTATTCATTATTGTGGTACCAATTATTATGATGTTACAAACATTCTTATAAAATGAATGGTTGAGGAGGTGTAGTCAATGCAGGTTCAAGATCTATATTTAACAAATCCACTTATTAAGAAAAAATGGCAGGCATTTTTAACCGATTGTGGCATAACAGATTTCAGTGAAAATGAAGTTGCAAAAATTGATGAAACGATTGGCATATATGATGGCGAAACATTAGTCGCTACTGGATCAATTGCTGGGCAAGTTATTAAATATGTTGCAGTATGCCAAAAAGGTGTCACAAATGGTTCGAGATTCAATACTATTTTGACTGAATTAATCAATCGATTGATGCAACGTGGCATTTATCATATTTTTGTTTTTACAAAGCCGAAATATGTGACAAGTTTTGAACATGTTGGATTTGAAAAATTAGCCGGTACAACGAAAGGGGTATTGTTAGAGAGCGGACGACCCAATATTAATGACTACTTATCCGATATACCGCATGTTGTAAGTTCTTACGATAAGAAAATTGCAGCAATTGTTATGAATGCTAATCCATTTACTTTAGGGCATCGCTATTTGATTGAAAAGGCCGCTAAAGAGAATGATTCAGTGTATGTTTTTGTCGTTAGTCAAGATGCTTCTCTGTTTACCACAACAGAACGTGTCAAACTAGTTTCAGCTGGTGTTGCTGATCTATCAAATGTCACCATTGTTAATGGTGGCGATTATATGGTTAGTTATACCACATTCCCAGCTTACTTTATGCAATCGGCCGATGATGTGATTGCATATCAAACAACTTTAGATGCTCGTTTATTTAAAGAAAAGATTGCACCTGAATTAAATATTACACGTCGTTATCTTGGGAGTGAGCCATTATCGCATACAACCAATATTTATAATCAAACTTTACAACGTGAACTTACTGATAATATAGCGGTATCTGTTGTGCCACGAAAGGAAAGTAGCACTGGACAGGTGATTTCCGCAACAACTGTTAGACAAGCAATTGCAACTAATCAAGTAAAGTTGATTGCTAATATGTTACCGAAAACGACGATGGACTTTATCAAAGAAAATATGGCCGTATTACAGGATCGTATTAAGAAAGGACAAAAAATTCATGGAAATTAATAAGACGGCAATTGCCGGAACATTAGAGTCATCTGATGTGCAAATTATGATTTCAAAAGGAACTTCAGGTATTCAATTTGAAGTTGAATCAGATGTAGAAAAGCAATTTGGTGATCAAATTCGTCAAACTGTAACAGACGTACTACGTCAATATGATGTTAAGAATGCAGATGTTAAGATCGTTGACAAAGGGGCTCTTGATATGGTTATCAAGGCGCGTACGATTGCAGCTGTCCAACGAGCACTAGACATTGTTGATCAACCAAAGTGGGAGGTACTCTAATGGCACAACAAGCAGAACGTTTGCGTCGTACGATGATGTTCGTACCAGGTAATAATCCAGCAATGGTCAAAGATGCAGGTATATATGGCGCTGATTCAATCATGTTTGATTTGGAAGATGCCGTATCAATGAGTGAAAAAGATGCAGCCCGTTATTTAGTTTATGAGGCACTACAAACGGTTGATTATGGTGATGCTGAACTTGTTGTCCGTATTAATGGGCTTGACACGCCTTACTATGAAACTGATATTAAAATTATGGTTAAAGCTGGTGTTGATGTTATTCGATTACCAAAGGTTGAATCTGCTGATATGATGCTGCAACTTGAAGCTTTGATTGCTGATGCTGAAAAAGAGTTCGGCCATGAAGTGGGTTCAACTAATATTATGGCTGCTATTGAATCAGCTGAAGGTGTTTTAAATGCTTACGAAATTGCTAAATCTTCAAAGCGAATGATTGGTATTGCGTTATCAGCAGAGGATTATACAACTGATATGAAGACACACCGTTACGCTGATGGCCAAGAATTATTATTCGCTCGTAACATGATTCTTCATGCCGCTCGTGCAGCCGGCATTGCAGCCTTTGATACCGTCTTTACAAATATGGATGATGAAGAAGGCTTCTATCGTGAAACTAAATTAATTCACCAACTTGGTTTTGATGGTAAGTCATTAGTTAACCCTCGGCAAATTGAGATGGTTAATAAGGTCTATCAACCAACTAAGCAAGAAATTGAAAATGCACAGAACGTTGTTGCTGCAATTGCCCAAGCACATGCTAAGGGTTCTGGTGTTATTTCAATGAATGGTCAAATGGTTGATCGACCAGTTGTATTACGTGCAGAACGTGTGATGCGCCTGGCTAAAGCAGCACATCTTGTAGATGAGGAGGGAAATAACATTGAAGAATAGTGTAAACCGTGAGTTACCAGATACATTAATGAGTGACTTGAATTATAAGCCTTTTAAGACGACCAATTTTGGTAATCCTGAAATTCAACGTGTTGCACCAAAAGTGCACGCAACAGCTAATGAAAGTAAAGTTGTTAGTTCGCTTGCAGAAGTTGTAAAACAAACGGTTCAGGATGGCATGACTATTTCATTCCATCACCATTTTAGAGAAGGTGACTATGTTTTTAACAAAGTCATGCGAATTATTATTGATGCAGGTTATCAAAATTTAACATTAGCACCATCTTCACTAACTAATGTTATGAATGATATTGTGGTTGAAGCAATTGAGAAGGGTGTTGTAACTAATATTACTTCATCTGGTATGCGTGGATCACTTGGGGATGCTGTCTCACACGGGGCACTACAGAATCCGGTCATTTTCCGTTCACATGGTAATCGTGCGCGAGCTATTGAGTCTGGTGAAATCAAGATTGATGTGGCCTTTTTAGGGGTTCCAAATGCTGATGAAATGGGTAATGCTAATGGTATGGATGGTGAAACAGCTTTTGGTTCATTAGGATATGCATTGATGGATGCGCAATATGCCGATAAAGTTGTTTTAATCACTGATAATCTAAAGCAATATCCAAATACACCAGCTTCAATTAAGCAAACACAGGTTGACTATGTCGTTAAGATTGATGCCGTTGGTAATGCAGATAAGATTGGTTCGGGGGCAACTCGTTTTACAAAGGATCCTAAAGAACTAAAGATTGCTAAGACCGTTAACCAAGTTATTACACATTCTGATTACTTTAAGAATGGTTTTTCATTCCAAACAGGATCAGGTGGGGCAGCCCTAGCTGTTACGCGTTTCTTACGTCAATCAATGATTGATAATCAAATTAAGGCATCATTTGCTTTGGGTGGTATTACTAAGCCAACCATTGACTTACTTGAAGAAGGCCTTGTTGACCGTGTCATGGATGTACAGGACTTTGATAAAGGTGCAGCATCGTCAATGCACTTAAACAAGCAGCAACAAGAAATTGATGCTTCTTGGTATGCAGATCCTGCAAACAAAGGTGCTATGGTAGATAAACTTGACGTTGTGATTTTGTCAGCTTTAGAGATTGACACCAAGTTTAACGTTAATGTTATGTCAGGTTCAGATGGTGTTATTCGTGGTGCAATTGGTGGACACCAGGATGCAGCTAAAGCGAAGTTAACGATTATTTCGGCACCATTGGTCCGTGGTCGTATTGCAACCGTTGTACCAGACGTAACAACCGTGGTCACACCAGGTGACTCAATTGATGTATTAGTAACAGAGGTTGGCATTGCAATTAATCCAAAGCGTCAAGATTTGATTGATGCACTAAGTCATATTCCAGGTGTGCCGGTTTATACAATTGAACAAATGCAACAAATGGCTGAAAAGATTGTTGGTAAGCCTAAGGCATTAGAATTTACTGATCGAACTGTTGCCATGATTGAATATCGTGATGGTTCATTAATTGATGTTGTTAAAGAAGTTAAAGATTAATAATTATTATTTTACGAGGTAACTTTCTAATCAGGATAAGTTGTGATTATACAACTTATCCATACATATATTATTTGGAGGGCAGCGACATGATTGATATTTTTAATGAGGGAACGTCAGTGACGTTAGTAGATGTCTTAAATAACAAAGAATGGCGTGCTGACCAACAGATAAAATTAATGACTAAATATACTAATAAAGTCATTATGTCAGTCAAATTAAATATACCTGGTGAAGTGAAAAATAATCAGGCTATTTTTCGTTTATTCAAAGCAGGTTGGCAAAAATTAATAACAGATTATATAGGTGAAAAAGGTATCATTGACATGTTATATGTGGATCGTATAACTGGTCCAGAAGGTTTCATCATTGTAGATAATGACATTAACACAATTAAACGACAAGCCATTCAGTTTGAGCTTGACTTTGTGGTGGGGCGTTTGTTTGATGTTGATGTCATGAGCGGCAACAACAAGCACAAACAGCTTTCGCGAACGGCGTTAGGATTTAAATCACGGCAGTGTTTTATTTGTCATCAACCAGCTAAGGTATGTGCACGGTCACAAAAGCATGATATTGGGGCCATGAAAGCGGCAATTAATTCGTTAGCTAATCAATATTTTGAGGTTTATGAATATGTATAATCAACAAGTTGTGAATGCTGCCTTACAAGCATTATTGTATGAAGTTTCTGTTACGCCTAAACCAGGATTAGTAGACCCTGCCAGTGTTGGCGCCCATGATGATATGGATGTATTTACTTTCATTGATAGTGCTATTACATTGCGCCCATATTTTGAAGCTGTGTACCAGCAAGCAATTAATTTTGATAAGCGTGATTTGTCGGAGTTATTTGAGCAAATACGTCCTTTGGGAATAACGGCAGAGCAAGAGATGTTTGCAGCGACCAATAATGTGAATACACATAAAGGCGCTATATTTTCTTTGGGGATTTTAGTAGCTGCTACCGGTGTTTTAGAACGGCAAAAAATACCGTATGACACAACAAAATTAATGATGGTCGTGGAAAAAATGTTAACGCATCTATTAAAAAATGATTTTGCCGATTTATCAGCTAAAAAAAAGTTAACGGCGGGTGAAAAGCAATTTTTACAGTACGGTAAAGGTGGCATTAGAGAGGAAGCAGCTGCCGGTTACCCGACGGTTATTAAGGTTGCTTTGCCTTACCTACGGCGTAGTAATGGGACGCGCAATCAACGGTTATTAAATACATTAATGTTGATTGTTAAAAGTTCTCAAGACTCTAATTTAATTAAACGGGCAGGAAATGTAAATGTTTTACCATGGGTTAAAGAGAAAGTTGATTTTTTCTTTTCATTAGGGGGCAGCCAAACAGAAGGTGGTAGGCTATATTTAGAACAACTAGATAATTTATTTATTGAAAAAAATTTAAGTTTAGGTGGCTCAGCTGATCTACTGATTTTAACAATTTACTGTGCGCTGTTAGAGGGCATTTTATAATGAAATTTAGGACAAGTGACGGTATTTCTTTAGCGTATACGGATACTGGTGGTGAAGGCCAACCCATTATATTTTTAGCAGGTTATTCTGGTGTTAAAGAGGAATGGTATGCACAAAAAGTGTTTTTTGAGAAGGTTGGTTATCGTGTCATTACTTTAGATCATCGAAACCATGGTTCATCAAGTCAGACCATTAAAGGATTAAGAATTGCTCGATTAGGACAAGATCTCGCCAATTTAATTGACTATTTACATTTGGAAAATATTGTTTTAGTTGGTCATTCTATGGGAGCAAGTGTTATTTGGGCCTACTTATCTTTGTGGGGAAATCGGCTCGTTTCACATATTATTACAGTTGATCAGTCCCCTAAAGCATTAAATACAGATTATTGGCCATTTGGTGCTTTGGATTTGGACTGGCAAAATCTACCATTTAAGGTACAGGGAGTGACTGAAATACAAATGACCAAAAAGCCGGTGAATGCAATGATTAGACAACAAATTGAGAAGACTAATCAATTACATCCGTTTAACTTTGAGCGTAATTTACCATTGTTAGTTGATCATTTATCACAGAACTGGTGTGATGTTTTAATGAACATCGATAAACCACAGTTATTTTTAACAGGGGAGCAATCACCTATGTGGTCATCGGCGCATGGTGCACGTTGTGTATCCTTAACAAAGCAAAATGAGGGGATGACTTATGAGTTTAAAGGGGTTGGTCATATGCCACATATTGAATCACCTGGTGAATTGAATGATGTTGTATTTGATTTTATTAGATGATTTTTAGTTCAAGTATTTATTAAAAAAACTTTAAAAATATCAGTTTAATTAAAATTTTATATTAAATAATAAAATGATGCGTATTGTTTGCAATATTAATTAATATTAGTTATCATAAAGCTACTATTGATAGGGGGAAATTTAACTATGGCAATTGAAGATGACTTAAAAGGTAAAGTAGACGAAACTTCAGGTAAGGTTAAAGAAGTTGCTGGTGCTGCAACAGATAATGAAGAGCTTGAGACTAAGGGTAAGGCACAAGGCTTAGCTGGTAAGGCGCGCGGTGCCTTTGGTGACGCTAAGGATAAAGTTGAAGATGCTGCTGAAGACTTGAAGGACAAGACTGAAGATGCAATTGACAATTTGAAGTCTAAGTTTGATAAGTAATAGAAAATTTTAAAATAGCAGATTACCAAGCCCTTGGTAATCTGCTATTTTTTTATTCAACTGTCTAAATTCAGAACAAGTAAATAACTTACAAAATAGCTAATATTACGCATATTTATTGAATAAAAAACATAAGGGTGTCTAATAAGTTGACATTTTAGCTAAAAAGAAATAAGATTTGAATATCGAATATTTCGATGTTCGAAATAAATTTTGGAAGGAGAATAACTGTGGCAGTTCTATCTACGACAGAAATCATGGATTTAATTCCTAATCGCTATCCTATTTTATATATGGATTATGTGGATGAAATGACTCCTGGTGAGTCATTGGTTGCAACTAAGAATGTTACGATCAATGAACAGTTTTTCCAAGGACATTTTCCAGGGAATCCTGTAATGCCAGGTGTTTTGATTATTGAATCATTGGCACAAGCCGCTTCAATTTTAATTTTGTCATCTCCACAATTTGTTGGTAAAACAGCTTATATGACGGGAATTGACAATGCTAAATTTAAACATATGGTTCGACCAGGTGATGTTTTAAAGTTACATGTTGAGTTTGGTAACTTACGTGAAAATATGGGAACGGTAAAAGTAAAGGCAACGGTTGATGATCAGTTGGCTACAAGTGCTGAACTTATGTTTGTCGTTTCACCTGAAGAAAAAACAGCTAATAGCGCGGAGAAATAAGTATGAGTGCACATGAAGAGCGTTCTTTTGAAAAAATGAATGAGACATTAGTAGATGTATTTAATAATGTGATGTGGATTGAGGAAGCTTCTCTGCGTAAATCACGATTTAAAGATATTTCTATTAAAGATATGCACACGATTGCAGCGATTACTATGTATGACACACGCACAGCTTCTCAATTAGCACAAATGATGCATTTGACACCAAGTGCCATGACGAGCGTGATTGATAAACTTGAAAAAAAAGGTTATGTCGTTCGTAATCGTGATACAAAGGATCGTCGCGTGGTTCGAATTGGGTTGACGCATAAAGGTCGTACCGTATTTCGAGCTCATGAGGCGTTTCATCGTGGCATGACACATTCGTTGTTTGATTCATTAGAAAAAAGTAAGGCACCGGTAGTCGAAGAAGCTATCGAAGACTTACAAGAATATCTTCATGAGCTAATACAGTTTTAATTGAGGACGATATGGAACAATTTACAATTGTTGAGTCTGCCCACGTAGTACCGCAGCGAGTCGTAACAAATGATGAATTAGCAACGTTTATGGATACATCTGATGATTGGATTTATCCGCGGACAGGAATTCATCAACGACATGTTGTTAACGATGAAAATACAAGTGATTTAGCAACCAGTGTTGCAAATAAATTATTAGCAAAATCGGGTATAACGGCGGACCAACTTGATTTTATTATTGTCGGTACCATGTCACCAGATAATTTGACACCAAGTGTTGCGCAACAAGTACAGGGAAATATCAGAGCAAATAATGCTTTTGCTTGGGATTTATCTGCCGCATGTTCTGGTTTTGTTTATACAATCAGTATGGCGAGTGCTTTGTTAGCCACTAAGTATCACCGTGGTCTAGTGATTGGTGCTGAGGTGCTTAGTAAGTTAGTTGATTGGCAGGATCGATCAACAGCAGTGTTATTTGGTGATGGGGCGGCCGGTGTTTTGTTAGAAAAAACGTCAGCTCAAGTTGGGCTGTTGGCCGAATCGTTAAAGACATATGGTGAGCAATCAGAATTTTTAACAGCCGGTCATCAACGCAATAGTAATTATTTTACTGGTGAGTTATCACAAGCAGATCCTTACTTCCATATGAATGGACGTGAGGTCTATAACTTTGCGACACGCCAAGTACCAGTAGTTCTATCTGAGGCCTTAGACAAAGCCAATTTAACAGCTGATAGCATTGATGTGTATTTATTACATCAAGCAAATGCTCGCATTATTGCTAGTATTGCAAAACGATTTGGGCAACCAATCGAAAAGTTTCCGATTAATGTTGCGAACTATGGTAACACCAGTGCAGCAAGCATCGGTATTTTGTTAGATGAATTACGTATTGAAGGCGTCGTTCATGATGGACAAAAAATCGCTCTCGCTGGCTTCGGTGGTGGTTTAACTGCTGGTGCATTAATCATCCAACTATAATTTATAATAAAACGAATTAATAACAGAAAAAGAGGAAAATAACATGACTGAAACAGAAATTTTTAACAAAGTAAGCGAAATCTTGGTTGACCAATTTGATTTGGAAGAAGACGAAGTTAAACTAACAACTAACATGAGCGAAGATATTGATGCTGATTCATTAGACTTGTTTGAAGTTTTGAACCGTGTTGAAGATGAATTTGATATTAAGCTAGCTGTTGCAGAAGAAGTTCAAACTGTTCAAGACTTGGTTAACAAGGTAGCAGAACAAGTAAACGCATAAGCAACACTGTTAGTTAGAAGGGACGATATTATGAGCTTTGAGCTAAAAAACCCACTTTTTGAGAAGTTGGGCATGAAGTATCCAATTATTCAAGGTGGAATGGCTTGGGCTGGTACGGGTCACTTGGCTGGATCCGTTTCAGAAGCTGGTGGATTAGGCATTATCGGTACAGGATATTGGAAAGCTGATAAAGTTCGTGAAGAAATCCACCGTGCACGAGAAGTAACGGATAAGCCTTTCGGGGTTAATGTCATGCTATTATCACGACACATTCGTGAAGTATTTGATGTCATTATCGAAGAAGGTGTTAAGGTCGTTGCAACTGGTGCTGGTGATCCATCGCCATTTATTGAAGAGTTACACAGTCATGACATTTTTGTTATTCCAGTTATTCCATCAGTTGGTTTAGCCAAAATGATGGAGAAAAAAGGTGTTGATGCTGTTGTAGCAGAAGGTATGGAATCTGGTGGACATATTGGTAGTCTAACAACGATGACCTTAGTACCCCAAGTAGTTGATGCAGTAGATATTCCGGTTATTGCTGCTGGTGGTATTGGTGATGGTCGTGGTGTTGCTGCTGCCTTTATGCTAGGTGCTTCAGGTGTCCAAATGGGGACACGTTTTTTGGCATCTGAAGAATCAGAAGTTCACGATAACTTTAAAAACGCTGTTGTTAAGGCGAAGGATATTGATACGTTGATTACTGGTGAAATCATGGGTAATCGTGCACGTGTCTTGAAGACAAAGATGTCAAAAAACTTTGTTAAACAAGAACGTATTGAAATTCAAAAGCCTAAACCAGATGATGATGCGATTGAAGATCTAGAGAATGGATCATTACGTCGTGCCGTTGTTGATGGTGATAAGACAACAGGTGCCTTTATGGCTGGGCAAATATCAGGTTTAATTACTGAATTAAAACCAGTTGCTGATATCTTAGAAGACACTTGGTCACAAGCAGAAGACCTTTTGAATTAACTTTTTTGGAGGACATATGAAACTTGGAATTTTAATGAGCGGGCAAGGAGCTCAAAAGGTTGGCATGGGTGCTGATTTATACGAGCAAGTACCTGTTTATAAAGAAACCATTGATGAAGCCAGCAAGGTGTTGGGTTATGACATTATGTCTACCATTGTTAATGATGAGGAAAATGTTAAGCAAACACAGTATACACAGCCAGCTATCCTAGCAATGAGTACGGCAATTTATCGGTCACTAGCTGATGTTATGCCAACACCTCAGGCAACACTTGGCCTAAGTTTGGGTGAGTATAGTGCGTTAGTAGCAGCAAATGTTTTAGACTTTGACCAAGCAATGGCAATTATTAAAGATCGTGGTGCATATATGCAAACAGCTGGTGAAGAAAATCCAGGTAAAATGGTTGCCGTTATGACTGATGATCAAGACCTTGTGGTTGATACAATCAAAACTTTGCAAGCAGCTGGTAAAAAAGTCTACCCAGCTAACTACAACACTTTTAATCAATTAGTTATTGGTGGTGTTGCAGATGATGTCAATCAAGCGATGCAAGCTTTGACTGAAGCAGGTGTTGCGCGGATGGTTGAATTACCAGTCTCTGGACCGTTTCATACACCATTGATGGATCCAGCTGCTAAGCAGTTGACGGAACGCTTGGCAGATGAACAATTTGCACCAATGGCATTTGATGTTTATTCAAATACAACAGGTCAAAAGTTTACAGACGTTAAAGAAACTTTATTAGAACAAATTGTTTCACCAACTTATTTTGCACAAGCATTGCAAGCGATGGTGGATGACGGTATTGATACTTTGATTGAATTTGGACCAAGCGATACATTATATAAATTTGCTCGAAAAATTGTTGGTAAGGATGTTAAGCGTTACAAAGTAACTGACTTTAAAACGTATCAGGAAGTACGCGAAATGCTAGCAGCAACAGAATAGGAGACGCAGTAATGAATCTCGAAGGAAAAACAGTATTAGTAACGGGTTCTACTCGTGGTATTGGTTTGGCAATTGCGCATGCTTTTGATGCAGCTGGTGCAAATGTTATTTTGCATGGACGCTCAGCGCCAAAGGCTGAAGTTTTAGCTGAATTTAGCGATAATACAATGGCAATTACAGCAGATATTGCAGATGATGCCAGCGTTCAAAAAGCATTGGATGGGTTATTTGCTGAAATTAAAAACATTGATATTTTAGTTAATAATGCAGGAATTGTTAATGATAAATTAGCCATGGGAATGAAACCAGCCGATTTTGCACAAGTTGTTAATACGAATTTAAATGGTACGTTTAATGTAACGCAACCAGTATTCAAAAAGATGCTTCGTGCACGAACTGGTCAAATTATTAATATTGCGTCTGTTGTTGGCTTAATGGGAAATGTTGGTCAAGTTAATTACGCTGCTTCAAAGGCTGGTATTATTGGATTAACAAAAACATTGGCTAAGGAAGGTGCAATGCGTGGTATTCGTGTTAATGCGATTGCACCAGGGATGATTGTTTCTGACATGACTGATGCTTTATCTGATAAAGTGAAAAATCAAGTGTTGGAGGCAGTGCCATTGAAACGTTTTGGTGAAGCAACTGAAATTGCAAATACAGCTGTTTTCTTGGCTCAAAACGATTACATCACCGGCCAAACAATTACGGTTGATGGTGGTTTATATATTTAAAGCGACTTATACGTATGTTTTGCACTTATTTTATATTTTTACTTACTTTTTTCATACGTATGGCGATGCTAACAAATAAAGGAGAACAAGATGACTCGAGTTGTTATTACAGGTTTAGGGGCTGTTACCCCTGTTGGAAATAGTACTGAAGATTTTTGGAATGGTATTTTTAACAGTGAAGTTGGTATTGCACCAATTACAAAATTCGATGCAACTGAAACGGGGATTACTGTAGCTGGTGAAGTGAAAGATTTTGATCCATCTGCCCGTGTTGGTAAGCGTGAATCACGTAAAATGGATTTGTTTTCACAATATGCTGTTCATGCTGCTGGTGAGGCGCTTGAACAAGCTGGATTAGCAGATGGTGTTGATGATCCTGCCCGTTTCGGTGTGATTATGGGAACAGGAATTGGTGGTTTAACAACCATTGAACAACAAGTTATTAAGATGCATGACAAAGGACCAAAACGTGTTAGTCCAATGTTCGTACCTAATGCTATTCCAAATATGGTTTCAGGTAATGTTTCAATGCGTTACAATGCACAAGGAATTAATTATACCGTTTCAACTGCCTGCGCAAGTGCTACTAATGCGATTGGTGAAGCTTTTTGGCGAATTCAATCAGGTAAGATGGACGTGATGATTACTGGTGGTGCTGAAGCTTCTGTTAATGAAATGGGAATTTCAGGATTCGCTGCGCTAACAGCACTTTCAAACGAACCAGATCCATTAAAGGCGTCAACACCATTTGATGTTAACCGTCATGGTTTCGTTATGGGTGAAGGTTCAGGGGTTCTTATTTTAGAATCATTGGAGCATGCCCAAGCACGCGGTGCACAAATTATTGCTGAAGTAGTTGGTTATGGTTCAAATTCTGACGCTTATCATTTAACAAGTCCTACACCTGATGGATCTGGACCTGCCGGCTCAGTTAAATTGGCATTAGCAGATGCTGGTATTCAAGCAAGTGATATTGATTATGTTAATGCTCATGGAACTGCTACTGGTGCTAATGATGCTGCCGAATCAAAAGCAATGGAATTAGTTTTTGGTAAAAACGGCGTTTTGGTTTCATCAACTAAGGGAATGACTGGTCATTTACTAGGAGCAGCTGGTGCGATTGAAGCAATTGCTGCTATTGGTGCCATTGTTCGTGAACAGTTACCAGTTAACGTTGGCTTAACTGAACAAGACCCAGAAACGATGGGTGTGACACTTGTTAATGACGAAAACAAGTATGTTGCACCAAAGTATGTACTGTCAGCTAACTATGGCTTTGGTGGTCATAATGCAGTTGTTATTTTTAAGAAGTGGAGCGAAAAGTAATGGGTTTGCAATTAGATGAAATTCGTACTTTGATGCAAGATTTAGAGAATAGTTCATTACGTGAATTTTCACTACAAGCTGAAGATTTTAATTTGCATTTAAGTAAGAATGAAATGTCACAACCAGTTGTGGGAACCATGCAACCAACTGTTGCACCACAACCAGCAGTTGTGGCAGAATCAAAATCAACTGAAGGAACAGCCGATTTAGGGACTGATAACAGTGTTTTGATTGAAGCCGCATTGGTTGGAACGGTTTACTTAAAGCCTAAGCCAGATGCTGCTGCGTTTAAGGAAGTTGGGGATCACGTTAATATCGGTGAACAAGTTGCAATTATTGAGGCAATGAAGTTAATGACGCCGGTTAAAAGTGAAGTGGCAGGAACAATTAAGGAAATCTTGGTTGAAGAAGAAGATGTCGTGGATTATGGACATGCTTTGTTCCGTATCCAGCCTGATGCATAAGGAGACCTTGAAATGTCAGTATTAAATACACAACAAATTCAAGAAATTTTACCTCATCGTTACCCAATGTTAATGTTGGATACTGTAGAGGAATTAGTTCCCGGTGAAAGTGCAGTCGCTATCAAAAATGTTTCTATTAATGAAGAAATTTTTCAAGGACATTTCCCTGGTGACCCAACATTCCCTGGTAATTTAACAATTGAGGCTTTAGCACAAACTGGTGCCGTGGCTTTACTTTCAATGCCTGAATATAAAGGGAAAACTGCCTATTTTGGTGGTATTAAGAAAGCACGTTTTCGTAAGATGGTTCGGCCTGGCGATCAAGTACGTTTGGAAGTGAAAATTACACGTTTGCGTGGCCCAATTGGCGAAGGTAAAGGAACGGCTTATGTCAATGGCAAACGTGTTACGACAGCCGACTTAACGTTTATAGTTGGAGATTAATATGTTCAAAAAAGTTTTAGTGGCAAATCGTGGTGAAATCGCGGTTCGTATTATTCGAACGCTGAAAGAAATGGGCATCAAGTCTGTTGCTATTTACTCTTCAGCTGATGCGGATAGCCTACATGTGCGACTAGCTGATGAAGCAATTGCTGTAGGTGGTCCTAGATCAAAAGACAGTTACTTAAATATGAAAAATATTTTAAGTGCAGCGCTTTTGACTGGTGCCGAAGCAATCCATCCGGGTTATGGTTTCTTATCAGAAAATGAAGCTTTTGCCGAGATGGTTGGAGCAGTCGGTATTAAATGGATTGGTCCAAGTCCGAAAGTTTTGGAGTTAATGGGTAACAAAGCGAACGCGCGTGAGTCTATGCGTGCGGCTGGTGTACCAGTTATCCCTGGTTCTGAAGGGTTTATTCATAATGCTGGTGAAGCTCAAAAAATTGCCGAACGCATTGGATATCCTTTGTTACTAAAAGCTGCTGCTGGTGGTGGCGGTAAAGGGATGCGCTTTGTTTATGCTGAAGATGAATTAGCTGATAAATTTGATGATGCGCAACATGAAGCCAAAGCAGCTTTTGGTGATGGCCACATGTATGTTGAAAAAGTCATGACAAATGTGCGTCATATTGAAATGCAAGTCATTCGTGATCAACAAGGACAAGTCTTGTATTTCCCAGAACGTAATTGTTCCTTGCAACGTAATAACCAAAAGGTAATGGAAGAAAGTCCAGCTGTTGGTGTTACCCAAGCTATGCGTGATGAATTAGGTGGCATTGCGACGCGTGCGGTTGATGCTTTGGATTATGAAAATACTGGAACCCTTGAATTTTTGGAAGATCACGATGGTAATTTCTACTTTATGGAAATGAATACACGTATCCAAGTTGAACACCCAGTTACAGAGATGGCAACAGATGTTGATTTAATTAAGATGCAAATTCAAGTGGCAGCTGGTGAACCATTGGCGATGCAACAAGCTGATATTAAGGTTAACGGTCATGCGATTGAAGTGCGTTTAAATGCTGAGCAACCTGAGCGTAACTTTGCGCCAAGTGCCGGTAAATTAAACTTTGTATTTTTGCCAACCGGGGGTCCAGGTATTCGCATTGATTCAGCTGTTTATTCAGGTGATATCGTGCAACCGTTCTATGATTCAATGATTGGAAAATTATTAGTTCATGGTGCAACTCGTGAGGAAGCCGTCGTTAAGATGAAGCGTGTTTTGAATGAAATGGTTATTGATGGCATTAACACCAATGCTGATTTCCAAGAAGCTTTGCTAAACGATGCAGGGGTTGCTGAAGGCCTATTTACAACGCAATATCTAGAACAAGAGTTTTTACCAGCATGGCAAAAGACATTAACAGCTGACAAGTAGGAGGCAAGAGATGGATTTATTTAATCAAGCGAATGTCAAACTACCTAAAATCAAAAAAGATGCGCATGTTGATGCACAAATACCTGATGGTTTGTTTTTAGCATGTCCTTATTGTGGTGAACAATTATATTCTAAGCAATTAGGAAAAGAACGTGTTTGTCCTAATTGTGGTTATGGGTTCCGTTTGCAAGCATATGAACGTGTTAACTTAATGACTGATGATTTTAAAGAATGGGATGCTGATTTAACATTGGCTGATCCTGATTTTCCAGGTTATGCTGATAAATTAGCACGTGCTAAGGCACAAACTGATTTGAAAGAGTCTGTTTTGACAGGAAAAGCAGTGTTAGACGATCAAACTGTTGCACTAGGCATTATGGATTCTTATTTTATGATGGGATCTTTAGGAACCGTTACTGGTGAAAAGATAACACGTTTGTTTGAAACGGCTACTAAGCAAAAATTGCCAGTTGTACTATTTGCAGCTTCAGGTGGTGCTCGTATGCAAGAGGGTATTAACTCATTAATGCAAATGGCAAAAGTTTCAGCCGCTGTTGCAGCGCATCAAGAAGCTAATTTACCATACTTTGTCGTTTTGACTGACCCAACTACTGGTGGTGTGACAGCATCTTTTGCAATGCAAGGAGATGTGACATTGGCAGAACCGCATGCGTTGGTTGGCTTTGCAGGTAAACGAGTTATTGAGCAAACAATTCATGAGAAGGTACCAAAAGATTTTCAACGTGCTGAAACAGTATTAGAAAATGGGTTTATTGATGCCGTTGTGCAACGTAAAGATTTAACACACGTTTTATCACAACTTGTTAAATTTCATAAACCACAGGGAGGTCGTTAGTCATGGTAAATTTATTTAGACGTGAGTTAACCCCTGTACAAATTGTCAAGCGTTCACGTGAAGATCGGTTTATGGCACGTGAAATTATTGATGGTATTTTTACCGATTTCTTTGAATTACATGGTGATCGCTATGCTGGTGATGATGAAAGTATCATTGGCGGGCTGGCTAACTTAAACGGACGACCAGTTACTGTTATTGCAATTGATAAAGGAACGGATATTAATGATAAGCTTGCTAAGCGTAATGGGTCACCAGAACCTTATGGCTATCGTAAAGCAACACGTTTGATGAAGCAGGCGGCTAAATTTGGTCGTCCAATCATTACGTTTGTTAATACGCCAGGGGCCTTTCCTGGTAAAACAGCTGAAGATCAAGGTCAAGGGGATGCAATTGCCCAAAGTATTCTTGAAAGCTTAAAGTTACCAGTGCCAATGATTGCAATTATTTATGGTGAAGGTGGTTCTGGTGGTGCACTAGCATTGGCAACAACTGATCAAGTTTGGATGTTCCAAAATGCAACGTATTCAATTCTTTCACCAGAAGGGTTTGCTTCAATTCTTTGGAAAGATGCTAAGCGTCATGATGAAGCGGCTGCAGTAATGGGATTGACACCTAATGATTTGTTAAGTAAACAGGTCATTGAATATATCATTCCAGAAAGTCGTTCACATGCTCGTGTGTTCTCGTTGATTCGGGCTAAATTAGATGAAGAAATCATTAAATTAGCAGAGATGCCGGCTGAAAAATTGCTTGCACAACGTCGGGCACGTTTTAGAAAATTTTAAATCAAATGATAGCTAATAGTGATATTAGCTATCATTTTTTTTTTGAAAAGTAAAATTTGGGGAATCATATTAAGGATGTTAATCTACCATTTAAAATGTGGAGATTGCTATTCTTATTTTGTATCTTTTTAAATCATTTAGCTTTAAAATAAGGGCATCAGGGGACAATTAGGAGAACGTAGACATGTTAAATAAACAGACGTTATATAAAAAACAAGCAGGGGAATATGCGGCTACCTTAATTGAAGATAATATGGTCGTTGGGTTAGGTACTGGTTCAACGGTTCGCTTTTTTATTGAAATGTTAGCTAAACGAATTAATACTGAAGGTTTAAATATTGTTGGTGTGACAACATCATCTAAGACCTCAGCATTGGCAAAATCTTTGGGAATTAAATTGTCGTCAGTAGATGAAGTGCCCTATATTGATGTAACAATTGATGGTGCTGATGAGGTTGATTTAAATTTTAATGGCATCAAGGGTGGTGGGGCAGCATTATTATTTGAAAAAATTGTTGCATTAAATGCACATAAAAACATTTGGATTATTGATGAGTCTAAATATCATAATGTAATTGGTCAATTTCCGCTACCAGTTGAAGTTGTCCCTTATGGTAGCCATCAGCTTTTAAAACGCTTTGCAGAGGCTGATTTGCATCCATCATTTAGGCGTACTGCAGCGGGGAGTCGATTAACAACGGATGTAGATAATTATATTATTGATTTATCTTTAGAACGAATTGATCATCCTAAAAGTTTAGCTTATTTTTTAGAACAAACAATTGGGGTTGTTGAGCATGGGTTATTTTTAAATATTGTGGATGAAGTGATTATTGGTGGCGAACAACTAAAAATAATCACAAAATGAGGGAAGCGTTTTTGTTCAATAAATAAATATAATCATCCTATGGTACAATTAAACATAGCTATGTTGGGGAATGTGAAACAAATAAAGGAGATACATTTAAAATGACTTGGCAAGAAAATTATCAAGTATGGGCAGAACACACAGATATGCCAGAATATTTGCAAACTGAGATGATGGCTTTAGCTAATGATGATACGCAAGCAGAGGATGCTTTTTATCAACCATTATCATTTGGAACTGCTGGTATGCGTGGCTTGTTAGGGGCTGGTATTAACCGTATGAATATTTATACGGTTCGTCAAGCAACTGAAGGTCTTGCTAAATTGATGGATTCTTTGAATGATGATGTGAAGCAACGTGGGGTTGCAATTTCATATGATTCACGTCATTTTTCACATGAATTTGCTATTGAATCAGCAAAAGTCTTGGGCGCTCATGGTATTAAGGCTTATGTTTTTGAATCATTACGACCAACACCTGAATTATCATTTACGGTCCGTCACGTTAATGCATACGCAGGTATCATGATTACGGCATCTCATAATCCAAAAGAATACAATGGTTACAAAATTTATGGTGAAGATGGTGGTCAAATGCCACCAAAAGAATCTGATATCATTACGGCATCTATTCGCCAAGCAGATATGTTTGCTGTACCTGTTAAGTCACAGGAAGAGTTGGCAGAAGCAGGCTTACTAGTGACAATTGGTAAAGACATTGATGATGCTTATTTGGCTGAAATTAAAAATGTGACAGTCAATCAAGACCTGATTGATGAAGTTGGTCATGATATGAAATTAGTCTATTCACCATTACATGGAACGGGTGCTTTAATTGCTGGTCAAGCATTAGCAAATGCGGGATTTAAAAATGTGACAATTGTTCCAGAACAAGCACAGCCAGATGGTGATTTCCCAACAGTTGCTTTGCCAAATCCTGAAGATCCGGCTGCTTTAGCTATGGGTATTGCCTTGGCTAAAGAACAAGGAGCTGATGTTGTCATTGGGGTTGACCCAGATGCTGATCGTATGGGAACTGCAGTGCGCTTGCCTTCAGGTGACTACCAATTATTAACAGGAAATCAAATTGGTGCGTTACTACTAAATTACTTACTAACAGCTAAGAAGTCAGCGGGAACATTACCAGCCAATGGGGTATTGGTAAAGTCAATTGTATCTTCAGAATTTGCGGCAGATATTGCTAAGAGCTTCAATATTGAAACAATCAATGTGTTAACTGGCTTTAAATATATTGCTGAACAAATTCAATCTTATGAAGACACGCAGGAACATACTTTCTTGTTTGGCTTTGAAGAGTCATATGGTTACTTGGTAAAGTCGTTTGCACGCGATAAGGATTCGGTTCAGGCAACTGTTTTATTGGCAGAAGTTGCTGCTTATTATAAATCACTAGGTAAGACATTGTATGATGGTTTACAAGATTTATTTAATGAGTATGGTTACTTTGTTGAGAACACACAATCGTTAACATTTAAGGGAATTGATGGTGCTGACAAGATTGCTGATTTAATGGCTAAATTCCGTTCGGAACAACCAGTCACATTGGGTGATATTACGGTTATTAAGGTCGCTGATTTTACACAACAAGTACAAACGGATACACAAACAGGTATCGAAACAACACTAACGCTACCTAAAGCTAATGTGTTGAAGTATTGGCTAGCTGATGGTTCATGGGTAGCCGTTCGTCCTTCTGGTACTGAGCCAAAAATTAAGCTATATATTGGGACTAAAGGTGATACGCAAACAATTGCTGACGAAAAATTAGCAGCTATTCAAGCATCTCTTGCAGAATACGTTAAGTAAATATAATAGCAGAAGTCGAGGCAGAAATGCCCGGCTTTTTTTGAATAAAAAATTTTAAAATTTCAAGTCTTTTTTATACATGGTACAATATATTTAAATAAAGTAGTGTTTTGAAACTAGTTTATCAAGATAGGAGAAAACGATGATTGGATGGATAATTTTCGGTATAGTAGTAGTTTTAATTCTGTTGTGGGTGGGAATCTACAATGGACTTGTGCAAGCACGTATGCGAACACAAGAATCATGGAGTCAAATTGATGTACAGTTGAAGCGCCGTAATGATTTAATTCCTAATTTGGTAGAAACGGTAAAAGGGTCAGCTAAATTTGAACAGAGTACTTTAGAAAAGGTTGTTAATTTACGTAATGCCATCACACAAGTACCAACTGATGATCACCAAAAGACGATGGCTTTGTCTGATCAAATGACCAGTACTTTAAAGTCAATTTTTGCAGTAGCAGAAGCATATCCTGATTTGAAGGCATCTAATCAGTATAATAAATTAATGGAAGAATTAAGTAACACTGAAAATAAGATTGCTTATTCTCGTCAATTATTTAATACAACTACAGCAAACTACAATACAAAGTTACAGTCTTTCCCAACAAATTTAATTGCTAAATTACACAACTTTAAGCCAAGTGAATTCTTAGAAACACCGGCTGAAGAACGTGAAGTTGTTAATGTGTCATTTGATGACAAAGGACTATAACGAGGTAATGAGCAATGTTATTTGAACAAATTGCAAAGAATAAGCGCAAAACGATTGTGCTATTTGTTGGTTTCTTTTTGTTCATGGGAATTGTTGGTGCTGCGTTAGGGTATTACTTGTTAAGTGCGTGGATTCCTGGCGTGGTGATTGCACTCATCACGGGAGTTGTTTATGCCGGATATATGTTTAGTCAGTCAACCGATGTTGTGATGAGCATGAATCATGCACACGAAATTACCAATTCAGATCAAGCGCCTGATTTATGGCACATTGTTGAAGATATGGCTTTAGTTGCCAATGTGCCAATGCCACGAGTATTTATTATTGATGATCCAAGTCCTAATGCGTTTGCGACAGGTAATGATCCAGAACATGCTGCAGTTGCAGCAACAACGGGTATTTTATCAGCATTAACTCGTGAAGAATTAGAAGGGGTTATGGCGCATGAAATGACACACGTGCGTAATTATGATATTCGATTGCAAACAATTGCTGTGGCGATGACATCAGCAATTGCCATGCTTGCCAATTTTGGAACGCATTTTTGGTATTTTGGTGGTAATCGTCGTAGTAATGATAAAGAGGGCAATATTGTGGCGATGGTTGCTTCGATTTTGGTGTTATTCTTAGCACCAATTGCAGCCACGATGGTGCAATTAGCGATTTCTAGAAATCGTGAATTTTTAGCAGATGCTGGTGCAGTCGAATTAACACGAAATCCACAAGGTTTAATTCAGGCATTAAATAAGATTTCTAATAGTGAACCTATGTCAGATGAAAATGTTTCACCTGAAAGTGCAGCGCTTTATATTTCAAATCCCTTGCAAACAAAAAAACTAACGAATTTATTTTCAACCCATCCACCAATGTCAGAACGGATTGCGGCATTAAAGAAAATGTAGTTTTAAAAACACTTGGCTATTAATTGGTAGTTAAGTGTTTTTGTTTGTAGTCGCCTGTGATACAATAAAATGATTGTTGGTCGTCGCAAAGGCCAAAGAAGGAGAAAGTAATGAAGAAGAAAGCCCCAGTGGTTAAAAATCAAGAATTTGATGCTGAAGTTATTGACTTAACATATCAAGGTAATGGTGTGGTTAAAGTTGATGATTTTCCCATCTTCGTAACAAATGCAGTACCTGGAGAAAAAATTCGGGTAGGTATTACTAAAGTTACAACTAATTATGCTTTTGGACGTGTTGTTAAGACACTGGAAGCATCACCAAACCGTAATAATGATGTGAATAGTGCAGCCCTAACAACAGGGATTGCACCATTAGCACACTTGAAATATGATGCGCAATTAAAATTTAAACAACAACAAATTAGTGAATTATTCCGTAAACAACACGTTGATGTGAATGTTGCACCAACAATTGGTATGGAAAATCCAACCGGTTATCGTAATAAGGCGCAAATTCCTGCACGTGAAATTAAGGGTCAATTAACGACCGGATTTTTCCGTCGTGGCTCACATCGTTTGATGCCTATTGAAGATTTCTATATTCAAGATCCAGAAATTGATAAGGCTATTGTGATTATTCGTGATATCTTGCGTAAGTTCCACGTGGCTGCTTATGATGAGGTTCATCATAAAGGTGTTATTCGTAATATTATGGTTCGTCGTGGTTACTATTCACACGAAATGATGGTTGTCTTGGTAACTCGTTCAAAGCGTATTCCAGGTGCTAATATTATTATTCCAGAGATCAAGAATGCATTACCTGAAGTAACGTCAATTATTCAAAATGTTAATCAAGATAAAACAAATGTTATTTTAGGGGATGTTAACCACGTCCTATGGGGAAACAAGGTCATCAAAGATACTTTGTTTGATAAGACATTTGCTATTGGTCCAAATTCATTCTATCAAGTTAATCCACAAACAACAGAAGTTTTGTACAAGTTAGCAGCTGATAAAGCTGAATTAACTGGTGATGAAACCGTTATTGATGCCTATTCGGGTATTGGAACAATTTCATTGACGATTGCTGATAAGGTTAAGTCAGTTCTAGGGGTTGAAGTTGTCCCTGCTGCGATTGATGATGCTAAGCGTAATGCAGATTTGAACAATGTGCATAATGTTAAATTTGAGCTAGGTAAGGCTGAAGAAAAGATGGTTGCTTGGCAACAAGATGGTTTGCAACCGGATGTGATCTTCGTTGATCCGCCACGTAAAGGATTAACACCTGAATTAATTGATGCTGCTGCAAAAATGGCACCAAAGAAGATTGTCTACATTAGTTGTAACCCAGCAACATTAGTACGTGACATTGTGCAATTTGAAGAAAATGGTTATGCAATTAAGGGCGATGTACAACCTGTTGATCAATTCCCACAAACAACACATATTGAATCAGTTACTGTACTTGAGCGTAAAGATTAATTGTATGGTTAGAGATAGGATAAAATTACCATAACCATACTTTATCTTGGTTATGGTAGTAGATACTAATCTTTAAAATATTGAAGGCCGTCAAGCTGCCACCATTTCAAATGGTGGCAGCTTGACGGCCTATTTTAATGCTATTTGTAGTGACAACGAAAGTATTTTTCTCCCTAAAAGCATGATACAATCAATGTATGGGGGTGACAAGACATGACAAAAGCACTGCTAATTATTGATTATACAAACGATTTTGTTGCTGATGAAGGAACACTAACTTGTGGTAAATCAGGACAAGCATTGGAATCATATATTGTGGAACAAGCACAAAAATTTTTAGATAATGACGATTATGTTATTTTGCCAACAGACACACATTTTGAAAACGATATTTATCATCCTGAGTACAAAATGTTTCCGCCACATAATATTATTGGGACGTGGGGCCAGCAATATTATGGACAATTACAATCGTGGTATCTAGCTAATCAACATCATGAAAAAGTCTATCGTTTTGACAAAAATCGGTATTCGGCGTTTCAGAATACAAACCTAGATAATTTTTTACGAGAACGACAAATTAATGATTTATGCTTGGTAGGAGTATGTACGGACATATGTGTTTTACATACAGCTATTTATGGATACAATTTAAATTATCAATTAACCGTTTTAAAAGATGGGGTAGCCACTTTTACTGAACATGGCCAAGAATGGGCGTTAGAGCATTTTAAGAATAGTTTGGGTATTAACGTTATTTAAATAATGAAAAATAGTTGCGTTTTATCGTTTATATGGTTTAAGGCAACTTTTTTCACTGTTGTAAATGGTATAATAAACAGTGGCTAATCGTACAGAACGGATTAAAAGGAGATGTATTATGACATACAAACTGGGAATCATTGGAACAAACTGGATTACTAAGCAATTCGTTGAAGCAGCTAATGAGTCAGGTCAATATGAATTAACAGCTATTTATTCTCGTCACGAATCGACTGGTCAAAAATTTGGTCAAGATTTTAATGTTGACGCTGTTTATACTGACTTAGGAACTTTTTATAATAGTGGTATTGATGTTGTTTACATTGCATCACCAAACAGTGTTCACTTTGAACAAGTTAAGACAGCTATTATGCATGATCTTCACGTAATTGTAGAAAAATCAGCATTTTCAAATCCGAGTGAATATGCACAAATTATGCAATTACTTTCAGAACATGAAAATGTACGCCTGTTTGAAGCAGCACGTCATATTCAACAACCTAATTTTAAAATTATTGAAGAGCAAGTTGCCAAAATGACAAAAATTTCAGGGGCGACTTTTGTTTATGAAAAATATTCATCACGTTTTGACGAATATTTAGCAGGTGATGAACCGAATGTTTTGAGTCGCCAATTTAGTGCAGGTGCTTTAACTGATTTAGGAATCTATCCAATTTACGCAACAATTAAATTGTTTGGAAAGCCGCAATCAAGTCATTATTTTGCAACGCCATTACGCAATGGTGCCGATGGTCGTGGGATAGCAATCTTACGTTACCAAGATTTTGATGTTACAGTACAATTTGGTAAAGGATCTAACAGTCATTTAAATTCAGAAATTTTAGGGTTACGTGATACATTAGTGATTGGTGATATTGCAGAAGTATTAGATATTACTTATTATGATGCAGATAAGGTCGCCCATGAATTAAGTCAAGCACCTGCGGTTAATCCAATGATTGCCGAAGCAGAGCTGTTTGCTAATATGATGACTAATAAAACAGAAACTAAGGAAGCATACGAAACATTATTGACACTAAGTCAAACTGTTAACCAAGTACTATTTGACTTACGACAAGATGCAGGTATTGTATTTCCTGCAGACAAGTAGCACTGGTTAGATATTAAGGAGAAAACATGGATTCCCGTTTTGAAGAACGTTTAACAAGTGTTGGATTTACAACTTTAACACCGATACAAGAGGCAGTTGCTAAGCCTTTAGCAGAAGGACAATCAATTGATGCTTTAGCACCAACTGGGACTGGTAAGACACTAGCTTTTACATGGCCATTATTGCCAGAAATAGTACCAAATGATGGTGAACAATTATTAATTTTAGCGCCATCACAAGAGTTAGCCATGCAAACAACAAGAGTTGTGCGTGACTGGGCAAATATTTTGTCACTAAAGGTATTATCATTAACGGGTGGTGCTAATGTTAAACATCAATTAGATCGATTAAAAAAGCATCCTGAAATTTTGGTTGGGACACCAGGTCGTGTTAGCGAACTCATTGGTAACGGTAAACTAAAGTTAAAGCGTTTACGAACGGTGATTCTTGATGAAGCTGATGAATTACTACGTGATGATACAGCAAATCAAATTGATCAAATCTGGGATACAATTGCAGACGAAGACGTACAAGTTGCTTTGTTTGGGGCAACAGAAGTTGATAAGACAAAAGCGAGTGGTCTTTTTGAACGAGATTTCTTACGCATTGATCAGCGACATGTAGAAATTCCAACAGCAATTAAGCATGAATTTTGGCCAACAGCACGTGATCAACGCCAAAAGCGTTTACGTCAGTTAGCAACGCAAAAACATTTCCAAGCAATGGTATTTTTTAATACGACAAAGCAACTAAAAATTACAGCTAGTTTCTTAGCCCATGAACATGTGGCAATGGCAACTTTGGTACGTGGTGATTCCAGTACAACACGTGCTAAATCGTTGGATAATTTTCGTAAGGGGACAGCAAAATTCTTATTAACGACTGATGTGGCTGCTCGTGGTTTGGATATTCCTGATTTACCAGCAGTTATTAATTTTGATTTGCCACGTGATGGTGAAACATATACACATCGTGCTGGTCGTACTGGCCGTATGGGTAAAGCAGGGTTAGTGATTTCATTTGGTAATGATCATGACCAGCGTGATTTAAAGAAATTAGTTGCTGTTGATATTAAAACAGTTACTGGTGTTAAAACGATCGTATCGCATAAAACGAAGGCATTAACTTCATCAGCAGATAAAGCACATAAGGGTTCTAAAACTAAAAATACAGTTAGTGATAAGGCTCGTAAAGTAGTTAACGATACAAAAAATAATGACGAACCAACTCAAAATACGCAGTCAAAAAAGACGGTTAAGAAGGCAGTTAATACGCAACCAACGGTATCACGACAAGATCGATTAGCCAAAGAAAAGCATGCAAAAAGAAAGCACCGTAAGAATAAGGGAAAGCCAAAACACTAGCCGATAGATATACCAATATTTAGAAACCGCTTACAAAATAACGCTTATTTGTGAATTATTAATTGTTATTTAGTTCACAAAAATTACTGCATATGTTATGATAATAGGTAGTATTGGTTTCACAATGTTATTCTTTGCTTGTGAAACTTGTTAAATTTTGAAAAAAGAGGTCGAACCAAATGGTTGAACATGATATTCCTAAAGCAACGGCAAAGCGATTGCCAATTTACTATCGTTATTTAAATTTGTTGCTTGATTCTGGGACTGTTCGCGTTTCATCAAACGAATTATCTGAAGCGGTAAAATTTGATGCTGCAACAATTCGACGTGATTTTTCTTATTTTGGCGCATTAGGTAAACGTGGGTATGGTTATGATGTTGAAGCTTTGATGAATTTCTTTGGTGAAATTTTAAATCAGGATACGTTGGCTTCAGTTGCATTAGTTGGTGTTGGAAATCTTGGACAAGCATTATTAAACTTTAACTTTCATCAAAGTTCTAATGCGCGTATCGCAGCAGCATTTGATGTTAAACCAGAAATTATAAATACCATTCAATCAGGTATTCCAGTTTATAGTTTAGCTGATTTAGAAAAACAAATTATGGACCAACGTATTGATGTTGCAATTGTAACAGTACCAGCAGATGTGGCACAAGATGTTGCTAATCGTTTAGCGAATGCTGGTATTCGTGGCATTTTAAATTTCACGCCATTACGTTTAGATGTACCTAATAGCGTTCGTGTACAAAACGTGGACTTAACAAACGAATTGCAAACGCTTTTGTATTTTATAAATAATTTTGGTGAGAAATAAACCAAAACTGTGACGTTGCATATACGCAGACTATCAATTATGTTAATAAACAGCGTTATAAAAAGGACACTAAGCTAACCATCTAAAAAATGGTTGCTTAGTGTCCTTTTTGTCTATAATTGTTAGTTAATCATTAACATAAATGAAGTCGGCTGCATGTTGGGTTACTTGTAACGTTGTATCATTTGATACTAGCACTAATGGCCCGTCAAATGGTAGACGTTCTTTAATTGTCCAAACTGTATTAAGTCCTAACTTAAGTGTCTCTGTATATTGCAAGAGTTCTAAGTCTTCAGTAAAACTATTAATTTTAACAGTTTCACCGTCACTAGCTTCACGTAATGAACGTAATGATTTAGGTGAGTAGTGGTGTTTGATGTCGGGGATAACGAGACCATGTGGGCTTAGGTTTGGGAAACCTAAATATTTATCGAGGGCATTAATGAATTGATCGTCAGCATCGTGATCTAGGTTATCGGCGTTTGAGTGTGCTTCAGAAATTGATAATCCAAGTTTAGTCGCACCAAAAGTTTCTATTAATCGGTGTGAACGAATTAAACGTAGGGCAGTTTCACGACCAGGTTTTGTTAGAGTAACACCATAATAAGGCACGACATTAACTTCACCGGCTTCTTGTAATTTTGCCAGCATATTTGATACGGATGAAGGTGTAACATTTAAGTGTTCAGCAATTTGGTTATTTGAAATTTTGGTTGATTCATCGCCGCCACTTAATTCCAATATAGTCTGTAGATACTGTGTTTTCGAAATGGATTCGGTCATAGTGTAAAAATTCCTCGTTTTGTATATTGATTAATAGGGTTAATTATACCATAAATCTCCAGTAATATTCTTTTCGAGTATGAATATTTTTATATGCTTGAAAAAACAAAAATGATTAGTTATGATAAAAATATAGAAGTTAATAGGTATAAGTTGTTGGTAAAATAAGTGGAGGTTAATCATGCCAGAAATTAAAACAAGTTATCATCATAAGTCAACAGGCTGTGCAAGCATTCATCATTTACTGAAGAATACACGAGATATTCCGGATCATATGGTTGAGCAATTAGTTAATTCATTAGAAAATACGTTAACATGTCAGCCTGAAATATTTGTTGGCCAAGTATATGACAGTTGTGTTTATCGGATTGGTTGTGGTGATATTTATACTGAAACCAAATTGGTATTTGCAACACCAGCTGTGCGTAATAAATTTGCAAGTTCATTTGAAGCGGCGTGTTGTCATGCTGGATTCACCGTGCATCGAAGTTACTAATAATAGGTTAAAAACTATTTCTAATTTCTATAATTAGTAATTTTGATGATTATCATGGGATAAATATTTTTTAAAACATATGAAAAAGCAGTAAATTTACCAAAAATAAATTGGTGAATTTACTGCTTTTCTAAACTAGGATACCTATAGCTATCCTAAATATTTTCGTATTAGATTTTTTTATGGAGCGTTTCAATTGTTTTATTATTAAGTAATAAAAACAATAGGATACTCTGAATTGGCCAAAAGACAATTTGTTTGATAATACGTAACCACAGTAGAGACATGATAGTTTGCATATTATGAATATTACCAATTAATGTGACCCATAATGTATTGAGAATCACATTGACGATAAGTAATACGAAGAAAACAGTTACTACAACACGAAGGATGGAAATAGTTTGACGATTATAAAACGAAAAGCCATAGATACCAGCTGCGATGATAGCTGAAATCGTGAATCCCCAAAAATAACCGTAACCATTCATTAAGCTACTAATAACGTCCATAAATGTGGCAACTAACATCCCCCAATATGGCCCGTACCATTTAGCGATGATCCCAACAATCAAGAAAGTAAACCCAACTTTGATTGTTGCAGTCCCCAATGAAAAACGGCTAATGACAAGTTGTAATGCCATCAAAATGCCCAGCATAGCGAGTTGCTTTGTGCGTAATTGTGGTAATCCATATGATAATGTTTTCATTTGAAAACACCTCCTTTTAAATTGGAGGGTTTCACTTATTGCAGTGAATGTGATTAAGATATCGCGGAAAATCCTTCGTCTGTGGCCCACATTCCGTTTCCACAGCACTTGACGCATCTTAATCTACCCTGAGTGACTTACAAGAGTATATTATACTGTTCTTCTGGTTAAAGTAAACAAGTATTTTAAATAAACAAGTTAAAAAGGTTTTTAAATCGTTTAAATGTTGGTAAAATGTTTTAATATATATTAGCTAAATTTAAAAATAATCCATTGTTTTTAATTGTAAAAGAATGGCTAGTCACGTTACAATTTGATTAATGGAATAGAGGTGTTTAAATGGGAAAAGTGTCAATTAGAGATGTAGCCAGTTTAGCTGGTGTATCTATTGCTACTGTTTCACAAGTATTAAATGGTAAGGGCGGGCGTTTTTCTGAAAAAACGAAGGCTAAAGTACTGGCTGCGCGCGATGAAATAGGTTATGTGCCGAATGCCAGCGCACGCAGTTTAAAACGAGGTGCTAACATGCTGATTGGTGTGGTAGTACCTAGTTTACAGATACAATTTTTTGGGAATATTGTTCAAAAAATGCAAGAACATTTACCTGAAAATACGTCATTATCAATTATGACGGCTGATCGGGGAGCTGCTGATCAAGCGATTGAAACACTGGTTAATTCAGGCGCTCACGGGATTATTGTTGTTAGTCAACTGACACAACCAGTTGCCATTGCGCAAAGTTTGAAAAAACGGGGAATTGCGCTAGTAGTATTAGAAAACCATGATGAATTATCTGATGCTGATGCTGTTTATGCCTCAGATAAAATAGGGGGGCGTCTAGTAGCGCAGCATCTAATATCATTAGGTCATAAACATGTGGTGCTATTAGGAAATCAACTATATACCGATAATTTACTTTACCGAACAGCATCTTTTAAAGAAACCATGTTAGCTGCAGGTGCAAAAGTAAGTGAAGTGACGACGCGTAATCTAACAAAGCATGCTGGTCGGGCAGCTGCAATGGCAGTCTCAATTACACAGGCGACGGCAGCTTTTGCGCTCAATGATGAATTAGCAGTTGGCTTAATATCAGGTTTAAATGCACATGGCATTCGAGTACCAGAAGATATATCTGTCGTTGGCTATGATGATACAGATTATGCTGAATTCTTCACGCCAGCGTTAACAACAGTTCAACAACCAGTTGAATTAGTTGTTAAAGCAGCAATAAAAACAGTCATAGAACGTATTAAACAACCAGATATGGCACGTCAAGTAACGGCCTTTGATACAACATTAGTTATACGTTCATCAACTGCATCTTTAATGTAAAATATGGTAAGCTATTTGTAGCGAGGAGGTCATTTTGTAATGACAGGATTGTTTAAACGAACGCGAGAGTTAATAAAGTCACCGAATGGGGTGGATAAGCGTCGGACGTTAATGACAGCAACTTTATCAACGCAAACAACGCATCTTATGAATGATGGTTGGCTACCTAAATCAATTGCAGCGTATGTTGATGAAATTTTTAATGATGAACAACTAAGTGATGAAACCATGCAAGCTATCTTATCAAAAGCATGGCTTGAAGCACATCGTGTTGGTTCTAATCTATTTACCAAGATGTATGTTGCCGGATTCCACCGTGGTGGTGTGCCAGCAACAGATCGTTTAGAAATGCTATATGCGCTTTTGGGGATGACAGTTAGCTCAGAAAACTTTGTTAAAATGACAAAATTAGGACATTGGCCAACTAGATTTGAAAATAAAAATGCTGACTTGTATTACTTGCATATCGAAAATATGGCTGAATTTGAAGACTATTTAGAATTTGTTAAACAAGTTGCTTTTATGATGCGTTTAAAGCATCATACTTGGAACGGGATTCGTTCTAAATATGAAACAAGTCATCAATTAGATAAAGTGATTGATAATCAATTACGTTATTATTTAAGTAAACCAGTGGTTGATTTAATAAAACGTGAACAGTTGACACAAGCTGATGTTGCTGAAAAAATAGTACAGTTAACGGGTACGCCAGTTTCATATCCAAAGGCTAATTTTCATAATCGTGGTGTCGCTGATAATAGTAATGTCAAAATGGCCATGCCAGGTTACCATTTGGAACTAATTTTTAATGCCGAAGGTGCCATTATATCAATGTGGACAGCGCTTGAAGAACATCAAACGGTCACAAAAAGTGGTGCGTTAGTGTTCTCTGAAGTACAAGCAGATTATTCATTATCTGAATTACAAATGATTGCGAATACAGAATCAACTAATTATGCCAATGCGGGTGGCCAAATTCATCAATCACTAGATGTCAAACCAGCTAATCGGCATGCTGGTTTAGAATCAGCTTTACGTAATTATGCTAAAAGTAAATTTTAATAAACCATCATATATTTAAAAAGTCGTAAATTACCAAAATTATTGGTAATTTACGACTTTTTTAGATGAAAGATGTCTATTTGCTGGCATTTTATAAAATGGCGGCTTAAAAAACGGCTTCATAAATGACTTTAACAGCCTCGTTCATTTGGTCAACAGGGACACCTAACATTGTTGAAATCTGAGAAGCACCTTGATTAACCATTGGAAGATTAATGTTAGCTTGAGCTAATGCATCTGTAATTTTGTTAAGGGTACTAATATTTCTTTGCATCCCCTCGCCAACAATCATAATAATAGCATAATCATCAAGCCATTCTAATTCATCAGGTGCAATTGTTTGATATAAATCATGACTAATGTGGGCTTTGATAGTGGGGGTTAATTGTGATTTATCAAATATAATTGTCATATCATCAATTCCAGAAGGCATATGTTCATAACTGACGTTATATGATGCAAGAATTTGTAATATTTTTAATGTAAAACCAACTTCACGATTAAGCAAATAACGATGTAAATATAATGCTGCAAATCGATCATCATTGGCAATACCAGTTACAGGATAAGTGGGTGTTATTGCTTGATTAGGCACAATTAGTGTACCGGGTGCTGTTGGATCATTAGTATTTTTGACGTTAATTGGTATATTCGCTTCGATAACAGGAATGATGGCTTCATCATGAAAAACGGCAAACCCGGCGTATGATAATTCACGCATCTCTCGATATGTCATTTTTTCAATCGATTTTGGATGTGGGACAATACTGGGATTGACAGCATAAATGGCTGAAACGTCAGTGAAATTTTCATATAAATCAGCTTGTAGCCCACGGGCCAAGATTGCTCCTGTAATGTCAGAACCGCCACGACTAAAAGTTGCGGCATAACCGTCATTGGTATAGGCAATAAAACCAGGAACAATTAATAATTTATCAGGATTATATTGGAAATTGTGCATACGTTCATAACTCGCTGCATCTAAGCGAGCAGCTCTTGGAGAACCTGCCACAATCATCCCCAAATCAGTAGGAGAAATAAAACCCGCAGGTTGGCCAATTTCTTGTAAAATATAAGCAATTAATTGTGCATTAAGTAATTCACCATGCCCCATGAAAGCAGCGTATAAGTGGTCAAATGAAGGGTAGTGAACGCGGTTTAATTGTAATAATGTTTGCTTTATTTGCGGAATAATCTTATTTTCTTTTAATCCAAAAAAATCGGCAATAGCTTGGTAACGGTCCAATATTGTTAATACAATATTGGTTGTGTCATCCCCAGCGATGGTTTGGTCAGCATAAGTTTTTAATAAGTCAGTGACTTTAATATCACCAGAAAAACGCTTTCCAGGTGCTGATACAACAATGACTTTACGGTCCTCATCGGCTTGGATAATATTAAAAACCTTTTGAACTTGTTCACCGGTTGCGAGAGATGAACCACCAAATTTTACGACTTTCATTTTTCTCCTCCAAATAAAATTCTAATTGGCACTAATTAAAAGTGAAAAAAAGATTAATGTCAAGTGTTGACATAGTAATAAAATTAATATATTCTAATGTTACGTTAATGATTAATAGAGGTTGCAACCAATAAGAGTCGCTTAGTGGAGCCTGCACAGGTTAAGAAACTAAGTAAAAGGAGCGGTTGCCGAAATAATTCAAATTGTGCCATTTGGATTGTTGGGATAATAGCTAATAACTATTAGACTGTCGCTAATAAGCGGGGAGCTATTGTCACAGTCTTATAGGATAAATTTATGTCCGGTTGACAGTGCAGTAGTGCCTGTCGACCGGTTTTTTGTGTCAGAAATTAAAATAGAGGTTTACAACATGGTAGTAGCAATAACAAGACCAACTAGGATTAAAATTTCACAATCAGCAATTACGCATAATGTTTCGGTTACTAGAAAAATAAGTGGTGCCAAGTTTATGTTTTTGGCAGTGAAGGCCAATGCTTATGGTTTTGGGTTGCAAACGATGGCTCAAGCAGCCATTAAAGGTGGTGTTGATGGCCTGGCGGTTGCTGTGTTAGATGAAGCACTGGCATTACGGCAAGCCGGCATTACGGCACCGATTTTAATTCTGGGCATTACATTACCTCAATACGCTAAAATAATGGCTGAAAATGATTTAATCGCAACCGTAAGTGATCTGGATTGGCTGAAACTAGCAGCTCATAATCTTGAACATACGGCTAACAAATTACAAGTTAATCTAGGTGTTGATACCGGCATGGGTCGCATTGGCTTTAGGAAACGTGAGGCATTAGCTCAAGCAATAACATACGTTCAAGACGCTAAAACACCATTTAATTATCAAAGTATTATGACGCATTTTGCTGAAGCAGATTCAGTAAACAATGATTACTTTCATGAGCAGTTAGCGAATTGGCATACTTTAACAGATAGGTTACCTATGCCACCAATGGTGCATCTGGCTAACTCAGGAGCAGCGTTATATCATGCAGATGAATTACCCACAGATTATATTCGTGCTGGCACGGTTATTTATGGGATGGAACCATCAAGAGGAACAGTACTTGCTGACGATTATTTAAGACCGGTATTGACGCTAGAAACAGAACTGATTTATGTGAAAAAAATGCCAGCCAATGCTGCCATTAGTTATGGACATACATACCATACGCAAGAGGGTGAATGGATTGGGACTTTACCTATTGGCTACGCCGACGGATTACCACGATCATTAAAAGGATTCGAAGTGTTAATCAATGGACAAAGGGCTCCCATTGTTGGTAATTTAGCAATGGATCAGATGATGATTTCGTTACCAGAAGAATTACCAGTTGGAACGGTTGTGACAATTATTGGTCAACAAGGACAATATGAAAATACATTAGAAGATGTTGCACAGCATGTGGCATTAGCGCCATGGGTTGTCGCAACAGGCTTACAAGAGCGCTTATTGCGTGTAATAGCAGATTAAAGGGGAAAAATTATGGCAGCACCATATCAAGTGAATCAAGCTGGTGAACTAACAATTGGGGGGCTATCCGCTACATTATTAGCACAAAAATATCAAACACCATTGTATGTGTACGATGTCAATAGCATTCGTAATCAAATGCGTGCATTTAAGACCGTGTTCATTAATCGGCACATAGATTATGCTGTTTCATATGCTTCGAAAGCATTTGCGAATGTGGCGATGTATGAGGTTGCTGCTCAAGAAGACATTCATTTAGATGTTGTTTCTGGTGGTGAAATTCAAACGGCCTTGGCTGCTAACTTTCCCATGGCACACGTTTCTTTCAATGGTAATAATAAATCTGTTGAAGAATTAAGTATGGCGATTGATCATGATTTAGGGACCATTATTCTTGATAACTTTTATGAAATTAATCTATTACATGAACTATTAGTCGAACGTAATAAAAAGCAAAATGTGTTATTGCGGATTACACCAGGTGTTGAAGCACATACACATGATTACATTTCAACCGGACAAACTGATAGTAAATTTGGTTTTGATGTTAATAGTGGCCAAGCACAAGCAGCGCTAGAACAAACATTAGCTGATCCTTATTTGAATGTTTTGGGAGTTTCAGCTCATATTGGTTCACAAATATTTGACGTGACAGGTTTTCAAATGGCTGCTGCTAAGCTGGTTGACTTGGTCCACGAATGGGGCTTTGAACCACAAGTTATCAATACAGGTGGCGGTTTTGGTATCCGTTATACGAAGGAAGACGAACCATTACCTGCAACTGAATTTGTTGAAGCCATTATTGATACGATTACTGAAAAAACTGCTGCATATGGGATGGCAATGCCAACGATTTGGATTGAACCAGGGCGGGCCATTGTTGGGCCTGCTGGTTATAATTTATATACAATTGGTGCAAGAAAAGATGTGCCAGGCATTCGGAGTTATCTATCTGTTGATGGTGGTATGGGTGATAACATTCGCCCAGCTTTATATGAAGCAAAGTACGAAGCCGTATTAGCTAATAATCCACAGGCACCTTCTGATCAGGTTGTCCGAGTAGCTGGCAAGTATTGTGAATCTGGGGATGTGTTAGTCTGGGAACAAGCTTTGCCACAAACGAAGCCAGGCGACATCTTAGCTGTGCTAGCAACTGGTGCATATGGCTATTCAATGGCTTCAAATTATAACCGTAATCCACGACCTGCTGTTGTCTTTGTTGAGGATGGCCAGGATCAATTAGTTGTTGAACGTGAAACGTATGCTGATATGCTACGTTTGGATAAGCATTATCACTAAAAAAGAACGCTTTGGGAGAAGAAAATATGAATAATCTAGATGCACAAGAAATTATTAATTACATTGCCACTGCCCCTAAAAAAACACCAGCCCGAGTTACGTTAGCAGGCGATTTGACTCAGATTATCTGGCCAGAAACGGTACAATCATTTATTGAAACAAAGACAGGTGTTGTGATTGGTGATTTTGAAGAAATTAAACCAGTTATTGAGTCTGCTGGCGATAAGATTGTTGACTATCATGTTGAATTGTTGGCCCGTAATAGTGGGGTACCTTTGTTGGATTATGAAAATATTTCTGCTCGTATTGAACCAGGTGCCATTATTCGTGATCAAGTTGCGATTGGCCATAATGCTGTCATTATGATGGGGGCTGTGATTAATATTGGTGCTGAAATTGGTGCGGGGACTATGATTGATATGGGCGCGGTCTTAGGTGGCCGCGCAATCGTTGGTGCTCATAGTCACGTTGGTGCTGGAGCCGTTTTGGCAGGCGTTGTTGAGCCTGCTTCAGCCACACCAGTAACGATTGGTGATAATGTTTTAATTGGGGCAAATGCTGTTGTGATTGAGGGTGTACAGGTTGGTGACAATGCCGTTATTGCAGCAGGTGCGATTGTTACCAAGGATGTGCCGGCTAATACTGTTGTTGCAGGTGTTCCAGCCAAGGTTATTAAACAAATTGATGAAAAGACACAAGCAAAAACGGCATTAGTTGATGCATTGCGCTCATTGTAAATCAAAGGAGGAGGAGTAATGGCTATAGCTGATCTAGATTTAATAGCGATTCGCCGTCATTTACATGCCTATCCGGAATTATCAATGGCGGAGTTTAAAACACAAGCATATCTCAAAGAAATTATTTTGTCGTGGCAATCATCATGGTTAACGATTCGCGAAATTCCAGCTGTACCGACAGCCTTGTTGGTTCGGTTAACGGGTAGCAAGCCAACAAGAACCATTGGCTATCGAGCGGATATTGATGCGCTACCGATTAATGAAGAAACTGATTTAGCATATGCGTCAAAGAATCCTGGGGTGATGCATGCATGTGGTCATGATATTCATATGACGGTTGCATTAGGTGTGTTAGCATATTTTGCAACACATCAACCTGTCGATAATCTGATTTTTTTGTTTCAACCGGCTGAAGAAGAACAAGCAGGGGGCAAACAATTATATGAGTTGGGAACATTTGTGAATGAGTGGCGGCCTGATGAATTCTATGCATTGCATGATCAACCAGCAATGCCGGCTGGGCAAATTGCGACACGGCAAGGAACATTATTTGCAGGTACTACCGAAATTCACTTAACGATTAAAGGGCGTGGCGGTCATGCAGCATTTCCACACCAAGCGCAAGATGTGATTGTTGCAGCATCCTCATTTGTGATGGCACTACAAACAATTGTTTCACGTAATGTGAATCCAGTTCGTGGTGGGGTCATCACGATTGGTAAATTACAGGCTGGTACGATTGGTAATGTTATTCCTAATGAAGCCAAATTAGCGGGAACAATTCGTGCGTTTGAGCAAGCTGATTTAGAAATGATGCAGCAACGTGTGCGTGAGATTGCACAAAGTACTGCGGCTATGTATAGTGTTACATTTGACCTTGAATTAAACCAAGGTGGCTATTGGCCGGTGAATAATGATTCAAAAACGACAACAAATTTTATGCAATTTATGCAAGAAGATAAAGAAATTGATTTTGTAGTGTCACAACCGGCAATGACAGGTGAAGATTTCGGTTATTTAATTAATCAAATTCCAGGTACAATGTTTTGGTTAGGAGTTGGTGATGCTGAGCATGGTTTACATGATAGTCATTTAGCACCTGATGAATCAGCTATTGAACCAGGTATTAGAGCAATTACGAAGTTTTTGAATTGGCGAATGCAACAATAGAAAGTGTGAATAAAATGTATGAAAATATTTCGTTAATTACGGCAATTATTACGCCATTTACGCAAGAAAATACCATTGATTATCCGGCTTTAGATTCTTTAACGGGTCGTTTAATTGCTGAAGGTACACAAGGTTTTGTGATTGGCGGTACGACAGGTGAAGCGCCAACCTTATCACATGATGAAAAGATTTCTCTATATGCTTATTTTGCGGCTAAAGTAGGGGATTTTGGTCCGGTAATTGCCAATGTTGGTGATTATAATACTGCGAATTCAGTTGCTTTTGCTAAAGAAGTCAGTGGTATTGCGGGAATTGATGCTGTTTTGGCTGTAACGCCGTATTATAGTAAGCCCAATCAAAAAGGCATGATTGCTCATTTTACAGCAATTGCCGATGCTGCAACCGTGCCGGTTATGATCTATAACATTCCTGGACGATCAGTTGTTGGGCTGACGAATGAAAGTGTCTTGCAATTAGCAAAACATCCAAATATTAACGCAGTTAAACAAGTGACGAGTATTGATGATTTGGCATATTTGGTGGCAAATGCGCCGGCAGATTTTAAAATTTATACAGGTGAAGATTCACAAACATTAGCTGCCAAAGCGGTTGGTGCAGCTGGAACAATTTCAGTGGCTGCACATCTATATAGTAAGGAAATGACAGATTTATTTGCGGCATTGGCTGCGGGTGATATTGTTAAAGCAGGTGAAATACAGCGTTGGTTGACCCCTAAGATGCTTGCTTTATTTAGTTATCCATCCCCAGCACCTGTCAAAGCCGTTTTGGCGCATCAAGGGGAATTACAAAATGTGACCCGTTTGCCAATTTTGCCATTAGATGATGTTGAGACGCAAGATGTTTTAGAGAAGCTTGAGCGGAAGGGATAGAACACATGATAACTGTATTTTTAGCTGGTGGCTTCGGCAAAATGGGACAAGCTATTCAACAATTAATAACGACACAAACAGATTTAGAACTTGTTGGTATTTTGACGCGTACACCACGTCAAAGTCATGTGCCAGTTTTTACAAATTTGGCTGATATTGACGTTGCGGCTGATGTATGGGTAGATGTGTCACAGCCAGATGCCGCCTTTGATAATGGAAAATATGCCCTGCAACATGGTTTTAATTTAGTGGTTGGGACTAGTGGTTTACAAGCAGATCAAATTGATCAATTAGCAAAGCTTAGTGAAGCGAATGGTCAAACAGGATTGATTGTACCCAACTTATCGTTATCGGGAGTTTTGTTAATGCAATTTGCAGCCCAAGCTGCTAAATATTTACCAGATGCTGAAATTTTAGAAATTCATAATCCAAAAAAAGTGGATGCCCCTTCAGGAACGGCCCGTGCAACAGCGCAAGCAATTGCAAAAGCTAGAATACAAACACCTGTTTCAACTGATCATGCTGATACAGCGCGTGGAGATGAAATAGATGGCGTTTCAGTTCATGCAATGCGTTTACCAGGGTATGTTGCGGAAGAAGAAGTGATATTTGGTGCACCAGGTGAAACGTTGCGTATTAAACAAACGTCATTTACGCGTGAATCATTCATGGGTGGCGTTGCATTAGCCATTCGCCGTGTGAATACTGTTAAAGGATTACAAACAGGATTAGACAAGGTATTATAATAAATAAAAGAATGTGGGCGGATAAGCCAAGGAGAAGTAAAGATGGTTGAAGTGAGTGAAGCGTTGGTTAGCCAATTCAATAAAACATTGGCTAAGATTGTCCCATCACCAATTCGGGTGGTTGATGATAAGTTTTCAAAAATAGACGGCATTTTAAAGTTAACATTGGGTGAACCTGATTTTTCAGCTCCTGAACATATCAAGCAAGCAATTATTGCTGACGTTGCAGCTGATGATTCGCACTATTCACCATCACAAGGTGTAATGGCATTGCGTGAAGCCATTTCAGATTATTTGACAGAGCGATTTGATACACCAAAATATCAGCCACAATCTGAAATTAGCGTTACTGTGGGTGCCGCTGAAGCCATCAATGCGACTTTTCAGGCATTATTTAATCCTGGAGACGAATTAATTGTTCCCACGCCAACATTTCCGCTTTATGAATCAGTTGCAAAAATGAATCATATTGAAGTAATTGGTTTAAATACAGCACCTGATTTTATTGTGACACCAGCAAAGTTAACGGCAACAATCGCAGAGCATCCTAATGCAAAAGCAATTTTATTGAATTATCCATCAAATCCAACGGGTGTAACCTATTCAGCTGCACAGTTAGCGGCCTTAGCTGACATTTTGCGTGAGCATAACCTGTTAGTTATTTCTGATGAAATTTATGCAGAACTTGTTTATGATGAAAAACACACATCAATGGCTAAACTATTACCAGAACAGACGATTTTGATTAGCGGTTTATCAAAATCACATGCCATGACAGGTTATCGAATTGGGTACGTAGTTGGGCCAGCAGCATTAATGGCTCAGGTAGGTAAAGCGCATCAATCAATGGTAGCAACTGCCCCGGGGCCAATGATGGCTGGTGCTATTGAAGCCTTACGCAACGGACGTGAAGATCCTGTTGCGATGCGAGAAGTTTATCAAAAGCGGCGTGATTTGGTCTTAGCAGGTTTAGCTAAGGCCGGTTTCACTGCTGCACAACCAGGTGGCGCTTTTTATATCTTTGCAAAAATTCCAGCATCGTTAAATACTAATGATTTGGAATTTGTTTATGACTTAGCAGAAACTGTCAAACTAGGAATCGCACCTGGTTCAATTTTTGGTGCTGGTGGTGAAGGGTATATTCGTATTTCATATGCAGCTTCAACAGAAAATTTGCAAACAGCTATGACACGTTTGCAACATTATGTTGAACTAAAAAATAAATAATCATTGCAAGCACAACTGGATTTTTCAGCATTGTGCTTTTAATGTAGCAAATTTTTGGTTAGAACCAATCACATGAGGGGGAAAGAAGATGAATGAAGGATATCATGTTGCAATTTTAGGTGCAACTGGTGCAGTTGGTACGCGTATTTTAGCACAGTTAGAACAATCAACAATTCCAGTAAAATCATTGAAATTGTTAGCATCAGCACGTTCGGTTGGTCAAATGCGGCAATTTAAAGGACAAGTTATTCCAATTGAAGAAGCGAAACCAGCATCATTTGACGGGGTAGATTTAGTATTGGCATCAGCAGGTGGACGCCTTGCAGGAGAATTGTTACCCGAAGCTGTCAAACGTGGGGCTGTTGCTGTTGATAATTCATCACATTGGCGCATGAATCCCAATGTACCATTAATTGTACCTGAAGTTAATGCAGATGCATTAGCTGATCATCATGGCATTATTGCTAATCCTAATTGTTCAACAATTCAAATGGTTGTTGCATTAGAACCACTACGTAAAGCTTATGGTCTAAAACAAGTGATTGTTTCGACATATCAGGCTGCTTCAGGAGCAGGGCAGCGCGCTTGGGACGAATTATTACAACAAGCACAACAACATTTAAATGGTGAAACCCAAACAGCTGATATTTTACCAACCAAGGGTGATGTAAAACATTATCCGTTAGCCTTTAATTTGTTACCCCAAATTGATACGTTCCAAGATGACGGTTATACGTATGAAGAACAAAAAATGATGCAAGAAACCAAGAAAATTATGTTTGGTGATCCAACATCAACTAAAGTTAAGGTAACAGCAACGGCGGTTCGTGTACCAGTACCAGTTGGTCATGGTGAGTCGGTTTATGTTACTGTCGCTGATGAATCTGCAACACGCGCAGATGTACAACGACTTTTGGCAACCGCACCAGGTGTTGTTTTGGAAGATGATCCAGCACATCAAATCTACCCGCAACCGTTAAACGCCGTGAATAAGCGTGAAACATTTGTGGGTCGTGTGCGGGCGGATGTTGAAAATCCAGGTAGCTTTAATATGTGGGTTGTTTCTGACAATCTTTTAAAAGGGGCGGCTTGGAATACGGTTCAAATTGCTGAAGAATTAGCAAAGCGTGATTTAATTCATAGCCAAGCATAAATTTGGATTAGCAATAAATATCCCATAATTAATATGCATAAAATTAAAAAACAACAAACGACATCTAGCAGTTTGTTGTTTTTTAATCTTGATATTTAGAATGTATATGACAAATTATTAATATAATTAATACGTTTTTACCCAAGGGAATACTGGTTTAGTAGCACCATATAAGGCGTGATCTTGATGACTTAATTTTGCCCAATTTTGGTTACCATAGTCAAAATGCCACCATTCTTCAGTATAGTTAGTAAAGCCAGATTGAATCATAATATGATAAAGCAAACGTCGGTTACGGCGTGCTTCCTCATATTTTTCAGAAGTATCATCTACTTCATAATAAGTCGTCTTGGCACGAAGACTTATATCATCAAAGGGACTACCCATATCTAATAGACGTCCTTTTTCATCAATGATTGATAAATCAACCGAGCCCCCAGTGTTGTGCGGTGAAGGTTTCTTTTCACCAGTAGAAGGTAAGGCGACAATCCGTAAAGCTGCTTGTTGAATTTCTTCGTCAGAATAAGTCGGATGGTCACGCTTAACAAATAATTTCATTTGATCAAATAAGGCTTGTTGGGTGGGAATACTTCGCCACGTATCAAACACAACAAATTTATAGCCGTAAGGTAGTCTACGCGCTGCTTCAATTAATTTTTCTTGTACATGTGCCCGAGCAAATAGTTCAGGGTAGGTACCAGGTAAATTTTGGATAAAATACTGTGGGCTAACAATCATCTTTTCAGGTAAATAACTTAATGAAACTAAGGGCTCGTTATTTTCTGTAATTGGCACTTCTTTAATAGGTGCCCAGTCCCAATTTTGAATGGGTGCTTCAATTGGCGTGTCAGTAAAATCTAACATTTTAAGCCTCCTTTAGTTTAATGATTAAAAAAACATTGTTTTATGAGAATGGTATATGATTATTTTATCATGAATTTAGTATAATAAACTGATTTACTAGTTGTGTTAGAGTAGAAAAAGATAGTAAAATGGACTTTAAATTTAATAATCACTGTGATATTAAATTAAAAAATAAATAGAAATGTGAGTGAATGAAAATGACGCAAAATGAATTTGTACAACCGTTGAATGCCAAAATCACGAATCTAGCACCTGATGGGTTAACAGGTTTTCAAAAACAAGTGCGTGACATACCAGATTTGTTACGTTTAACATTTGGCGAACCGGGGTTTGATGTTGATGAAAATATCAAAGAAGCTGTCATGTCATCAATTGCCAATAATAATTCACACTATGCTGATGCGCAAGGGGAACGTGATTTACGTCAAGCAGCAGCAGCGTATTATAGTTCACGCTATGATTTACCATTTGATGATGAAACGAATGTCATTGTAACTGTGGGCGCATCAGAAGCTATCAATGTGATTTTTATGACTTTACTAAATGAAAACGAAGGCTTAATGATTCCTGAACCAGCATACGCACCGTATACAGCGTCTTTAGATTTGGCACATGGTCAAAAAATTGCCGTTAATACACGACCAACTAATTTTAAATTAACACCAGAATTAGTTGCGCAAACTGTTGAAGAATCTGATGTTAATATTAAAGCGGTTTTGTTTAATTATCCAGTTAATCCAACTGGTGTTACGTACACACGCGAGGAGTTGGAAGCGCTTGCAGATGTCTTTAAAAAGTACCATTTATGGGTGATTTCTGATGAGATTTATGCACAATTAACATATGATCAAGAGCATGTTTCAATGGTTAGTCTTTTGCCAGAACAATCAATTTTAATGACTGGTTTATCAAAGTCACATGCGATGACAGGGTATCGTATTGGCTTTATTATTGCTGATAAAGCCTTTGTTGATCAGGCACAAAAGGTACATGAGGCGCTAACGTTCGCCTTACCTAAGTTTATCCAAGATGGTGCAACCGTTGCTTTAACAAAATCAGCTAATGTTGCTGAGGGAATGCGCGATATTTACAAAAAGCGACGTGATTGGATGGTACCGCAATTAGAAGCACTTGGTTTTGAAGTTGTACCGGCAGAAGGTGCTTTTTATATCTTTGCTAAGATTCCAGCTGACATGAATCAAGACAGTGAAGTTTTTGCGTTAGATTTAGCTGAAAATGGACACGTTGCTGTCATTCCAGGGGCTGCTTTTTCTGAATATACACCAGAATATATTCGTATTTCATATGCCGCATCGGATGAAGATTTAAAAGAAGCAATTCGCCGTATGAATATTTATTTTGATAAGAAACGTGCAAATCAATAAAATATTAAAAAACCGTATGTAGCTTATTGCTTGCTGATATACGTTTAAAAAGTAGTAAACGCCTATTAATCAGGTCTTTACTATTTTTTAGTTTGAAAGGCTATTTTTTTGACCATATAATTGCTTTTTTAAACAATTTAAAAGATTTTGTGTAATAATTTCAAACATTTGTTGTATGATAATTAATGAATATTTTATAAACATAAACAATAAATTTGGAGGAACACTGATGCAACCGCGTATGAATAAAAGTAGACAACTTGTTTTAACTGCCTTATTCATTGGGATTGTTTTATTACAATCAATTGTCCCTTGGTTAGGCACTTTACCATTAGGGGCGTTTGCCATTGGCGCAGCTGTTACAATTATTACCTATACAGTCGCAATTGGTAGCATGGTTTTAGGACCAAAAGGCGGGGCCTTATTAGGATTTGTATGGGGCGCATATTCACTGTGGCACGCCTGGTCAAGCGTACCGAGTATTGGTGCTTTAATTTTTCGTAATCCGGTTACGGCACTCGTGCCACGAATAATGGTTGGCTTTTTGATTGGTTATTTGTATCATCGATTTGTGCAACAACGTGATTTTAAACAGCAAGGTATTTGGTTAAGTATCTTAGGTGGACTATCTGCCTTGATTAATACGACCTTAGTATTAGCGATTACTTGGATTAGTTTTACAATAATGGATACGTCATTTACGGGTATTCCTCATACTAATTTAGCGCAGTGGTTGATTGTTTCAATTGCTGGTTTTAACGGTATTTTTGAAATAATTGTTGGTGCTATTTTAGTGCCATTGATTGGTATGCCAGTTTTAACTTATATGAAGAGGCAACTCTAAACAGCTGAATTGTCTTTAAAATTCGTTTATAATCCGTGTGGTTATAAACGAATTTTTATTTTGTCTGATTTATGGGAATATTTTTTGTTTTGCAAAAACTCTTACTTTAAGTCAAAAACATTTTTGATTTTTTAACGTGTATAATTAAGATTATTGGGAGGAGGCTATCGCATGAAAACAAAACAAGATTTAGCACAAAAAAATAATATTATTCGAGCTGCGGTAATGGGCGCTAATGATGGTATTTTATCTGTATCTGGTATCGTTATTGGCGTTGCAGGGGCAACGACAAGCTCCTTTGCAATATTTATTGCTGGATTTGCAGGGGCTTTAGCAGGAACGGTTTCCATGGCCATGGGTGAATATGTATCCGTGCACTCAGAAAATGATGCCCAAAAGAAGGCAATCATACAGCAAAAATCAGCTCTACAAGATAGATATCAAGAAGAATTTAATTTTGTAAAAGAACGCTATATGCAACAAGGCATTTCTAAAGAATTAGCGTTGACTGCCACGACTGAATTAATGAATCAAGATCCTTTAGGAACAACAATTAAAGAACGTTATGGCTTTTCACAACATCATGAAATATCAGCTGTATCGGCTGCGGTTGCCTCAATGATTGCTTTTCCGCTGGGCTCATTGTTGCCAATGTTGGCGATTACCTTATTACCTGAGCACATACGTATTATGGCAACAGGTATTGCTGTTTTAATTGCTCTAGGAATTACTGGATTTATGGCGGCTCGTTTATCAGGCGCAGATGAACAAAAAGCGACTATCCGTAATATTATGGCAGGGGTTTTTACGATGATTATTACTTATTTAATTGGTTCATTGATAGGAGCTTAGTATTATGACAAAAAAAGCAAGCATCATGTCAGAAAAATTGAACACAATTCGAGCAGGCGTTTTGGGGTCAAATGATGGTATTTTAACAGTAGTTGGGGTGCTTTTTTCAGTAGGCGCTGCAACGACCAATCAATTTACAATCTTATTGGCCGGCCTAGCGGATTTATTAGCATGCGCCTTATCAATGGCATCAGGGGAATATGCTTCGGTTAGTTCACAATCAGATGCACAAAAAGTTGTGGTTGTAGATGAAAAAAGGCGCATCAAATCACAACCTGAGCAAGTACAGCAAGACATTTATCAATTTTATTACGATCAAGGATTAACTGAAATAACGGCCCATAAAATTGCCCGTGAGTTGATGCATAAAATTCCGCTAGAGACGATTTTAAAAGTGAAATATGACATGACATTGGGCCATTACGTTAGCCCTTGGTCAGCAGCATTTTCTTCACTAATCTGTGCCAGCTTAGGTGGGATGTTACCGCTTGCGGCAATGTATTTAGCACCCTTAAAGTGGCAGTTTTTAGCAACGATTGGGGCAACAATTATTGCGGTTGCTTTAACTGGCTTTTTAAGTGCTAAATTAGGACAAGGTCTGCCTAAACGGGCTATTATTCGTAATATTATTATTGGCTTAATAACAATTGCAATTCATTACGGTATTGGAATGCTCTTCTGATTTTAGTAAACTTATTAGTTGAGAAGAGTTTAGTAACAAAAAAGAGACTACTTCTTGTTAGTCTCTTTTTTGCTTGTTAAAAATATAAAATTCCCGGAGAGATTAATGACAGATTATTATGGCTTAATTGGTTATCCGGTTGAACATTCAAAATCACCAGTGATGCAAAACCAAGCATTTCGTCTGGCAAGGATTGATGCAAATTATCAATTATTTCCTATTGCACCGCAAAATTTAGCAACAGCATTACCACAATTAGTTGCTAAAGGTATCAAAGGACTAAATGTTACGATGCCATTTAAGCAGGCAGTTGTGCCTTATATGGATGAACTATCGGATTTATCTAAACGGCTTGGTGTGGTTAACACGATTACCATTAGTGATGGTCGTTTATTTGGTGATACAACTGATGGACAGGGATTTTGGACGACAATAAAGCAAGTACCTAAACAGACGATTATTATTGGGACAGGTGGTGCAGCGCAAGCAATTATTGCAAGTGCCCCGAAAACGACACAAGTGCATGTATTCAATCGTATGAATGAAAAATTTGTTGCTAAGGCAGATGCTCTAGCGCACTTTATGCAAGAACCATTGCACGACTTGGCAACCATTACACAGTACCTGCCAACAGCTGATCTAATTGTGAATGCAACAAGTGTGGGGATGAATGGTGAACCGTCACTGTTATCACCGCAACAATTTTCTTTAACACCTCGGCAAGCAAAAGTCGTTGATATTATTTATAAGACAGACGATACACCTTTTGTGGCAGCAGCCAAACAAGCTAATCGAGCAGCAACGGATGGACTAGCTATGTTAGCCGGGCAAGGGGCATTAAGTTTTGCCGCTTGGACGGGTATATTCCCTGATCAACAACGTATGTTGGCGGCGATTTCAAAAGAAAGAAGAAATTAAAATGATTATTGTAATGAAAGATAAACAAGCAGCACAGACTGTCGTAACACAAGCTAAGAGTTTCCAATTAAACCATGTTTATCGCTTTGAAAATCGCGTTGGTTTTGCTGATATTAAAAATAGTGCAGCGTTATCGTTCATTAATCAAGATGATGTTATTGAAATAATTGCTGAACATCCAGCAGCAATGCAGGTTAGTCGAACATTTCACCCCAACGATACCATGATTCAAACGGCTCATAGTCAAATTGGTGGCGATAATTTTAATTTAATTGCGGGACCTGATGCTATTGAATCAGCTGAACATGTTTTAGCAATGGGAAAATCTGCTAAGGCAGCTGGTGCCACTATTTTACGCGGTGGTTCATATAAACCACGAACTAATCCATATAGTTTCCAGGGATTAGGTGAACAAGGGCTTAAGTGGCATCGAATAGCTGCAGATACTTTAGGAATGGATATGATGACAGAAGTTATGAGTCCTGCTGATGTTGATTTAGTTGGTCAGTACACAGATATATTCCAAATAGGTACGCGTAATATGCAAAATTTTGCGTTACTAAAAGCAGTTGGTCAACAGGACAAACCCGTATTATTAAAGCGAGGCATGAGCGCCACAGTCGATGAATGGTTAAGTGCAGCTGAATATATTGCCTCAGAGGGAAATACGCAAATTATGCTGATGGAACGTGGTATTCGTAGTTTTGATCAAAAATATTTACGGAATACAATGGATGTTAGTGTGATTCCAGTATTAAGAGAGTTGACACATTTGCCTATTTTAGCGGATCCATCACATGCTGCTGGAGTTGCTGAACATGTGACAGCAACTGGTTTGGCAGCCGTTGCAGCTGGTGCTCAGGGTTTGATGATTGAAATTCATGATCAACCAACAAAAGCATTGGTTGATGGTAAACAAGCGTTAACACCAGAACAAATGGTTAGTTTATTTGAGAAAGCCCAAGCCATTCACGACATAGTGAGGTAAAATCATGATAACGGTATCTCTTCCTAATAAAACCTATCAAATCAAAATAGCAAACGGATTACGTGAACAGATTGGTTTGCAAATTAAAAGTATTTGGTCACAACGGCAAATACTTATTATGACAGATGAACAAGTTGGTCATCATTATTTAGCAGAAACACGTGCACAATTAGAAGCAGTTGGCTATCAGGTTACAACATTGGTTCTTCCAGGTGGTGAACAAACGAAAACGTTACCGTATCTAGAACAAGCAATCACAACATTAGCAGATAATCATTTTACACGTGATGATGGTGTGATTGCTCTTGGTGGTGGTGTCATTGGTGATTTGGCAGGCCTTACTGCAGCAATGTATATGCGAGGCATTGCATTTATTCAACTTGCCACATCTTTGACTGCCCAAGTTGATTCGAGCGTAGGAGGGAAAACGGCCATTAATTTAGGTCAAACTAAGAATATTATGGGAACATTCTACCAGCCCGACTTAGTTTTAATTGATCCGACATATTTAACTACACTAGCGGCGCGTGATTTAGTGGAAGGCTATGCCGAAGTTGTAAAAACGAGTGCACTAGCAGGTGGCGTTTTGTGGAACTTAACTGGTAAGATACAATCAAAAGCCGATATTTTAGAGAATGCGTTAACGTTAATTATCCAGTCGGTGCAATATAAAGCCGAGATTGTTAAACAAGATGAACAGGAAGCGGGTATTCGCAAATATCTTAATTTTGGACATACAATTGGGCATGCCATTGAGTTATTGGCACATGGTAAATTACGGCATGGTGAGGCAGTCTCAATTGGCATGATTGCAATTACGCAACGATTTGTAAAAGCTGATATTAGCACGGCAAAATTTTTGGATGATTTGCGTAATAGATTAACCGTAGTTGGACTGCCAATTGACTCGTCGTTAGTGCAAAATCCAGACATGTTGCATCAATTGGTGCATGACAAGAAAAATCGTGCAGGTGTCTTGCAGTTAGTCGCAATTAAAACGCCAGGTGAGCCACTAATTATCCCAAAAGCATTAACGGATATGAACAAATTTATGCAAGGAGCGTGATATGCAATGCGTTATATGACAGCAGGTGAAAGTCATGGACCAGAAGAAGTCGCTATTATTGAAGGAATTCCAGCGGGTTTAACGATTACAGCTGAGGATATTAATGAACAATTAGCACGACGTCAACATGGCTATGGTCGTGGTCAACGTCAGGTCATTGAAACTGATACAGTGACAATTATGGCAGGCGTACGTCATCAGGTAACGTTAGGTTCACCCATTGCCCTAAATGTTCATAATGATGATCATAATCATTGGGCCAAAATTATGGACCCTAATATACCAGCAACGATTGAAAATAGTACACGTAAAGTCATGCGTCCGCGACCAGGACATGCTGATTTGGTTGGGGGGATGAAATATCGGCATCAAGCAGATTTACGCAATGTGTTGGAACGCTCATCCGCTCGTGAAACAGTTATGCGTGTAGCTGTGGGTGCAGTTGCTAAAAAATTATTAGCAGCATTAGATATTGATGTGCACGGATTTGTGTCGAACATAGGTCCGGTTAAGAGTGATTTGACACAATTAACTAAATATCAAAATTTGGCAGAATTACGTGCCGTAACTGAAAATTTTGCGACACGTTCAATGACTGCTGCAGATGATCAAGCGATGCAAGCCGTTATTGACCAAACAAAAAGAAACCGTGATACAGTGGGTGGTACTGTCCAAATGATGGCAACAGGTGTGCCGGCTGGATTAGGGTCATATGTTACTGCTGATGAAAAACTAGATGCTAAAATTGCTCGTGCAATTGTTGGCATCAATGCTTTTAAGGGTGTTGAATTTGGTGGTGGTTTTGATAATGCTGATAAATATGGTAGTCAAGTTATGGACGAAATTTATTGGTCTGCAACTCGTGGTTTTTACCGAGGTGCTAATCATCTAGGCGGTTTTGAAGGTGGTATGACTACTGGTGAGATGATTGTTGTTCGTGGTGTTGTTAAACCAATTCCAACGTTATATCAGCCAATGCAAAGTGTTGACATCGATACACATGAAGATCATCGTGCGTCAACAGAAAGGTCTGATACAACTGCAGTCACAGCAGCGGCAGTTATTGCTGAAGCAATGGTGGCTATTGAATTGGCAAAAGCCATCTTAGATAAATTTGATACGGATAGTTTGTCACGCTTGCAAGAACAAGTGGCTGCGTATCGTGAGGAAATTAAGAATTTTTAATGATAAAAGAATTGTAGGTTAAATAATGGGCAATTTGAAGTTACAAACAATGGGGCGGCATCTGCGGGGAACACTAATAATGCCTGGTGATAAAAGTATTTCACATCGTGCAGTGATGTTGGGAAGCATTGCATCAGGAGATACCAGAATTCACAATTTATTAGATTCACAAGACGTTAACAGTACAATTACAGCAATGTCCAACCTTGGTGTGACTTTTGAGCATGATGGTGATGACTTAATTGTCCATGGTAAATCATTAGACACGTTAACTGAGCCAAAACAAGTATTGAACATGGAAAATTCGGGAACTTCCGCTCGTTTATTAATGGGGTTGTTAGCGAAACAACCGTTCACTTTAACTTTTCGTGGTGATAGTAGTTTGTCTAAACGCCCCTTTGCACGGGTAATCAAACCGCTGATGGCAATGGGTGTTAGTTTTGTTACGAAAAATGATCGTTTACCAGTAACAAAATTGGCTACTAAAAGTTTAAAAGGGATATCATATGAATTACCAGTGGCCTCAGCTCAGGTTAAAAGTGCCATTATTTTGGCTGCATTACAGGCTGATGAAACAACAACCATTATTGAACCTATTCCCACACGAGATCATACTGAACGTATGCTGGCTGCATTTGGTATTTCCATAAAGCGGGTTGATAATCGCGTGATTGTTGCGCCACAAACGAACCTGATAGCAACCAATATTCAGGTTCCAGGTGATATCTCATCAGCAGCTTATTGGTTAATTGCCGCTTTATTAGTGCCAGATAGTGATTTAACCCTAAAACAGGTTGGTGTGAACCCGACAAGAATGGGTATTATTAATATCCTGAAACGGATGGGAGGGTCGTTTGAATTTAAAGCCGAACAGACAATTGGGGAGCCAATTGCTGATATTCGGGTACATTCACAAACACTGCGCGGGACGACTGTGACAGCGACTGATGTACCCACGATGATTGATGAAATGCCTTTGATTGTTTTGGCAGCAACTCAGGCTAAAGGTGACACACTGATTACTGGTGCTAGTGAGTTACATGTAAAAGAATCTGATCGTATTGCAACTGTGACGACACAACTTAATAAATTAGGTGCGCATATTGAAGCGAAAGAAGATGGTTTTTATGTGCATGGCGATACGCCATTACATGTGACAACCCCAACTGTTGTCGATTCTTGTGGTGATCACCGTGTTGGTATGATGTTGACAATTGCTGCTTTAATTACGGCCGGTGATGTTTCTTTAGCTAGAGCAGATGCTGTTAATATTTCATATCCTAAATTTTTCAAAGATTTAGATGAGGTTTTATCATAAAATGAAAGTTATTTTAATTGGATTTATGGGTGCTGGTAAAACAACAGTTGGTCAATTATTAGCGACTAAACTAATGCAATCTTTACTAGATACCGATCAATTAATTATTGATCAGACGTCGCAAACACCAGGCGACATTTTTGCAACAATTGGTGAAAATGGCTTTCGAGAAATTGAACGGCAAATTTTAATGGCAGCAGTCAATAAACCAGGCATCATTGCAACAGGCGGTGGCATTATTGAATTAAGTGCAAATCGCCAGTTGTTAGCGGAGATGCCAGTGCCAGTTATTTATTTGTCTGGTTCATTTGGACAAACAATGGAACGCTTAGTTAAAGATAATTCACGGCCAATTGTGCGAAATAAATCATTACTTGAGTTAGCACAACTCTGGGAAGATCGATTACCAAAATATGCTGCTATTGCAACCAAAACAATTTACACAGATAATAAAAGTGCAGAGCAAGTAGCCAATGAAATTATTGCATATTTAAAGGATATTGGGGATGAAACAGTTAGAAATAGGGGCAGTCACAGCAACAGCTGATCGGCCATTAATTGCTGCGCCTATTACAGCTAATACTTGGCAACAAGCAGTTCAACAAGCCAGTTTGCTCAAAGAAAGTGCAGTTGATGTTGCTGAATGGCGGGTGGATTATCTTGGTGCGTTAGATAATTTAATGGTTACGCATATCCAAAAGGTTTGCCAAGCAGTCAATAAGCCTGTTATTTTTACTTGGCGTACGCAGGCGGAAGGTGGCCAAAAAACATATCGTAAACAGACATATGAAAATGTTTATTTAAATGCCATTTCAGCAGGTGTTGCCGCTTTAGACATTGAAATCAGTTTATTGGCAGATCAGAAAAATTTATTACAAAAAATCCCCAATGATGTGCAAATCATTGGGTCAAAGCATTATTTTACAAAAACACCCACTAATTTAGTGCCACTATTAGAGAAAATGGACACTTTACCAATTGATATTGTTAAATTGGCAGTTATGCCGCAACAATTAAGTGATGTTGCTGCTTTATTAACGAGTACAAAAAAGGTTGCAAAAGATGCAAAAAAACCGTTGATTACAATGGCAATGGGCACCATGGGGATACCTTCTCGTATAATTGGCAGGGAATATGGCTCACAGTTAACATTTGCAACTGTCATTAGCAGTTCTGCACCTGGTCAATTGTTGCTGACAGATTTATTGCAAAAATGGGGAACAAGTTATGATATATAAAAGTCGATTTTTTGAAAGTGAACGACAAGCACTGATTGCTAGTATTCCAGGAACCATGAGCTACTCTTTAGTGACTTTTCATGGTATCGGGGATGATATTGGGATGGACAATATTAGATTACGTTTAGATTGGCGTGCGCCTGATGTTTTTAAAACTTATTTAAACAACGCATTACAAGTAGATGAAAATTTTGATCGTATTGGGTATGTGACACGTACTGAAATGCTTTTAGGTCAAGCAATGTTTGATTATAACGGGAATTTTACGTTATCAATAAATGCGTTAACGGCCTCTATTGCCAATTATAGTCATGAAGCAATGCAATTAGTGGCAGTTGGTGCTGATATGATTTTACCAGTTGGGTTAACAGATTTACGTCATGTTATTCACTTGACTAAGTGGCAGCATGAAAATCATGTTTTGTATCATCTAGTAGCAGGATTACCAGCCTTAGAACAAAAAGTTGATGATTTGCGTAATGCAGGGCCATTTAAAAATAGTGGGTCATTATTACGTCATGAGACTGAGTTAGATAGTCAAACCCTGTTAGTTTTTATAGGTGATTTAATTCAAGATTATTTTGGTGTAGAAAGTAATCAATTACAGTTAACTCGGGCTGCTTTTGGAAAAGTAGATCCTGATCAATCAGTAGCAAGTAATCGCATACTAATTGCGGATTTTGAAAATTGATTATGGTTGATATCGTTCATTAAAGCATCATAAATTAAAAATAAATCCGGTATATAAATGATTTTATACGCAATACGCAAAAAAGGCCTAAATCCATTATTTGGATTTAGGCCTTAAATGTGTTCTAAAAGATTTAAGCCTTAACGTGATGCCATGTAAGTGGCTACGTTCTTCGCAAGCTATTTTTTACCAAGGTTTAAAGATGATGGCAACTAATAAATATAATAGAACAAAAATAATTGGTAAAAGCCATTCCCATTTTGATAAATGGTCTGTAACAGTTTGTGTTCGAGGAAAGCCTTCTGAAAAACCATGAGAAGTCATGGCAATAGCCAAATCATCAGACCAATGCAAAGCACTTAAGATTGCTTTAAAGTAAATTTGTGGTTGCCATAAATGATACGTCACGCCACGCAAGGCACCAGCATAACGAATAATTTGGACTTGGCGGCGTACGCGAGGTACCAAATTAAAAGCAGCTAATAAACCATACGTAAATGTATTAGATATTTTAGCATGTTGATTTAAACTCATTAGTAAATCTTTAACAGATACAGTCAGCGTAACAGCAGCACCTAAGAATAAATAGGCGTACAAACGGGTTGCGTAGACGAGCGCTAAATGGTGTGTGTCACCAGTTCCAAAGGCAATGAATGACCACCACGTCCCAAAAGCAAGGGGGAGTGAAATCAAAATCATTAAGCCAATTAACTTAAAATTTGGACGCTGTGTCAGCAGATAAACACCACTTATCAAAACAACGACACCATTTAAAATAATTGAGCGAACAAATGATGTTTCAATACCAATGCCAAGCATGATGGCAACTAAAATTGTTGGATTTAGTCTAAACATTGTTGGCCTCCCCAATTAAGATGAGTGATTTATTCTTGAAGACTAATTCATAATCAATAAAGTTAGCCAAGCCAGTACGTTGGTGAGAAATCATTAAGACACTCTGTTGGGTTGCCTGAATGCTATCACTAATTAACTGCATAATAGCTTGAACAGAATTGCTATCTAGACCGGCTAATGGCTCATCAAGTAACAAAACAGGTTGTCCCATAATCAACATACTTAAAACCTGCAATTTTTTCTGTTGGCCACCGGACAGCTGGTAAACAACATGATCTAATAATTGATCCAAATGCAAGGTCGTTAAAGCGGCTTGAATACGTTCATGTGTCCAATAAGACGCAGCTAAACTATGACGTTGCGATAAATTGATTTCTTCTTGTAAGGTCATTTTGACAAATTGGTCTGTCGCCGACTGGAAAATTAAGGCAACTTGTTTGGTCCAATTTTTTAACTTTATTTTACGGGTGTCTTGACCGTCCCAATTAATCTGACCAGCATACTTTATTTGGTGACCTAATGCTTTAAATAAAGTCGATTTACCAATGCCGTTGGCACCAGATAATAAGCCAATCTGGGCACTAGGTAAGGTGAAAGAACTTTCAGCTAACAAAGTCCGTTGCTGACCAACAGTTAACGTGAGTTGGTTAAAACTAAGATGACCTGTGGGATGAGGTACACCATAAAACGGTGTGATGACCGGTAAGTTATCTAGTTTTGTTAAGGGTTGTTGGGACAATGTGCCAGTTTTAGTATCAAGGGCATATAAATAATCAACTAATTTTTCATAACCAGATAAATCATGATCTGAGATGATAATTGTTTTATGTTGTTCAACTTGTAATTTTTTTAAATCAGCTAACAAGGCTAAACGAGCTGTCGGATCAACACTTGCAAAAGGTTCATCTAATAAAATAATATCGCTATCCATTGCCAACACAACAGCCAGGGCGACACGCTGTTTCTCACCACCTGATAATGTTAATAATTCTTGATCAGCAATATCAGTTAGGTGGAGTGCTTCAAGAGCCAATGGGACCCGTTGATTAATCACGTCTAGTGATAGCTGAAGATTTTCTAATGCAAAAATTAATTGTGAACGGGCAGTACGCATTGCAAATTGGCGATCTGGATTTTGAAAGAGCATAGCAATACGTCGTGCTCTTTCAAATGGGACAATAGGTTGGATGGGCTCATTATTTAATAAAATTTGGCCACCAGTAATGACACCACCAAATTTTGGCAATAAACCAGCCATTGATTTTAAGAGTGTTGATTTACCTGAACCTGAAGGACCAATTAATAGGTTAAATGATCCGGGTTGTGGTAGCCAATTAATTTGATTTAAGATATTTGGTTGATTATCAGCATACGCAAAACTAAAATTTTCAACTTTTAAATTTGTCATAAGCTTAATGTTTTAAGACACCAGACTTGGTAACTAATTTTTGAATGTAATATACTAAGACGCCGCCAAAGAACCCAGCTGAAATTAAACGGATGATAAATAGGGTAATCATCAAGCTGGGTTTATAGTCTGCATAACCACTATTAAACAAATCCCAGATAAACGTGACAATAGTGGTTGTAATGACAGAAAAAGTCAAACCAAGTTTACCCCAGTTTTTATAACCAGTTGCGGCAAAGCCTAATTCAGTTCCCACACCTTGAACAAAGCCAGAAATCAAGTTAGCGGCACCCCAACTTGAAAATAGCATCATTTCAACAGCAGCAGCTAGGACTTCGCCTAGTAGTGAACTACCTACTTTTTGTAAAATTGCACCAGCAAGTGGGGCGGCCATTAACCAAACGCCTAACGTTAAATCATTGGCATATGGCTTCAAAGGCGTTGCTGCTACAGCATAATAAGAAGCACTCCACACCTCAAAAATAACCCCAAAAAATATGGCGATGATTGCTAGGAAAATAACATCCCGTAGTGACCATTTTGTCTTTGACTCATTAACTGTTTGCATAATAAATTGCAAACCTCCTTAAAATAATATCGTCGAATCGCCAAAGCTCTGGTAGCAAAAAAATCCCAGCACTACAAAGACACATGTCTTTGTGGGTACTGGGATTGTTTACTGTCATGATAAACAAGAAGCTCCCTAGCAAAATTACATTGCTCAGGTTCTATGGGTATTTTCTCAGCCAGCTCTTGGCACCCCAGCTTATTTGATTCGCTTGTTTTAGTATAGGGGTAATTAAATCTATTTGCAAATTAAACTTAGGTTTATCATAAATTTTAGCGAGATTATATATAGATAAAAGATACCGTAACGTTGTTTATTTTGGTAAAATAAAGAAGACAAGAAGTAAGGATGAGAAATGGAGGCATTCGTTCGTGGAATCTCAAATAACATTGTTAGGGTTAAGTACCAATAATATTCTAGCAAAATCTGTGGCTGAAGAGCTGAACATACCATTGACACCAGTAGATATTCAGCGTTTTGCTGATGGTGAAATTTATGAACGAGTTCAAGAAAGCATTCGTGGAGATGATGTCTATGTTATTGCGCCGATTGCAGAAGAAGTAAATGATGCTTTCATGGAAATCATGATTGTCGTTGATGCACTGCGCCGGTCATCGGCGGGACAAATTACTGTGGTTATGCCATATATGGGGTATGCACGTCAAGATCGCAAAGCAAAGTCTCGTGAACCTATTACCGCTAAAATGGTGGCCTCTTTAATTGAAATGAATGGTGTTGATCGTGTCGTTTCAATTGACCTACATGCCCAGCAAATACAAGGATTTTTTGATATTCCAGTGGATCATTTAAAAGCAGCGCCATTATTAACAGACTATTTTTATAGTCGTAATATGACGGATAACTTGGTAATTGTGTCACCAGATCATACTGGTGCTGGTCGCGCCCGTAAATTTGCTGATATTTTGAAAGCACCATGGGGTGTTGTTAATGATAATATCGCCATGACAAAGCCAGAGTCACCAGATGCAATCGTTGGCGATGTTAATGGTCGTCGTGCTGTAATTGTAGATGACATCGTGGATACAGGTTACCGTGTACAAATGACAGCTCGTGCACTTTTGGCTAATGGCGCAACTGAAGTTTATGTTGCTGCTACTCATCCAGTCTTATCAGGAGATGCTGCTGATAAATTAGCAACTGATGATAATATTGAACGATATATTTTCACAGATACAATTCAGATTCCAGAAGAAAAGTTGAATCCTAAGTTTACAGTATTATCAATTGCACCATTATTAGCAGAGGCTATTCAACGTATTCACGATAACGATCGGATTGACGTCTTATTGCGTTCAAGTAACAATCCTGACGTTAACATTTACTAATTTAAAATTAATATGAAGTCAAATTTGGGAGGTACAAACATGGTTTATGCAGCAGCAGATAACCGGTATGATGTTATGCCATATCGTCGCGTATCAGATTCCGGTTTAATTTTACCCGCACTGTCTTTTGGTTTGTGGCGTAATTTAGGTGATCAAATGCCACTATCAAATTCACGTGAGGTTATTTTAAAAGCGTTTGATAACGGGATCTTTTCGTTTGATAATGCTTCTAATTATGGCCCAGCAGATGGGACTGCTGAAGAGACATTTGGGGCGGTGTACCAAAAAGATTTACAACCATATCGTAACGAATTAGTCATTACAACAAAGGCTGGTTTTCATATGTGGCCAGGGCCACTAGGTGAATTTTCGGGTAAGAAAACCCTAACAGCTGCCTTGGATTTGTCATTGCAACGGATGCACTTAGATTATGTAGATATTTTTTATGCACATCGTTGGGATCCTAACACTAATTTACGTGAAACAGCGCAAGCCCTTGATTTAATGGTTCGTCAAGGTAAGGTTTTGTATGTTGGTGTATCTAATTACACAACTGAACAAGTGGCTGAGATTTCAAAAATATTTGATGAATTACATACGCCTTTTATTGGTAATCAAATGTCATATAACATGTTTAATCGTGAAGCTGAAGAAAGTGATATGTTGTCAACTTTAGATGATCATCATGCTGGCTTAATTGCGTATGGACCATTGGCAGAAGGTTTATTGACTGATCGCTATTTGGATGGCATTCCAGCTGACATGCCATTACATCGAACAAATGCATTTATTCAAGAAGATCCTAAGGGTGCAGTTGCCAAGCTTAATGCACTAAATAAAGTTGCTGCTGACCGTGGTCAAACTTTGGCCCAATTAGCAATGGCTTGGTTGTTACGAGATAAGCGGGTACCGTCAATTGTAATTGGTGCTTCTTCAGTTGACCATTTATTAGATAATGTTAAAGTTGCTGATAATATGACGTTATCAACAGAAGAATTAAGTAAAATTGATCAAATCCTAAAAGGATAAGTTAAAATTGTTTATTTTCAAAGTAACAAATATGGAAATAAACAGTTTTTTTATTGGCAAATAAGTTGTTATAATCTCAAAAATGAAAGAAGTTAATTAGTAAATGCATAATAATGATATCGTTCGTCGTTTGCAGTATATTTTTAATATTAGTAGTAAAGATATGTTAGCCATTTTTAAATTGGGTGATTTGGATTTAACGAAGGCTGAATTTTTGGCCATTATTGCCAAGCCAGCCCCGGAAAGTGCACGTGATGCGCAATTATCACGGCATGATTTAGAAAAATTTATGAATGGTTTAATTGTGTCACAACGCGGGCATAAGAAAAATGAAGATGGTTCTTTAGCACCACAAGATTATAGTATGCAACGTGATAATGATATTAATAATGTTGTGATTAAAAAAATTAAAATTGCGATGTCATATACAACTGAAGATTTGTTAGCTTTTTGGCAGGCTGCAGATTTTAAAGTAACAAAGGGTGAAGTAGGCGCAATGCTTCGTCGTAAATCACATCCTAAATATTTGGTTGCAGGGGATCAATTTATGCGTAAGTTATTAATGGGGATGGCAGAAAATTTGCGTTAAAAATGGCACAAATTGATTTAAAGTAACGATGCCGTTATAAAAATAAGAAATGAAGTTCATCAGCAGTGGATAACTATAATCATTCTATTGTTTAATCGAAATCCGAAAATAATTTAGTCGGTAGTAAAATTATATTGAATTGATTGATAAACTTTTTGACAATACTGCATAAAAAAAATAAAAATAAAGAAAATAAATGGTTGCATCTTATCTAGCAACAGAGTAAGATGTTCTTTGCGGGTGGGAATACTCCCGGTTAAGTGAAAGTCATAAGCTTTCAACAACCAAGTTGGACGAAAATCTTTATGAATTTTATTTAGCACTATATACAAAAAGTAAATAGTACACTGGGATGACCTTACGACGACAATTATTTATCTTAGGAGGTTGTCATGTCTGAGAAAGAAATGACAGAAAAAAAGGGCTTAATTCAAAGCGCAGCGGATGATGCTAGCCTGGGCGATGTGAATGGCTCGGTAGAAATACCTAAAAGTGGTTCATTTTGGCGTAAATTATGGACCTTTTCAGGTCCAGGAGCATTAGTTGCCGTAGGGTATATGGATCCAGGTAATTGGGTAACTTCAGTTACTGGTGGAGCAACTTATCGCTACACCCTATTATCAGTTGTTTTGATTTCATCATTGATTGCGATGATGCTACAATATATGGCTGGTAAGTTGGGAATGGTCAAGCACGAAGATTTAGCCCAAGCGACTAGAAAACGTACGAATAAAACTGGCGGTATTGTTTTATGGATTATCAGTGAGTTAGCTTTGATGGCTACCGATATTGCTGAAGTTATTGGTGGAGCGATTGCTTTACACTTGCTATTTGGTTGGTCAATGATTGCATCTGTTTTGACTACTGCTTTAGATGTTGTCTTGTTGTTGCTATTGATGCGTTTTGGATTCCGAAAAATCGAAGCTATTGTTGTCACACTTATTTTAACGATTTTATTTATTTTCGGATACTTGGTCGTATCATCAGATCCTAACATGGTAGAATTGTTTGGTGGTTATCTACCACAAATTCAAGCAGTTAGCACAACTGGTATTCACGGTGCTGATTCACCACTTTTGATGACATTAGGAATTATTGGGGCAACTGTTATGCCACATAATTTGTACTTGCACTCATCAATTTCGCAAACACGTAATGTTAATCGTGATAACAAAGAAGAGCTAAAAGAAGGTGTTCGTTTTATGACATGGGATTCAAATATCCAATTGTCACTAGCCTTTGTTATTAACTCATTCTTGTTGATTTTAGGAGCTTCGTTGTTCTTCGGTCACGGTGATTCAGTTGGAACATTTGGACAAATGTACAGTGCTTTGAGTGATAGTGCAATTGCTGGAGCAATTGCTTCACCAATTCTATCGACTTTGTTTGCGGTTGCTTTGTTAGCATCAGGTCAAAATTCAACAATTACTGGAACTCTAACTGGTGAAGTTATCATGGGTGGTTTCTTACACTTGAAAGTACCAATGTGGCTACGTCGTGTGATTACACGTGGTTTGGCCTTGATTCCGGTTGTCGCTTTCACATTAATATATGGTGGGGACGAAGGAAAGCTTGATCAATTGCTTGTTTATTCACAGGTGTTCTTATCAATTGCTTTGCCATTTGCGATGGCACCACTAATTGCCTTTACTTCTTCAAAGAAGGTTATGGGTGAAGATTTTGCTAATCCAAAGTGGATGACTTGGTTGGCTTGGATTATATTTACTGTCTTAACAGCATTAAATCTCCAATTAGTATTCCAAATTGTTGGTCAAATGTTTAGCTAATTAGTTAATCAGATTGATTATTAAAATCAAAAGTTAAACGCACGGATAATGTTTTATTCATTATCCGTGCGTTTTTGACTATTAAAAAATAAGCATTTTCTTGACATACCATTATATGTCGTATAATATAATGGTATACGAAATATAATATTGAAAAATAGGGAGAAAAGCCATGAATATTCAAGTGCCAACTACGGTACTAGATGGCTCAGTATTAGCAGTATTAACTAAAGAGGATACTTACGGTTATATTATTACCAAATCAATGCAAGAATTATTGGGGGTAAGCGAATCCACCATGTATCCGGTACTTAGACGGCTAAAACGAGATGGCTATCTAGAGACATACGATAAACCATTTGAAGGACGTAATCGACGATATTACCACATAACTGACTTAGGAGTAAGTCACCTGCAAGAAATTGTTCACTCATGGGCGTCATTTAGAGAGGCAGTTAATTCATTATTGGAGGAGCGTAATGATTAAAGAGTATTTAGATAATGTGAGATCTTATTTAAAAGATTTACCAACTGATGAACGGGAAGAATTATTACAATTTTACGAAGAACAAATGTTAGATGCGGGCTACTCAATACAAGATATTGAAGAAAAATATGGGACACCGAAACAATTCGCTCGTTCTTTAAAAATTGAGTATTTTATTGAAAATGATGAAGTAGCTGATGATACGGTACCACGTAGTACACGAACTAAAAATCGGATGAATCTTGTCTGGTTAGTCGTTTTAGGGTTATTTGCGTCACCTTTCTTAATTCCAATTGCGATTGGTGTGATTGGTATTTTGATATCAGCAATCATTTTGTTCTTGGGCATTTTATTTAGTATTTATGTTGGTATTATTGGTGTATTAGCAGGGGGATTAATCGCCTTTGTTAACGGTGTTATTTTACTTTGGCAATCAGTTGCCACCGGCGTCTTTTACATTGGAGCAGGGTTGCTGTTGACTGGTGCTGTTATCTTCTTTGCACCAATCGTTTGGCGTGTAACACGCTGGTTATTTGAAATGTTAGTAACATTTATCAAATGGGTAGGTAACCGTTATTTGAGTAAAAATAATGTAAAGGGGGCACATTAAGATGGGATTAAAAGCAGCATTAATCACTGGTGGTAGCGTCATGGTTGTTGGTGGCGCAATGGTAGTGATTGGTCTATCTACAGGTGCTAATACAGCTATTACTTGGGATAACGGCCCCAAAATTGTTGAGACGCATAAATTTAATAAGACACTTGCAGACCATCAATACAAAAAACTAACTATTAATGGTGGTTCAAATAGTATTATTAACTTAGTACAAGGCGATAAATGGCATATTTCAGGTCATTATACAAATATTGACCAGTTTAAATTGCATGCCGATAATGATGATTTGAATATCACCATGCATGATCGTGATCGATTTATCTTAGGGATTGAACCATCAAGTCAAAAGTTAACGATTACGGTACCTCGAGGGATTGATTTAGATAAATTAGCGGTTAGAACTGAGGGTAGTGGTGTTATTACGAAAGGCATTTCAGCTAAAAATGTCGTCATTACAAATTATTATGGTGGTGTTCGTTTACAATCACTCCATGCAGATAAAATTAACATGAATGGTGAATCAAGTAGTTATCGTCTAAAAAATGTTAGTGCAAATCAATTACATGTAACTGGCGATGACGTTGCTTTTAATGCTAACCGACTAACACTTAAGGAAGCTAGTGAAATTAAGAGTGATAATTCAGATATTAAATTGAATAATGTCGTTGTGCCGGGGATGAGAGTGATTAATAGTGATAGTGACCTTGAAGTAAATGATAAAGATCAGGGTGAAACGGATTACATAACTGGTGATCAAAACAAAGCATTGAAGATAGCTGGTGAAGAGGGGGCAATAACGATTAATCATTAAAATTTTGCTATGTTACATTAAGAATTTATTTTTTGAAATAAGTTTAAGGTGTGTCAATCTACTATATTAAAGGGTAGATTGACACACCTTTTTTTATATGGGCCATATTTTTTGATTGAATTATTTGGGGTATCGTTTAAACGATATTGTTTGAGGTTGAGCTGGTTCTCATTCTGTTTTAATGTTTGTTATAATATAAACATTGAAATGGAGATGATCACATGAAGATAAATCAATTTGGGATTATTGAGACAACTTTTGAACAAAAAATAACAGAGTTAACGGCGATTGGTTTTTATGATGCACCAATTAAATTAGCTGCTCAACAGGGACCAATAACATTATTTGCAGCATTAATGAAGCAAGCAGCGACAATAACGGCTGTAACAACTGAATTTTCTGATTATATGGTTAATGAAAATCAAAACTTAGCTGATTTTTTGACCACTTGTACAACATTGACAATGCAAGAATTTGATAGTGTTGCACTACAGTTATTACAATTTACAGAAAATGTTGACTACACATTAGCAGAACCAATGAAAGGCGTTCAGGCACTGGGATTGCCGTTGGCTAATATACCGGGAGTTTGGTCAACTAATGATTTGTTATCAGCATGGTATGACTTATTAACGACCCATACTAAAAATGGGCTTCAGTTTATTGATTTTTTGGCGAGTCATGGCTACTTTAAAACCACTAACGAATCACTATTTTTTAATGGTAAAGCAATGGTGACTTTTGATACAAAGTCATTAAAAAAGGAAGTTGTTTACGTTGAAACTGATTTAGATACGGATGATGATGGTATAAAAGATTTGGTCCGTGTTGATATTATTCGACCAACAACGAACCAGTTAGTGCCTGTATTGTTTACAGCATCTCCATATTATCAAGGAACAAATGATGCTATTAGTGATCAAAAAATGCATAAGGTTAATGTACCACTAGAAAGAAAGCGACCAAACCATGTTACGTATGACGAAATTGCCTATCAAGCAGCACCAACTAACGTGTTGACAAGTCATGAAAAAAATGGCGAAACATCGGTAGCCACCAAAACATTTTATCCAACGGCACATGTTGATTTAAATAACTATTTCTTATCGCGTGGTTTTGCAGTTGTGTACTCGTCTGGGGTGGGGACGCGTGATTCGGATGGTATGCAAGATACTGGTTCACCAGAACAAGTAGCTAGTATGCAGGCGGTTGTTGAATGGTTGGCAGGTAATCGGCGTGCATTTACTGACAAAACAAGCGGTATAACAATTAAAGCGGTATGGTCGAATGGTAAAGTTGCTATGACTGGTAAATCCTATTTGGGGACGTTAGCAACAGCGGTAGCGACAACAGGCGTTGCTGGTCTAGAAACAGTTATTTCTGAAGCAGCAATTTCTGACTGGTATCAATATTATCGTGACAATGGTTTAACGATTGCACCAGGTGGTTTTCCTGGTGAGGATATGGATGTTTTGGCAGAATTAGTATATTCAAGAATGCAGGATGCAGGTGACTGGCATCGGACTAAAGCGCAATGGCATCAAAAACAAGTGCAAACTGCTCAAGAGATGGATCGAGTAGGTGGTAATTATAATGCCTATTGGGATGCACGTAATTATTTAAAAAATGTTCCCAACGTCAAGGCTGATGTAATTATGGTACAGGGATTAAATGATTGGAACGTGAAGCCACGTCAGGTCTTTCGTTTATACCAAAAATTACAAGAGTTGAATATTGTCAAAAAGTTATATTTACATCAAGGTCAGCATATTTATATTAATAACAATCGGTCATTAGATTTTAGTGATCAAATGAATTTATGGCTAAGCTATAAATTATATGATGTTAATAATCAGGCCCAAACACAATTACCAGATATAACATGGCAAAATAATCAACAGCCAGATACGTGGCAGACAAAGGCTAGTTGGGGGCAAACAACACCAACAGCTATTTCATTAGCTAATGTGCAAACACCAGTTAGTTATACAGATCAGCAAACGAAGCAAGCTTATGCTACTTACAGTAAAGACTATCAAACTTGGCGCTCGTTAATGATGAATCGTGAAAAGCATGATTTGGACCATGCACGCATTATGTTTTTACAACCTAAACAGGCGCAAGATTTGTTAATTGATGGTGAGGTATCTTTGCAATTGCGCATGAAATCATCTGCAAATGTTGGCTTGGTCAGTGCAATGTTAGTTGATTATGGGATAGAACGACGCTTAACGAATAAACCTGTGCCCCAAGGGGAACAAATTGATCGTGGCAAGAATTGGCAACCAACGTCATTAGTTGAATTTGAATTAGCACAAGCAACGCCATTTAAAATGATAACGATTGGTCATATAAATATGCAAAATCGTGAAAACTCATGGCGGGTCAATGATTTAAGACCACAGGAATATGTTGATTTAACCTTAACTTTGCAACCAACGTTATATCAGTTAACAGCAGGCCATCAATTAGGTGTTGTTATTTACGGGACTGATTTTGAAATGACAGTGCGTGGCAATCAAAATATTACTTATACAATTGATACAAAGCACAGTCAGTTATTAGTGCCAATTGTGACATTAGCAGATGCAAAAGATTAATAGGAAAAGATAAATGGGACGAAAATTAATTGGGATTGATTTAGATAGTACAACATTAAATGACGCTGGACAGGTATCATTAATGACGCAACAAATGATTAAAAAGGCGCAGCAGGCGGGCCATGTGGTTGCCATTATAACGGGGCGGCCTGTGCGTTTGTCAATGGATATTTATCATCAGTTGGGGCTTATATCACCAATGGTTAATTTTAATGGGGCACTTGGTGAAATTCCTAATACGCCTTGGGAGCATGCTTATTCTTATAAAGTAGATCGTGAAATTGCGTTTGATTTGATTGAAAACGCAACTGATTTGGCGATTAAATCGATTGTTGCTGAAAATCGTTCTGAAGTTTGGACAAACAGCGTAATTGCGCCCAAAAATTCAGCTGAGGCCTTTTTCTTTCCACAAAATGAAGCAACAACACAGATGTTGAATCGATTAAATTTAAAAAAGAATATTAATTCAATTTTGATTGAGGCCCAAAATGAAACGCATCAAAACGTGATCCAAGAATATGTGACAAATCGATATGGTGCTGATCGGGTAATGGTTAAGACATGGGGTGCGAGTTCACCAGTCCTAGAAATTGCCCCTGCTGGGGTGGCTAAAGATACTGGGTTACAGATTTTACAACGGGCTTTTAACATTGATAAGGCTGATGTATATGCTTTTGGAGATGAGATGAATGATTATGAAATGATCGACTATGCCACGCACGGTGTTGTCATGAAAAATGGTAATTCACAGTTAAAAGCGATTGCCAATGATGTGACTGAATATACTAATGATGAAGATGGATTGGCTAAGTATTTAGCTAAAATTATTTAAGTATCTAAAAAATGGACTATTAATAGCGCTTTGAACATGTGGTTTTTTATATTTAAAATACTACTTTCAAGCTAAAAAAACGTGTAAAATAAGTATATTATATTGATTAAAACGTTTATTAAGAATGCGTGCTTCATTTACTAGGGTGAGAATTAAACGGTAAGTGACACGTTATCTATGATAATCTAGCAAATTTGCCAGATGACATATACTAAATGTAAAATCTTTTGTAAAATAGCTATAGCAAAGCATGAAAGGAATTAACATGGCAAACGAGCAAATTACGCGTGAAGAAGTTGAACATGTAGCTAACTTAGCAAAGTTAGCTTTAACGGATACAGCAGCTGATATGTTTACAGATCATCTAGGTAAAATTTTTGATGTGGTTACAACGTTAGCTGAGGTAGATACAGAAAATGTTAAGCCAACGTATTCAGTTACGGAAATGCATACAGTCTTACGAGATGATGTGGCTAATAATGCCCACCAATCGCAAGAATTGTTGCATAATGCACCAGAACACCAAGACACCTTAATTAAGGTGCCTGCAATTCTTGATGGGGGAGCTAAAGATTAATGGATTTTTTGCATACAGATATTCAAAAGTTGCATGAAAAGCTTGTCAACAAAGAGATAACAGCTGTTGATTTGGTAAAAGAAACTTTAGCAAACATCGAACAGACTGATGCCACTTATGATGCATTTCTAACAACAATGACAGATAAGGCTTTGGCCGAAGCAGCTGCAATTGATGAAGCAGGTATTGATCCGGATAATATTTTATCTGGAATTCCATATGGTATTAAAGATAATTTAATTACTAAGGATGTTACCACAACTGCTGCATCAAAGATTTTGCAAGACTTCAAGCCTATTTATGATGCCACTGTTGTATCGCGTTTACGCCAACAAGGTGCAATCGGGGTTGGTAAGTTGAATATGGATGAATTTGCCATGGGCTCAACAACTGAAACGTCATATTATAAGCAGACTAAGAATGCTTGGGATCAAACAAAGGTACCTGGTGGTTCTTCTGGTGGTTCTGCTGTCGCAGTTGCTGCTGGGCAAGTACCATTTGCGTTGGGAACTGATACGGGTGGTTCAATCCGTCAACCAGCTGCTTTTAATGGTATTGTGGGTATGAAGCCAACTTATGGCCGTGTTTCACGTTTTGGTGTAATTGCCTTTGCATCTTCACTTGACCAAGTGGGCGTATTTACGCGTAATGTTAAAGACAATGCTAGCGTCTTGCGTACGATCTCGGGTACTGACGTTAATGATCAAACGTCATCAGACCAACCCGTACCTGATTTTACAGCACATTTAGATGGTGATATTAAAGGCTTGAAAATTGCCGTACCAACGGAATATTTTGCTGATGGGATTGATGATCAAATCAAAGCAACCGTTCGTGCAGGTATTGAAAAGTTACGTGAATTAGGTGCAACGGTTGATGAAGTTTCATTACCACACACAAAGTATGGGGTTGCTGCTTATTACATCATCGCTTCTGCTGAGGCATCTTCAAACTTGCAACGTTTCGATGGTATTCGTTATGGATTCCGTCCAGAAAATGTTAAGAATTTAGAAGATTTGTACGTTCAAACACGTACACAAGGCTTTGGAGATGAGGTTAAGCGTCGTATCATGCTTGGAACATACTCATTATCAGCCGGTTCATATGATGCTTTCTTTAAAAAGGCTGCGCAAGTACGTACGTTGATGAATGATGACTTCCAAAAGGTATTTGCCGATTATGATTTGATTGTTGCACCAACAACACCAAATGTCGCCTATGACTTTGGTGCTAACCAAGATGATCCTGAAGTCACATATATGAATGACGTTTTGACAATTCCAGTTAACATGGCTGGGTTACCAGGTATGTCAGTACCGGCCGGCTTTGTTGATGGTTTACCTGTTGGTATGCAATTGATTGCTAATCGTTATCAAGAAGAAACCATTTATCGCGCAGCGTATGCGTATGAGCAAGCAACGCGTTTGTTTGAAAAAGTACCAGGAGGTAAGGATTAATGGCAGTTCCAAATTTTGAAACGACAATTGGTTTAGAAGTCCACGTTGAGTTAAAAACAAATTCTAAGGCAATGTCACCTTCTCCAGTACAATATGGTGCACAACCCAACGCCAATACAAACGTTATTGATTGGGGTTATCCAGGGGTTTTGCCACAAGCAAATAAAGGTGCTTTGGAATTCGGTATGATGGCTTCTTTGGCTTTGAATGCCGATATTACTCGTGATTTGCATTGGGATCGTAAGAATTATTTCTATCCAGATAATCCTAAGGCATATCAAATTACACAACAACAAGAACCTATTGGCCGTAATGGTTGGTTGGAGATTGAATTTGAAGGTCAAAAGAAGCGCGTAGGGATTACTGAATTACACGTCGAAGAAGATGCGGGTAAGAATACCCACGGAACAGATGGTTATTCTTATGTTGATTTGAATCGTCAAGGAACGCCTTTAATTGAAATTGTTGGTGCTCCTGATATTTCATCACCTGATGAAGCATATGCTTACCTAGAAGCATTACGTCAAGCTATCCAGTTTACGGGTATTTCTGATGTTAAGATGCAAGAAGGTTCAATGCGTGTTGATGCAAACATTTCAATTCGTCCCGTTGGGGCTAAAGAATACGGTACAAAGGTTGAGTTGAAAAACTTGAATTCATTTAACTATGTACGTAAAGCTTTGGCATTTGAAGAGAACCGCCATGCTAAGATTTATATGTCAGGGGGTACAATTCAACAACAGACTCGTCGTTTTGATGAAGCAACTGGTGAAACTGTTTTGATGCGTGTTAAAGAAACGGCAGATGATTACCGTTACTTCCCAGAGCCTGATTTGACACCAGTGCATATCAGCGATGAGTGGGTTGAAGAAGTGCAAGCTAAGTTGCCAGAAACAGCTAGTGTTCGTAAAGCACGTTATGTTGATGAACTTGGCTTAGAGGTCTATGATTCAGAAGTATTGACGCAAACATTGGCAATGTCAAATTTCTTTGATGCAACAGTTGCACAAGGTGCTGATCCAAAACGTGCGGCTAATTATTTGATGGGTGATGTTAATGCCTTTTTGAATGAGCAACAAGCTGATTTGGAAGAAACCCCATTAACACCAGCTCACTTAGCCGATATGATTAAGCTAATTGATGATGGTACGATTTCAACTAAGATGGCCAAGAAGGTTTTCAAAGCTATCACTAAGGGTGAAGACCCAATTGAGTTTGTTGAAAAGAATGGCTTGAAACAATTATCTGATCCGGCAATTTTGACACCGCTGATTGATGACATTTTGGATAATAATGAACAATCAATTATTGATTTCCATAATGGAAAAGATCGTGCGGTTGGATTCTTAGTGGGTCAAATTATGAAACAAACTAAAGGTAGTGCTAATCCAGCAGTTGTCAATAAGTTACTGATGGCTGGATTACAAGCACGTAAGCCAGAATAAACTAAAAATAATGTTGTACATCGTTTGATGATGTTGACACTAAGAAATCAGACAGTTTGTCTGATTTCATACATATACTAACAATAGGAGTAATAATGTAATGAAACGAGCTCGAATTATCTATAATCCAACGTCTGGTCGTGAGGCGATTCGTCGAGATTTAGTTGATATTTTAGATGTTTATGAACAAGCTGGCTATGAAACGAGTGCGTTTGCAACAACCCCTGAAGAAAATTCAGCAATGAATGAGGCAACTCGTGCAGCGAAGGCAGGGTTTGATCTAATTATTGCTGCAGGTGGTGACGGTACAATAAACGAAGTCGTTAATGGTATTGCACCGTTGGAACACCGACCAATGATGGCTATCATTCCAGCTGGGACAACTAATGATTATGCGCGTGCATTGCGCATACCACGTGAAGATCCGTTAGCTGCAGCTCGTGTAATTTTAAAGGGGCGGGCTGCTAAAATGGATATTGGTCAGTCAAATGATTCGTATTTTATTAATATTGCTGCAGGTGGTTCTTTATCAGAATTAACGTATTCGGTTCCTTCTAAGTTAAAGTCAATGTATGGTTACTTGGCTTATGTTGTAAAAGGGGCTGAAATGTTGACTAGTATTAAACCCATGGATTTGCATATTAAATACGACGATGGTGAGTTTAAAGGTAAGTCAGCCATGTTTTTCTTGGCATTAACTAATTCAGTTGGTGGCTTTGAACAAATCGTGCCCGATGTTAAGTTAGATGATGGTAAGTTTACCTTGTTGATTGTTAAGACAACTAAGTTTGCAGAAATTTTGAATCTGATTACTGAAGTCTTAAAAGGAAAGCATATTAATAATCCTAATTTAATTTATGCAAAGTCTGAACGTGTTGAAGTATCGTCATTAAAGAACGACAAAATTATGATTAATCTTGATGGTGAATATGGTGGGGATGCACCAGTTACGTTTATTAATCATAAACAGCATATTAAAATTGTCGCTAATATTGATGATGCTGCCAGTGATATGCTGATTGATGCACCCGTTGAATTGAATGATTAAAAAGATAAACAATATTATAAGTTACTAGGTTTTAAGAATCTAGTAACTTTTTTTGTGTTGTTAATTTAGTGATTATTGATGATAAAGTTTATTGTTTCTTTTATTTTATAAAAAGATGAGATAAATTAATTTAATTTGATTGTTTTCTTTTATTAAAACTTGCTAAAATATTAGGAATTTATTTTCCCTGGAGAAATTTTAATTAGCAGGTTAACTAAAATCATCATTTATATTTAAACATCTAGCAATAGATGCTTATTATTTTAAGAATGGAGAACGTTATTTTGGCGCAACGACATACAATAAGATTAGCTTTGCTAAGTTTATTTATTACAACTTCAGCATTTATTATTTTTATATATGCTGTTAATTCATATGATCCAAATATTATTATGCCAATAATTGTTTTATTTATTATGGGATTGTTTATTGGTAGTTTATTATCAAGTATTCTGTCCACATGGGTCATTATTTTACTAACAACAATAGGTAGTAGCTTTTTGGTATTTGGACAAATGTTGCTACCATTGCCATCAAAATTATTATTAATTTTAGTTTTACCGTTGGTAGCGGGTATTACGATTTTTAATAGAAGTTTATTAGGAACATTTAGTTCCAAAAATGTTAATCGAGACCAGATAGAACGGTATATTCAACATTATAATCAAGCTACAAAATTGCAGGGTGCCTATAATGCTGAAAAGATGTATCAAAAGATTGTTAATTTTATTCAGTAAGATGAAAATTTATGGGTGCACGTAACAGCTATTAATTGGGTACATAGTCAACAATTCCGTCAATTTCATGAGACAGAATACCAACAAACACTCAGTCAAATTGCGAAGGTACTAAAAAATAAGCGGTTACCATCTGAATCATTATATTACTTGGAGAAGGGAACATTTTTAATCGTATCCTATGAAACAACAGATGATTCATTTGTAAGGCGTAACCAAATCACTAAGAACTACTTAAATGAGGTAAATACTTCACAAATAACACCGCAATTTCAATGGGGTCATCTTAAGGTTGATGCTGTTAATGTGGTTGAATTTTTGACGTTTGATAAGGCTATGAAACATGTTGAACGCATGATGGAGACAGATTTAGTTGTTGAGTATTTAAAAGAGGTTGAACAATAATGCTTAATATCTTTTTACATTTGTTATTAATCATAACGTTTATTTTTTTTGTGCTATTGTTAGTGATTTTTGTTTTTCAATGGATTATTTATTTTCGTGTTGAGAAAACAATGTTAAAACAAATTGCTCATAAGCAAGAAAGAAATAGTAGGTAAGTAAGAAATGTTTTTTCAAAGTGTAATGATCATAACGCTAATTTCAATTTGGTTATCACTCGCCATGTCCTTAACACTTTAGGTGGAGCAACCCATTTTTGGCTAAAAAATAGTACTAAAATCGCACAGATAACACCACTGCCTGTATATCCAAAAGTAACAATTGTGATACCAGCTCACAATGAAGAAATTGTTATTGCACAAACTCTAGAAGCTATTTTAAAACTTAATTATCCAACAGATAAAGTTGAAATTTTGTTATATGCCGATAATTGTAATGATCAGACAGCCACAGAGATGCATAAAGTTTTAAATAAACCAGAATATATGCATCATAATGCACAAGTCATTGAACGAACAGGAGAAGGAGGCAAAGCGGGTGTTTTAAATGATGCGCTTAAAGTTGCTCAGGGAGAATACATTGGTGTTTATGATGCTGACGCAATGCCAGAGAAAAATGCCCTTTATTTTTTGGTGAAAAAAACGATTGAAAATCCAGAAGAATATATGGCTGCTTTTGGTCGTAATAAAACACGTAATGCAAAACAAAATTTTTTAACAAAGTGTATTAATCAAGAAATTGTTGTCACACATCGCATTCAACATTGTGCTGTCTGGCATATGTTTAAGATTGGCGAATTCCAGGAACTAATTTTATTATTAACCGTGAATTTGCCAAATCTATTGGGGGTTGGCGCAATGGTGCATTGACTGAAGATACCGACATTTCCTTCAAAATTATGCAAAGTGGTAAATTAATTGCTTTAGCTTACAATTCTGAAGCATTTCAACAAGAACCTGAAACCCTGCATGACTATTATTTCCAACGTTTACGTTGGGCTAAAGGAAACTATCAGGTTGTCATTCATAACTTTAAAAATTTATTTAATCGTAGTAACTGGCGTGTTAAATTGAAAACTTTTTATATTACTTGTACTTTCCTGTTATTTAACACTGCAATCATTTTATCAGATCTTATCTTCATAACGAATGTTGGCTTTATGGTTGCTAATCTGTTTAATCCATCAATTATGATGCCGTTTAGTTTTGGTAGTAACAATGTTTTGATTATGCAAGTTTTATTAATTAACTGGATTTTGATGATTGTTTTGTATATGTTGCAAAATTCATTAGCTATGTCGACACAATTTGGTCAGGCGACAACCGGACAAATATGGTTGTCGTTAGCATCATATTTCACATATGCACAGTTGTTCATCGTTGTTTCTGTCCATGCTGTTATTTCGGTATGTTTAGATGCAATATTTCGTAGAAACGGTAATATTTGGGTCAAAACAAAACGATTTGATTAAGCGATAGAAAGGAGTAGCGAATGAAGCGTGTTAAATTAATGTGGATTTTGATTGGTTGTCTGATAATCATTTATATTGCTGTTTTTATGATTTTACATAAAATAAATTCACAACAGGTTGAAAGGCGAATCTATAATCGTTGGGAAAAAAGTTATGTCATTAAGAAAAATAAGCATGAAACATTTGTTAATACGAGTAATAAGCCTGATAAGCCAGTTGCATTATCAGAAGGACAGGGTTATGGACTTTACATCACAGTAAAAGCAGGCGCTAAAGGTTGGGCTAAAGAAAGTGATTTCAAAAGTTTATTGAATTATTATTTGCATCATCGTGAAAGTATTGGTCAAAATACGACCTATTTGATGAAATGGCGACAAAGTAAAAAAGACGGTAGGTGGGTTAGTCAACGTAGTAGTGCAACTGATGGTGATTTATATATTGCTGAAAGTTTAATATTAGCCCAAAAAGTTTGGCCTAAGCATCAAACTTATTACCAAAAATTAGCACGTAATGTAGCTAATGACATTTTAACTTATGAATATAATGAAAAGATGCGTGTGCTAACTGTAGGAAGTTGGGCAACGAAAAATTCTGATTACTATAATTTAATGCGTACGTCAGATGTTGCGCCTGCTTTTTTTGAAACTTTTTATCAAGAATCGCATGATAAGCGGTGGATAACGGTTAAAAGCGGGATGTTGGATCGTATGGTTGATTTAAGTAATCAACACAAAACGGGCTTAGTACCGGATTTTGCCTGGATAAAGGTAAAGGATGCCTACCCTGTAAAGCCACAGACTATTTCTTCACTGAATGATGGGGATTATTCAGCAAATGCAAGTCGGGTACCAATGATGTTAGCGGATAGCAATGATTTACGGGCTCAAAAAGTTCGCCATAAATTATTAGATTTTTTTGATAAACAAGAAAAAATTACGGCAGGTTATGCATTAAATGGGCATCCATTGAATAATTATCAATCGAATAGTTTTCGAGCACCTATATTTTACGCTGTTAATAAAGAACGTAATTTAAATTATAATCAACTGTTTACGAGTCAACAAAAGATTTTTGCACAACCACTTGTCACAAATAATTATTATGATGCTACTTTGACAACGATGGCTGTGCTGGAAGGAATAAATTAGCATGTTAAAAATAATGTCGATTTTTGGTACACGTCCTGAGGCAATTAAGATGGCTCCGGTTATTAAAGAAATTGAGGCTAGAGAAGATATTCAATCAATGGTTGTCGTGACTGGTCAACACCGTGAAATGCTACAACAAGTATTACAGCTATTTAAAATCACGCCTGATTATGATTTAAATATTATGGAGAAAAATCAATCGCTGTCTAAGATAACTAGTAAAGTTATTTTGGGATTAGATAGTATTTTAGAACAAGAAAACCCTAATTTGATTTTAGTGCATGGTGACACAACAACAACCATGGCAGCGAGTATGAGCGCTTTTTATCATCAAGTACCAATTGGACACGTTGAGGCAGGTTTAAGAACTTGGAATAAATATTCACCGTATCCAGAAGAAATGAACAGAATGATAACTGATGATTTAGCTGACCTTTATTTTGCACCAACACAACTTAGTGAAAATAATTTGTTAAAAGAAGGGCATACGGCAACACAAATTTTCGTGACAGGTAATACTGTTATTGATGTTTTGCGATATACAGTACATACTGATTATCGCCATGGTGTTTTAGATGAAATACCGGTTGATCATAAGATTATTTTATTAACGATGCATCGACGTGAAAATCAAGGACAACCGATGCGAGATGTTTTTACTGCAATTAAAGAAGTAGCTATCGAAAATTCTAATATCGATGTTATCTATCCAGTCCATTTAAGTCCTAATGTGCAAAAGATTGCACATGAAATTTTTGCAAATATTGACAATATCCATTTAATTGCCCCTTTAGAGGTTACTGATTTTCATAATTTAGCTGCACGTAGTTACTTTATTATGACTGACTCAGGCGGTGTACAGGAAGAAGCACCATCGTTAAATAAACCTGTTTTAGTTTTAAGAGATACAACGGAGCGTCCAGAAGGGGTCGATGCAGGTACTTTAGAACTAGTTGGGACAGATACATTTAAAGTAAAACAAGCAATGCTTACGCTTTTGCATGATGCTGATAAATATAAAAGAGTTGCAAATGCTCAGAATCCTTACGGTGATGGTCATACAGCAGAACGAATTGTGAATATTTGCCAAGAGTATTTTGCTAAAAAGTAAGTGTAAAAAACAATTAGCTATAAATCATATTTTTAAATGAATAAGATAAATAAACGACCACTGGATTTTTTATGAAATTTAGTGGTCGTTTTTAATTAGCATATTAAAATATTGAACTTGAATGATAAAAGTCTGTTATGAAAAAATATAAAAATGTATATTAATTTTTATGGTTATTAATATATAAAAATAGATACTTTTTGATAGTAATAGACTGTTTTTGATAATGATGAATGCCTAATGAATAACCTACAATACATTGTAAACGCAAAAAAATTAGGAGGTTACATTATCATGGGTATTAATAATTCGAAAGAACATTACAAGATGTATAAGGACGGTAAGCGGTGGGTTTTTGCCAGCATATCTATAATGACCGTGATGTTAACGGGGGCAGTTCATGCTGATAGTGTACATGCGGATACAACTAATGATGCTAGTTCTGAAATTAGTAATGATGATAATGCAACAAATGAGTTATCACAACCACAAGTGGTTTTAGATAATAAACCAGTAACAAAAGAAGAAAATTTACCTGCTTCTGAGGATAAGCAAATAACAACAGAAAATATTTCTGCTAGTAATAAAGTAGAACAAGATGAACAAATAAATGATGGTTCATCAAATATTAGTTCAACTTCTTCAAATAATGAAGTGACTACAGTCAAGACTGAATCAAATTTAAACGATGCTGACTCGCAAACATCAGCAGCAACAAGCAATGCCACGAGTGTCAATAGTAGTAGTGCAGTAAGTGCAGATAGTGAAGTAACAGCAACAAGCAGTGCTGCGAGTGCAAATAGTGAAGTAACAGCAACAAGCAGTGCTACGAATGTTAATAGTAGTAGTGCCGCAAGTGCAGATAGTGAAGTAACAGCAACAAGCAATGCTACGAATGTTAATAGTAGTAGTGCAGCAAGTGCAGATAGTGAAGTAACAGCAACAAGTAGTGCCACGAGCGTTAATAGTAGTAGTGCCGTAAGTGCAGATAGTGAAGTAACAGCAACAAGCGATGCTACAGGTGTTAATAGTGAGGCAGTAACGGCAAATAGTAGTGCGGTAGTAAGCGGAAGTAGTTCAGCAGCTGTTACGGATGCCGAAATAAAAAAAGCTAATACAGTACCACGTACTAAAGCTGCATCGCAGGTTATTTCTAGTGTTCATGTTTCCAGTTGGAATGATTTTACGAGTGCCTTAAAAAATAAAGATATTAATGAAATAATTATAGATAATAATATTGTTGCATCAGGTAGTGGTTCGCAATCCGTTGCAGTCAGAGATAATAATACTTTATTAATTCGCTCAAATGATGGTGGTCGTTACGCTATTGATTTTAGAGGCGCATATCCAAAAGGTCAACTTAACCTAACCTATGAAAATATTGATCTTTATGGAACGGTTTATTATGGTGTTATTAATACAGATGTTTTTTTGTCTTCTAAGCAATCAAATATTACGTTTAGGAATACAAGTTATACAGGAGCACAATTAGTTTATGCTAGTGATAATACAACTGTTACTTTCCAGGGTAAAAATACGATTAAGGCCGTTAGTTCTTATGTTAGTCCAGTCGATGGTTCGATTGTAAGTGTTAGTAATTCACAACAAGTCTTAGAATTCACTGGTAAGAATGATTATATTATTTTTGATGAAGGGTCGATTTTCGAAGGATCAACCTTCAAAGACAATGTTATTCGTATGACAGGAAATAATAGTGGTATTACGGTTAAAAAAGGGGCTATCGTTACTTTAACCCCACACGATAATGGTACCGGAAAGAATGGTTCCGCTGAATGGGGTAATAAGGCTAATGGAATCTATATGTCAGGTAGTGGTGTTCTAACTGTGGAAAACGGTGGTACTTTGAACATCAACGCGGGTGAAGATTCATCTCAAGGGGTTGCTGCAATTAGTATTACAGACAAAAATACAATTATGAATATTAACGATGGTGGTACCGTTAATATCAATGTTACAGGAAACATTAGCAGTTATGGCGGTAGTGGACAATCATCAAATACAGCTGTTTACATTAATGGTCAGTTAAACACTGGTTATGGCGCATCTTTTAATGTTAATGGCCATGATATGGGATCATTTTCTGGTACATTAGTTCAAATTTCTGGAAATGCTAAATTATTGGGTAGTACTTTTAAAATTGTACTGGATGATGCAACTAGTGGTACTGGATCAATTGTTTTATTAGATACAGGTGGAAATGTTTCAATTGAAAGTCCAAAAGATTTCTTATTGCACTTAGGGACTAATTCACAAGCACAGTGGATTAAAGACGGTAGTTTTAGTTTGTCAAAAGCGCGATTGAAAACAAATGGCGCAACTACAGGGCCTTTTAAGACAATTAGTTTTACTGTTAGTGGTGGTAATGTTCTGGTTACTGACGCGGATAGTAAAAAAATCATTGGTTTAACACAGGCTGATGAAAATAAATTAATTTCATTATTAAATCAAATAGGTAGTGATGCAAGTGTTGCATCACTAGAATTTGTTCAGGCTAATGGCGAAGTAAATATCGTTGATGATAATGTTACTGTTACTAAAGAAAATGGTAAATATTTAGAAGTGAGTGGTTATACGGATACGCCGGGTGCGTATATTCATGCCACAATTAATGGCAATGAATTTGCTGGTCAAAAATTAGATAGTCCATACTGGAGAGAAAACGGGATAGATACCACAGTTGTTTATGCTGCACAAGCATCAATGACAAAAGATCCAAATGGTAAAGGTTATAAATTCATATTTGAAATTATTCCCAATGATGTTATTAATACATTAGCACCTGGTACAAATATTGATTTATATGCGACATACAATTTTTTGGATAGTGATGTCGTATCAGCTGACTTAGGTATTTTAACTGCTCAACAATATAGAGATAAAGTTAATGCAGCAGCAACAGATGCTACATCTCATATTAATGGATTAACTCATTTAACAAATCAGCAAAAGAGAGCTTAATTGGTCAAGTTAACACTAGTGTTGCTAGTGTTATTGATAAATTTGTAGATAATGTTTCTCAAAATTCAGCAAATTCAGATGCTTACGATTCATTTATTAATGACTTAAACACAATAACTGGTTTGGCAGATGGCCAGGATTATGCCATGGATTTATTACAAACGGCAACGGAAAATGTGATTAATGATATTAATAATATAGATGGTTTAACAAGTACACAAATTAGTGATTATGAATCACAAATAAATAAGGTGCATGATGATGCAATTTTGGAAATTGGGCAAACATTAAGTCCTGAAGATGCTTTGACCGCTGAACAGAATGGCGAGATTAGTTTTACTAATATTAAAAATACAGCCCAGGTACAAGCAGCTAAGAATGATGCTGTGAATGCAATTGATACCGCTGCAACAAACGCAATCGCTGCGATTGAGAACAACACGAGTCTGACAGCTGGACAAAAGGATGCGTACAAAGAGCAAATCACTAATGCAGCAACAGATGCGAAGAATGACATCAATCAAGCAACGAACGTTGCCGATGTTACGACAGCTGAGGATGCAGGTACAGCCAATATTAGTGCCGTGAGTGATGCCGCTGACTTACAAGCAGCCAAAAATGATGGTATCGCGAAGTTAGATGAAGCTAAGAACACAACGATTGTCCAAATCACAGAATCAGGTTTGAGTGCAGATCGACAAAATGCATTGATTAACGCCGTCAATGAAGCGTATGATACAGCCGTTGATAAGGTGACGGCAGACACAACGATTGTCCAAGTTAACCAAGATACGACGGATGGTGTTAATGCCATTAATGTAGCAGCGGAAGCTGCCAAGAACGACATTAATAATAATGCAAGTCTGACAGCGGATGAAAAGCATGATTTAGTGGCTGCTGTTGATGCAGCAGCGAATACAGCAAAGGATCAAATTACACAAGCAACAAGTCCAGACGAAGCAACTGAAGCAACACAAACTGGTGAAGCTAATATTGCAGTCGTGAGTGATGCGGCTAAATTGCAAGCGGCTAAGAATGATGCTGTGGCTGCAATTGATACCGCAGCAACAAATGCAATCGCTGCGATTGAGAACAACACGAGTCTGACAGCTGGACAAAAGGATGCGTACAAAGAGCAAATCACTAATGCAGCAACAGATGCGAAGAATGACATCAATCAAGCAACGAACGTTGCGGATGTTACGACGGCTGAAGATGCAGGTACAGCAAACATTAGTGCTGTAAGTGATGCGGCTAAATTGCAAGCAGCTAAGAATGATGCTGCGAATGCAATTGATACCGCAGCAACAAACGCAATCGCTGCGATTGAGAACAACACGAGTCTGACAGCTGGACAAAAGGATGCGTACAAAGAGCAAATCACTAATGCAGCAACAGATGCGAAGAATGACATCAATCAAGCAACGAACGTTGCCGATGTTACAACAGCTGAGGATGCAGGTACAGCCAATATTAGTGCTGTGAGTGATGCCGCTGACTTACAAGCTGCCAAAAATGATGGTATCACGAAGTTAGATGAAGCTAAGAACACAACGATTGCCCAAATTACAGAATCAGGCTTGAGTGCAGATCGACAAAATGCATTGATTAACGCCGTCAATGAAGCGTATGATACAGCCGTTGATAAGGTGATGGCAGATACAACGATTGTCCAAGTTAACCAAGATACGACGGATGGTGTTAATGCCATTAATGGTATTGCAGGCACAGTCACTGAAGAAAGTGAAACCTTACAAGCGGCACAAGAGACAGCGCAAAATGCCATTAATGCAGCAGCGGAAGCTGCCAAGAACGACATTAATAATAATGCAAGTCTAACAGTGGATGAAAAGCATGATTTAGTGGCTGCCGTTGATGAAGCAGCAAATACAGCAAAGGATCAAATTGCACAAGCAACAAGTCCAGACGAAGCAACTGAAGCAACACAAACTGGTGAAGCCAATATTGCAGTCGTGAGTGATGCGGCTAAGTTACAAGCCGCTAAGAATGAGGGTATCGCAAAGTTAGATGAAGCTAAGAACACAACGATTGCTCAAATTACAGAATCAGGTTTGAGTGCAGATCGACAAAATGCATTGATTAACGCCGTCAATGAAGCGTATGATACAGCCGTTGATAAGGTGACGGCAGACACAACGATTGTCCAAGTTAACCAAGATACGACGGATGGCGTTAATGCCATTAATGGTATTGCAGGCACAGTCACTGAAGAAAGTGAAGCCTTACAAGCGGCACAAGAGACAGCGCAAAATGCCATTAATGCAGCAGCGGAAGCTGCCAAGAACGACATTAATAATAATGCAAGTCTAACAGCGGATGAAAAGCATGATTTAGTGGCTGCCGTTGATGAAGCAGCAAATACAGCAAAGGATCAAATTGCACAAGCAACAAGTCCAGACGAAGCAACTGAAGCAACACAAACTGGTGAAGCCAATATTGCAGTCGTGAGTGATGCCGCTGAGTTACAAGCCGCTAAGAATGAGGGTATCGCAAAGTTAGATGAAGCTAAGAACACAACGATTGCTCAAATTACAGAATCAGGTTTGAGTGCAGATCGACAAAATGCATTGATTAATGCCGTCAACGAAGCGTATGATACAGCCGTTGATAAGGTGACGGCAGACACAACGATTGTCCAAGTTAACCAAGATACGACGGATGGCGTTAATGCCATTAATAGTATTGCAGGCACAGTTACTGAAGAGAGTGAAGCCTTACAAACAGCACAAAATGTTGCTAAGGATAAAATTAATCAAATAGCTCAAGCGGCCATTAAAGAGATTAATCAAAACTCAAACTTAACGTCCAAAGAAAAGCAACGATTTATTGATGGAATACTGCAAGTAGTTACTGATTTTAATAGTCACATCACTAATACAACATCTTCTCAAGAAGTTGCTCTCGCTGAAAAAGATAGTGAAATAGCTATTAATAACATTAGTGGTGCTGCTAAATTGCAAGCTGCTAAGAATGTTTCTATTAACAAGTTGGATAAAGCTAAAGCGACAGTGATTGATAAAGTTTATCATTCAGGATTAAGTATTAATCGACAAAATGAGTTAATCAATAAGATCAAACAGGTCTACAACGATGCCGTTGGAAAGGTAAAGAACGATAAAACTATTAATTCAGTTGAACATGATACTATAGTTGGCTTGAATGCAATTAACAGTATTTTAAGTGAAATATCAAAAGAAATGGCATCACTACATGATGTGCTCCTATGTCAATAAATGGCACATATTTTTCTAAACACTCGTTCTAATTCTGTCGGAATTAAACCAACTGATGTAATTTGAGGTTCGGATTACCAAGTCCTCAAAATTGGAAAAAGTTGTTTGAAAGGCAAACTCTCTCTTCAACAATGAGTGAAAAGCTTCAATTGGCCCATTATCATAAGGATAACCTTGTTTTGAGTATGAGTGGCTAATC
>NZ_BJDT01000004.1 GCF_005405285.1 Weissella sagaensis | reverse complement strand
GTAGATAGGCTAGAAGTGGCAGTACGGTGACGTATGGAGCGGACTAGTACTAATGGTTCGAGGACTTAACCAAGTAGCAAGTGGTGTAAGGCAAAAATAATTTTAAAAAAGTATTGACATTATGATTCAGTTTTGAGATAATTAATCTCGTGGTTGCTTTTAGTAACTATCGTGTCGTGATGATGGCACTGAGGCCACACCTGTTCCCATACCGAACACAGAAGTTAAGCTCAGTAGCGCCAAAAGTAGTTGGAGGATCGCCTCCTGCGAGGATAGGACATCGCGATGCATCAATGGACGTTTAGCTCAGCTGGGAGAGCACCTGCCTTACAAGCAGGGGGTCACAGGTTCGAACCCTGTAACGTCCATTGGGTCGTTAGCTCAGTTGGTAGAGCAGTGGACTTTTAATCCATGGGTCCTGGGTTCGAGCCCCAGACGACCCACTTTAATAATATGTTTTCTATTTCGTCAATCTGGCAATTCATGTATTTGTTGCCGACTTAGCTCAGTTGGTAGAGCATCGCTCTTGTAAAGCGGAGGTCGAAGGTTCGAACCCTTTAGTCGGCATCATGCGAATATAGTTCAGCTGGTAGAACGCCACCTTGCCATGGTGGAGGTCGCGGGTCCGAATCCCGTTGTTCGCTTTGCCGGCTTGGCGGAATAGGCAGACGCACAGGACTTAAAATCCTGCGATGGAGACATCGTACCGGTTCGATCCCGGTAGCCGGCATATTATTTGCACCTATAGCGCAACTGGATAGAGTGTCTGACTACGAATCAGAAGGTTGAAGGTTCGAATCCTTCTAGGTGCATTGCAAACTTAAGTTTGCTGTTTATTATATTGCTAGTTAGCATGTTCGGGACGTAGCTCAGCTTGGTAGAGCACCTGGTTTGGGACCAGGGGGTCGCAGGTTCGAATCCTGTCGTCCCGATTGTATGGCATCAGTTGTGCCATAGTCCGCGGTGTAGCTCAGCTGGCTAGAGCGTCCGGTTCATACCCGGGAGGTCGAGGGTTCGATTCCCCCCGCCGCGATTGGCTCAAATAAACTGGACCTTTAGCTCAGTTGGTTAGAGCAGACGGCTCATAACCGTCCGGTCGTTGGTTCGAGTCCAACAAGGTCCATTTAGGCCTTAGGTATTTATGGAGAATTACCCAAGTCTGGCTGAAGGGAACGGTCTTGAAAACCGTCAGGTCGGGAAACCGGCGCGTGGGTTCGAATCCCACATTCTCCTTTGCTATTTCTTAAAAATAGTATTTAATATTTATTATAGCGGGTTGGAGCAGTCTGGTAGCTCGTCGGGCCCATAACCCGAAGGTCGTAGGTTCAAATCCTACACCCGCAATTAAATCGAATAATCATTTGATTTTTGGTCGCATGGTCTAGTTGGTTAGGACGTTCGCCTGTCACGCGAAAGATCACGGGTTCGAATCCCGTTGTGACCGTTTATATTGGCGCGGTAGCTCAGTTGGTAGAGCATACGATTGAAGCTCGTAGTGTCGACGGTTCGATTCCGCCCCGCGCCATAGCATTACATGGTAATGTTATGCGGATGTAGTACAATGGCTAGTGCTCCAGCCTTCCAAGCTGGGAATGCGGGTTCGATTCCCGTCGTCCGCTTTTTTGTTGTATGGGACTGTAGCTCAGCTGGTTAGAGCGCACCCCTGATAAGGGTGAGGTCGGAGGTTCGAGTCCTCTCAGTCCCATTGTTAAAATATTTATTTTGACATGGGGACATACTCAAGAGGCTGAAGAGGCGCCCCTGCTAAGGGTGTAGGTCGGGAAACTGGCGCGAGGGTTCGAATCCCTCTGTCTCCGTAATTAAAATTAAAGATATAGATAGCTTTCTGTTTTGGGAGCTATCTTTTTTTATTGCAATCATTAAATAAGACACTAATTCAAATTAGTGTAAATGAGACCATGACTATTTCGTCAAGCGCTTATCTCTCATGTGTGGCAGCAAAAAGTAAATACATACAAATGGCAGTAAATTAATTGGTTGAATAGACGTTATTAGTTTACTGCCATTTTTGATTTAAAAATAATCAGCTTATTTTTTTATACAAAAAAAGTGTGATTTGCATGCATGTCATAAACAAAAATGTAAAAATTAATTTTTGGGTAATTTGGTAAAAATTCATTTTACCTAAAAACATGGACAATGATTGATATGACGTTGTTTTTCGTATGAAAAATATCATAAAATATGTGTTTAAATTATATTTGACGTCAAATATTAATATGAAAGCACTTGTTTATTATTGAATTAACATTTATGCTAGTAAATATATTTTTGCCTTTGGAGAATGAAAGAGATGAAATTATTAAAAGGTAGTTTAAAACGTCGTCGCGAACAATTAGGAATTTCACAGGCAGATGTTGCTGAGGGTATCTGTCATCAATCATTATTATCGAGGATTGAGCGAACTGATGAAATTTCTAATATCACTGTTTTACAGCAACTGTGTGCTCGCTTACAATTACGTGTATCAAATGTTGCTAAGATAAATGAGTTAACTGTTACACCGTTAACAGTAATTCGATACTTTATAGATACTGATCAATGTGATCAAGCTGCTAGTCGATTAGAAAATACAGCATTATTACGTCGGTTACCAGCATTTGCATTTCCGGAGTACAATTTATTAAAGGCTAAAATTGCGTTAGCACAAAATCAAACCACTGTGGCAATGCAACTACTGCAGATTGCGTTAGGTGATGCTGAGAAGCACCAAATGGAATTAATGATTGAAATATATACTGAAATGGGGGCAACCTGGGCAAAAAAAGGTGAATATGTTTATGCATCAGAGTGTTACGAACGAGCTTGTGGGTTGATTAAAAGTTATCGACCAGCTTTACAAGCAGAAATGGGTAATGTTATTGCTAATACGTATTATCATCAAAGTGCACTATACTTGATGATTAATGATCCTAAAAAAGCTAATGAACGTATTATGCAAGCTTTAGAAATTTTACCTTCAAAAGATCAGTTTCATCAGATTGTAAAACTACAAAAGTTGCGTGTACAATGTTGTGAACAATTATCATTATTGGAAGAAAAACAACATGCACAGATGTTAATTTACGCAGCAGCAGAATTTTCAAAAGATATAAATTTAAAGGATGATGTCAAATCTTATTTAAATAAAAATTAATAGAAAAAGCCTTTCAATGTAAATTGAAAGGCTTTTTATTAAGCATTAATAACCGGTATCATAGTTCACAACATTTACGGATAGGGGATTATGATTAATAAAGTCAGGTAAGTTTTTCATAAATATAGTAAAGAGTTCTTCTGAATTGCCAGCCCACGTTGTATGTTGTGTTAGAAGTAAGTTATCTTGTTGCCATAATTTAGAATTGGCAGGGAGAGGTTCAGTAGTTGTTACATCAAGCGCAGCATATTTTATCGTACCATCATTTAGCTTTTTCAAAAGATCAGTTTCATTAACTGTAGCACCACGACCAATGTTGATAAATAAAAATAAATCATTAAATAAATCTAGATTTTGTTGATTAAAAAAATGATTCGTTTGCGCTGTACTAGGTAAACTATTAATGACAATTGCAATATTATCTGGTAATTTATTTAAATTATTAATAGCAAATACTTTATCGAAATTATTTGCAGGATGACCAGATGTATTAACGCCGTAAACAGGTGTATCAAAAGACTTTAAGTACTTAGCAATTTGTTGACCAATTTGACCGGTACCAAAGATAATAACGGGTAATGATTGCAAGATAAATTGATTAGTGTATGGTTGCCACTTTTTTTGATTTTGATAGATGTTTAATCCACGTGCAAAATAAAAAATATAACTAATAACACTTTGTGCAATTGGTATAGAACGTTGACCACTTGCATTGGTTAGGATGATTTTTTGTGCAGAAAATGTATCTAGCGGCATATAGTCAACTCCTGCAGAGTAGGCTTGAATCCATTTTAATTGATGATTTGGTGTTGCTAAGATATTATTGATGATATCAGCATCCCAACCATAGCTGATATCGATATTAGGGTAATGTTTAGTGGTCAAATTTTCGGGTGTAATAACTACCACATCGTAGGAATTTAATATTTCGATATCAGCATCCGTTAAAGGTGATAAAGCTAACAAATTTACAGTCATGCTAAGTCCTCCAAAAAGTATATTTTAATTTATTTTAAGCAAAATATTGGAAAAGGTCTATCGAATTAGTTTGATTTTATGACAAAAATAACAAAAAAATTTGGTTGATGAAATGATTATGAAAATATTCACAAATTAAGTATAATTTAGTAAATTAAAGTGGTAAAAAATGACTAAAGTAAGGTACAATAAGATTGTATGAGCACTTATTGCGCTTAAAAATTAAGTTATCAATTAGGAGGTTAGTTGTATGAACTTGATAGCAGGTCTATCCATTTTAAACCTTGCACGATTTCAGTTCGCAATGACAACAATTTTTCATTTTTTCTTCGTACCGTTGTCAATTGGGTTAGGTATTATTGTTGCAACAATGGAAACCTTGTATGTTATAAAAAAGGATGATCAATACAAACGTATGACCAAATTCTGGGGTAAAATTTTTATGCTCAGTTTTGCGGTTGGTGTTGTAACGGGAATCATTCAAGAGTTCCAATTTGGTATGAACTGGTCACGCTACTCACGTTATGTGGGGGACATATTTGGGCCAGCTTTAGCAGTTGAAGCGCTAGTTGCATTCTTTTTGGAATCTACATTCTTGGGACTATGGTCATTTGGATGGGATCGCTTTAATAAGAAATTGCATCTATTGTTTATTTGGTTAACAACCATCGGTTCAGCTTTTTCAGCACTTTGGATTTTAGCAGCTAATTCATTTATGCAAAATCCGGTCGGCTTTAAAGTTGATCATAAATTTGATCGTGCAGTCTTAGTTGATTTTCCGGCGTTGTTACAAAATCATCAATTATGGTTGGAATTCCCACACGTTATTTTTGCAACGTTTATGGCTGGATCTTTTGCCGTAATTGGTATTTCAGCTTGGTCATTATTACGCCGGCCTCATCACGAACTGGACTTCTTCAAAAAGTCAGTTAAGGTGGGAGCTGTAGTTGCATTGATTGGAACAGCTGGTTTGCTATATACTGGTGACCGCCATTCATTGTACTTACAAGATGACCAACCAATGAAGTTTGCTGCCACTGAAGCGCTTGATAAAAATGTTGGTGGTGATGACGAGCAAGCGCCATGGTCAGTGATTGCGTACAGCGATCCGAAGACACATGAAGTTAAATGGTCATTGGATATCCCATACATGCTCTCAATTTTAGCTCATCACTCTCTTGTGGGTGGTAGTCAAGGTTGGCATGAATTAAATAAAGAATTACATGAAAAGTACGATGTTAAGTTTGGCCATGATATGAATTATTATTTGCCAAATAATACACTTTACTATAGTTTCCGTATCATGGCAGTCTCTGCAGGGGCATTTGGTTTACTTGCAATAGTCGCATTGTGGGCAGTACGTAAAAAGTCAAAAATTGATATTTCAAAATATAAGTGGGTTCTTTGGATATTTGGATTATCAACATTCTTACCATATGTTGCTATTACATCTGGTTGGTTGATTACTGAACTTGGTCGTGCACCATGGGTTGTTTACGGTGTTCTTACAATGGCTGATGCGGTGTCACCTAATGTTTCAGCAACATCATTGTTGACGTCAAATATATTGTATTTCACAACGTTCCTAGTTTTGGGTCTAATAATGATTCTACTTTCACGTCGTGTAATGATTGCTGGTCCAGAGTCAGTGGATGAAGAAGTGACAGACGAAAACGTTGATCCATTTTCACCAGAAGCCTTTACAGATGGAAAGGAGGCCTAAATAATGACGGGATATCAAATGTTATGGTTTGTCTTGATTGCTGTTTTGTTTGCCGGGTTCTTCTTTTTGGAAGGATTTGACTTTGGAATTGGGATGTCATTGAAAACCCTAGCTAAGGGTGAAGCTGAAGAAGACGCATTGATTAGATCAATTGGACCACACTGGGATGGTAATGAAGTATGGTTGATTACTGCAGGTGGTGCAATGTTTGCCGCAATGCCTTTCTGGTATGCGTCATTGTTTTCAGGATTTTATTTGATTTTATTTGCTATCTTAATTTGTTTGATTTATCGTGGTGTTTCATTTGAATTCCGTGAACAAATGCGAACAGTTAAGTTTAGAAATTTGTGGACGACCATCTCATCTATTACATCAATGTTAGTGCCATTCTTGTTTGGATTATTATTTACTGATGTTGTTCAAGGTATGCCTTTAGATGTGCACGGTGATATGTCAGCTGGTTTCTGGGATTACTTTAATATTTTCTCAGTGATTGGTGGTGTCGCATTATCATTACTTTCATACGTACATGGCTTGAATTATGCACGTCTAAAGATTACGAGTGGTTCATTACATGATCGTATTCAAAAGCAATTGAAAGTATTATATCCAGTACTTCTGATTGGTGAAGTCGCTTTTGCAATTACATTGTTTATTTATACTGACTTTTTTGTTCAAAAGCCAGTCATTACAGTTGCTTTGTTGGTTGCAATCGTTGTATTGACAGTATTAGCATGGACCGTGACTTTAAAGCAGAAAAATACGTTAGCATTTATTATGCTAGGTTTGGTAATTATTGTGCTAGTCGCATTATTGTTTACAGGATTATTCCCACGCGTTATTGTTGGTAATGAAGCTGGTATGTCAATTCTTTTGAAGAATGCAACATCAACACCTTATACTTTGAAGTGGATGACGATTATCTCATTAACTGCATTACCAATTGTATTAGCTTACCAAATTTGGAGCTTTTACGTTTTCCGTGATCGTATTCATGTTAAGAAGATGTCTTATTAATTATGTATTAGCGTTATAGTTGATACACTTAAAAAGGTTGGAACAGTTGCTGTCCCAACCTTTTTATACATATCTGGTTTATTTAAAACGAAAGGAATTATTAAAATTTATGTTAGATCCTAGAATATTTAAATTTCCTGGGGCAAAAAGAGCTTTAGGTTTACTATGTATATTAACTTTTATACAAGCAATTGCGATTATTGGTCAAGGCCGTGCATTAAGTATCGCTTTAACAAAAGTATGGGAACACAAACAGTTACAGTCTGTTGTCATTATTATCTTAGTATTTATTAGTGCGTATGTACTGCGACAACTTTTAGGTGTCTTAAAAGAGTATGTGTTAGCACCGTTTGCTGATAAAACGACAGGGATGTTGCAAAGTGAATTAACAAAACAATATGCAAACTTAGGCCCCAGTGCAATTAGTCAATTAGGAACTGGAAAATCAGTAACTTTGGCAGTTGAAGGAATTGATCAAGTGCACGATTACTTTACGTTAGTATTAGTAAAGTTATTTGATATGATGATTATCCCTTGGATTATTTTGGCATATGTGTTTACCATTGATTGGAAACAAGCAATTTTTTTATTCTTTATTTATCCAGTGATTGTGCTGTTTATGATTATTCTGGGATATGCAGCGCAGGCTAAGGCTGATCGGGAATATGAAACTTTTAATCGATTATCAAATCATTTTGTGGATTCATTACGTGGTTTAACAACGCTTAAACAGGTGGGTTTGTCTAAAAAATATGCCGATAATATTTATGATGTTTCTGAAGATCATCGTAAAGCAACGATTAGTACGCTAAAAATAGCAATATTATCAACTTTTGCACTAGATTTTTTTACAACATTATCGATTGCGATTGTCGCACTATTTTTGGGCCTTGGTTTAATGAATGGGACGATGCCATTGTTACCAGCGTTAACGATTTTAGTATTGGCGCCTGAGTATTTTGAACCGATTAGAAATTTTGCTAATGATTATCATGCGACGTTAAATGGTAAAAATGCCTTTGCAGATATTATGACTGTTCTTGATACAAAAACAGTTGCGGACAGTGATATTTATCATAGAGAACAACAACGTTGGCAAGCCGACGATACATTAGAAATAAACAACTTAAATTACCAGTACCCTAATGCTAATAATAATACGTTACAAGACATTAATGTATCGTTTAAAGGCCACCAACGTGTGGCTATTGTAGGAACATCTGGTTCAGGAAAGTCAACCTTATTAAATTTATTGGGTGGCTTCTTAATTGGTAAAGGTAATATTAAAATTAATCACCAAACTTTACCACACTTACAGCAAAAAGATTGGCAGTCACAATTACAAGTGTTACCACAAAAACCTTATATTTTTCATGATACATTGCGAAATAATTTAGCTTTTTATGCTAAAAATAAAACTGATGAAGCATTAATTCATGCAATCCAAGTTGTTGGATTAAATGACTGGTATGCCTCTTTAGAGGATGGATTAGATACTATTATTGGTGAAGGGGCCGTTCAAGCTTCTGGTGGTCAAACACAACGTATTGGGTTAGCTCGTATTTTGTTAGATCAAGAACGTCGGGTATTGTTGTTGGATGAACCAACGGCACACTTAGATATTGAAACAGAGATTAAATTAAAAGAAACAATGTTACCATTATTTGATGGACGATTGGTTATTTTTGCAACACATCGTCTCCATTGGTTAGCACAAATGGATTTAATTTTGGTAATGCGTGATGGCAAAATTGTTGAACAAGGGACACTATCAGAATTAAATGATAAACAAGGATACTTTGTTGCTTTGCAATCAGCAATGCGAGGTAGTAAAAAATGAATAAGTTAATAACGTTAATTAAAAAAGATACTTGGGTTTTTCCGTATTTAAAATCATACAAAAAATTGTTAGTTTTAATTTTGTTTTTAGGATTTATGACGATTTTTTGTGGTGCAGCCTTAATGTTTACTTCAGGATTTTTGATTTCACGTTCGGCACAGATTCCGGAAAATATTTTGATGGTCTATGTACCAATCGTGTTAACGCGAGCTTTTGGAATTGGTAGACCATCATTTCGTTATGTTGAACGCCTGGTATCACATGATTGGGTTTTACGAATTGTTTCTAAGTTCCGTAAACGACTTTATCAATTGGTTGAAGTTGGAACCAAATCAGTTTATGCAAAATCACAAACTGGTGAAGTTTTAGGTGTTTTGGATAACGACTTATTTAAAATTGAAAATTTTTACTTGAGGACGTTATTTCCAACCGCAATTGGGTTATTCGTATATGTCTTAATTACAATTGGTATTGGTGTGTTTGATTGGGGCTTTGCATTAGCTGTCTTTTTGATGTTAGGGATGATAACTATTTTGACACCAATTATCACAATCGTTGTTAATGGTGCGCGTGATTATAAACAACAACAACTTGAAGGCCAACTGTATACTGATTTAACTGATTCTGTTATGGGATTGCAAGATTGGATTTTATCAGGACGTACATCAGAGTTGTTTGAGCGCCAACAAAACGATTTTAATGCAATTAATAAAATAAAAGCAAAGCAAAATCATTTCAATTGGTGGCGTGATATGTTTGGCGCTGTGATAATCGGAGCAACAGCCATTATTTTATTGATTTTTGCTACCAATCATTTCGGTAGTGATAGTTTTGGGGTTAACTGGATTGCAGCTTTTGTATTGGCTATTTTCCCAGTGCAAGATGCGCTAACAGCAATTAGCACAGGTATCGGCGAGTGGCCACGTTATAAAAATTCAATTCAACGATTGAATCAAATGGATGACAAAGCACAAACTGAATTACAAGAGAACGTAACACAAGAAAAAGTTGCGATTACACACCCAGAAATTAAGTTTAATCAAGTTAATTTTGGGTATAATGATGCTACAGTGTTAGAAAATTTAAATTTAACAATTAAGGATGGCCAAAAATTAGCAATTTTAGGTCAATCTGGCGCTGGTAAGACAACTTTCTTAAAACTTTTATTGGGTGATGAACAACCTAATAAGGGGACAGTAACGATTAATAATTATGATGTGAAAACATTGCAAGAAGAACGTTCAAGTATTATTGCGGTCTTAGATCAACAACCTTATCTATTTGCTAGTTCTGTGGCCAATAATTTACGGTTAGGAAATTTGGATGCAACGAATGAGGAGTTGTGGCAAGCGTTGCAACAAGTATCGTTAGCAGATCTTGTGAAAAGTTTGCCAGAAGGATTAGATACACCAATGACAGAGATGGGAAACCGTTTTTCTGGTGGTGAAAAACAACGGTTTGCGTTAGCACGGGTGTTATTGCAAAATACACCGATTGTTATTTTGGATGAGCCAACTGTTGCTCTAGATCCAATTACTGAGTTAAATGTGTTAAATACTATTTTTGAAGTATTAGCTGATCGTACAATTATTTGGGTTACGCATCATTTAACTGGTATAGAATTGGTTGATCAATTAATTTTTATTGAAGATAAGAAGATTTCAATGCAAGGGACGCCACAACAATTGATGGTAACTGAATTAAGATTTAAAAAGTTGTTAGAATTGGATCATGGAGATTTAACTGACAAATAAGAGGGTGATTTTCTGGCAAAAAGGAAGAATAAACATCGTATACAAAAATTCTTTGTTAAAAATGGGCAGTTGCAGCGGGGACATGTTTTGTTGTGTGTCATTATAATTTTAGGCTTTGGAGTTTGGCAAACAGATATTCATCAGCATAAAAATCAACCAGTTAAAGAGGTGAACACAGTGGAACTAACACATAAAGCATTTATCAAAAAAATAGCGCCCCAAGCACAACAACTTGAACAAAAATATGGTATATTATCTTCTATTAGTATCGCGCAAGCAGCATTAGAATCAAATTGGGGAAAGTCTGAATTATCAAAACAGTATAATAATTTTTTTGGTGTTAAAGCAGTTGCTGGTCAGCCAAGTGCATCATTAGCGACGAAAGAATATGAAAATAATCAATGGGTAACCATTAATGCCTCATTTCGTGTTTATGACAGTTGGCAAGCATCCATGGTAGATCATGCACAATTATTGGTAAATGGGACAACTGATAATCCGCAGCGATATGCAACGGTTGTGCAAGCGACGGATTATAAGACCGCTGCCAATGGATTAGTAGACGGCGGTTATGCAACTGATCCAGCATATGCAAACAAAATAATTCAAATGATTGAAACATATCATTTATATAGGTATGATAATAAATAAATTCGGATTGAAAAGGGTGAGATAAGATGAGTTATGAAGTTTTACCAGGAAAAACAATTGGGATCATTGGGGATGGTATCACAAGTCGATATTTAGCACAGGCTGCACACAATATGGGTTATCATATTGCAGGATATAGTAGCTATGCAGAATCAGTTCTTTTAAAAGAAGCTGATTATCGCTTTGTAGGTAAAGAAGATAACGATGATGAAATTGAAAGTTTCGTCGCGTTATCAGATATTATTACGTATACTTCAGCGTGGTTACCGATGCAGATTACTGATCAATTAACAAACCAAGTTGTACCACAAGGAACTAATATTTTAGATATTACTGACGATCATGCGTTAGCAAAAGCGTTTTATGAAAGTGAATCATTAAATATTTTACCTTATGAAACTGGCAGTTCGTTAGATGAAATTGCACAGGCAGGGACAAAATTAGGGTATCCAATTATTGTAAAACCTGTTTTTAAACACAAAAATATTGATGATCAAGTTATTTTACGTGGTGAATGGGACTTGGGATTAGTGGCGCCCATGATTGATGGGAGTACGTTATTAATTGAACCGTGGTTAGATAACACACAATCATTTGTAATGACAGCAGTACGTAGTGCTAATAATGAGATAGCCTTGTATCCATTACGACAAGTACAAGCAATCTCAGCTAATTTAAATAGTGCATGGACTGTTGGTAATATAGCTGATGCAGTTGTTGGTGAAATAACTAAAGTCACTGAAAAATTAGGGGCTGCCTTAAATTATGTGGGAGCATATGACGTAACCTTTTTGTTGTCAGATCATGGCACGTTGTACTTGCGGAATGTCATTCCTGGGTTGTCTAAGACGACCGTTTTATATGATGTTTCAGTTAATATAAGCGTTGCTAGTCAGCATCTACGTGCTATTACTGGTCAAAAACTGGCGGATGTTGTTTTTGAACATGCAGCAGTTTATTTACCAATTACGGAAAAAGAAGAACCATTGCTTTATCGTCATTGGCAAATTCAATCGCATTGGCAAATTGCTATGTATCGTTTTGGTAATTTGTTGCCACAAACAGGCCATGTTTTAGCTTATGGCACAAGTTCAGAGCAGTTGTTAAACCAATTGCAGGTAGCTGGTATTTGGCAATTTGATAATGAATAACAAAAAAGAGACATCCATATTCGGCAGCAAATAATTGTGTCGGCTATAGGTGTCTCTTTTTGTACGTTTAGAAAGAAATTTGTAATAATGTGATAAATACACTTGCGAATGATAAAACTAACATAAAAATAACAAATGTTTGGATAATTTTTTGCATTGTTGACTTTTTCTTTTTATTGTTTTTTTGCATGTTGGTACCTCTAATATATTTCGTTTAGTCCATTGTATCAAAAAAAACAGATAACATACCACAGAGTGAATAATTAAAGGTATAATAAATAGATTAATACATTTTAGGAGGCAGTAATGCTGACATTATTTAATTGGCCAGTAACGGTTTTTATTGCTTTAATTACCTTAGTAGTTATTTGGATTATAAAACAAACCTTTTTGCAAAGTTCTTGGCCAAAAAATTTAAAAACAACAGATTTGGGTGTTTTTATTGTGTGGTGGAGTATTGCAACCACGACATTTGAAGTTTGGCATATAACATTATTAGTCCCAATGTTTTTAATGTTTGTTTTGTGGGGAATCGCTTTGGCATTGTATCAAGGGTTTATACGCGAAACTTTTATCACTCGTCGCTTTTGGTTAATTTGGTGGCGCATTAGTACGTTGACTAGTTATATTATTTTGATTGGTATCGCAATTTATGCTTATATTGTGACTAGTGGTAGATAATAAAGGAGTAAATAAATGGAAAAAATTAGTGGTTTTGTAAAAACATGGCAAGCAGATAAAGGGTTTGGCTTTATTGAATTAAAAGGTGAAGACGATGTCTTTGTACATTTTTCAGCTATTCAAACACCGCGTGTTCGTGATCTCATAGTTGGTCAAGAGGTTAAACTAGTTGTTATTCAAGGAATTAGAGGCCCACAAGCAGCCGCTGTTGAAGTTGTAGAGTAGATACTGGAGGAGGGCGAATGGTTAACCTATCAGAAAATGTTACAAAATTTGCTGAAAAAGTTTTAGATGAGACGACTAAGTACGATGGACATATCATTCGGGCTGTTGAACAAACAGTTCTTTTGCCTGATGGACGCCAGACTAAACGTGATGTTGTCTATCATGCTGATGCAATCGCTATTTTGGCATTAACAAAAGATAATAAAATGATTTTAGAAAAACAATGGCGTGCACCAGTCCAACAAGTAACGCTTGAAATTCCGGCTGGTAAGATCGATAAACGTGATCAAAAACCACTGGATGCTGTTAACCGTGAGTTAAACGAAGAAACGCGCTTATCAGCAAATAAAGTTGAACTAATTACGGGATTTTATACGTCAATTGGATTTGCTGATGAATATATGACATTATATTTAGCGACGGATTTAAGTCCAGTTGTTGAAGAATTACCACAAGATGATGACGAAAAAATTGATTTGATTTATGTTGATTATGAACAAGCGACAGCGTTATTTAATAATGGTCAGTTGAAGGATGCTAAAACAAATATGGCATATTTATATTGGCGCACGTTACAATAATAGGTAAATATGATGTTATTTAATAAGAAATTACATGATAAAAAGAATCAGTCAGTTAATAATGATATGCCGAATCTTGATGATGTGCAGGATAATCAAAATCAAGGTGCAACGTTATTAACACGTGAAGAACATCGATTAACACGACATGGTCGTTATGAATTAGATCCACAGACACGTAAGTTAACTAAAAAAGGAAAAACAACACGTCTGAAACATCGTCTGAATATGGCAATTGTTATTTTAATTGGGTTAATTTTATTAACGTATGTCATTTTGTTTTTCTTGTAGCAGATTAGAATTAAGGAGAGATAAATAAATGCGATATGGTGTAATAAATGCAATGGCAGAAGAGAAGGCAGCGCTGGTTGAGGCAATGTCTGATGAGAAGCAAACAACTATTGCAGGAAAGCTATTTCATCACGGTAAAATCGGTAAGGTTGATGTTGTTGTTGTAGAATCTGGTATTGGTAAAGTTGCCTCAGCCTTAACAACAACCTTGTTAATTACTAATTTTGCAGTTGATGCTATCATTAACTCTGGTTCAGCTGGTGCAGTAGGGGCTGGTTTGAAAATTGGAGATGTAGTGATTGCTGATGAACTAGCTTATGCTGACGCTGATGCTCGCGCATTTGGTTATGAATACGGTCAAGTACCCCAGCAACCAGCACGTTTCAAAACAGATGTTGATTTGGTAGCAGGTTTATCAAAGGTATATGCAGCTGTAACAGATGCACACTTAGTTAATGGGTTAATTGTGACAAGTGATTCATTTATCGCTAGTGATGAACAAAAACAAAATATTTTGGCGTACTTTAAAGATGCACAGTCTGCTGAGATGGAAGGTGCTTCAATTGCCCAGGCAGCACATTACTTTGACGTCCCATTTGCTGTCGTACGCGCCATTTCTGACAATGCTAATGGAGAAGCTGGGATGACATTTGATGAATTTATCATTGAAGCTGGTAAGCAATCAGCACAAGTATTGATAGATTTCTTTAAAGTACAAGCTTAAAATTAGATTTATGATAAAAGGAGCATACAATGGCATTTGACACTACTGTTAAGGTAATTGGGGATGATGTTATTTACCAATTTAACCCACAATTAAAACAGTATGCTTTAGGTGATACTGGTTTTGTTAAAAATAATGCTGGTTCATATGTAATGAAACGTTCATTAGAACCAGAAAAAGGCTTAGATAATGCTATTAAGCTAAAAGTTGTCGTTGATAAGGCGTTAACGGGGATTAAAATTAAGACGGTTAATCCAAGTGGTAATGCCACTGTTAATATTTTTAAGCATCAGAAACACACAGAATTAGAAAAACTGTATCGTTTTTACTTAAATGAATTAGTTGATCGCGAAATTCTAAAGATAAAATAAATTACTGACAGATTAACAAGGCGTTAATCTGTTTTTTTTTGCTTTTTAGTAAATAAAATTGATATATATTAACTTTAACACTGTTACACTCTCGTAATCAGAAAACTAATTAGAAGTAAGAAAACGGTTTTATCAGTTTTACTTGTAAATTAGTTAAATAATAATCTTCTTATTTAACTGGTTAAGTATTATATTTAAAATATTGCTGTATCAGTGTTTAAGTACAAATTGCTATTTGATATTACAATGAAATTTCTCACAAATTATTATTTGTGATACAGGTGTAACGCTCTGTCGCACCATTGTAACGAATATAGTTGTGAGATTGTTAAACTTATATCTGTTGTTAAAAGCATGAGTTCCCAACGCAGTGAATAAAAGATGTGTTGAAGTGGACTAAGAAAAGTGTCAATGCCAATACAGGTAAACATCAAGGAGATATATTTATAATGAATAAAAAAGTACTAACTGCATTAGCTGTCGCTGGAATTGCAACTGCTGCAATGGCCACAGATGTATCAGCCGATACATATACTGTTCAAACAGGGGACACTTTGTCATCAATCGCTACTAACCACAATACAACTATCGATCGTATTATTAGTGTTAATAAGATTACAAATGCGAACTTGATTTTTGCTGGTCAACAAGTTGAGTTAGATGATCAAGCTGTAGCACCAGTTGCACAACAAACACCAGTGCAAGCTGCACCTGTACAACAAGCCGCACCAGTACAAGCCGCACAAGTAGCACCTGTACAACAAGCCGCACAAGTAGCACCTGTACAACAAAAGCCAGTACAAGCACAACCTGTATCAACTGCTGCTGCTTCAGGATCAACATATGACCAATTTATTGCTGCTGGTGGTAATGCAGCAATGTGGCAATCAATTGTTATGCCTGAATCAGGTGGAAACGTTAACGCATCAAATGGTCAATACCATGGATTAGGTCAAACTAATCAATCATGGGGACATGGATCAGTTGCTTCACAAACTGCTGGTATGCTAAATTATGCTAACTCACGTTATGGATCAGTGGATAACGCTATTTCATTCCGTGCAGCTAATGGTTGGTGGTAAAAGCAACCTCACACAGTAAAAAATTAAGCTAATAAAAAAGCTGTATCTAGTTGATAAAAACATCTTTGTTTTTTCAACGTCAGATACAGCTTTTTTTATGCTTGTTGTTGATGTGTTTTGGCTTCAGATGGGAATTGGTTAGTATGTTGATCAATTGGCCATAACCAGTAATTATGATTAGCAATAAGTTGTGTTTGTTTAGTGTGTAGCGCCATCATGTCGGATAGCGCTATTTGTGATTGTTGTGGTGTAGTTGTCTGTAAATAATAAACTTGCGAGACTAATGCTTGTTGTTCATCAACTAATAATGCATATGTTATCGTTTCTGATGTTGCTGTATATAATGTTGCCATAAAAAGTCTCCTTATGATTTAAATGTCACGAAAAATTTCTTGCCAAGCATTTTTATTGAGTTTGGTTGTTTTTTTACGAACGCGTGGTTTTTTAACATAAGTATCTTTTTTGTATGCACGTACAATTTCAGCTTGAATTTCACGATCTGGCGGTAAATTATTAGTCACAAAATCAACTGTATGAGTGGGTGAATCTGCAAATAAATCTTGATTATCCAAAAACCAACGTTGCATATCAGAATTTAATCCGGCATGCCGTCGAATACGTTGCAATAGTTCATCTAAGCCAAAATTTAAATGATGAATTTGTGCTTGTAATTGACGGGCAACCTGTTCAGAAATGCCAATATGATCGGCAAAATGTGTTATACCTAGTTTAATTTGTTCACCTAAATCATTGATGAGAACATATTGATGTTTTAAGCGACGACCACAGTCACAATATAATTGTGGTGAATTTTTGGTATCATAATTCAGATTTTCGTGATAGTCGACTAAAGACCAATGACGACCATGACCAACTAATTCGTAGTTCATGAATAAAGATGTTTGCTGATAGCGAATATGTCGTTGAATGGCAAGTTGTTGCTCAGATGATAATTGTGTCCAAGTTTCTTGACGTCGTTCTTTAGTTAAAGAAACTTTGTTTGACTTTGTACGTGGTAAAAGCATAAATAAGTCCTTCTATTAATGATTGTATTCATAAAAACGTTGATTAATTGCTTGATAGACGCGTTCAACATCAATTTGAGTGCCACGTAATTCATAATTAGCAATTAGCGGAGCATTAAAGTCAACGGCATAACGACGAGCGGTCAAAATGTACTGGGCGTTAAAGTTTTTATTACCGCTACCAATAATACCAATTAAATTTTTGGTGTTTTCTGGTATTTCTAGTTGTTCATGTAAAGCATTAGTCATAATTTCGATAATACCATTACCAATGCCGTTACCACCATCTAAATAAGTGGGGACAAAGGCAAAAAAGGGGCTGTTCGTAATTATATCGGGGGAAGCGTCAGACACTTCTATTGGGTCAAAAGATAGTTGACCTTGTTCATCAGCAAAAGTAGTTAATTTATCAATAAATGCACGTGTGTTACCAGAAATAGAAATATACAAAAGTTTAAGTGGCATTATGAGATCCTCCAATAATTATTAATGATACTACTAAGTCTAGAAAAAAATAATGGATTTAGCAATTACGTAACTAACAGAATGTTATTATTTAATCATTTTGTAATAATCACTATAAAAGCTTTCGTACTGCGAAAAAGCCTATGTCAAGCCTTTTTTTAGTTAATTTAATCCCTTGCAATGAGGTGGCCTAGTGGTTTATACTCAACTTCATATTAACAAAGCGTTAGTTTTTTGAACATAGAAAGTTTAGGTGGAATTATGCAAAATGTTACCGTATATACGAAAAATAATTGTATCCAATGTTTGATGACAAAGAAGACATTGACACAGTATGGCATTAGTTATTCAGAGAAAAATGTTGAAAATGATGCTGAAGCTTTGGCATTTTTAAAGGATAAAGGGTACCAATCAGTTCCTGTTGTCTTCTCAGGAGATATGGAGCCCGTTCATGGTTTTCGACCAGATTTACTCGCAAAATTAAATCAAGCAATGTAATTCAATATAAAATAACGATACCTATCTGTCGGTGCAACCAAAATAGGGGTTCCGCTTTACAATAGGTAAAACGTGGGAGAAGTATATGTCATTAGCAACACTGGATTTGGATAAAGTAACTTATTTTGATTTAAATAACCAATTAAATATTCCAAAGAACAATAGTATTCAATTACAAAAAGATCAAGAAGCACTCCAAGCGTTTATCAAAGAAAATGTGAAGCCAAATACATTACACTTTGATACCATTCAAGAACGTTTTGATTATCTTATTGAAAACGATTATGTTGATCAAAAGATGATTAATAAATATACAATGGCATTTATTGAGTCACTTTATGCTTACCTAGAAACACAAAATTTTAAATTTAAATCATTTATGGCAGCATATAAGTTTTATGCACAGTATGCTTTAAAAACAAACGACGGTGATTTTTATATTGAAAATTATAATGATCGTGTTGTGATGAACGTGCTATTTTACGCCAATGGCGATGAAGAGTTGGCGCTAAACTTAGCTGACGAAATGATCAACCAACGTTATCAACCAGCAACACCTTCATTTTTAAATGCAGGTCGTTCAAGACGTGGGGAACTAGTGTCATGTTTCATTTTGCAAGCCACTGATGACATGAATGCTATTGGACGTGTTATTAATTCAGCACTACAGCTATCAAAAATTGGTGGTGGTGTTGGGATTGTGCTATCTAACTTAAGAGAAGCAGGTGCACCTATTAAAGGGATTGCTAATGCAGCCTCAGGTGTTGTCCCAGTTATGAAATTGTTAGAAGATTCATTTTCATATTCTAATCAAATGGGTCAACGAAATGGGGCTGGTGTAACTTATCTATCTGTATTCCATCCAGATATTATGAATTTTTTAGCAACAAAAAAAGAAAATGCTGATGAAAAAATTCGTGTCAAGACATTATCACTTGGATTGACAGTGCCAGATAAGTTCTATGATTTAATTAAAGCAGACGCAGATATGTATTTATTTTCGCCTTATGATGTTGAAAAAGTATATGGAACACCATTTAATTATGTAGACATTACTGCTGAGTATGATGCAATGGTTGCTAATACTGATATTCATAAGAAAAAGATACGTGCTCGTGATTTAGAAACTGAAATTTCAAAATTGCAACAAGAGTCTGGTTACCCTTATATTATTAATATTGATACTGTAAATAAAGCTAATCCAATCGCTGGTAAGGTGATTTCATCAAATTTGTGTTCGGAGATATTACAGGTACAAAAGCCATCACAAATTAACAATGAACAAACCTATGATGAGCTTGGGACAGATGTTTCATGTAACTTAGGATCAACAAATATTGTTAATATGATGGCAACTAAAGATTTTGGGAAATCTGTTGATGCGATGATTCGTGCTTTGACATTTGTATCAGATCAAACCGATTTAGATATCGTGCCATCAGTACAGCTTGGAAATCGACAAACACATGCTATTGGATTAGGGGCCATGGGTCTGCATGCTTTCTTTGCTAAGAATCATATGTATTATGGTGATGAGGAAGCTTTGGACTTTACCAATGCTTATTTCTTGATGCTAAATTATTATAGTTTAGTCGCATCAAATAAGTTGGCTAAAGAACGTCAAACTAGTTTTTACGAATTTGAAAAATCAGATTATGCAACAGGCGCATACTTTGAAAAGTATATTAACCAAGACTGGTCTCCTAAAACTGATAAAGTAAAGGAAATCTTTTCAGTTCACCATTTTCCAACACAAGAAGATTGGGTTGCTTTGGCAGAATCTGTTGAGCAATATGGTTTATATAATGCTTATCGTATGGCTATTGCACCTACTGGATCAATTTCATATGTTAATGATGCAACAGCGTCACTACACCCGATTATTAATCGTGTTGAAGAACGGCAAGAAAAGAAGATTGGTAAAATTTACTATCCTGCACCATATTTAGGAACAGACACTTTGCCATATTATGAATCAGCTTATAATATGGATATGCGTCGTGTTATTGATGTGTACGCAGCAGCACAGCAACATATTGATCAGGGGATGGCTTTGACACTCTTTATGCGCTCAACTATGCCAGATGATTTGTATGATTGGAAAGTAAACCATACAAATAAGATGACGACTCGTGATTTAAATATCTTGCGTTTGTATGCACATAATCGGGGGATTAAGTCTATTTATTATATTCGTACTTATACCGATGATATGGAAGAATTCGGTGTCAACGAATGCGAGAGTTGTTCAATTTAGAACACATTGCTGACAGGAGATAGGATAGATAAATGACAAAATCATATGAAGCAATTAATTGGAATGAAATTGAAGATACAATAGATAAGGCAACTTGGGAAAAATTAACTGAACAATTTTGGCTTGATACGAGAATTCCTTTATCAAATGATTTAGATGATTGGCGTAAAATGACGGACCAAGAACATTACCTTGTAGGACATGTTTTTGGTGGATTAACTTTGTTGGACACATTGCAATCACAAGATGGGATGGCATCGTTAAAACAGTCAACACGCACACAACATGAATTAGCTGTATTGAACAATATTGAGTTTATGGAATCAGTTCATGCTAAATCATATTCATCAATTTTTGAAACTTTGCATACACCAGCCGAAATTAATGAGATTTTTGATTGGACAAATACAAATGAGTTTTTACAGTATAAAGCTAATCGTATTAATCAGATTTATCAAGAAGGTACGCAATTACAGCGAAAAGTTGCATCAGTCTTTTTAGAAACGTTCTTGTTTTATTCTGGCTTTTATACGCCGCTTTGGTATTTAGGTCATAATAAGATGAATAATGTTGCCGAGATTATCAAATTAATTTTGCGTGATGAGTCAGTGCATGGAACTTATATTGGTTATAAATTTCAATTAGGGTTTAATGAACTTAGCGAAGATGAACAAGCCGAATTAAAGATGTGGTTGTATGAACTCTTATTAGATTTATATAGTAATGAGGAACAGTATACCAAGTTACTATATGATGAAATCGGCTGGACAGAGTCTGTACTAACATTCTTGCGTTATAATGCAAATAAGGCGTTGATGAACTTAGGTCAAGAGCCCTTGTTCCCAGATGGTGCTGAGGATGTTAATCCAATTGTGATGAACGGCATTTCAACAACGACTTCAAATCATGATTTCTTTTCTCAAGTAGGAAATGGTTATCGATTGGGTCAAGTAGAAGCCATGTCTGACGATGATTACAATATAGACTAATGATATTGCATAAGTAAAAGTAAAGTGCTATCATTATGAAAATGATATACAAGGTGGTAATTAGTTATGAGTAATTTTGTTTTAAATTTTAATGGTTGGTGGCGCAGATAGCGCGTACGAACTATGGCAAAACATAGATTCGGTACGTGGTTCCTTTGGGAGCAGATGTATTGGGTCTGTGCTGACTAATTTCCGAAATAATGGGAAAGGGTTGTATGGATTACCATGCAGTTCTTTTCATGTAAAACACGAGAAGATACTGTCGTATCTGCTCGTGTTTTTTATTTTGTATAACAACAATTGAGGATAGATGAATGAATAAAAAAATATTAGGTACAATTGGTGCACTAACTTTATTTACAATTTTTGCAGGGGTATATGATTCAGTTCAAACAAACCAGAGAAAGGCAATGCCTAAAGTTGCAATTTTGCAATTTATGAAACATCCAGCATTGGATGATATTAATAAAGGTATTCATGAAGGTTTATCTGAATCCGGGTATCATGATGGGAAAAACATCAAAATTATGTATGAAAATGCACAGGGAGACCAATCAAATTTAAAGACCATGGCATCAAAATTTGAAAATGCTAATGCTGATGTTTCCGTTGGTATTGCTACACCAGCAGCAGTTTCTTTAGCAAATACAATTACAAATAAAGCAGTAGTTTTTTCAGCATCGACGACGCCCATTCAATCTAAACTTGTTAAAAGTTATAAACACCCTGGTGGTAATGTAACAGGAGTTTCAGATCAAGCACCGTTGGCTGCACAATTAAAGATGATGAGAAAATTTGTGCCTGATTTAAAAAATTTAGGTGTGATTTATACTTCATCTGATGATTCTGCATCAATTCAAGCTAAACAAATGATGGATTTAGCTAAAAAAGCAGGGTTGCAAGTTAAACCTTACACGATATCTTCTTCTAATGATTTAAACCAAACAGCTAAGCAAATGGTTGCTAATAATCAAGTTGATGCAGTTTTTGTTCCGACCGATAATACGATTGCAGGGGCTATGCCAACTTTGATTGATAGTACAAACGCTGCTAAAGTGCCTGTATTTCCAACAGTTGATACAATGGTGGCAGAAGGTGGTTTAGCAGCTGAATCCATTAATCAAAAGAAATTAGGCGTTCAAACTGGTAAGCAAGTTGCCCAAATTTTGGCTGGTAAACAACCAAAAGATTTACCAGTTGGGTTTATTAAAAAAGGTGATTTAGTTATTAACAAGTCACAATTGGCACGACTTGGTTTGGTGTTACCAAATGAGTATAAGCATGCAAAATTTGTAAAGTGAGGCAATTATGGGGATTTTAATTTCAGCCATTGGTCAGGGCTTAATCTGGTCAACTTTAGGATTTGGATTATATTTAACCTTTCGAATTTTAGATGTTGCTGATATGACCGTTGAGGGGACCTTTCCCCTTGGCGCAGCAACGGCAGTCACCTTAATTTCTAATGGTGTATCACCGATTATTGCAACACTAGTCGCAACCTTGGCAGGGAGTCTAGCAGGATTAGTTACGGGGTTATTATATACAAAGGGGAAAATTCCAATTTTATTAGCTGGTATTTTGACAATGACGGCAATCTATTCAGTTAATCTCCGAATTATGGGACAGGCTAATCGCTCATTATTAGGTAAGACAAATTTATTCTCATATGATTTTTTAAGGAGCTTGCCTCAAAATTTTCCGGTCATTGTTGTGGGTATTGTCATAATTATTTTAATTACTATTTTTTTAGCGCAATTTTTAAAGACCGAATTAGGTCAAGCGTTTATTGTGACAGGTGACAACCCTAAAATGGCAAGATCTTTGGGAATTAATACTGATAGTATGACCATTTTAGGATTAATGGTTGCCAATGGTTTAATTGGCCTTGGTGGCGCACTAGTTGCACAAAATAATGGTTTTGCGGATGTTAATATGGGTGTTGGTACCATTGTAGTGGCACTTGCTTCAATTATTATTGGTGAAGTCATCTTTACCGATACCCTAACTTTGCCCGAACGCCTAATTACAATTATTATTGGTTCAATTTTCTATCGTTTCGTATTGGTAATTGTGTTGTACATTGGCTTTAATGCTGATGATTTGAAACTAGTTAGTGCCATCATACTTGGATTGGCACTGATGTTGCCTAGATTACGATCAAAGTTACGATTAAATACGTTTTTAAAGCGAGGATGATGAGATATGGTAGAAACAAAATTACGACTAGACCATGCAACTGTCATTGTTAATCAAGGGCAATCAGGTGAGAAAACAATTTTAGATGATGTATCATTAACATTACTGCCTGAAGATTTTGTGACCGTTTTAGGATCAAATGGAGCAGGAAAATCAACATTATTTAATGTGATTGCGGGATCATTACCATTAACGAGCGGTAGTATCTTTTTGGGTGATCATGACGTTACGCATTTAAACGAGGCACAACGAACAAAATTTTTGGCACGGGTTTTTCAAGACCCTAAATTGGGTACAGCACCTCGTATGACGGTTGTAGAAAATATGTTGTTGGCTGAACGCCGTGGTTTACGTCGCCGATTAAAAAATCGTGGGTTAACGGAAGCTAAAAAAGCAGAGTATGCTAAGATTACGGCGACAATGGGTAATGGTCTATCAGAACGTTTAGATATGGCAGCTGGCGATTTATCTGGTGGACAACGACAAGCTTTGTCGTTTTTGATGGCGACACAATTACGGCCAGAAGTATTATTACTTGATGAACATACGGCAGCGTTAGATCCTAAAACAAGTACACAACTGATGCAGGTTACCAATCAACGCATTCATGAAGAAAATTTGACAGCACTGATGATCACGCATCATTTAGAAGATGCTATTGAGTATGGTAATCGTTTGATTATAATGTCCGAAGGTAAAATTTCGTTGGATGTTAGTAACGCTGACAAACAAAAATTAACGGTTACTGATTTGTTGCGTTATTTTAATCGTTATTAGGTTAGGAATATAGGATGAGTAAGAAAAAAATATTGTTAGAAATCTTGGCTGTTAGTAGTGGTGGATTTATTGGTGGGGTGTTACGTGGCAGTATGATGCTACTCTTTCATAATAATTTATTTCCATGGGAAACGATTATTGTCAATTTAAGTGGTACTTTTATTTCTGCTTTGTTGGTCGTTTTATTTAGTAAAATGATAAACCTAACACAAATAACATCCGACTTTATTATGGTAGGAATTTTAGGCGCCTACACAACTTATTCAACAGCGTTGGTTGACATGGTTAATTTATCATTGTTAATGGCATTAGTATACTTAGTTATCAGTGTGGTTGGTGGTGTATTAGTTGTAATTTTTAGTCGTTATTTAGGTAATAAAATGGTGTTAAGATGGCAGAAATAATTTTAACCGGAATGGGTGCAGCAATTGGGTCTTTAATGCGTTTTGGGTTATTAACGGTGGCGCCTCGTTGGTTTGGCAATTTATCTGAATTAATGGTGGTTTGCATCAATTTATTGGCCGCTTTTTTTATGGGGATGACGCTTTCTATGGTTGCACCTGATTGGGTACATACCATTTTAGCACCTGGTGTTTTAGGTGGATTCTCAACGTTTTCAGCGCCCATTGTTGATATTGCCGATGCTATGCAAAAACGAACTAGTAATCGACGCTTATTGCTTATTAAAACATTACTAACGTTTGTAGGTGGACTAATTGTTTTATGGTTTGGTACTTGTGTTGGTGATTGGACTTTTTAAATCAGTTATCAGTGTTTATTAAAAATAATCTTTGTTGAATGGATATCTACCAAATGTTAAACTCATTAATATAGGATAAGAGAAATGCAAGGGGATAGTCATATGAGTTTAATTGATCGAAATCGAATTAATGCTATTCGGCAAGCTAATGACATTCCGGTTCGTGAACTAGCTAATATTGGGATTAGTCGTAACCGTTACTATCGCTATTTAAATGATGAAAATGATTTACCTGCGGAAAGTTTTATTTCATTAATGAGTCATTTATTATTAACTGGGACCGAAGTTAATACGGAACTAGTAAATAGGTTAGATACTGTTGAGGGATTAATTAATGCACTACAAGAAGCCGATAAAGAACATGATGCTGATAAAATAAAAGATATTAGTCGTCGAGGGTATCATTTGTTTCGTAATACAATGGCTCGGGGTTATTTACGGGTTGCTAGTTTAGCAGACGTATTACATGCCAAAATCATTCCAAATGAACATTCACAAATTGCAAAAAAGATATTAATTGATTCATTTGAAGCAGTTACAATTTGGCGGGAAATGGATGTGGCGTTGTTAGCACCAGTAATTACAGAGTTACCAGTACAACAGGTTGCTGATTATTTGACAGTTATTTGGGCAAAAAAATGGCCACATCATACGATGGAACTTTTAAATACAATGTCTGCACAGTTTTTGGTGATGTTATTAAACGAGCCTGAACGGCCACAAGAAATTTTTGAAGAAGTCGCTGCCTGGATGATTGAGCAACCGCGCGATGCGATGGGATTTGCTTGGTGGTCTAATTTAGTCAATCAATTGGTTGAGCAAAATTGGGAATCTGCTCACGAAGCATTATTGATAGCTAAACAGTTACGAATGCAAAATATGTTTGAAAATGGTGATGTTTTAACCAATACTTGGCAAAAAAAGATATAAATAAAAAAGGACATCAAAGCAAAATTTTGCTTGGTGTCCTTTTTATAATATTAATTGTTAAAATATAATCGCTATTATTTATTTGCAATAACTTCAATGTGATTGCCATCAATATCGTCAATATAAAAAATAACATGGCGACCATCTTCGCTTTCAGTAGCAGGTTTAGTCTGTGTAACTTCGTAATTAATTAAGTGATTAATTACGGTTTCTTGATGATCACGAACCACAACTTGTACAGTAATTGGTTCAGCATCGGGTTCTTCATGAAAGATGATTGATTGCTTGTCAAAATATAAATGACGAGCTTCATTAATCCCAAATTCTGTTGGTAAATCAAAAACTTCACGATAAAAGCGGACTGTATTTGGAACGTTATTTGCCGGGATACGTAGGGGACTGAATTTTCTTACTCGCATATTAACACACCTCAATTTTTATAAATGATTCAACTATCTATTATACGCCTAGAAATAAAACAAAGAGGAAAAAATTGACAGAAAGTCGTCTTTATTGTTGGAGGCAAGTTATGACAATTAAAATTTCATCAGTACGACAATTAGGAGATTTATTGATTCAACGCTATGCACAATCCCCACAAGAAGGTTGTTGGGTAATTGCTGTAACGACACAAATGACAATTATTGATATCTATCAGGTAGCATTGGGAACTTTAGATAGTGTTAATATCCATCCGCGTGATGTTTTCCGTCACTTAGTCGCTCATAATGCGTATGGCTTTATTTTGTGTCATAATCATCCAAGTGGTAATTTAACTGCATCAAATGCTGATCATCTTGCAATGACTCAAATGGCGATATGTGGGCAGTTAATGCAGTTTCATTTTTTGGATTTTATGATTATCTCGTCTCGTGGTTATCGAAGTTATCGAAGTGAAAATTTATTACCAAATGTAGAATTAGAAACACTAATTGATTTATGGACTAAGTTCAACAACATGTGATAAAATTAATAAGAAATTACATGGTGCTTTGTTAAAAGTACATTTAGTAGAATTATCAAAATAAATAAAGAAAAGGGAAATGCTGTGTTTTCATTTGGAACTCGAAATGTTGGAATAGACTTAGGAACAGCTAATACGTTAGTCTATATTGAAGGTAAAGGAATTGTGCTTCGTGAGCCCTCAGTTGTCGCACGTAATACAAAGACAAATGAGGTCGTTGCCGTTGGAACTGCTGCTAAGGAAATGCTAGGTCGAACACCTGGTTCAATTACAGCGATTCGTCCAATGCGTGACGGTGTTATTGCAGATTATGAAACGACAGTTGCAATGCTTAAGTATTATTTGGGTAAGGCCTTAGGAACACGCGGACCTAAGCCTTACGTTACAATTGGTGTCCCATCAGGTGTGACGGCAGTTGAACGTCGCGCAGTTATTGACGCGGCTCGTGTTGCTGGTGCACGTGATGCATATGTGATTGAAGAGCCGTTTGCTGCAGCAGTTGGTGCAGGGTTACCAGTTATGGAACCAACTGGATCAATGGTTGTTGATTTAGGTGGTGGAACAACAGATGTTGCCACAATTTCACTTGGTGGTATTGTGTCATCTCGTTCAATACGAATGGCCGGGGACAAAATTGATGAGGCAATCATGACTTATGTCCGCCAAAAGTACTCAGTCTTAATTGGTGAACAAACTGCAGAACGTTTAAAGATGGCAGTTGGTTCAGCAGATCTTGAAGCTGCTGAGGACATGGAGGGTACCACTGCTCGTGGACGTGACTTAGTGACGGGGTTACCTAAAACAATTGATATTAAAGCTAGTGACATTGCAGATGCTATTAAAGATGTTGTTGCTGAAGTTATCGTTGCGATTAAAGAAACGTTGGAAGAAACGTCACCCGAAATTGCTGCGGATGTGATTGATCGTGGTGTTGTTTTGACAGGTGGTGGTGCGCAATTGGCTCACTTAGATGAAGTGATTGCTGAAGCAACTAAGGTGCCTGTATTTGTAGCACCAGAACCATTGGATGCTGTAGTTATTGGTACTGGTGAGGCTTTAAAGTCTATTGATGTTTTAAAGAACAATTAGGCGACGAGTCTTAGATTATGACTACCCCGTATTATAAACTATAATGCGGGGAGTTTATTATATGTTAGAATTGAACAATAATATAACTTGCTAAGCATAATAGACTAAGAGAAACGAAGGGCAATTTTAAGATGAAGAATATCTTTACGTCACGTCGATTAGTGATTGGTGTAATTGTTGTCATTGCAACAATTGGGGTGATTACATTAGGTGCAAAGGCCCACAATTCACAAGAAGAGCCATCTTTACCAGCTCGAGTTGTATCGGATGTGTCAGGTTGGACTTCTAAAATTGTGAATGCACCACTAAAATTGGTCCATGGTGGCTATGATTCACTTGATAAGCTAACAGATACTTATCAAGAAAATGAGCGTTTGACAAAAAAAGTTGATGATTTAGCACAAACAAAAGTGCAGTTACAAGTGTTACAACAAGAAAATCGTGCATTAAAAGATCAATTAAAAATCGGTGATACATTAACAGATTACAAAGTTGTGAATGCTGTTGTAACATCACGTTCACCAAGTAATTGGCAGAGTCAACTTATCTTGGATAAAGGAACAAATGCCGGGTTGAAAAAAGGCTTATCTGTCATGGGTTCAGGTGGCTTAATCGGTCGCATTACAGAAGTTAATACAACAAATGCAAAGGTTGAATTACTATCGGATAATAATCAAATTGCTGATCGTTTTGCTATTCGTATTCAAAATGGTGCAGGCGAGTCAGTTGACGGTATTATTACTAATTTTAATCAGTCAGATAATTTAATTGTGATGGGACAAATTACGTCTGATGTTTCAGTTAAAAAAGGCGATTTAGTAACAACTAGTGGTCTTGGTGGTGTTACACCAGCCGGATTGTATGTTGGTAAGGTTGAGCGCGTGGGAAGTGATAATTATGGTCTATCAAAGAAAATTTATATTAAACCAGCGACAGACTTCAATAACATTCCAGTTGTGAGCGTCGCAATTCCTTAAAATAAAAAGGAGAACGAAAGATGACTGTCAGATTTTTAACTGATAAGGTCTTTTCGTTCTCTTTTTTAATTTTTTAATTTGATGAAATAATTGGTCGACCATTTAAAGCTTGTAAGTCACGATTATTGTGAGAATAAAATGTCTTTAAATGATTTAATTGTTCTACTGATAACGTAACAGGCTGCTTTAAGACATACCATTCAACATTTTCAGTCAATGGTGGTGTTGTTAGTGATCCAATATAGTGATAATATGCTTTACTTACTGGCATGATGTCATCAATGGGAATCTCAAAATGCTCGGTTTTGTTCATATGAGCTAATACAGCATCATAAGTTTGGCTAGCGTTTCCACTTTGTACGAGAATAGCTACGACAGCTAAGCGACCATCGCTTGCCTCATGGACAAAATGAATTTCAGCATCATATGAGATATCATTGACAGTATGTTCACTAGGTGTATGAATATGAAATTGTTTTAAACGAAATGGTCTATTACCAATGCTAGCAGTTCCTTCTAACCCAACTTCAATACCAGCGCCAGTATCACGGACATAGTTAGCAAGATGTTTATAATTAAATGATAAAATTGTTTCAAAATTAATTTCAACAGCTAATGTATCTGACAAAGCAATTGGAGATTGCTTATCACCTGATATACGTGTCCAGGCAGCTTGGTTTGAATAGTCTAATTGTTCCATTGGTATTCTCCTTATAAAATATCATATACTTAGTGTAGCAGTTTGGATAAATTATGGAAGAAAAATTTTTGTAAATGAGTTGACGAGTAAGTTCTAAACGGGCTACTATTATGTAGTTACCAATTTTGTAACATTGATGGAGAATAATTATGCTTAAATATGTTAGTACAACGTGGATCCATTTTATTTTAGTGATTATTGCTGTCATGCTTGATGGTGGTATTTCATTATATTTGGCGCCAATATTATTTAAATTACCGATGGCAGCAACGCCATTATTATCATTAATAGTGGTGATGATGCCAGTTATGACAGGCCACACGAAACAAATTAAATCTTATTGGCTATACACAATTGCTTTTTTTGCTGGGTTAGTTATTGATATTTTTTATACGGGTATTATTGGTCCGTCAGCAATTGGTTTTTTATTAATTTTAAAATTAGCTGAATTTATTCAAAGGTATTTAGATTATAGTTGGTTATCGTCATTAGCTGTTTGGTTTGTTTCGACAACAGTTTATATGATTTATGATTACTCTGTTTTTGGTATTATTAATTTAGTTAATCTAAGTATTACGAATTTTATTATGTTTCGTTTATTTCCAACAATAATTGTCAACTTAATGTTATTAATTATTGTATATGAACTTATTATGTATTTATATAATGCAACTAAACAGCCAGATATTTCATCGTATAATGTGACACCAAGAGATTTAAATGGACGGATTATTTTAGATTCGCGCACGCAAAGAAATATGAAAAGATAATGTTGACTTATAAGTTAATTTAATCTATATTATTGTAAACAGTAATTATAGAAAAATTTGATTGGAAGAGTAGTCTAAAAATTTTGTTTAGAGAGTTACGCTAAAGCTGAGAAGTAACCAAGATATTAGATGAACCACACCCAAGATTATTGGAGCCTAATCGTTCCCGTGTCATGACGTTATTCATGAATCCCTTTTAAGTTTAAAGGGATTAGAGTACTAATTAGTAATGATTAGTTAAACTGAGGTGGAACCACGATTAATCGTCCTCAAGCAATTTGTGTGATTGCTTGAGGGCTTTTTTTATTTAATTTTAAGGAGACAACGTATGGACTATATGATGCAAATTTTGCCAAGTTTATTAAATGGGTTAAAAATGACAATTGGTGTATTTGTACTAACATTAATTGGATCGGTACCATTAGGAATGTTGATTTCGTTGGCATTGCGATCAGATATCTATCTACTAAAGTGGGTTATGAATACTTATGTATGGGTAATGCGGGGCACACCACTATTATTGCAAATCGTATTTGTCTACTATGGCTTGAGTCTTGCTAATATCATGACATTACCACGTTTTGAGGCAGCCGTAATTACCTTTATCCTTAACTATGCTGCTTACTTTGCTGAAATATTCCGTGGCGGTATTCAAAGTATTCCACAAGGCCAATATGATGGGGCACAAGTTTTGGGATTAAGTAAATTACAAACGATGTGGAAAATTATTTTTCCACAAGTGACAAAGATTGTAATGCCCTCGGTTGGAAACGAAGTTGTTAACTTAGTAAAAGATTCATCGTTGGTCTATGTCATTGGGTTAGGCGATTTAATGCGTGCTGGTAACATCGCAGCTTCACGTGATGTGACATTAATACCATATTTATTGGTGGGAGTCATTTATTTGATTCTAATTGCTTTAGCAACACTTATTCAACGTCGTATAGAGAAAAAAATGAATTTTTATCGTTAAGGAGTAAGCATATGTTAGAGATTAAGAATTTGGCTAAGGTTTTTGGTGAACGTGTTATTTTTAAAGAAATGAATCTAACAATAAATGATGGGGAAGTTTTGAGTATCGTGGGGCCATCAGGAATTGGCAAAACAACTTTTTTACGTATTTTAGCTGGATTGCTGCCAGCAGATCAGGGTGAATTAGTCTTAGATAATGAATTGTTAGATATTACGGGAAATCGACAAGGCGCTCAGGTGGGGGTTATATTTCAAGATTTTAATTTATTTCCACATTATACGGTGAAGCAAAACGTTGCGTTAGCACCACAATTAGTAAAAAAAGCGACTAAAAAAGAAGCAGAGAATCATGCAGAGGAGTTGTTAAAAAATCTTGGTTTAGCTGAACAAATGAACCAATATCCTTTTCAATTATCAGGTGGTCAAAAACAACGTGTGGCGATTGCAAGAGCTTTGGCAATGAAGCCGGGTATTTTAGCTTATGATGAGCCAACTTCGGGATTGGATGCTGAATCAACAAAACGTGTTGTTAAGGTAATTAATCAACTGAAAACGCAAGGTGTTACGCAATTGATTGTGACGCATGATTTACCCTTTGCACAGGCAGTTGCTGATCAAACGTTTGATTTTGGTGCAGATGTTTTGCGAGGAGGAAGTCTATGATTAAACCAAAAATAAATTGGCGTCGTCAGTTAATCGGAAATGGGTTAGTACTACTTGTCATTGCCGTTATTGCTAGTTTCTTTTGGTATCGAACAATTCATAGCCAAGATACGTGGCGCCAAGTGACAGCTGATAAAACAGTTGTTGTTGGTATTGATGATACTTTCGTACCAATGGGATTTCGTAATAAGGATGGTCAGTTAGTTGGGTATGATGTTGAACTAGCGCGACAAAGTTTGAAAAAAATTGGGCTAAAAGCAAAGTTCCAAGTAATTGATTGGTCAATGAAAGAAACGGAACTAAAGACCGGACACATTGACATGATTTGGAATGGTTATACAAAAAATGCTGATCGTGCTAAAAAGGTTGCTTTTTCCGATTCATATCATCATGATAAACAGGTGATTGTCTCAATGAAGAATCAACAAATTAATAATTTACAGGATTTAAAGGGTAAGAATCTCGGTGCTCAGACCGGCTCTTCAGGTCTGTTAACTTATAACGAGAAGGGAAATAAGTTAAAGAAAATTGTTGGCGCTGATGCACAACCGTATGACACTTTTGATAAAGCGTTGAATGACTTGCAAGTAGGTCGTTTAAATGCAGTATTAATAGATGCTGACTATGCAGGTTATTATATTGCGCATGAAAAGGATCCACAATCCTTTAAAATAATTGATACTAATTTTGGTGAAGATTCGTATGGCGTAGGGATGCGTAAAGGTGACGTCACATTAATCAAAAAAGTTAATGAGGCCCTTGCTAAGTCGAAAGCAGATGGTACCATAGATAAATTATCACAAAAATATTTTGGGGTAGATAATAAATAGTCAAAATGAAAAGTTTATTAATGAATCGTATAGTGTAATAGAACCTATATTTCGTTAGTAAACTTTTTTATTATTGGAATAATTTTATCTGATAATTAAATCATATGATGATATAATGACTGCAATAAATAATAAGAGATGGGGTTAGTTATGAAAACAGATATTGATATTGCACAAGCTGCAGATGTTTGGCCAATTGAAAAGATTGCACAACAAGCAGGGTTAACGTCAGATGAATGGGAACCATACGGACGAGATAAAGCCAAAATTCAATTACATGAGCGAACAAAGCAACAAAAATTGGGTAAATTAATTTTAGTTACGTCGATTAACCCAACACCAGCAGGTGAAGGAAAGTCAACAGTAACGGTTGGTTTAGCAGATGCTTTGGCATCACAAAAACATAAAACAATGGTTGCCTTACGTGAACCATCTTTGGGACCAGTCATGGGCTTAAAAGGTGGTGCTACTGGTGGTGGATATTCACAAGTGATACCAATGGCTGATATTAATATGCATTTTACTGGAGATTTTCACGCTTTAACCAGTGCTCATAATACTTTGGCAGCTTTGGTTGATAACAGTTTGTATCAAGGAAACCCATTTAACCTAGATCCACGACGAATGCTTTGGAAACGAGCACTAGATGTTAACGATCGTGCGCTACGTCACGTTACAATTGGATTAGGTGGACCAACTTCAGGTGTGCCACGTGAAGATGGTTTTGATATTACAGTTGCCTCAGAATTAATGGCGATTTTAACTTTGTCAAAAGATTTAGCTGACATGAAAGTACGTATTTCACGTATTGTGGTGGGATATAATTATAATAAAGAACCGGTAACAGTATCTGATTTAGGGTTTGCAGGTGCCATTACAACGTTGTTAAAAGATGCTATTAAGCCGAATTTAGTTCAAACTTTAGCACATACACCGGCTTTAATTCATGGTGGACCATTTGCAAATATTGCACAAGGAACAAATTCAATTTTGGCCACAAAGTCAGCTTTGCATTTAGCCGATTATGTTGTGACAGAAGCCGGCTTTGGGTCTGATTTAGGTGGTGAAAAATTCTTAGATTTTAAAGTACCATTACTAGGGAAAGTTCCGGATACGATTGTGGTTGTAGCCACGGTACGCGCATTAAAAATGCACGGTGGTGAAGATAAAAAGAACTTGAGCACGCCAAATATAGAAGCTTTGCAAAAGGGATTGGCTAATTTGGGTCGCCATTTAAAGAGTATGAAACGTTATGGTGTACCAGTAGTTGTCGCAATTAATCAATTTACAGCGGATACAATTGAAGAATTAAACATGGTTAAAGCGTATGCTGCTAAATTTGATGTGCCAGCCTATATTGCTGATGTATGGAGTCAAGGTGGGGATGGTGCTCAGGAATTAGCAACAGGGGTCGTTTTAGCGACTGATAAAGCAAAAAATTATCAACCACTATATCAACCCGATGATGAGGCGTTGGTAAAAATCGAACATATTGTTCATGAGATTTATGGTGGTCAAAGTGTTGTGCTGTCAGATAAAGCTGTTAAGCAATTACAAACCTTTAAAAAGTATGGTTGGGATAAGCTACCAATAATTATGGCGAAAACGCAATATTCCTTATCTGATAATCCAAATAAAATTGGTGCTCCTGAAAATTTTGATATTCATATTCGTGAATTTATACCAAAATTAGGAGCAGGCTTCTTAGTGGCATTGACTGGTTCAGTGTTAACAATGCCCGGATTACCAAAGCATCCAGCAGCATTAGATATAGATATTGATAATGAGGGTCATATCATTGGCTTAAATTAATAAAAAATAACAGAGGTGGCAAAGCTTAATGCAGCTTGCCACCTCTGTTTGGTTAAATCATAATTTAAGGGTGAATTAATACCATGAGTTACTAAATCCTTTGCGTCGGTAAAAATCAGGCGCATATACACGATAGCCATTTTCAGAAAATTGTAACCAAACAAGTGCTAGTAACCAGCCAGCTAGTGCCGATGCCAAGTTATAATTTGGTAACAAAATTGTTGTGATAAAAGTAGCTACCCAACTGAGCAATAAAATGGTTTGTAACATAAATTGGAAGCTACTACGGTAAATTTCTGGGACGATAATTAATAAAAAGTATGAAATTAATAGGGTCATATAAAAAGTAGAATGTGCAGGATATATGACTTGTACACCATTTATTTTACTTTTAAATAAAAGCGAAGCGATATTGATGATTAAGAAACCACCCACGTTTGTAATTAATACCCATGTAGCTGGAATTTTAAATTTAAAGCCCCATAAGAAAAAAATGATTAAAAATGACATGAAAAATAAACCAAACCCATGACTAAAAAAGTAAAAAGGTTTTAAAAATTTTTCCAACCAATTTGGAATAACGGTCTGTGTGATAGAATGGTCTACTTGCATAAGCGAATGTAATAAACCGCTATTGTGGTAAGTTATTATTGAAATAATAATAAAAAGAATTAGACTAACTACCATCGTTACAAAACGAGTACGTGATTTAGCAATAATCATAAGTGAAACTCCCTTTTGCATCTCGGCAAATGTAAGATACATACTTGTGCTTAGTTATTTAAGTTTAACACGAAGGTATGTTAAACACATATATGTGCAAGATATTTAAGAACTATTTTAGTTTATGTAAAATAATTCTTGACAATTCGTCAATTATTAAAGTAAAATTAGCAATGAAATTAAATAATATATAGAGGTTGCAATCAACAAAAGTCATTTAACGGAGCTGGTGAGTTAGGATGTTAAATAAAAGGGGCGATTGCCGAAATAATGATTATGACAATAATCATTGTTGGTGTGTACATGAATAATGGACAGATTGTCGCGACAAAAATGGTCGGTCGCGGAGAGCTATCGACAATACTAAAGACTAATGAGTTCCTAGTTTATACGATAGATGTGTAAACTAGGTTTTTTTTATTTTTTATAGTGCGTTAGGCCTTATTTAGGAGGAATTATGACTGATAATCAACAAGAGACGGGGCATCTAAAAAGAACGATGAAAACCCGTCATCTCTCAATGATTGCTTTGGGAGGAACTATTGGAACAGGGTTGTTTGTCGCTTCAGGGGCAACGATTTCACAAGCTGGTCCACTAGGTGCATTAACTGCCTATGCTGTAATAGGCGTTATGGTTTACTTTTTAATGACTAGTTTAGGTGAAATGGCGACTTATATGCCAGTTGCCGGGTCTTTTTCAGTTTATGCTGATCGGTTTGTTGATCCAGCATTTGGCTTTGCAATGGGATGGAACTATTGGTTTAATTGGGCAATTACTGTAGCAGTAGAAGCAGCAACGGTTGGTGTTGTGATGGGATTTTGGTTGCCTGATGTACCAAGTTGGATTTGGTCAGCAGCAGTATTAATTCTAATTACAGCAATTAATTTATTGTCAGCCAAAGCGTATGCAGAAACTGAATTTTGGATGGCGATGATTAAAATTATTGCTGTTATTGCCTTTTTGCTAGTTGGATTATTAACAATATTGGGAATTGTTTTCCATCAACCAGATGTTGCACGTAATTTATCGGCTGGTGGTAACTATGGCTTTGTTGGTGGTTTTGGTGGTATTTTGTCAGTCTTTATGGTCGCAGGTTTTTCATTTCAAGGGACTGAAATGGTTGGGATTACGGCTGGTGAGTCTGAAACACCAGAAAAATCAGTACCTGCAGCTGTAAAGCAGATATTCTGGCGGATTTTGCTGTTTTATATTCTTTCTATTTTCATTATTGGTGCAATTATTTACTATAAGGATCCAAACTTGCTACGCTCAAGTGAAACTAATGTATCCGTGTCACCATTTACGCTAGTATTTAAATCGGCAGGATTAGCAGCAGCAGCTTCAATTATGAATGCGGTCATTTTAACGGCTGTTGTATCATCGGCTAACTCGGGGCTTTATGCATCGACTCGTATGCTTTATGCCATGGCTGTTGATGGGATGGCACCTAAGATATTTAAAAAGGTTAATGCTAAGTCAGGAATTCCAGTTCCAGCTGTCATAGCAACGGTTGTTGTTGGTTTACTTACTTTTGTAACCTCAATTTTTGGTCAAAACTTGTATTATTATTTGGTAGCAGCATCTGGTTTGACTGGATTTATTGCATGGATTGGTATTGCTATTTCACATTATCGATTCCGTCGAGCTTTCACAGCGCAAAACCGTGATGTAAATAAGCTACGTTATAAGGCAAAATGGTTCCCAGTTGGCCCAATAATTGCATTGACGTTATCAATTATCGTCGTCATTGGTCAAGATACGGCTTCGTTTAAAGGTTCAATTATGGACTGGAATTGGCCCGGCATTATTACAACTTATATGGCATTGCCTTTGTTTGCAATCTTATACTTTGGTTATAAAATTAAACATCATACAAAATTACGTAAGTTAACGGAAGTGGACTTAGACACTGATGCACGTTCGCTAGACTAATTAAATGGTTATTAAGAGATTAGAACATCTTGTTCTAATCTTTTTTATATGTCATTATTTACAAATTAAATTCTATTTTATGATAGCGCTTTAATTGTTATTGTAAGTGCGTTTTTATTTTTTTTTAACGTAAGGTGTTCTAATAATGAAACAAATGCTGAGTTGAACTGGTATACAAAGATAGTGATAAATAGTACAATGATTGCAGATAGAAATACCAATATCTTTTACTAAGGAGAAATTTTTAATCATGAAGAAGACCAAGATTGTTTCAACGCTTGGACCAGCCAGCTCTGATGTGGAGACGATTACTAAAATAATCGAATCTGGCGCAAATGTTGTCCGTTTCAATTTTTCACACGGTGATCATGAGGAACACTTAGGACGAATGAATGCTGTTCACGAGGCTGAAAAAGCTGCTGGCAAGAAGGTTGGTTTCTTGTTGGATACAAAGGGTGCGGAAATCCGTACTACCGTACAAGAGCCAGGTAAGATTGAATTTAACATTGGTGATGTTGTTCGTATTTCAATGGACGATACAATTGAAGGAACTAAGGAAAAGATTGCCGTAACATATCCAGGTTTGTATGGGGATGTTCAAGTTGGCGGTCACATCTTATTTGATGATGGTAAGTTGGACATGGTCATCACACAAAAAGATGAAGCTAATAAAGAATTGGTAACTGAAGTACAAAACCATGGTATTTTGGGATCACGTAAGGGTGTTAATGCACCTGGTGTTTCGATCAACTTGCCAGGTATCACTGAAAAAGATGCTGATGATATTCGCTTTGGTTTGAATAATGATATTCAATACATTGCTGCTTCATTTGTTCGTAAAGCTGCTGACGTTCTTGAAATTCGTGAATTGTTAACAGAAGCAAACCATGAAGAAGTTATGATTTTCCCAAAGATTGAATCACAAGAGGGAATTGATAATTTTGATGAAATTCTTGAGGTTTCTGATGGTTTGATGATTGCTCGTGGTGACATGGGTGTTGAAATTCCAGCTGAAAATGTGCCATTGGTACAAAAGAACTTGATTCGTAAGATGAATGCTGCTGGTAAGCCAGTTATTACGGCTACTGATATGCTTGATTCAATGCAAGAAAATCCTCGTCCAACACGTGCCGAAGCTTCCGATGTTGCTAACGCTGTGTTTGATGGTACAGATGCAACAATGCTATCAGGTGAATCAGCTAATGGTTCATATCCTATTGAAGCAGTTGCTACAATGGCTCGTATTGATGAAAAGGCAGAAACGTCATTGGCCATGAATGGTCGTCATGACGACCACTTTGATGCAACAGATGTCACTGAATCAGTTGCAGCAGCTGTTGCAACTGCTGCTGGTAACTTAAACATTAAGGCAATCGTTGCTGCTACTAACTCTGGTTATACTGCAAAAATGATTTCTAAGTATCGTCCAAATGCTGACATTTTGGCATTGACGTTTACTGAGGGTGTTGAACGTATGTTGAGTATCTACTGGGGTGTACAACCAACGATCACTGAACCAATGGGTAATACGGACGATATGATCGAAAAGGCTAAATCAGAAGCTGTTAAGTCAGGTCTAGCAAGCAAGGGTGATACAATCATCGTTACTGCTGGAATTCCAGTGACAACTTCAGGTACAACTAACTTGATGACAATCGTTACAATTGACTAATTTATAAAAAATAAACAACCATAATTTTCGGTAAAATATGACTCAATGATTAGCAGCAGTAAACGACTAATGAGTTCAGTTTGATTATCCCAAAATTATGGCTGTTTTTTTATTTTATCGGTAGTGTGTGGGCGATAATATTATTTTGTGGTATTCTTAATTAAATTAATGTAAACGAGGGATGTTCATGAGTTGGCAAAAAATTGTTGTGGAAACACAAACAGAATCAATTGAAGCAATTAGTAATATTTTAATGACTAATGGCGCAGAAGGTGTTGAAATTGATGATTCTACTGAGTTAGATCATTATCAACCATCAGATGCAACTGTAATGGTTAAAGCGGAAGATATTGTGCATCGTACATCTGGGGCTAGTGTCAGTGGTTACTTTGCTAATGAGGCTGATTTGGTATTGTTAACGAATAAAATACAATCATCAGTAGATGAGTTACCTGATTTTGGGTTAGATGCACACCCTGGGACGGTGACAGTTCAAGCCGTACTAGACGACGACTGGGCAACAGAATGGCAAAAATATTACCATCCAGTACGTGTTACAAGACACATTACTGTTGTGCCAAAGTGGGAAAATTATCAACCAATACAAAAGGATGAACAAGTTATTGTCTTAGATCCAGGTATGGCTTTTGGAACTGGTACACACCCAACCACAAAGTTAATGATACAAGCACTGGAAGTTGTTGTTCGCGGTGGTGAAACCGTTATTGATGTTGGCACTGGTTCTGGTGTGTTAGGAATTGCAGCTCGTTTGTTAGGTGCTGGTGATATTTTAGGAACAGATATTGATGACGTTGCAGTGGCATCAGCACAAGGTAATGTTGACCTTAATCCGCAGGCGGCTGATATGCAGTTAATGGTTAGTGATTTATTAAATGATGTACCAAATAAACAGTACGATATTGTTATTGCTAATATGTTGGCAGAGGTATTGGAATTATTGATACCAAAGGTTAAAAATGTTTTACAGCCTAATGGACGGTTTTTATTATCTGGTATTTATTATGATAAACGAGATAAAATGATTTCTGATTTGCAAGAAAATGGGTTAGTTGTTGAACAATCAATGAAATTAGGTGATTGGTACGGTATTATTGCTAAATTTAATCTTGAGGACAATTAATGCAAAGATATTTTTTAGATGAAACACCAACTGGGCAACAATTTAAATTACCTGAAACTGTAGCACATCATTTTATAACGGTGCTACGTAGTCGAGAAGGAGCTAAAGCTGAGTTCGTATTGCCTAATAGTCAAGATGTCATCATTGCTGAAATTTCAGAATTACATGATGATTATGTGTTGATGACAACGATATCTCAACAAACATTAGCTGTTGAATTGCCGGTAGATGCTACAATTATTATTGGACTAGCTAAGGGAGATAAATCAGAATTTGTTGTTCAAAAAGCAACTGAATTAGGTGCACATCATATAATTATTGTCGAAACAGACTGGTCTGTTTCTCATTGGGGCTCAAAGGCAGCTAAAAAAATAGCACGGTTAAATAAAATAGCAGTGGCAGCTGCAGAACAATCACATCGTTTAAGGATACCTGATGTGACGTATGTGCCTAAGCTATCCAGGTTGTCATTACCAAAAGAAATGATAAAAATAGTAGCTTGGGAAGAAAGTGCTAAAAAAGGTGAAACAGGTCAATTAGTGCAAAAATTACAAGCTTTGCAGCCTGATGATGCGATTTGTTTTTTATTTGGTCCTGAAGGTGGACTAGCACCATCAGAAATTGAATACTTGTTAGCAGATGGTTTTGTAGCTGCTGGACTAGGACCTCGGATTCTACGAGCAGAGACAGCACCAATATATGCATTAAGTGTTTTAAGTTATGTAATGGAATTAAATAAATAGTAAATATAGAGGTTTTTAGATGAAAAAATTTAATAAAACTTTTGATTGGCGTTTTTGGATTTGGATGCCAATTTTGGGCGTATTATTGCCTTATATTTTAAATAAGACAGCTTTAACTGTGAACTTTAAAATAATTGTGTCACTCTTTATTGTTAACATGTTATTTAGTGTTCTGACAGGAATGTTTTTACGAAAAACAGGATCTAATTGGGCGCTTCTACTTGTTTGGCCAATTGTTTACTTAGTATCAATTTGGTTGCAAATTAATTCAGCTTTCTATGGTTATTATTTAGCAATCTTATATTTAATTATCGAAATTTTTGCCTTTACAAGTGGGCAAGAAGAAGAATTGGATTTTGAAAAACAAATTCCAGTTGACGGCGGTTTTCGTGAAGTTTAACTTTAAGCTTAAAAAGCGTTATCAGATTATCTGATGACGCTTTTTTTGTGTTTAAAAATACCCACAATTGTAAGAATTATGTCAAAAAAACGATTGCATCCCTATATATCAATATTTATGTAAGCAAATCTATTGAAAATAATGGTGGATAATGGTGGGGAAAGGTGGTTGAAAGTGGGATATTGTGGTAAATTAAGAGTATTGAATTGTTAAATAAATTAGTGAATTGTATCTATTAATAATACGAATTTTTATACAGGAGGATCAGCTGATGTTCATGGGAACGTTTCAACATGTTTTAGATACTAAAAACCGGCTGATTATCCCGGCAAAATTTCGTAATCAACTTGGTGAATCTTTTGTGATTACACGTTGGATGGATCATTCTCTACGTGCCTATACGCTTGAAGGATGGCAAGACTTTTCAAAAAAAATTAATGCATTACCTGAAACGAATACTAAAGCGCGTCAATTTAAGCGGTTTATTTTTGGTGGTGCTGTTGAAGTTGAATTTGATAAACAAGGACGTATCAATCTCTCACCAACATTGCGTAGTTATGCACAAATCAAAAAAAGCGTGACAGTCTTTGGAATGGGCGATAATATCTTCGAACTATGGAGTACTGAAAAGTGGCAAGCATATGAAGATAATACTGCCGAAAATTTTGATGACATTGCAAATGGATTGGAAGAACTAGAATTTTAATGTTAGTTCGAAAAAAGGTTTGAAGGGAACAAAGAAGCCAATGACAGAGTTTAAACATGTAACAGTGTTATTAAAAGAAGCGATTGAGGCACTAAACGTTAAACCAGATGGCGTATATGTTGATGCGACACTCGGTGGTGGTGGGCACTCGCAACTATTAGCAAGTAAATTAACAACCGGTAAGCTATGGTCATTCGATCAAGACGAAACGGCAATTACATTTAATCAGGAACATCTTAAAAGCGAATTAGCACAAGGGAAAATTGATTTCATTCAAACTAATTTTCGTAACCTTCATGATGCGTTGGTTGAGAATGGGGTACCATCTTTTGATGGCATTGTTTATGATTTGGGTGTTTCGTCACCACAATTTGATGATGGTCAACGCGGCTTTTCATATAACTATGATGCCCCACTTGATATGCGTATGGATCAATCACAAGACTTAACGGCGCGAATAGTAGTTAATGAATGGTCATTTCATGAGTTATTGCGTATTTTCTCACGTTATGGTGAAGAAAAGTTCGCTAAGCAGATTGCTCGTAAAATAGAACATGAACGCGAAATCAAACCAATTGAAACGACATTTGAATTAGTAGATATTATCAAAGATGCCATCCCTGCTGCTGCACGGCGCAAGGGGGGACACCCGGCTAAGCGGACTTTCCAAGCAATTCGCATTGCCGTTAATGATGAATTAGGTGCTGTGGAAGATTCGTTAGCGCAAGCGTTAGAAATGGTAAACGTTAATGGTCGTATTGCAGTGATTACTTTCCACTCACTAGAAGATCGTTTAGTAAAGACAATGTTTAAAGAAAAAGTAACAATTCCAGACTTACCATCTGGATTGCCAATTATTCCAGAAGAAATGCAACCTGATTTTAAATTAGTCGTACGCAAGCCCATTTTGCCCTCCGAAGAAGAATTAGCAATAAATCGACGGGCACATTCTGCTAAGTTACGGGTTATTGAAAGAATCAAGTAAAACACTGATAGAGGAAGGCTTATTATGGACGGACTGCCAAAATACCGTAATAATTACAATGAAAATGTCGTTAGTAAACCAATTAATCAACCAAAAGTCAAAACAAATAGTCAAAGTAGAGCTAAAAAAATAAAATTAGCTAAACCTAAGTGGAATGCTATGGATTTTGTCATGGTTGGTGCTGTGGTAGTGACTATTATCGCGGCTGCATTTTTAGTGATTTTTACGGCAAATAAAAGTACAACAGCAAATACACAATTAGCAGCAACTTCAGCGCAACTAGAACAAGTACGCAATAAAAACAATACATTAAAGCAACAAGTCAGTGATTTATCAAGCCCTAAACGATTAAACAGCATTGCTGAAAAAAATGGGTTAACACTGAAAAATCAAAATATAAGGAACGTAAAGTAGCATGGTAAAAAAACAACGGATGCCAAAACGTAACCAAGCGGATAAAAATAGTCGCAATACAGGTAAACTTTTGCTTATATTGATGATAGGTGTGTTGGTTGTGTTAGGAATCCGTTTTTCTAGTATCTCAATCACAAAAGAGGTAAAAGGTCATAAATTAGACCAAGCAGCGCAACTAATCTATCAAAGTCAAAATGATATTCCTGCGAAACGTGGTGAAATTTTTGATGCTGTGGGTAATCCCCTAGCAGAATCCTCAACAACGTATACATTGGCTGCTGTATTAGATAAAAATCAAAAATCAGCAAAAGGTAAACCAATGTATGTTAAAAAAACGCAAGACGCTAAAGTTGGTAAACAGCTAGCAGACGTCCTGGGTGGTGAAGCCGAATTCTATGAAACATCGATAAAAAATGGACGAAAAAGTAATTTACAGCAAGTTCAGTTCGGTACAGCTGGTTCGAATTTGAGTGTTCAAAAATATAAGCAATTGAAGAGTCTGAATATTCCGGGGTTGACTTTTACCAGTAGTGAATCAAGGCTTTATCCCAATGGTACATTTGCATCAGACCTAATTGGTATTACTAAAAAAGAACATCATGACGGTGGTCAAACGATTTCTGGCGTCTCAGGAATGGAACAATCCTGGAATAAAAAATTGACTGGTCATAATGGTGTCAAAACAACGTCAACAGATTCTACTGATCATAGTGTTTCAAAGAAAAACTTAGCTGTTAAAAATGGTTATGATATTTACACAACGATTAATATGAAATTGCAATCAAACCTTGAAAAAAGTATGCAGCAATTATCTGATGATATGAAGCCCAAGGCTGCAATAGCCGTCATGATGGATACAAAAACAGGTAAAATTGTGGCTACAACGCAGCGACCAACTTTCAATGCCCAGACAGGTGAAGGACTAGGTGACTTATGGACTAATCAGTTATATGGCACAGCGTTTGAACCCGGTTCTGTCTTAAAGGGAATTACATTAGCTGCTGCAATTGATACGGATAATTGGAATCCAAACGCCCTCTATAAATCTGGAACACTTAAAATTGGTAATAAAAAAGTTACTGATTGGAATAATGGTGAAGGATGGGGAACAATTAGTTATGCGCGTGGAATTGCAGCATCATCCAATGTTGCGATGGCCTTAACTGAACAAAAGATGGGGCCAAAAACATGGCAGAAGTACCTTAATAGATTCCAATTCTTAAAGTCAACCAAATCAGGCTTTCAAGATGAAGCCGTTGGAAATATGCAGTTCCAATATCCAATTGAACAGGCTAATACGGCATTTGGTCAAGGTATCTCAGTGACACCTTTGCAAATGATTCAGGCATATTCAGCTATTGCAAATAATGGTAAAGAATTACGTCCACAAATCATTGAAAAAATTGTTGATCCAAATACAAAGAAGGTTGTTTCACAACCAAAACCAAATGTTATTAGTAAGCCAATTAGTAAGGAAACGGCTAAGGAAACGCGTAAGCAATTAGAAGATGTTATCTACTCAGAACATGGTTTAGGAAAAGACTATGCGATTCCAAATGTTAGAACAACTGGTAAATCAGGTACTGCTCAAATTGCAACTGCCCTTGGGTACTCAGCACCTGGTAATAATAGTGATGAAATTCATTCATGGATGGGGATGGCACCGTCTAATAATCCGCGGTATTTGATGTATATTGTTACTAAACAACCGCAGAAAAATACGGAAAATATTACCAAAGATATGTCAGACGTTTTCAAGACTAATATGCAACAAGCGCTCGATTTATCAGATAATGATAACAAAGTTGTTGTGAGTGAAAATCAACAGGTTAAAGTTCCAACAGTTGTTGGTGGATCGGTTAGTGATGCCCGTAAAGAAATTAAAGCAAATCATCTAACACCAGTTATTATGGGAGATGGCAATACGGTTAAATCACAATCACCAATGGCTAGTGATGAATCATTGATTGATCAACGCGTCTTTTTGAATACTGGTAAAAATATTACTATTCCCAATATGCATGGCTGGGCAAAAAGCGACGTCTTATCATGGGCACAGATGGCCAATGTAAAGGCAATTATTAAAGGTAATGGATTTGTAACCACACAGTCGTTGAACAAGGGAACCGCCCTATCTGATGGTTATCATGAAATTACAGTTGAATTTAAAAAACCAAATGAATAAAGATAAAAACACATGTGAGTGAGAGGAGTAGTCGAATGTCGACGTTTTTACTGGGACTAGTATTTAGTCTGATTGTTACAGTATTAGTAGTACCACGGTTACGTGATTGGTTTAAGAAAATCAAGGTTGCGCAGTTGGTGATGCGAACAGGTGAGCATGAACCAGATCACGCTGCAAAAGCTGGCACACCAACAATGGGAGGCGCAGCATTTATTCCAGTCGTTGTGATTGGATTTATTCTATTATCATTAGTTACTAATAATACGGGCTCAACTGGATGGGCAACTTTAATTGCGATTATTGTTTTTGCAATTGTTGGCGCTTTTGATGACAGTATTAAGGTATTTAACCACCGTGATGAAGGCTTACGCTTTTTGCCAAAATTATTTTCTGAAATTGCTGCCGCTATTTTAGGGGTCATTGTTTTGGCCGTTGGCAAGTTCGACTTTTTCCTAACTTTACCGTTTGGTTTAGGTGAGTTGCACAGCATCGTCGTTTATACCTTGTTTACAATTTTTTGGTTAGTGGGTTGGTCAAATGCTACTAACTTAACTGATGGTTTAGATGGTTTAGCCTCAGGAACAGCGATTATTGCTTATGTTGCTTACTTAGTGATTGCAATTGTTCAAGGCGATATGACAATGGTTTTGTTAGATGCTTTGATGGTAGGGGCTCTGTTAGGATTTCTAGTGTTTAATCATTATCCTGCAACAATTTTTATGGGGGATACTGGTTCACTTGCATTAGGGGCAGGTTTAGCTATGAATTCATTAGTGTTACATCATGAATGGTCATTGTTAATCATCGGTTTTGTTTTTATGATGGAGACATTGAGTGTCATTATCCAAGTAACAAGTTTCCATTTCTTTAAAAAGCGTATATTTTTGATGACGCCAATTCATCACAGTTTTGAAAAAGGTGGGTTAACAGGTAATACTGACAAACCTTGGAATGAATGGCAAGTTAATTTCTTCTTCTGGGGAATTGGGCTAGTTATGGCTGTTATTTACCTTCTTATTTGGTTCTATTAAACACATAATAAAACATTCATGGGGGTTTCCCCCATATACATATCTAAAAAGAGGTACTAAGTAATGAATAAAAACGTATTAATTATTGGATTTGCTCGTTCTGGTGCGGCTGCAGCAAGCTTATTGTTAAAGGAAGAAGCGCACGTAATTATTTCGGATCCCAAGTTAGATGAAAGTGATACTAAAGTTATTGCATTAAAACAAAGAGGAGCACAATTTACGACTGAACAATCTAGTGCATTGTTGGCCGGCATTGATTTAATTGTGAAAAATCCAGGTATTCCATACACAATCCCTATTTTAGTAGCAGCAAAAGAACAACAAATTCCAATTGTTGTGGAAGTTGCCTTGGCACAAAAATATATTTCAGATAACTGGATTGCTATAACGGGTTCTAATGGTAAAACCACGACGACAGAAATGATTGCTTCAGTGTTGCGAAAAAAATCAACGACTGAAAATCATGTTTTAGTTGCTGGTAATATTGGCGTGCCAGTCAGTGAAATTGCGCCAACAATGGCTAAAGAAGATATTTTGGTAACTGAATTATCGTCATTTCAATTGATGGGGATGCCACAACCTAAGCCTCATATTGCAGTGTTGACTAATATTTTTGCATCACACTTGAATTTCCATGGTAGTCGTGAAAATTATGTTGCAGCTAAAATGAATATTACAAAACATCAAACATCAAATGACTATTTTGTTGTAAATTATGATACAGAAGAATGGCGTAGCTTGGCACAACAAACGAAAGCGCAAGTTATTCCTTTTTCACGACAAGGCAATAGTCAAGCTGGTGCATATTTTAAGGCAGATGCGTTATATTACCAACAAGAACGTATTATGGCTGTAAATGAATTAGGTGTTCCTGGGGAGCATAATATTGACAATGCTTTAGCAGCGATTGCTGTTGGAAAACTGATGGCAATATCAACCAAAGATATTGCACAAGCATTACGTGGCTTTTCTGGGGTTGAACATCGACTACAATACATTGGTAATTTTGATGGTCGAAAAGTGTATAATGATTCAAAAGCAACAGACATTGAAGCAACAGAAATGGCTTTATCTGGATTTAATGAACCGGTTGTTTTACTGGCTGGTGGCCTAGATCGTGGTGATGATCAGATGCGATTATTGTCATCTATTAGAGCACATGTGAAAACTTTGATTGTATTTGGTCAAACGGCTGACAAATTAGCACAAGTTGGTAAGCAATTAAATATTCCGGTGATTTATGCAGAAGATGCACCCCATGCTGTGCAACCTGCATTTTTGCAAAGTAAACCTGGCGAAGTGATTTTGTTATCACCTGCGGCTGCTTCATGGGATCAATTCCCTGATTTTGAAACCCGCGGTAATTTATTTGTTGCTGCTGTTAAAAAAGTGGCGCAGTCACAAGAAAAAAATAGGGAGGCTTAAACATGCGTATTATTGTATCTGGTGGTGGGACTGGTGGCCATATCTATCCAGCTTTAGCAACCGTTAAACGATTGATGGCACAAGAAAAAGACACCCAAGTATTATACATTGGTAGCCAACGTGGTCTTGAGGGAAATATTGTGCCAGATGCTGGCTTTGATTTTAAGCCTTTACGCGTTCAAGGATTTCATCGTTCATTATCTCTTGATAATGTTAAAACCATTTATTTATTTTTAAAAGCAACACGTGAGGCAAAAAAGTATTTGGAAGCTTTTAAACCTGATGTTGTGGTTGGAACTGGTGGCTATGTATCTGGACCAGTATTGTATGCAGCGCAACAAATGGGGATTCCCACTGTTATTCATGAACAAAATTCAGTCGTTGGTGTAACAAATAAGTTTTTGGCACGTAAAGTGACAAAGGTTGGTGTTGCATTTCCAGCAGCGTTACCAGCATTTAAAGATAATTTAGCAACGGTTGTTGGTAATCCACGTGCACAAGAAGTCGTTGATGGTCAAGGAAGTTTTAACTGGGATGAAATTGGGCTGAAGGCGGATGTCCCAACCGTATTAGTATTTGGTGGTTCACAGGGAGCAATTAAGATTAATGCATCAATGGTGGCAACTTTAAATGACTTTGCCAATAAACCTTATCAAGTTATTTTTGTTACGGGTGCTAAACGTTATGATGATGTTAAACAACAGATGGCAGAAAAAAATATTGCAGCAGCTAAAAATGTTGCAGTTGTACCCTATATTAGTAACATGCCGCAATTAATGCCTAGAGTATCACTAGTTGTTGGTCGTGCAGGTGCAACGAGTTTAGCTGAGCAAACTGCTTTAGGAAAACCGATGATTTTGATTCCTAGTCCCTATGTTACTAACGATCATCAAACTAAAAATGCCCGTAGTTTGGCTAGCGCAGGTGCAGCTGAGATGATTACAGAAGACTCACTATCAGGTACAACGTTGTTTGCGACGATTGATCAATTGATGACCGATGATAACAAACGTCAAATTATGGCTAATGCAGCTATGAAGATGGGTGTTCCTGATGCAGCTGATCAATTTATTGCCCTAATCAAGAGTGCCATTTAGTAGGACTCGTGTGGAGAAGTGTAGGAGATTGCGATGACTGAGAAAAAGGAAAATCCGCATAATGAACAAGATAATGCGAATTCTTCAGATATTCAAACTCATTTAAATGAACTATTATCTGGAGACGATGGGTCATCGAAGACAAAATTGGCAAAATCGTCTGGCAAAGAGAAAAAATTGCCGAAAATATGGCGTGTTAAAGCTAATAAAAAAAAGACAAGTCAATCAGATGAAACAACAGCATTAGCGACTGATCAGAATATCAATAACGATAAAATTGATGATAAAAATCAAAAAAATAGTCGGCGAATTGAATGGAAAAAACTTTTATTTCCACACGAATGGCGGGCTGTTAAAACAATTGTTGTCCTATTAATCGTAGCGGTTGGTTTAATTTATTTAATTTCACCAGCTAGTCAAGTCCAAAAATATGATGTTGTTGGGACACAAGAACTATCTGATAAAGCTATTTTAAAAGCAGCAGGATTACAAAAAGGACAGCCTTTATTAACCACGTTATATCAAAGTGATTATTTTAGTCAGGAAGCTAAAAGTAAAAATCCACAGATTGCGCATTTGAAATTAACGCTAAAATCAAATAATACGTTGCAAATTAAAGTTGATGAAATTTTAAAAGTTGGCTATGTTAAAGCAGGTAATAAGTATTATCCAATTTTAGAAAATGGTGATATGTTAAATCGCGAAGTGAGTGATCAACAAGTAGGCGGGTTACCACTTTATGATGGGTTTACGTCTGCAAAACAACTGCATAAAACATTGGCAGAGTTTGGTAAGTTATCAATGCCTTTGCGGCATGCAGTATCTGAAATCGTCTGGTCACCGAATAAACAGAATAATCAGCGTTTATTAATTTATATGAATGATGGTAACGAAGTTCTAATTAGTGCAAATGAATTATCGAAAAAAATGAAGTATTATCCAGGAATGGTGGCACAATTAGATCAAGCTGGGCAAGCAGATTTACAAGTTGGCGCATATTTTAAGCCATATAAGTAATAAAACTAAGCCCAGGTCTGGAAGATTGACCCTAAAGTATGGTATTATTCTTAAAGAATTGTTTATTAAAATGAACATTTTGTATGGTAGTCAAAAGGAGGAATTGAGATGGCCAACCATGGATTAATTGTTGGTCTTGATGTGGGGACTAACACCATTAAAGTGCTAGCAGCAGATGTTAGAGATCAACAAGCTAATATTGTAGCGGTTGGTCGGTCTGTTTCACACGGTGTCAAGAAGGGTGTTGTTGTGGATATTGATGCAACAGCAACTGATATTCGTCAAGCAGTAGCACAAATAAATGAACAAACTGAACAACCAATAACTGAAGTTGTCGCAAGTTTACCTGCAAGTAATATTCAAATTCAACATGTGAAGGGAACTGTAACTGTTAAGGACAGTCAACATATTTCATATGAAGATGTTGCTAATACTGTTCAAGAGGCAGTGAAAATCCAATTACCTGCAGATCGTGAAGTAGTTGAGTTAATACCAACTGAATTTGTTGTTGATGATTTTGATGGTATTCAAGATCCCAATGACATGGTTGGAATGCGTCTTACGATGAATGGCATTGCATATAGTGCACCACGTAATGTTATGGGGAACTTGCGCCTTGCAATTAGCAAGGCTGGTCTAAAACTACGTGATTTTGTTTTGGCACCATTAGCATATAGTAAGACATTATTAGATGATGGTCAGCAAGAATTTGGCACCATCATACTAGATATGGGAGCTGGTCAAACATCAGCAACAGTCGTTCATGAACATCAGTTGAAATTCTTATCTTCTTTCCCAGCTGGAAGTGATAATATTTCGCGTGATATTAGTGCTGTTCTTGAACTTGGCTTACATGATGCGGATATGTTAAAACTCGATTCTGGTTTTGCAATTTCGAAGTTATCACAAGAAGACAATCAATTAGTAATTAAGAAAATTAGTGCTGAAGAGCCCGAACAAATTTCAGAACAGCTACTTGCTCAAATTATTGAGGCAAGAGTTATGCAAATATTAGGTAAGCTTGGTGAAAAGCTCGACATGGTCGGTGCCTTTCAAATGCCTGGCGGTGTTATTGTAACTGGTGGTGGTGCTGCTTTACGGGGAATTCCTGAAGCAATTCATGCAACCTATAAGGTGCAAACAAAATTGTTTACACCTAATGATATTGGGTTACGTCATCCAGGCTATGCTGGTGCATGGGCATTAATCCATTATGCAGCGCAACAAACACCTATTCAATTGATTGTTAAACAGGCTTTATATGGGTTACCATTAGTTGTTTTAGGACAACAAAATAAAATGCCACAATTAGCAAATGAAAATACAGTTGAAAAGCCAAAGCAAAAACTAAGACAAAAGCAACAACAACCAAAAGTCGTGCAACAAGCCAACATTCAAACTGAAGATGAGGTAGATGGAACGACTGAGTTTACTGATGAAGAACAACCTAAGAAGGAAAATCGAATCAAGACTTTCTTTAAGGATTTCTTTGACTAATTCATAAATTAATAAAAAAGGAGTTCAACATGGATTTTCAAATGGACATGAACCAAGAATATGGTGCAACAATTAAAGTTATCGGAGTTGGTGGTGGTGGTGGTAATGCCGTTAACCAAATGGTAACTGATGGCGTAGAAGGCGTCGAATTTATCGTTGCCAACACTGATGCACAAGCTCTTGAGCGTTCTTCAGCAGAAAATAAGATTCAAATCGGTTCAAAAGCTACTCGCGGATTGGGTGCTGGTGCGCGTCCTGAAGTTGGAGAAGCTGCCGCTAAGGAAAGCGAACAAGAACTAACAGAAGCATTGCAAGGGGCCGATATGGTCTTCGTTACTGCTGGTATGGGTGGTGGAACAGGTACTGGAGCAGCACCTGTGATTGCTAAGATTGCAAAAGATTCTGGTGCATTGACAATTGGTGTTGTCACTCGTCCATTTTCTTTTGAAGGACCTCGCCGTGGTAAGTCAGCCAATGAAGGGCTAGCAAAGCTAAAAGAAAATGTTGATACATTAATCGTTATTGCTAACAACAATTTGTTGCAAATTGTTGATAAGAAGGCGCCAATTATGGAAGCCTTTAAGATGGTTGATGATGTCTTGCTACAAGGTGTTTCAGGTATCTCAGATTTGATTACAAAGCCTGGAATCATTAACTTGGATTTTGCCGATGTTAAGACAGCAATGGCTGGCCAAGGAACTGCCTTAATGGGAATTGGTTCAGCATCTGGTGAAAATCGTGCTGCTGAAGCAACGCGTAAAGCAATTGCATCACCATTGTTAGAAGCAAAAATTGAAGGTGCTACAAATGTCTTGCTATCTGTTAAGGGTGGTGCAGACATGTCATTGTTTGAAGCACAAGAAGCTTCAGAAACAATTGCACAAGCTTCAGGTACTGACGTTGATATTATTTTTGGTACAACTATTGATATGGAAATGGAAGGCGATCTTGTTGTGACAGTTATTGCAACTGGTATCGATCGACCTGAAACGCCACGTCCAGAAATTAATTTGGGTTCAGCACAACAAGCTAGTCCATTTCAATCAGTAGCACCGGAACAACCAAAGCAACAACCACAGGCACAACAACCAGTGGTTAACAATGATCCATTTGCTGATTGGGGAACACCAACAGATAAGGTGCAACCACAACAAAGTGCACCTGTTCAATCAGCTGCACCTACGCAACAACAACCTGCACAACAGCCGGCTCCAGCCCAATCAAGTTCAGCTGATGAAGAAATTGAACGTCCAGCTTACTTTAATTGGATGAAGCGTGGCGACAAGTAAGGAGTTCGGTTATGGCATTTAAATTTAAAGATTATATTTTTGGTGGTGAAGATAACTACTACTATGAGGACGAAGAGTCTGAAGAGAGTCAAGAAGAGCAAAAATCTAATTTTACTGAATCTAATAATAACAATGCCACTCGTCCAACAAATGAACGTCGTGCAAATGTTATTAAAATGGACGGTTCAAGAGGTGAGCCGGCTAAGATTGCATTATATGAGCCACGTACATATGCTGATGCGCAAACGATTGCTACCCAATTACTTGGTGGTGAAGCAGTCATTGTCAATTTAGGATCAATTGATGAAAATACTGGTAAACGTATTTTAGATTATTTAGGTGGTACAGCATTTGCAGTTGATGGCACGATTGAACGTGTGGGTGAGCGCATCTTTTTAGCAACGCCACATAATTTTGAGATTTCAGGCACTATTTCTCAAAATCTTGGACAACAATTTAATTAATAGGTGGTAATATGGCAACAATCCTTGGATTATTGAATTTGCTACTTCGAGCATTAGAATTTGTGCTTGTGATTTGGGTGTTGATGTCTTGGTTACCTGGGGCACAACAATCGTCATTTGGTCAACTACTAGGAAAAATTGCCGGATTAGTGTTAAACCCGTTGCGTCGTTTTATTCCAACAGTCGGTATGTTTGATTTCACGCCTTTAGTGGGATTGCTTTTACTCCAAGCTGCTGAAATGGGATTGCAAGCTATTGCTCAAACAATAATATAGAGAAATTTATGGTTGATAATATAGCACAACATTTCCGCTCTAATGAAACCACGTTTCTTAATGTAGCGGAGGGTTTGGTTCGTCAGGTATTGGATGAGTATCGTCCAGTTCTGACGAATTTTTTAAACCCAAGAGAAATTTATATTGTAACGACACTCGTTAATCAGCAAGATGATATTAAAGTATTTGAATCTGGCGGATATTCGAGTGCAGAAAATAAGCGTTTATTAATTGCCCCAAGTTATTATGAACCAAATGCAATTGATTTTGAGGTGATGTTAATTCAAATTAAATATCCAGAAAAATTCACGGTATTACATCATAGTACAATTTTAGGTACATTGATGCATAATGGTATTGCACGGCAAAGTATAGGTGATATCATTAAAGGTGAGTCTGAGACATGGTACTTTAGTACCACGCAAGCAATGGGCACATTTATTTTGAGTCACTTGGATCGCATTGGTAAAACAAAAGTACGTTTTCAAAAAGTTACTGAAAATGATATGACAGTTATTAATGATGATTGGGTTATGGTTAATACAACTGTTAGCTCGTTACGACTAGATAGTATTGTCGCAAATGGGTATAATATTTCTAGAAGCCATACTAAAGAAATGATTGAACATGATTTGGTTAAGGTAAATTGGGCAACAATTAATAAACCAGATTATATTTTAGCAGTTAATGATTTAATTTCTGTAAGGCATTATGGACGATTAAAACTTAATGAGCTTAATGGTTTGACGAAAAAAGATAAATGGCGTTTAACAATGGCAGTAATTAAAAAATAGATTGGAGACATCTCATGACATTAACCCCACAGGAAATTCATGCAAAAGAATTTACAACGAGTCGTAACAAGTGGTATGACAAGACAGAAGTTACTGACTTTTTGGATCGGATTGTGGATGATTTTGATTCTTTGCTACAAGAGAATCAAACTTTGAAGACACAATTAGCTGAAGCTGATGCAAATGCAAAGCAAGTTGAAGAAATGAAACAATCAGTTAATTCATCAATTTTAATTGCACAAGAAGCAGCTGATCGCTTGAAAAAGCAAACTGAAGCAGAAGCAGAAGCTGCTTTGCAACAAGCACAAGCTGAAGCACAAAAGATTGTAATGGAAGCTAATGCAAAAGCTAATGCACTATTAACTGATTCACAAACTAAAAATGAATCATTGGTTGCTGAAAAAGAAGGTCTGGACCAAGAAATGGGTGCCTTTAAAGCTAAAATTGAGGGCTTGCTACGTGCACAATTAGATATGGTACAAACTGATGAGTGGAATGCGTTCCAAACACCTGCAGCCTACCAAGAACCTTCAGCAGCAGCGGTTTCTCAACAAACTGAAGAAGAAACACCACAAGTCGATCAAGATACTGAAACAGTCGTTATTTTCCCAGAAGATAGTGAAGATTCAGAAAATTTCTTGAATAAAGATAAGTAATTAGCTATTATAGATAGCATAGAGTTTCTGACCAAACGATATAATTTATTCTAACTAGCGACTTAGGGTACGGTGAAAGCCTAAGATAGTAACGAATTATATTTATCAGCAGAAAATTAATACACATATTTTGAAGAGGCAGTTTAGATGTTTTAAACTGTGAATTCGGGTGGTACCACGTACAAAAACGTCCCGCATTAGTTATGCAACTAATGCGGGATGTTTTTATTACAGTCATAATTTATAAAAACGTATCTCAAAGAAGGGACAGGAAATAATTATGAAGATCAAGAAAACATTAAACCTTGGTAAGACTAAGTTTCCAATGCGTGGTAATTTACCACAAACAGAATTGCAACGCGAAAATATTTGGTTTGAAAATAAAGTATATGAACGTCGCCAAAAGATGAATGAAGGGAAGCCGTCATTTATGCTTCATGATGGCCCACCATATGCAAACGGGAACATTCATATTGGTCACGCTATGAATAAGATTTCGAAGGATATTATTGTGCGTTATAAGTCAATGAATGGCTTTTACGCACCATATGTACCTGGTTGGGATACTCACGGTTTACCAATTGAGCAGCAATTAACAAAGGCTGGTAAGGATCGTAAGAAGGTTGGTCCGGTTATTTGGCGCAAAATGGCTGATGAATTTGCACACAAGCAAGTTAAAAAACAAATGGCCGATTTCAAACGTTTGGGTGTTTCGGCAGATTGGGATCATCCTTATTTAACGCTACAACCAGAATTTGAAGCTGCACAATTACGTGTATTTGGTAGCATGGCCAAGCGTCAATTGATTTATCGTGGCAAGAAACCGGTCTTTTGGTCATGGTCATCAGAATCTGCTTTGGCAATGGCTGAAATTGAGTATCATGATGTTACTTCAGAATCTGCTTTTATTTCAGAAAAAGTAAAAGATGGTAAAGGTTTACTTGATGAAAATACGTACATGATTGCTTGGACAACGACACCATGGACGGTGCCGGCATCACAAGCACTTGCTGTGCATCCTGATTTTAAGTATGTACAAGTACAACTTGCTGATTCAGAAAAGAAGTATTTAGTTGCTGAATCATTGTTGCCTTCACTAGCTGAAAAGTTTGGTTGGGAAGAACCAAATATTTTGGCTACGTTTGAAGGCAAGGACCTTGAATATATGGTCACTAAGCATCCATATATGGATCGTGATATTTTGGTTGTTTTGGCTGATTATGTGACTGATGATACTGGAACTGGATTGGTACATACGGCACCAGGATTTGGTGAAGATGACTTCATGACAGGTCAACGTTATGACATTAAACCAGTTATGAACGTTGATGATCGTGGCTATTTGACAGCTGAGGCTGGGCCAGACTTTGAAGGTATTTTTTATGAAGATGCTAATGAAATTTCTTTGCAAAAATTACGTGATGTCGATGCATTAGTTAAATCCGAACCAATTACGCATAGCTACCCATTTGATTGGCGTACAAAAAAGCCAGTTATTTTCCGCGCTGTACCACAATGGTTTGCTTCAATTGATAGTTTCCGTCAAGAAATTTTAGATGCTTTGGATGACGTTACTTTCAAACCAGAATGGGGAAAGAAGCGTCTTTACAATATGATTCGTGATCGTGGTGATTGGGTTATTTCTCGTCAACGTGTTTGGGGTGTGCCATTACCAATTTTTTATGCTGAAGATGGTACGCCAATCATTGATCCAAAAATTATTGATCATGTTGCTGATTTAGTTGCAGAACATGGTTCAACAGTTTGGTTTGAACGTGATGCAAAAGAATTGTTGCCAGATGGTTATACAAATGAACATTCTCCAAATGGCGAATTTACCAAAGAAACAGATATTATGGATGTTTGGTTTGATTCAGGTACTTCACACCAAGGTGTAATGGCAACACGTCCAGAGCTAGATTTTCCTGAAACATTAGTTTTGGAAGGTTCTGACCAATATCGTGGTTGGTTTAACTCATCACTTATTACGTCAGTTGCAGTTACTGGTAAAGCACCATACAAGCAAGTTGTTTCACAAGGATTTGCTTTGGATGGTAATGGTGAAAAGATGTCAAAGTCAATTGGTAATACGATTGAACCAAATGAAGTGATTAAGCAAATGGGTGCTGAAATTATTCGTTTGTGGGTAACGTCAGTTGATACATCAGCTGATGTGCGTGTATCAATGGATATTTTGGCTCAAACTTCTGAAACTTATCGAAAGATTCGTAACACGATGCGTTTCTTGTTAGCAAATACAGCAGACTTTAATCCTAATGAAGATACTGTCGTTTATGATGATATGACAGCTGTTGATCAATATTTCTATGCACGCTTTAATAAATTGGTTGAAGAATTTAAAGCAGCCTATGATGCATATGACTTCCAAACAATTCATAAGCTATTGATTAACTTCATTAATGTTGATTTATCAGCATTTTATTTGGACTTTGCTAAGGATATTTTGTATGTTGAAGCACCAAAGGGACACGTCCGTCGTTCATTACAAACTGTTTTGTACAAGATTTTAGTGGCTTTGGATAAATTGATTTTGCCTATTTTGCCACATACAGCAGAAGAAATTTTTGAGTATCTACCATATGAAACTGAAGATTTTGCATATCTAACTGATATGCCTGAAGTTGAAGATTTGGGCGATAATACAAAGTTATTTGCTAATTGGGATGCATTCATGACACTTCGTGATGCAACTAATAAGGCATTAGAAGTAGCTCGTAATGCTAAATTAATTGGTAAGCCTGCTGAAGCTGCATTAACATTGTACCTAACTGATGAACAATCTAAGATGGTTGCATCATTAAACCAAGATATTCGTATCTTATTGCTTGTGTCACAATTACATTTAGAGAATGTAGCTGATGCACCAGCTGATGCACAAAATTATAATGGATACCAAGTCAAGATTGATCATGCAGTGGGTGAGGTATCACCTCGTGATCGTATGTACCACACTGATTTGGGGACAGATAAAGATTTCCCAATGTTATCAGCTCATGAAGCACAAATTGTACGTGAGAATTTCCCAAAAGCTTTAACAGAAGGATTAGAATAAAATTTTAACAGTAAAACGATTAGAACTTTTGTTTCTAATCGTTTTTTTGATTATAATGAAGGTAATAACCTAAAATTTGATTGGAGAATCACTGCATGACGAAATTATATTTTATCCGCCACGGAAAGACTGTCTGGAATGCTGAAGGCCGTTTTCAAGGATCCGGCGGCGATTCACCATTATTACCAGAATCAACTGATCAAATTACAAAATTAGGACAACATTTGCAGCATGTCAATTTTAAACATGCCTTTACGAGTCCGATTAAACGCGCAGTAGATACAGCTGAACAGACTTTGGCTTATCTTGATCACAAACCAGCGTTAACTGTACAAGAAGGCTTAAAAGAATTTTCTTTTGGTATTTGGGAAGGTAAAACCTTTCTTGAGGTTAAACAAAACTGGGCCGATATGTATGAAGCGTCACGCCATCATCCCGAAAAATTTGATGCAGCTTTAGTACCGGGGGCTGAAACATTTCCACAAGTACAAGCACGCTTTAAAATGGCGGTTCAAGAAGCGGTTACAATGTACGGTGGTCCAGATGTTAATTTAATCTTCTTTAGTCATGGGGCAGCTTTAACGACAGGAATGGGTGGATTGTTAAATATTCCACTTGCGCATTTACGTGATCGTGGTGGCTTGGGAAATACAAGTACCTCGATTTTAGAAACAACGGACGGGCAAAATTTCACGGAATTATTGCGTAATGATACAAGTTATTTAGATGAGTTAGCTAGTGAGTTAAATACAATTTAAATAAATGGAGAAAGCAAATGTCTAATGTAGATGATAAGGTACAAAAAAATATAAAAGATTTAGTTCAAGATATTTCTAAAAATCCAAATCATTGGCAGGCATATGTTGATTTGATAAGTTTACTAACAGTTACTGATGAACTGGTTACAGCCGAAGAATTAGCACTAAAAAGTTTGTCATTGTTTAAAGATAATAATCAAGCACAACAAGCGTTATTATATGCAACTGGAAACGTTTATTATACAGCAACTGATTACGCACGAGCTGCGACTTTTTTTGATAAAATTACTGATGAAAAATTACAACATGATGCTATTGTGATGCAAGCGCAAAGCTTTTATGCACAAAATAAATTTAAACAAGCACTAGTGTTTGCCTTAACTGCTGCGCAGCAAGATGCGCATGATATAAAAATCCAAGTTTTATTGGGGAATATTTGGTTGAGTTTGGGTGACTTGTCAAATGCCAAAAAAGTTTTTGAATCAGTATTGCATTTAGATGAACAAAATTATGCTGCTAACTTTGGCCTAGGACTGATTACACAAGTAACGATGCCTAAAGACAATCCATGGTTAATGAAGGCTAAGCAGATTAATTCAAAACAATATCAACAAGATGCTAGTCGGTTAGATGAATTAATCACAATTATGTTAGGGAGTCAGAAGAATGGAATCAAGCCAGAATAATATGCTAGAAGATGAAATGGTTTTAATTCCTCAAGTAACGGGTCAAATACAAACAGTTTTATTCTCAGCATCAGATTCGTTTTATAAAGTATTACGACTTGAAATTTCTGATAAAAATTTTGAATACAATGATGATGAGATAACAATTACTGGTAGCTTTGGGGATATTCAAATTGGATCTAGTTATGAGTTTACTGGTCAATTGAAAGAGCACCCCCGTTACGGTATACAATTTATTGCTAACAATTATCATCGACAAGCAACTAGTACGACCTCAGGATTAGTCAAATATTTATCTAGTGAAAATTTCCCGGGAGTTGGAAAAGCAACAGCGACTAAAATTGTTGACGAATTGGGTGTTAACGCAATTGAATTAATTTTGGATAATGCTGATGTATTAAATGAGCTAAACATTTCAAAAGACCTACAACAAGTTATTACTGATAAATTGACTAAAGCTGATGGGATGGAACGAGCGATTATCGCGTTAAATGATTTTGGCTTCGGATCAACTTTATCAATGGCTATATACCAAAAATACCAAAAGAGTACACTGCAAATATTAAAAGATAATCCGTACCAGTTGGTTAGAGATATTGACGGTGTATCATTCAAACGCATCGATCAGTTTGCTTTACAAGAAGGTATAGATCCTTTAGATGAGCGTCGGATTAAAGCAGGTGTTATTGAGACCATTAATAATAAAACTTTTAATTCAGGTGATACTTATATGGTGTTACCTGAATTATTGCGCAGTGCGAAAGCGTTGTTAGATAAAGGGCAACAAACTATTGTGACAGATGAGTTGCTAAAAAAAGCATTATTGACTTTAACCTCTGAGGGGATTGTGGTGGTTGATGGCAGTTATTTTTACATCCAAGAAATATATGAAGCAGAAAATCAAATAGCTGAACGTTTAGTTAATTTAACACAACAAAGTAAATCAACTTATTCACGTAAACAAGTCGTAGACGTATTAAGCGAGGTAGAGGCTGCTAACGATTTCACTTATGATGCAACACAAAAAGAAGCTATTATTGCAGCGTTAACTAATCAATTATTTATTTTGACGGGTGGTCCCGGAACCGGGAAAACTACAATTATTAGTGGTGTTGTGGCAACTTTGAAAAAGCTATTACGAGCTGATGGCCTAAAAATTGATCAAATTGATGATAGTATTCATTTAGCTGCGCCCACAGGTAGAGCTGCTAAAAGATTACAAGAGTCAACTGGGATGGCGGCAACTACAATACATCATTTATTAGGTATTACGGGACGTGAAGCTAATATTAATGATATTGACATTGAAGAAATATCAGGTAATTTATTAGTTATTGATGAAATGTCAATGGTTGATACGCAATTATTTGCAATATTGTTATCAGCTGTTCAAGCAGATATGCAAATTATTTTAGTCGGAGATAAGGACCAATTGCCGTCTGTGGGACCGGGCCGCGTTTTTTATGACTTATTGGCGAGTGGTTTATTGAATTATCGTGAATTAGAAACTATCCATCGTCAAGGGAAGGGATCTACAATTATTTCGTTGGCAAATGAAGTCAAGAATGGACGTTTACCAGCTGATTTTACGGAGCAACAAATTGATCGATCATTTTTCCCAGCTAATGTTAATACGGTTCCAAAATTAGTTGAAAAAATTGCTGAAAGCTGGAAAAACAAGGGGAATTCAGTTGCAGACATGCAAATCTTGGCGCCAATGTATCGGACACAAGCAGGTGTAAATCACTTAAATGAAATTGTTCAAAATATTTTTAATCCAGCAACAAGCAAGAAAAAATCTATTAATATAAAAAAGGATAAGCAATCATTTAATTATCGTGTTGGTGATAAAGTGATGCAAACAGCTAATGATCCAGAAAATAATGTCTTTAATGGTGATATTGGTTATATTACGAGTGTTTTATTAGCCAAGGATAAGTCTAACCCGGATAAAAAAGATAAATTGGTCGTTGATTTTGATACAGGTGAGGTCATTTATACGCGTGAAAATTGGCAAAACATTACTTTAGCTTACGCCACAACAATTCATAAATCACAAGGTACTGAGTATAAATTAGTCATTATGCCGCTTGTAGATGCTTTTTTTAGAATGTTACAACGTAATTTATTGTATACGGGTCTAACGCGCGCAAGTGAGTCACTTGTGTTAATTGGCCAGTTAAGTGCCTATCAAGAAGCTGTTGTAACTTTAGGTGTGGATCGGCATACAAATTTACAGGCGCGTATTTTACAATATGCGACTGGGAAAAAAGATGATACACAACCAGTCAAAAGCTCACAACAAGACATTTTAGAAGTGAATGAGCCTGTGGGTAGGCAACATGATGAAATTAATTTGCGAGATAAAGACGTGACAAGTAATCCGGTGACCACGGATACCGTATTAACGGTGGCAATAATTGAACAAAATAGTATTGATCCAAACATTGGTTTAGAAGGATTAACACCATATGATTTTATGCCAAATAATAATGAAAAACTGGCAAACACTTAATTTATATGGTAAAATAAGACGATAAATTTTCGATAGAAAAGGGGTTTCTGAAATGTCAGGACATAGTAAATGGCATAACATCCAAGGACGTAAGAACGCCCAAGATGCGAAGCGTGGTAAGATTTTCCAAAAGTTAGCTCGTGATTTGTACACGGCAGCTAAAGCAGGCGGTGTTGATCCAGATTCAAACTCAGGTTTGCGTTTGGTTATTGACAAAGCAAAAGCAGCTAACATGCCAAAAGATAATATCCAACGTGCTTTGGACAAAGCTTCTGGTGCAGATGGTGCTAACTATCAAGAATTGACTTATGAAGGTTATGGACCGGCTGGTATTGCTGTTTTAGTTGAAGCTCTAACGGATAATACTAACCGTACAGCTGCATCTGTTCGTGCTTCATTCAAGCACTTTGGTGGTGAATTAGGAACATCAGGATCAGTTTCATTCCAATTTGATCGTAAGGGTTACATTGAAATTGAGCGTGATGAAGATACTGAAATTGATGAAGATCAATTGTTTGAAGATATGTTAGATGCTGGTGCAGATGATATGAAAACATTTGATGAACAATTTGAAATATATACTGAGCCAAAGGCCTTTCCAGAAGTACGTGATGCACTAATAGAAAAGGGCTATGTATTGGTTAACGATGAAGTTACAATGGTTGCGCAAAATCCAATGGCAGTGCCTGAAGATAAGCAAGAATCATTGGCAGGATTGGTTTCTGAGCTTGAAGAAAACGAAGATGTTCAAGCCGTTTATACAACAGCTGAATAATTCAACAAAGAACTTGTTATTAAAACAAGTTTTTTTTTTGAAAAGAATTGACTATTTTCTAATTTAGAGATATGGTTAATTTTATTTGAATAAAGTCGTTAACGTGTTTTGCCACAGACTTAAACATAAGAGAATTAATGGATGATCGTGTATATGCGACATGTTTTGATATGAAACTCTCTATTGGATGGGTCATGTTTTCAAATGACGTTGACATGATTTTTTAGGGAGAAGAACTTATTATGTTGGAGCGTTTCTTTAAGCTATCAGAAAACAATACAAATGTACGTACTGAAATCATTGCCGGTATGACGACTTTTGTTGCGATGGCTTATATTATCTTTTTAAATCCGTCAGTCCTTGCATTGACGGGAATGCCTAGTCAAGGCGTGTTTTTAGCAACTATTTTAACAGCTGTAACGGGGACTTTAATTACCGGGTTATTTGCCAATTTACCTTACGCACTAGCACCTTCAATTGGTATGCAAGCTATGTTTACCTATACAATTGTGTTTGGGTTAGGGTACACTTGGCAACAGGCATTGGGAATGGTATTTTTAGTTGGTTTAGTTGATGTGATTATTACGTTAACCAAAGTACGTTCTTTGATTGTTAAATCAATTCCAGTGCAGTTAAAGCATGCCATCGCAGCTGGAATTGGCCTTTATATTGCATATATTGGATTAAAAAATGCTGGCTTTATTAACTTTTTAGTTGATGGCCAAAATATCATTTCTTTAAATAACAAACCGTTTGACGGTGGCGGTGCTAAAGTAGTTGAGACCTTAACAGCTAATGGGGGAACTACACCGCAATTAACTTCTTTTACTGATCCATCTGTGTTACTAGCATTAATTGGTTTGATATTACTAGTTTTGTTAGTAATTGCAAATGTGCCAGGTGCCTTTTTGATTTCAGTATTTGTAACAACTTTAATCGGTATACCAATGGGTGTTACGAATACACACATCAGTGGTCTATCAGCATTTTCAACAACTTTCCATGACTTTGGATCTATTTTTGGGCAAGCGTTAGGCTCACATGGATTATGGTCAATGTTTACGTCACCAAAAGATATTTTAATCGTCATTTTAACAGTCTTTTCAATGGGCCTTTCTGGTTTGTTTGATGCAATCGGTACGTTTATTGGTACGGGTATTTCAACTGGTATTTTTTCACCAGCAGATCAAAAAGAATTCTATGAAAATAAAGGGTTTAAATCAAAAATGGATCGTGGACTAGTTGCAGATACATTTGCAACAATGTTTGCAGGTATTTTTGGAACGTCAAATACGACAACCTTTATTGAAGCATCAATTGGTATTAAAGCTGGTGGACGTACGGGTCTAACGGCAGTTGTCGTTGCGATTGGATTCTTATTTTCAATTATTGCTGCCCCATTAGTTAACGTTATTCCTAGTGCTGCAACCGCGCCTATCCTAGTTGTTGTGGGGATTATGATGATGAATGAATTTAAGCTGATTGATTGGGATGACATTGAAATTGCGATTCCTGCATTCTTTACAGCAGCGTTTATGGCATTTTCATATTCAATTTCGTATGGTATTGCTGCTGGATTCATCTTCTTTGTTTTGATTAAGAGTGTTAGACGTAAGTTCAATGAAATTAGCATTATCTTATGGTTCGTTTCAATATTGTTTATTTTGAATTTCGTTGTAATGGCGCTAAATTAAATATTATTTGAATTTCTCAAAGGTGTACAAGCACTTTTGAGAAATTTTTTTTGGACATTTTTATCAGACTAACGTCATTGTATATGTTAGGAGGTTAAAAAATTGTGCAAATAAAAAAACGTTTTACGACATATTGAAGCAAGCGGCAAGTGACCATGTTAGTGACATTTATATTTTGACAAATCAAGAAGGATTTCAGGTATTAACTTATGCAATAAATGGTTTAAAAAATATTGGTCAGTTAAATACTGATTGTGGTGAAGCTATCATTCGGCATATTAAATTTTCGGCTTGTATGGATATTAGCGAAATTCGTCGACCGCAATTAGGACGTTGGCAGTATTTATTAAATGAACAGTCCTTGTATTTACGAATTTCTAGTGTTGCGGATTTTTTAAATCGTGAATCTGTTGTCATTCGCTTAATTTACGATATGCAAGATGCTGTTTTACAATGGCTGCCTGCCGATCAGATGACTGAATTAGGTCATTTATTAAGACGACAGCAAGGTTTGATTTTGTTAGCAGGGCAAATGGGCTCTGGTAAAACCACAACGATGTATCATGCTGCTTCAAAGTATTTAAAAAATAAAATGGTCTTAACTATTGAAGATCCAGTCGAATTGGTTGCACCAGATTTTTTACAACTTCAGGTCAATAATGCGGCAAATATGAGTTACGAACAATTACTAAAACTAGCGCTACGTCATCATCCAGATGTCATGATTATTGGTGAAATTCGAGATGCTAGTACGGCGCAAATTGTTGCGCAAGCAGCTTTAAGTGGTCACCTTATTTTAAGTACAGTACATGCTATGTCAATTACGGGTATTTGGTATCGATTGCGATCATTTGGTATTTCAGCAGATATTTTACAACAAATTTTAGTTGGTTTGGGTTATCAAAAAATGATTTATCAATCGACATCGTCTTATGTACAATTGGAAATTACCAGTGGTGATAAAATTGATAACTTATTGGTGGAGTTAAAAAATGAAGAAAAAAATCATGTGGCAGCGCAAAAGGCAAGCGGAATTTTTTGAGAATTTAAGTTATTTATTATCAGTGGGTTATGATTTAGAAAATGCGTTAAAAATGGTACAAGTATTGTTAAAAATACCAAAGCAACAAATACATTTAATTTTAGTGGAATTGCGAGCAGGGGCAACGTTTTCACAAGTAATGACCCCATATGTCAGGCAAGAATTAATTCAGCAATTAGACTTTGCAGCTGTCCATGGGCGCTTAGTAGAATTATTACAAGCATTGGGGCACCGTGAACGTGATCGCTTATTGCAATATCGCAAATTACGACAAGTACTTTTGTATCCAGCTGTGTTATTAATTTTATTAGGATTTATGTTAGCGGCATTCGTGATATTTTTATTACCAGAATTGCAACAATTGGGTGTTAATTTACAATTATTAGATATAAAAAAGCCTTATTATTGGGTGATAGGTTGGACTGTAAGTATTGTAAGTGGCATTTTTTATTATAAAAAACAATCATGGTATAAACGTTTAAAACTATTAATGAAAGTACCATTGGTTGGTAAAGTGATTAAACTTAGTGTTGAGTATTATATTTGCTTGCAGCTTGGATTATTGTTAACTAGTGGCGTGGAACTATCGACAATTGTTAAACGAGCGCAACAAGCACGACAGTATCAATTAACAGCTTATATCGGTGATAAGGCATGGCGAGCATTAAGTGATGGGCGCACCATTGACCAATTTATTTTGGAATTAGAATTATTACCCAAAGAATGTTCGTTACTGTTTACACGTGGGCAACCACAATATCAAGTTGGTGAAGAATTCCAAATATTAGCACAACGTAAGTTTCGATTACTTGATGAACTTATTCAAAAATATATGACATTCATTCAACCGATTTGTTTTGCAATAATTGGTGTGGTTGTGATTGGCATGTATTATTTAACGCTTGTACCAATGTATCAAAGTATGGGAGGTATTATCCAATGATTAAAATGCAACGTCGTGTCCGTACACGGAAAGGATTTACATTAATTGAAGTTGTAACAACTTTATTTATTGTTGGATTATTAGTAGTGCTGATCTACCCAAACGTATTTAATATTCGAAAAATGGCTGAAGAAAAGCAACAAACAGTATTATTTAATACTTTGCAAAATCAGGTAAATATGTATCGAATTGCCCATAATGATACAGAACGACAGGATATAACGTTATCAACATTAATGAATTCTGGTTATTTAACGTCTGCACAAGTACAGCAAATGGGACGAGCACATTTTGAAATTAAGGGAGATCGCGTTGTTGTTCAAGGCAAGTAGGATGATTCGCAAAGGGGTTACGTTGGTTGAAACCATTGTTGTCCTAATGATCGGCCTGTTAATTTCAATCCCTATTATAATAGTGACCGATAAGCAAGATCGTGACTGGCAGTGTGTAAAAACTGAATTTCAGGAAAAGTATCTGTTAATGCAACAACAAGCGAATCTTGGGTACTTTTCTGAATTTGATATATTAAGTCGACAACAAACCATTTTTATTGGGGATGAAGAAATTACGTTACCCACTAATTGGCGAGCAGATAACTATACTAAAATTCGTTGGAAAAAAACATATGTGACAGCTGGTACGATTAGATTTTTTAATGTAAAAACGAAAAAATATGTTAGTTTAATTTTTCAATTAGGAGGTGGTACGTATCGTTTTACAACGTAAAGGATTTTTATTAGTAGAAGCAATGGTTGGCATGACGATTATTGTGGGGGTAGTTACAATTTTGTTAACGGTTGTTGAAATGGTTCAACAACAAGATCGTCAAAATGAAGTAAGGATTGCTAAAATTAAACAAAAATATTATCAGGAACAACAAGCATGGTTAAAAGGCGAGGTTTTACCTTAGTTGAGTGTATGATTTCATTGCTTATTTTCAGCAGTATTTTACTTGTCTTGGTTATTTCATCGCAAGGATTGCAACAAGTAAAACAGCATCAAAAGACTGATATACAAAAGGTATTAGTGAATCAATTTGTAAAACGATTAGAAATTGATGCAATGCATTACCGTGTCATAGAGATTAGCGATTATGACTTAACGATATTCAATACCAAGACTAATACTCATTATCAATTAGGCGTCAGAGGGTATTGTCTATGCTTATATCGTTATAATGGTAAATTTATGTCGTATTTAAGACATGTTAAACATGTTGGTTTTAAAAAAATTGCGCCACATTTATACCAAATAACCTTAATATTTACTAACGATGCAGTTTTTAAGGAAGAAGTTTATATTAATGAATACACGACGTAAGGGATTCATGCTCAGTCAAATCGTTATATTGAGTTTTAGTTTGCTTGGAGCAGCAATGCTCTGGATGGGAAGCCAAATGCATTATCAAATGATGCAAGATCGAGAATATCTTTATTGGTCACATAAATATGAGGCAGTTAATTATGTACGGCGGACAAAAAAATTGCAGGTTGAGTCGCAAAGTAATAAATTGCCACGAGTCGTTATGATAGACGATAAAATTTATTATGTAAGGGTTAGTAAATATCTAATTGTAAAGGTTCCCAAAATAAGTAACTAATGCACCTTGTCAGTCCGTTAGAAACTAGCTAAACTAGTCTCTGTATGAAAGATGAGGTAATTAACATGTATGAAGCGATTGAAAAAAGCGTAAAGAGCTTACAAGCTGCGCAAAAAAAAATAACAGAGTTCATTGATGGTGCATCAATTGAAGCTTTAATTATCTTGTTTGAAATGATGCTTGGTCAAACTGATGAAGAATTTGAAGGCTTGACTAATGAGCAAAAGCAAAGTGTTATAGCTGATGTTACGGCAGCTGATTTTGGAGCATTAAGTAAAACTGACAAACGTCAAGTTTTACAATTTTTATTAGTGGGGACCATTCATCAAGATGGCTTACAGGCTAATTATCAAGTAACACCAGATGCTATTGGTATGTGGGTGACTTTAATTGCAAGTGCTTTTATTGGTCAAAAAACAGACGTAACACTTAAGGATTTAGCATTGGGAACCGGTAATTTAATGGCCACAGTCAGTCAATCATTACAAGCCAAGGGTACTAGTGTTGAGGCTATTGGTATCGAAAATGATGACACGATGTTAACGGTTGCGAGTGGCGTTGCTGCCTTACTAGAAGAAAAGTGGGATATTACACTAGCTGATAGTGTCACAATGTCTATGCAAAATGATGCTGATATCGTGGTTGGTGATTTGCCTGTTGGTTATTATCCAAAAACAGCACCAGAGAAATATGAAACACGGGTTGAAAAAGGATTAACTTTTGTTCACCATTTGTTAATTGAACAAAGCGTGGCTGCTGTAAAACCGGGTGGGTTAGTTATTTTGACGGTACCTACAAACTTATTTGAAAGTGATCAAAGTAAATCTTTGTTACGTTATATACAAACAGATGATGTCTATTTCCAAGCTTTACTTCAACTACCAAATAATCTATTCAAAGACCCTAAAATGGGTAAAGTAATCTTGATATTGCAACGTTCAGGGGGGGATTCCCGTCAAGCAAAACCAGTCATGTTGGCTAAAGCACCGACATTATCTGACAAAGCTGAAAATAAAAACTTTGTGACAGAATTGACAGATTGGATGAAAGCAAATCACGTGTACATGCACTAGTATCAAGGGTTTATGTTAATCTTAGGCTTAACGAATTGGCCTATTTTATGATATACTCATTATAAGATAATTATGAATTCCGTCAGGAAAGAGGAGATAAGTGTACATGGCTAAAACAATGGCGATTAACGCTGGATCATCATCACTAAAATTTCAATTATTTGAAATGCCAGCAGAAACGGTGATTGCAAAGGGACAAGTAGAACGTATTGGAATGAACGATTCAATCTTTACTTTGAAGTATAATGGAGAAAAATTTGAAGTTGTACAAGATATTGCGGATCACGAAGCTGCAATTAATCTTTTGCTTGCACAATTGAAAGAACACGAAGTTATTGCAGACTTTTCAGAAATTACTGGTGTGGGTCACCGTATCGTTGCAGGTGGGGAGTGGTTTAACAAGTCGGTTGTTGTTGACGACGAAGTACTAAACAAAATTGAGCGTTTGGCTGATTATGCACCTTTGCACAACGCTTCAGAGGCTTTGGGAATTCGTGTATTCCAAAAGTTGTTGCCTAACGCATTGTCAGTTGCTGTTTTTGATACGGCGTTCCACCAATCAATGCCAAAGAAGAACTACCTTTACGCTTTGCCATATGAGTATTACACAAAGTATGGTGCACGTAAGTATGGTGCTCACGGAACGTCACACAAGTACGTTGCACAACGTACGGCTGACATCCTTGGTAAGAAATTAGAAGATCTAAAAATTATTACTTTGCACCTAGGTGCTGGGGCATCAATTACAGCAATTAAAGATGGTAAGTCTTTCGACACATCAATGGGCTTCACCCCATTAGCTGGTGTTGCGATGGCAACTCGTACAGGGGATGTTGATCCTTCTCTTGTTTATTACATTCAAAATCGTGAAGGTTTATCTAATGATGAAATGCTTAATATTTTGAATAAAAAGTCAGGATTGTTAGGTGTGTCATCACTTTCTTCAGATATGCGTGATTTGGAAGAAGTTGAAGACACAAATGACCATGCAGCGTTAGCAATTGAAATGTTTATCGACCGTGTTGTTCGTTATGTTGGTCAATACTATGTTGAATTGGGTGGTGTTGATGCATTGACGTTTACTGCAGGTATTGGTGAAAATGCTGCTAATGTACGTGAAGCAATCATTGATCGGTTGGCATTTATGGGTATTAAACTAGATGCTGAGAAAAATGAATTGCGTGATGATGAGGTGATCATTTCATCTGAAGATTCAACAGCCAAGGTTTTGAAGGTTGCTACGAATGAAGAGTTAATGATTGCTCGCGATGTGCAAACATTACAAGCAAACTAAACAAACAATTAAAGCTAGAACTGAAAAGTTCTGGCTTTTTCTTTGGAGTATTTAAAAGCCACGATAGGTTTAATTCTGGTAGAATGGGGTATGTGATTATTCTTTTGAATAAACTTTTTTAAAAAAGGGGGAACTATTTATGTATGCGCAAGTAATTGTTGATGTGCCAACGATGCAAACTAATCGACCATATACTTATCGTATACCAGCACCCATGTTAGAAATTTTAAGGCGTGGTATGCGTGTTGTTGTTCCCTTTGGAAAAGGAAATCGTTTAGTACAAGGATTTGTTGTTGGTATTAAAGAAGACGCCCAACAAACAGAACAATTAAAAGAGATTATGCAAGTAGTTGAAATGACCCCCGTATTAAACGATGAGTTATTGCAATTAGCATCATGGTTAGCAGAATATAACTTTGCTTTTCAAATTAGTGTTTTACAAACGATGTTGCCAAATGTTATGCGGGCCAAGTACGGTAAAGTACTAAGATTATTGGCGCCTGATCAATTAAGCGACTGGCCACAGATTGCGTTATTATTTGCAGATCGAGGTGAAATACCATTTGATAGCGACAATGTTGATAGCGAACTACTACCGCAATTACTAAAACTACAAAAAAAGCATATCATTGAAATTGGTTATTTGGTTAAGAATCGCGCTAAAGTTAAGATGGTAAATGTTTTAAAACCAACTAAAGATGCCGATTTTTATAAAAATCAATTAGAACGGTTAAGGCCGTCAGCAGTAAAACAATCACGGATGTTAACCTTTTTACTACAGGCTCCTAAAAAATTTGTTCCAGTAAAAGATGTTATTAACCGTCACCATTTAGATTATGCTGTTATTAAACAAGCAGAAAATAAAGGATGGTTGGTACAGCGTCAAATGGAATCATATCGAATTCCAAAATTGCAGACACCGGTGCAACCTAGTCAGCCACTACCATTAAATGATGAACAAAAGCAGGCGTATACAGCAATAATAGCGAATATAGTACAACCAAAAACACAAACGTTTTTGTTGGAGGGTGTTACTGGTTCTGGTAAAACGGAAGTTTATTTACAATCTATTGCGAAAGCACTAGCTGCGGGTAAGACAGCGTTAATGTTAGTACCAGAGATTACATTGACCCCTCAGATGGTGCGTCGTGTGAAAAGTCGGTTTGGTGACGATGTGGCAGTGATGCATTCTGGGCTATCAGATGGGGAACGTTATGATGAATGGCGACGAGTCCAACGTGGTGAAGTGCATGTGGTTGTTGGTGCACGATCAGCAATTTTTGCACCGTTGACCAATATTGGATTAATCATCATTGATGAGGAGCACGAAGCTTCATATAAGCAAGATGATAATCCACGGTATCATGCGCGTGACGTTGCACAGTGGCGTGTCGAATATTATGGTGCAACCCTGTTATTAGGATCTGCAACGCCATCACTGGAAAGTCGTGCACGAGCACAAAAAGGGGTGTATCAGCTTTTATCATTAACCAAGAGAGCGACACAGAGTGTATTACCAACTACTGAGATTGTTGATATGCGAGAGTCTATAAAATATAATAACGACGATGTTTTTTCACCACAATTATTAGATAGTATGCAGGAAAAATTAGATCAACAAGAACAAATTGTATTAATGTTAAATCGACGTGGTTATGCTAATTTTATTATTTGTCGTGATTGTGGGTACACACCCAGATGTGTCAATTGTGATGTTGCTTTAACGGTTCATAAAGATGTTGGTCGCTTGATTTGCCATTATTGTGGTTATAATGAATTAATACCACATCAATGTAAAATTTGTGGTTCTAAACGAATTCGACAATTTGGAACAGGTACACAAAAAGTTGTTGAACATTTAAAAGAAGTATTACCGCAAGCTCGTGTATTAAGAATGGATGTTGATACCACTCGTAAAAAAGGGGCCGTTGATAAAATGTTGACAGCATTTGGTAATCAGGAAGCTGATATTCTTTTGGGAACACAAATGATTGCAAAGGGATTGGATTTTCCAAACGTCACGTTAGTAGGAATTTTAAATGCCGATACCACTTTGACTTTACCAGATTTTAGAGCTTCTGAACGAACCTTTCAGTTATTAACACAAGTTTCAGGTCGTGCAGGTCGTGCACAAAAACCGGGTAATGTCATTTTGCAGACCTTTAATCCAGAGCATTATGCTATTCAGTTAGCCAAAAATCAAGATTATGAGGGCTTTTATCATCAAGAAATGGCACTCCGGCATGCTTGGCACTACACGCCATACTATTTTACGGTCCAAATTAAATTTGCGCATGAACAAGTTGATCAAGCAGCTAAGTTTGCATTTGAAACAACTAACTGGTTAAAAAATATTGTAGAAAAAGACACGATTATGTTAGGCCCTGCACCTAGTACGATTTCACGTATAAAAAACAAATACTATTATCGTGTGGTTATCAAATATCGGTTTGATCAACATTTAATGCAAGCATTAACAGAATTAATGCATAAAGGACAACAATTGCAACGACAAGGTGTCACAATTATGATTGATCGTGAACCAACTAATTTTATTTAAAGGCATTTAGATAATAACCATTAATTAAATGGTATTATCATACATATAAATAGAGGAGTTAAAAAATGACAAGTATCGTTTTCATGGGGACCCCTAATTTTTCAGTCCCAATTTTAAAAAGCCTAGTCGACAATCCAGATTATGATGTACAGGCAGTTTTAACGCAACCAGATCGTCCAGTTGGACGTAAGCATATTTTAACACCTACACCTGTTAAAGAAGTTGCTGTTAAAGCAGGTATTCCTGTTTTGCAACCTAATAAATTATCTGGTTCAAATGAAATGCAGCAAATTATTGATTTAGCCCCAGACTTAATTATTACAGCAGCATATGGACAATTTTTGCCAACAAAACTATTAGATGCGGCTCAGATTGCAGCAATTAACGTACATGCATCGCTGTTGCCAAAGTATCGTGGGGGTGCACCAATCCATTATGCTGTTTTAAATGGTGACGATAAAACAGGTGTCACAATTATGTATATGGTTAAAGCCATGGATGCTGGTGACATTATTGCACAAAAAGAGTTACCAATTTTATCAACTGATAATACAGGTATTTTATTTGATAAATTAAGTGATTTGGGTCGTGACTTACTATTAGAGACTTTGCCTGATTTGATTGCTGGTAGAATTAAACCAGTTGCACAAGATCCAGATGAAGTCACATTTTCACCAAATATTAAGCCGGAAGAAGAAATATTAGATTTTACAAAATCAGCCCAAATGATTCACAATCATGTTCGAGGATTAAACCCGTTCCCAATTGCACATACGACGATTAATGGCGTGCGGACAAAAATTCATCAAACACATTTGGTTGATGAAACGACAACTGCTTTACCAGGAACGGTGGTAAAAAAAGGTAAGCATGATTTATGGTTAGCTACAGGAGATGGTAAGGTAATTGCTATTGATGAGCTGCAACCAGCTGGAAAACCTAAAATGGCAATTACAGCCTATTTAAATGGTCATGCTAAATTTGCACAAGGAGATCAAGTAATTACACATGAGTAATAAAACGAATCAAAAAATTGCGAATTGGGAGCAAACTAATTCGCGTGCATTAGCTGTGCGTGTACTAGAAAAAGTTAACAATGGTGCATATTCTAATTTGCAATTAAATAGTGTTATTAAACAAGCTAATTTATCAGAAAAAAATGTTCATTTAATGACAACAATGGTTTACGGTGTGATTCAACACCGGCTAACACTCGAATATTGGTTGACACCTTTTGTTAAACGACCACAGAAGTTGAACCCATGGGTACGTGAATTATTGTTTATTTCTTTATACCAAATGCAATATTTAGATAAAATTCCAGACCATGCTATTTTTGATGAGGCTATTAACATCGCAAAGCGGCGAGGACATGATGGTATTCGTAAGTTTGTTACGGGTGTTTTACATGCTGTTCAACGGCAAGGCCTACCAGACATTAAAAGCATTGATGATCCGGTTGAACAATTATCTATACAAGCATCATTGCCATTGTGGCTGATTCAAACATTACAAGATCAATTGGGATGGGAAAAAACAGTCGCCATTGCCAGTGCAATTAACGAATCACCGGCACAATCAGTTCGGGTTAACCATGCCGTTACCACAATTTCTGAGGTTACCGATCTGTTGGAAGCAGCAGGTTTTAATGTTGAACCATCGCAGGTAACGCCTGATGCATTATTGGTTTCAGGTGGACACGTTGCAAGTTCACAATTGTTTAAAGATGGATTATTAACATTGCAAGATGAATCGGCCATGCTGATGGTGCCAAGTTTGGCAGTGACACCAACTGATTATGTATTAGATGCAGCAGCTGCACCGGGTGGTAAAACAACGCAAATAGCAACATATTTAGATGCAACCCAAGGTGGTAAGGTAACAGCTTTAGATATTCATGAGCATAAAGCTAAATTAATTAAAGAAAATGCTTTGCGACTACATGTTGCTGATCGTATTGAAACACAAGTTTTAGATGCACGAAAAGTAGATGAAAAATTTGCGGATGAAACCTTTGATCGTATTTTAGTGGACGCACCATGTTCAGGTTTTGGATTATTGAGACGCAAGCCTGAAATTCGTTACGAAAAGTCACTTGATGATAGTTATCAATTACAAAAAATTCAAAAAGCTATTTTGGATGCCGTGGCAAGTAAACTAAAAAAAGGTGGTCGACTAGTTTATGGTACATGTACCATATTAAAGCCTGAAAATGAAGATGTTATCGACGCATTTTTGGCGGATCATAATGATTTTAAGTTAGTGCCGACACAGACATCATTAGACTTAGATGTGTTAGATGAACGTGGTATGTTACACATCTATCCAGATGATTTTGGCTCTGATGGTTTTTTCGTCGCAACATTAGTTAAGCAATAAAAGGTAACTAGTGTATTTATGAAGGGATGATAAAATATGAAAATTGCCTATGCATCTGATACTGGGCGCATGCGCACCGACAACCAAGATTATGTTAGTGTTTTTATTAATCAATCGGGAATCCAACTTGCCATTGTTGCTGATGGTGTTGGTGGTCAAAACGGTGGTGATGTCGCAGCTACGATGGCAGTATCACATATTGGTAATCAGTGGGAACAGGCTCGTATTACCACAGTAGATGATGCCAAACAGTGGTTGGTTAATCATATTAATAGTGAAAATGACACAATTGTTCAAACGGCACAGCGTTATCATACTTTAAATGGGATGGCGACAACTTTGGTTGTTGCGGTCATTTTTGCTAATGAGATGGTTGTTGCCAATATTGGTGATTCCAGAGCTTATGTGATTCGTCAAAAACAAATGCGCCAATTAACAACAGATCATAATTTAGCGAACGAATTACTACAAGAGGGTGCTATCACACAAGATGAAGCAGTTACACATCCAGGACGTCATTTAATTACAAGACAGTTAGGTGTAACAGAAGATTCAAAAGCTGATTTGTTTGCAATTAGTATTCAGCCGGATGATTATATTTTAATGACTACGGATGGTATGCCCAAACATATTAGTGATGAAGAAATACTACAAATAATTTTGGCTGCACCTGAAATTTCGCAGGCAGTAACACAATTAATTACCCTAACCAATGAGACAGGTGGATCAGACAATGTTACTGTGCTGATTGGTCATCAAGAAAGTGAGGTTAACTAATGCGAAAAAATCAATTAATTGGTGAACGTTATCGCATTATCAAATCACTTGGTGAGGGTGGCATGGCCAATGTCTATCAAGCACATGATATTATTTTAGATCGGGATGTCTCGTTAAAATTAATGCGCTTTGATATGCAAGATGATGAAAAAACACGGCGTCGTTTTAGTAATGAAATTGAAGCTACGTCATCAATATTACATCCAAATATTATTGAAGTGTATGACTATGGTGAAGAGGGTGGTTCCCAATATTTGGTAACTGAGTTTGTTGCGGGGATGGATTTAAAACGTTATATTGCACAGAACTGGCCCATTCCGGTTAGTCGCATAATTGATATTATGCGTGAAATTTTAGCTGGAATAGCTGTAGCGCATCAAGCAGGTATTATCCATCGGGATTTAAAGCCCCAAAATATTTTAATTAGTAATGATGGTGAAGCAAAAATTTCTGATTTCGGCATCGCTAGAGCGCAAAGTTCATTTGGGATGACGCAGACTAATACGGCTATTGGATCCGTCCATTATATGTCTCCTGAACAAGTACGTGGAGATGTTGCATCAAATCGTAGTGACATTTATTCACTAGGCATTATGCTTTTTGAAATGATTACAGGTCATGTTCCCTTTGACGGTGAGACTGCTGTTGCCATTGCAGTGAAACATACGCAAAGTCCAATGCCATCGGTCCGTGATGTTGATCCACGTGTACCCCAAGCTTTGGAAAATGTTATTTTTAAAGCAACAGCTAAAAATCCAATGAGTCGCTATGCTTCTGCACAAGCTATGTCAGAAGATCTTGCAACAGCCTTATCAGCCAATCGCATTAACGAGCCTAGGTGGCATGATTCGGATATAACGTCAGAAGATAATACAGTGACTAAAATTATTCCACTCGCAGATATTCAATCTAAGGCTAATCAACAACCAATCCAGACAAGTACAAATGAGGTAAAAGCAACAGCTGAACAAACACCGTTAAAATCACAAACAACGTCTGCTAAAGTAACACCTAAGCCCAAACCCAACAGGAAAAAGCGTCGCTATTTCTTAGGTGTAATCATTTTGATTGTAGCGTTATTAGTTGGCTTTTTTATCTACGGTGCCATGCAACCAGACAAGGTACATGTGTCTGATGTAAAAGGAATGACACAAGCAAATGCTATAAAGACCATTAAAGAAGATGGCTTAAAGGTTGGCGACATTACTGAAACACGTTCTGATACAATTGAGCAAGGGAAGGTTGTTAAAACCGATCCTACACGTAATAAGGCTGTGCCAGTTAATACAGTGATTAACTTAGTTGTATCAAAGGGGTCAGCAAAAGTAAGATTTGGCGATTATGTGAATGAAAAATATAGTTCCGTCCGTGAACAATTAGAAGATAAGGGGTATAAAGTATCCCAAAAGAAAATTGCAGATGATACCGTGCCTAAGGGCTATATTGTTGAACAAAATATTAATGCTGAAGATCGGGTTTTACCTAATAAAACAAAGGTGAAATTTAGTGTTTCAAAGGGGCCAAAGAAACATACGGTTCCTGACTTTACAGGTAAATCACAAAATGCAGTTTTAGTATGGGCACAAAATAATGGTGTAATGATTAATTTTGATAGTGTTAATTCTAATAGCATTACAAGAGGAAAAGTTGTGTCACAATCAATTGCGCCTGGAATTAAAGTTTCAAAGAATGAGACAATGTTAGTGACTTTGTCAAAAGGTCCAGCTGTTACGTCAAGTTCTGTTGAAGAAAGACCTTCAGAATCTAGACAGGATTCGTCAAACTCGGCATCGACTTCATCGAGTGTATCGGATGATGACGACGATGAGAAGCCAGCGCAATCCAGTGAATCTTCACAAAGCAGTGGGTCAAGTGAGACAACCAGTGCGAACGAAGAGCACAGTACATCAACACCACCAGTGTCACAATCATCAAGTTCTGTAGATTCAGATGATGATTAACCATATTTAGATAGGAGAATTGATGGCAGAATACCATGGACAAATTCAGTTGGCATTAGCTGGCTTTTATGATGTTTTAACGGCTGAAGGTACTTTGTTTCGTACACGAGCACGTGGCAATTTCCGTAAAAAAGATTTAAAACCATTAGTTGGTGATTGGGTAACGTTTAGTGCCCAGACATCTAAAGAAGGTTATATCTTAGCAATTGATCAACGTCGAAATAGTATTGTGAGACCACCGGTCGCAAATGTTGATCAAGTTATTGTTGTGACAGCGGTTAAAATGCCAGATTGGTCAAGCAATTTGTTAGATCGTCAATTAGTTGCTTTAGAAGAAAAAAATATTGAACCAGTTATTTATTTCACAAAAACAGATCTATTAACTAAAGCAGAGATGGCTTCATTTGCAGATATTGTTGCTGGTTATCGAGAAATTGGTTACCAAGTTGTTTGGCCTGATGAGGCTTTTGATCAGACAAGTTTAAAAACTGTTAAAAAACTCTTAGCAGATAAACTAACGGTTTTAATGGGACAAACTGGGGCCGGAAAAAGTACTTTGTTAAATCATCTTTCACCAGAACTTAACTTGGCAACGGGAGAAGTATCGCAAGCATTAAGTCGTGGAAAACATACGACACGTCAGGTTTCTTTAATTGAATTATATGGCGGTTTAGTTGCTGATACACCTGGCTTTTCAGCATTTGAAGTTTTCGATATGCCTGCTCGTGAATTGGGGCAATATTTCCGTGAACTAAACGATTATGCTCGTAATTGTCGGTTTAGAGGTTGTGTTCATCTAAATGAACCCAATTGTGCTGTTAAAGAAGCAGTTTCTCAGGGAAAAATTATGGCATCACGTTATGATAATTATAAATTGTTCTATGATTTGATTGCAGGTCGTCGCCCGGTTTATAATAAACATGATAAAAAACATTAAATAATACATTAAAGAGGGAAATAGTTATGACAATTAAGGTAGCACCATCAATTTTAGCTGCAGATTATTTGAACTTGGAACGTGATGTCCATACAGTTGAAGAAGCTGGGGCAGAATTGTTACACATTGATGTGATGGATGGGTTGTTTGTGCCATCAATTGCATATGGTCCTAATTGGGTAAAAGCATTGCGCCCAAAAACTAAGATGATTTTAGATGTACATTTAATGGCCGTTGATCCTGAACGTTATATTGATGAATTTGCCCAGGCAGGTGCTGATATTATTGGTGTGCATTATGAAGCTACAAATCATATCCATCGTGCTTTGCAACAAATTAAAGGGCATGGTATTAAAGCAGAAGTTGTTATTAATCCGGGTACAGCAGTCTCTTTGATTGAGCCTGTGCTACACATGGTTGATCAAGTATTAATTATGACTGTTAATCCAGGTTTTGGTGGTCAAAAGTTTTTGCCTGAAACAATTGATAAAATTGCAACATTGGCAAAAATTAAAGCAGAAAAGGGCTACGATTTTGATATTGAAATCGATGGTGGTGCTAATGATGAAACGACTAAGTTAGCATACGAAGCTGGCGCAACAGTTGCAGTAGCCGGTTCATATGTTTATGATAAAGTAGATCCAGCCGCTAAAATCGCCCGCTTGAAGGCGGTTACCACGGATTGATGGAACGCATACGTTTGTTAGTTGGTGGTCCAATTTCTGAATGGCCTGATAGCTTAAAAGCTGGCCGATTATCAGGCCCTTGGGCTGCTGCAGATCGAGGGTCGTTACGCTTGTTGGCGTTGGGACAAACACCAATTTTGACAGTTGGTGATTTTGACTCTGTTACATTAAAAGAACGGCGAGATGTTATTGAAAAATTGCCTAATATTGTTAGTGTAAAGCCTGAAAAAGATGATACAGATACTGAATTATTATTAACTTTAATTCAAGAACAATATAATCCTGATAAAATTGAAATTTATGGTGCGACAGGTGGCCGGATTGATCAATTACTATCTAATATTTGGATTTTTACACAAACTAGGTTTGAAAATATTGTTCAAAAAGTCACGATTATTGATCGGATTAATCGAATTGATTTTTATTTACCTGGAGAGCATAAAATTATGAAAGATCCAGATATGAAATATCTTGGCTTTATGCCATTAACACCTGTTACTGGTTTGACATTAGTTGATGAAAAGTACCAGCTAATAGATTGGTCAGGTAATCCATTTTCCTTCTCATCTAATGAATTTGTGGGGAATGAAAATCATTTCTCGTTCGAAAGTGGTATTGTCGCAGTGATACAAAGTCGAGACTTAATTGGTCAAACTGCGGAGCAATAAAAGTGTAAAGTAAAAATACTTTACACAAAACCCTTGCTTATTGTGCAAGGGTTTGGTATTATTATTCAAGTAAATAAAAGCACTGAATTAAAAGAGCTTAAGATTGGAGGGTAAACATATGGCAGTTGATGCAGTCAATGGAAAGCGTACTCGTTTCGGTAACCAACGTTCACACGCCCTTAACTCAAGTCGTCGTAGCTGGAAGCCAAACTTGCAAAAAGTGACGGTTAAGATTAACGGTTCAGCACCTAAGAAGGTGTACCTATCAGCTCGTACTTTGAAGGCTGGTTTGAAGAACGGTTCAATTGAGCGTGTATAAGAATTTAAAGCTACCGTTTGGTAGCTTTTTTCTTTACCTAGCATTTGTATATTAATAAACATGATTGTGATGGTTCATAGATAAATTAAATGATCAGCACATGTGGTAAAATAATATATAGCTTAATATGGAGGTCATTCTAATGGCAGTGAAGATCCAAACAGCACAAGGTGCAATTGAAATTGAAAATGATGTCATCGCAACAATTGTTGGTGGTGCTGTAACTGATAATTATGGTGTTGTTGGTATGGCAAGCCAAAATCCATTGCGTGATGGTGTAAATCAAATATTAAATGGTGATAGCTTCTCAAAGGGCGTGGTTGTTCGTCAACAAGATGGTGGCGTCACAGTAGATGTTCATATTATTGTTGGGTATGGCTTGAAGATTTCCGAAATTTCAAAAAGTGTACAAGCACGTGTGAAAAATGATTTGAATGTGATGTTAGGCATTGTTGCTAGCAGTGTTAATGTAACGGTTCAAGGTGTGCGTATACTAGGAGATTAGCCTGGTTATAAGGAGTTGAATACGGTGGAAGTTGTAACGACAATTACTAATGTTGAATTTGGTAAAATGGTTAACGCAGCAGCTGATGCGTTAAAAAATAATGCGGAAAAAATTAATAAATTAAATGTTTTCCCGGTTCCCGATGGTGATACCGGTACAAACATGACGTTGTCAATGGCAAGTGGTGCTGAATACGAGCGAAACGAAGCGAATACGCACCTTGGTCAGTTAGCTAAAGCAACTGCTAAGGGTCTATTGATGGGAGCCCGTGGCAATTCTGGGGTTATCTTGTCACAAATATTTCGTGGTTTTGCTGCTAAAATTGCAGATAAAGAAACCTTATCAGCACGTGATTTAGCAGATGCACTAATGGGTGGGGCTGAGACGGCTTATAAGGCGGTTATGAAGCCTACTGAAGGAACTATTCTAACAGTTATTCGTGAGGCAGCCGCAGCGGCAAATCGTACCGCTAAAAGCTCTGATGATGCAACCCAAGTTATGGCAGATGCTTTGGCAGCAGCTGAAAAGGCTTTGGCCTCAACGCCTGATTTATTACCAGTATTAAAAGAAGTTGGCGTTGTTGACTCAGGTGGTCAAGGGTTAGTGATTGTTTTGAGTGCATTTTATGCTGTTTTATCAGGGCAAGAAGTTAAGACTGAGCTAGATAATGCCAATTTAGATGCAATGGTTCTATCATTACATAATGCAGGTGTACAAGGTGAATTAAATCCTGATGACATTACTTATGGTTACTGTACTGAAATTATGGTAGACATTGCCAAAGGGACAACATACAATCAAAAATTTGATTATGATACTTTTTATGACCATTTAGCTAAGTTAGGTGATTCATTATTGGTTATCAATGATGATGATGTTGTTAAAGTGCATGTGCACACTGAGGATCCAGGTAATGTGATTAACTGGGGAACGCAATTTGGTTCACTTCGTAAGGCGAAAGTTGATAATATGCGTGATCAACAAGTAGAAGCAGCAACTGTTGCCGCTGAGCAAAAATCTCAAAATCATACAGCACAAACAGAAACACAGGCACCTGAAATTGCAGTGATTACAACAGCTGCTGGTGAAGGAATTAAAGAAATTTTTGCTTCGACTGGTGCTACTGTGATTATTGATAGTCAACAAGCGCCTTCAACTCAAGATTTGTTGAAAGCCATTACTGATAGTCGTGCAACCTCAGCTATTATTTTGCCAAACGATGGTAACATCGTGATGGCTGCTGAACAAGCAGTTGAGTTAGCAGATATACCAGTTAAGGTGGTTAAAACAAAGACGATACAACAAGGTCTAACAGCGCTAGTCTTGGGTTACGATCAGATGAAATCACTTGAAGAAAATGTGGTATCGATGCAGAATGCGTTGGCTGATGTAAAGTCTGGTTCTGTTACGACATCAGTTCGTAGCACAACTATTAACGGCTTGGCTATTCAAACTGGTGATGCTATTGGGTTATTAGATGGTGAGATTGTTGTTGCAGTACCAGATGCTAACATTAATCAAGCAGCTGCAGAGTTACTTGAAAAAATGACTGATGAAGAATCAGAGCTGGTGACGATTTATTATGGTCAGGATGCAACGATTGCTGACGCGCAAGCATTACAACAAGTTGGTGAATCATTGGATGACGAATTAGAATTTGAAATCCATGATGGTGGTCAACCACTATATCCAATTTTGATTTCAGTTGAATAAAGTTCTAACGTGGGTTAGCACATTGACATGAATGAGCTACAAAAGCATGTCAGAATTAAGAAAAGGTCTTTAGTGCTTAGCTACTAAGGATCTTTTATTCGTTTTAATAGATGATCGGAGAAAAGTATGCCTAGTTTACTTGATAGTATTGCAGAATTATCAGGTGTCGGTCCAAAACGAGAAAAAGCTTTAAATAAATTAGGTGTCTTTACTGTTAGTGATTTACTGACTTACTATCCACGTCGTTATAATGACTTAGCGCAAAAATTGCCATCACAAACATTAGATGGTGAGAAAGTGACATTTAAGGGCGTTGTAACATCGCCACCCGTGATTAGTCGAATGGGTTTAAAAAAAACACGCTTAAATTTTAGGATGACAATTGAACATGATACGATTCAAATTTCTTTTTTTAATCAGCCCTGGATTGGTAAAAATATTGATGTTGGTGATGAAGTTGCGATTTATGGTACATACAGTAGAACACGTCAAAGTTTAGCTGCAATTAAGATGATGCCTAAAAATAGTGAAGATGAATTAGAAGCCATTTATCCGTCATCTAAAGAAATTAAAGCAGTGACTATTAAGGATTTAATTTTACAAGCCTTAGGAAAGTATAAAGAGCAATTGTCACAAGAAATTGTGCCAGATGATTTAAGAAAACGCTATCGCTTAATGAACTACCATGATACTGTATTTGGGATGCATGTCCCAACCGATGAACAAGTCGCTGCAGCTGCTCGCAGAACAGCTTCATTTATGGAATTTTTTATTTTTCAAATGCGGTTACAAGTGATTAAACAGATGGACCGTCATAATCAAGGACGCTCAGTTAATTATGACAATGATAAATTAAAGGCTTTTATCAAAAAATTACCGTTTGAATTGACAGCTGCACAGAAGAAAGTTGTTAATGAAATTGTTCGTGACATGCGTCGACCAGTACATATGAATAGGTTATTACAAGGTGATGTGGGGTCTGGTAAAACTGTTGTCGCAGTTTTAGCGATGTACGCAGCTATTACTGCAGGCATGCAAGCAACTTTGATGGCACCAACAGAAATATTGGCACAACAACATGCCCAAACAATTGGCAATTTTTTTGATCCAAACGAAGTGCGTGTAGAATTATTAACAGGTTCCACAAAAGCAGCAGCCCGTCGCCAAATATTAGATGATTTGGTAGCTGGTGATATTGATATTATTATTGGAACACATGCACTAATTCAACCAGATATTGCGTTTCATAATTTAGGGCTAGCAGTCATTGATGAACAGCATCGTTTTGGTGTCCAACAAAGAGCGGCATTACGGAATGTTGGAATCAATCCGGATATTTTAGCTATGACAGCAACGCCTATCCCAAGAACGTTGGCAATTACAGCGTATGGCGAGATGGATGTTTCAATCATTGATCAATTACCAGCCGGTCGTAAACAAACAAAGACTTATTGGTTACGCCATAATCAATTTGACAAAGCAATTAGTTTTATCAAAGAGCAACTTACTAGTGGTGTGCAAGCTTATGTGGTAACACCGCTAATTGAAGAATCAGAAACGTTGGATGTGCAAAATGCGCAAGCTGTTTATGAAGAGTTATCCGCATATTTTGCCCCTGATTTTAGAGTTGGTCTTTTACACGGTCGTCTTTCAAATGATGAAAAAGAAACAATTATGAGTGCATTTAAGGCCAATGAATTTCAAGTATTGGTTGCTACCACGGTGATTGAAGTTGGCGTGGATGTACCCAATGCAACGGTCATGATGATTTTAGATGCCGATCGTTTTGGATTGTCACAACTGCATCAGTTGCGTGGCCGTGTTGGCCGTGGTTCTCGCCAAGCCTATACGTTTTTAGTAAGTGATCCTAAGACGCAATATGGTATTGATCGCATGGAAGCAATGGTTGCTACCACGGATGGATTTGTGTTAGCTCAAAAAGATTTAGAATTACGCGGTGCAGGTGATGTTTTAGGAAATCGACAATCAGGTGTGCCAGAATTTAGAGTTGGCGATCCAATTGCTGATTTAACAATGATGAATATTGCACAAGAAGAAGCGATTGAAATTGTTGCTAATCCCGATTGGGATAAGTCACCGGATATGACAGCCTTAGCAGAAATGTTGTCAGAAACGATGGATCGTTATCGTAATTTTGATTAAAATAGTATTTAAGTTTTTACCAAATTACTAAAATGTGGTACATTTTATAGTATTGCAATTATAAAAAAAGTCTATGTAAATCCGTGAGGGAGTTAATTATGTATAAGATTGCTGTTGATGCAATGGGCGGTGATAATGCCCCAGAAGCGATTGTAGCAGGTATTGAACAGGCACGTGATAATATGCCGGATACTGAATTCTTGCTATTTGGTCAACTTGATAAAGTTAAGCCATTGGTGAAAGATGCAACACGCTTAACTTTAGTCCAATCAGATGAAATAATTGAAATGGGTGAAGAACCAGTCAAAGCTATTCGCCGTAAAAAGCAAAGTTCATTAGTTATGGCAGCACAAGCTGTAAAAGATGGTATTGCTGATGCGATTTTCTCCGCTGGAAATACAGGTGCGTTATTAGCAGTGGGTATTTTTACTGTAGGACGTATTCGCGGTATTGATCGTCCAGCTTTATTGACTGTCTTACCAGCTTTAGATGGTCCAAATGATGCTTTCGCCATGATGGATGTTGGTGCTAATGCTGAAAATAGACCAACTCATCTATATCAATATGGTATTTTAGGATCGTTTTATGCGCAAGAAGTCCTTGGCTTAACAAATCCACGGGTTGGTTTGTTAAATAATGGTACTGAAGAGGACAAAGGAGACGCAGTTCATAAAGAAGCGCATCAATTACTTAAGCATGGTGGTGAAAAGCAATATATTAATTTTGTTGGCAATGTAGAATCACGTGACATTTTACAAGGACCAGCAGATGTCGTTGTTGCAGATGGCTTTTCAGGTAATGCTGCATTAAAAGCTACAGAAGGAACTGCGCTATCAATGCTACGCTTGATTAAGCATGCTATTTTAGAAGGTAATGTGAAAACAAAAGTCGCCGGTTTAATGTTGAAGCCTGCAATGAAAGAAATTCAATCACAACTTGACTACTCACAACATGGTGGTGCAGTTGTGATTGGTGTTAAGGCGCCAGTTGTTAAGACACATGGTTCAGCGGGGCCTAGTGCAGTAGCTAATACAATGAAACAAATACACACGATGTTAGAAACAGATTTAGTAACGAAGACCCAAAAGTTTGTTGCTGAACATAAGGCTGATTTGTCAAAATCAACTGATTAAGAATAACTTGATTATTAAATATAAAAATATCATTTTTAGAAGAGGAAGTAATATAATAATGGAACGACAAGAAATTTTGGATAAAGTAATCACATTAGTTGCTGATCATTTTGAATTGGACCCAGCTAAAGTAACAGGTGAAACTAACTTTACAAAGGACATTGATGCTGATTCAATTGATTTTGTTGAACTAGTACTTGAAATGGAAGACGAATTTGGTGCTGAAATTTCAGATGAAGACGCTGAACAATTAATTACAGTTAATAATACTGTTGATTATATTGCTTCACATACTAAGTAAATAAAAAGAATGAGGGTTGTGGCCAAGCAACCCTCATTTTTTGTTAATTTCTACCTAAAAACCAATATAGAAATATAATGGTCTGGTATAATAGAGTAGTGTATATAAAAAAGAAGGTAGGACTATGTTTAAACAACTACAACAAGATTTAGAAGCGGATCATCATATTCATTTTAATAATATTAAACTATTAGAAGAAGCATTGACGCAAGCTAATTATATTAATGAACATCCTGATTATACGGGTAGTGACTACCAACGACTTGAATTTTTAGGAGACGCGGTCATGCAACAATCAACCGCAGTTTACTTATTCAAACGTTTTCCAAATTGGGATGAAGGTCGATTGACAGAGTTGAGAATTTCAATGGTCCAGACAAGAGCATTCGCAGCTTTGTCACGTGAGTTGCATCTAGATCGTTATGTGCAATTAGGACGTGGAGAAGAGTTATCAGGGGCACGTAATCGTGATTCTCTATTAGAAGATTTATGGGAAGCCTTTATTGGTGCTTTATTCTTAGACCAAGGACAAGAAACGGTCATGCAGTTCTTAGAAGACATTATGTTTGTAAAGATTGATGAAGGTTTCTATGATCAATTTATTGATTATAAATCAAAGTTACAAGAATATTTACAACGAGATGGTTCTGTAAAAATTACTTATACTAAGTTAGATGAACAAGCTGTTTCAAATAATGAACAAATTTTTACCGTGCAAGTGGCTGTTGATAATGAGCCATTAGCGACTGGTACTGGTAAGTCTACCAAAGATGCAGAAAAAATGGCTGCACGAAAAGCTTACCAAGCTTTAATGAACGATTAGGAAGATAAAATGAAATTAAAAACTTTGGAAATAACTGGCTTTAAGTCGTTTGCCGAACGAACCAAAATTGAATTTATGCCAGGAATTACCGGGGTTATTGGTCCCAATGGATCAGGAAAGTCAAACATTATTGAGGCGATTCGTTGGGTCATGGGAGAACAGTCTGCTAAAGGGCTACGTGGTGATAAAATGGCGGATGTCATTTTTGGTGGTACGACACAACGTGCCCCATTAAATCGGGCTGAAGTCGCAATAACATTTGATAATACTGATCATTACTTGCATTCAGAATATTCAGAAATTACAATTACGAGGCGCCTTTATCGTAATGGAGATTCAAACTATCAAATTAATGGTGTTAATGTCAGACTAAAAGATGTTCATGAATTATTTATGGACTCTGGTTTAGGACGTGAAAGTTTTTCAATTATCTCGCAAGGACGTGTAGAAAGCATTTTTAGTGAAAAGCCGATTGAACGTCGAAGTATTATCGAAGATGTTGCGGGTGTCTATAAGTATAAGCAAAATAAAGACAAAGCCAAAAAAGAGCTAGTTGATGTTCATGATAATTTAACACGTGTTGCTGATATTTTAAATGAGTTACAAGATCGTGTAGAGCCATTAGCCCAAGAATCCGCTAAAGCACAGGATTATATTGCAACAAAAGCATCTTATGATAAATTGGATCAATCACGAATTGTTTTAGAATTATTGGATTGGTATCAAGAAAAAGATCAATTAGCGACCAGTATAACGACAAATCAAGCCGCTTATGAACGACAAAAAGCGCTTGTTCAGGATAAAAAGAAAGCAATTGAAAAGCTTAGGGAACAACGCATTGCACTAAATCAAGAACAACAAGCGTATCAGGCAGACTTACTATCGCATATTCAGCAAATTGAAAAATTAACCGGTAAACAAAATCTGTTAGCTGAACAGCATAAAAATCGTGCTGAAACCACAAGAACATTACAAGAACGATTAACGTTAGCAACGGAAAGATTGGCCGTTATCGATCAATCTTACGAGCAGTGTGTACATGAATTAACTGTTCAAACGGAAAAGTATGAACATTATCAAAAGTTAATACAACAAGCGAGAACAACACATCCGCGTACAAAATTAAGTAAACTTAACCAAGATATTGAACAAGTACGACAAGCGTTAATTACAACGATGCAAGAATTAACGAGTGCTAAAAATGAACAAAATTATTTAGCACAAGAAAATGAACGTAGTGATGCAGAATCATTACGTTTAAAAAATCGTGCTGCCCAACTTAAGCAAAAACTTACAGATATGGCAACGCAGGTTGATAAGGAAAAGGTGGCAACTAAAGAAGCTGAAAAAGCTTTACAAGAGGCAAAACAAGCCTTTGAAACCGCTAAAACAGAAGGTCAACGTTTAGAGCAACAACGGCATGATGTTAGAGAAAATTGGTTTACTAAAATGGCCCAAGAACAGCGCTTGAGTACACGCTTGCAGTCATTACAACACGTTGCTGAAAATTATGATGGTTATTATCAAGGTGTTAAAAACTTAATGAAGGCACAAAGTGATTTTACTGGCATTCAAGGCGTTGTTGCTAACTTAATTACAGTGCAAGAAGAACACAAAATTGCAATTGAAACAGCTTTAGGTGCGGCACTACAGTATGTCATTGTTACAAATGAGCAGGTTGCTAAACAAGCAATTAATTATTTAGCAAAACACCGGCTAGGTAGAGTTACTTTCTTACCACAATCAACCATTAAGGGTCGGCATTTGTCCGATTATCAGTTGGCTGCTTTAAATCAGGTAGAAGGTGTAGTTGGCATCGCAGCCGACTTAGTAACAACGAAAACAGATTATCAGAATATTGTTGCCAACCTATTAGGTACAACTTTAATCGTGACTGATATGGATGCAGCCATTATTATGGCAAAAAAACTACAGCATCGTGTTCGTTTGGTAACTTTAGATGGTCAAATAATGAACGCAGGTGGTTCAATGACAGGTGGCGCGAACCGTCAACATGGTAATGGCTTACTATCGCAAAAAACGGAAATTGATCAGTTAATTAATCAAGAAAAAAAGTTGCATGCAGAAGTTCTTACGCTAGAAAAACAGGTTAAGCAAATTGATCATGATTTGGTGGTTACGACAACGACCTTTAACAATCAACAACAACGAGTGCTTACACTTAATGAACAAGTACAAATACAAAAAGCTAACTTACAATTAGCGCAATCAAATCTTGAACAGTTAAATAAAGAACAAACTGCGCTACAATATGATTATCATCTGATTGCTGGGCAACAAAGTAAACAAACAACGGTTGCTGAAAACAAACAGGTAGTTCTTGAATTGTCTAATAAACAGCAACGCCTCCAACAACAACTTGATGAAGGACTAGTAGCGCAGACACAATTGGAATCAGAAATTAATCAAGCTGATCAACAACTGAGTGATGATAAGTCAGCATTATCGAAGTCAGAGGCGCTAGTATCATCCTTACAGGTACGTCAGTCAGATTTGTTGGCGCAAAAAGAAGCTGAACAACAACAAATTACAGAAATTACGCAACAACTTGATGACTTCATGAAAGATGGAGATGATGTTAAACAACGATTAAGTACACAAATTAAATCGAGCCAGGAAAAAAAGCAAACAGTGCAACAATCTTTGGTAAATGCACAAACAGCATTACAGAATGTTGAACAAAAGTATGTTGATTTAAATGAAGATTTAAATATAATTCAAGATACTCTAAACGATGCAATGACAACTGTTTCACGACTTAATGGTCGTCTAGGTGAATTAAAGTCGTTAATAAATAATAATGAAAAATTATTAGAAACAACCTATGATACATCATTTGAATTTGCTAAATCAGAGTTACTTAATTTAGACATCACAACTATTCGTACCAAGTTAAAGTTATTGAAAAAAGGGTTAGTTGAAATTGGCCATGTTAATCTACATGCTGTTGAAGAGTATCGAGATGTTAAAGAACGGTATGACTTTTTAACACAGCAACAAGATGATTTGATTGCAGCTAAGGATAATTTGCAAGAAACAATGTCTGAGATGGATACAGAAGTTGCAACACGATTTAAGACAACTTTTGATGAGATTGCAAAACAATTTTCGAAGATATTTGTCAAGATGTTTGGTGGTGGTCAAGCATCCTTAGTATTAACAGATCCAAATAGTTTATTAACTAGTGGCATAGATATTCAAGCACAACCACCTGGCAAAAAATTTCAGCAGATGAGTTTGCTTTCAGGTGGTGAAAAAGCACTAACGGCAATTAGTCTATTATTTGCAATTTTAGCTGTTCGTCCAGTACCATTTGCAATTTTAGATGAAACTGAAGCTGCATTAGATGAAGCCAATGTCGATCGCTTTGCCAATTACTTACATGAAGTTAATCAACGGACACAATTTATTGTCATTACACATCGTAAGGGCACAATGACGCAAGCTGACGTGCTCTATGGTGTGACAATGCAAGAGCCAGGAGTTTCGACAATGGTATCAGTTAGTTTAACGAACTTGGACGAAACGCTCGTAGAAGATTAAGGGGAAATAAGTATGGGTTTATTTGATTTTTTTAAGAAAAAGCCGGTTGAAGATATTGTTGAAGTCGAAATACTGTACCCAACTAGTTGGGAAAATGGTCTGCCACCAGTTAAAGTGGTAGCTGTAGAAGTATTACAACCAACGCCAGGTAAAGCAGTTGACATTATTTTGCCAATCCGCAATACTACAGAAACAGAAACAGAAACAGAAACAGAAACAGAAACAGAAACAGAAACAGAAACAGAAACAGAAACAGAAACAGAAACAGAAACAGAAACAGAAACAGAAAGTGCTAGCCAAAAATTAGATTCTGGACTAAGTAAAACCAAAAAAACATGGTCAGATCGTTGGAACGCCTTCATGGCAAATTTCCGTTCGGTTGATGAAGATTTTTTTGACGATTTAGAAGAAACTTTAATTGGTGCAGATGTTGGTGCACAAACGGCAATTCAGATAACTGAAGAACTACGTGATGAAGTTAAACTACAAAATGCTAAGAGTAAGCAAGAAGTATCAGCAGTCATTGTTGATAAGCTAGTTGCGCTATATCGTAGTCAAGGAATTGATGAAGATGCATCAATGCACTTTGCAGCACAAGGTCCTACAGTTGTTTTGCTTGTGGGTGTTAACGGTGTTGGTAAAACAACAACGATTGGTAAATTATCAGCTTATTATAAAAATGCTGGTAAAAAAGTGGTCCTAGCTGCTGCAGATACGTTTAGAGCTGGTGCGACTGAGCAATTAGTTGCTTGGGGTGAGCGTAATGATGTGCCAGTTGTAACAGGTACTGCTAAGGCAGATCCGGCCTCAGTGGTGTTTGATGGTGTTAAAACAGCAATCGATACGCAGGCGGATATTTTATTTGTTGATACTGCTGGTCGTTTACAAAATAACGTTAATTTGATGCAGGAATTAGCTAAAATGAAGCGCATCATTACGCGCGAATTACCAAATGAACCGCAAGAAGTTTTGTTAGCACTTGATGCAACTACTGGTCAAAATGCTGTTCAGCAAGCAAAATTGTTTAAAGATTCAACTGATGTAACAGGTATTATTTTGACCAAATTAGACGGTACGGCTAAAGGTGGTATTATTTTGCCAATTCGTAACGAACTTCACTTACCAGTTAAATGGGTTGGATTAGGGGAGAAGGTAACTGATATCCAACCATTTGAGGCAAATGACTTTGCTAAAAGTTTGTTTGGTAGCTTATTAACGGAGTAAATGTCATGGAATTAGCAAAAAGCATGCGCTTGAATATGTTATGTGATTTTTACGAACCACTATTAACCGCAAAACAAAATGATTATTTGCAACTGTATTATGCTGATGACTATTCTTTGGGTGAAATTGCTGAAGAATATCAAGTTTCACGTCAAGCTGTTTATGATAATATTAAAAGAAGTACCCAGTTGCTTGAAAACTATGAAGTGAAGTTACATCTGTATGATGACTATCAACATAGACAGCAAGCAGCTGAACATTTAAATACGTATATTCAAAAAAAATATCCTAATGACGAGAACTTAATTCGTTTAGCAACGCAATTAGTGACATTAGAAGAGGAGTAATGCAATGGCCTTTGAAGGTTTAACAGATCGACTACAGCAAGCTTTAAGTGGCTTACGACGTAAAGGAAAAGTTACAGATGCCGACTTACGTGAAACAATGCGTGAGATTCGTTTGGCATTGTTAGAAGCCGACGTTAATTTTAAAGTTGTAAAAGACTTTGTGCGCAATGTTCGTGAAAAAGCGACGGGCGCAAAGGTATTGGATGGTTTGAATCCAGCTCAACAAATTGTGTCAATTGTTAATGATGAATTGACAACAATGATGGGTGAGTCTGATGTGCCATTAAACAAATCACCTAAGATTCCAACGGTTATTATGATGGTTGGTCTTCAAGGTGCTGGTAAAACGACGACTGCTGGTAAATTAGCACTTAAGTTAAAGAATGAACAAAACGCCCGGCCAATGATGATTGCAGCCGACGTTTATCGTCCAGCAGCTATTGAACAATTGAAAACACTGGGTGAACAAATTGATGTTCCTGTGTTTGAAATGGGAACAGATGTTAACCCACGTGAAATTGTTAAAGCTGGAATGGCAAGAGCAGCTGAATTAAAGGCAGATTATGTATTTATTGATGCGGCTGGTCGTTTACAAATTGACGAAGAGCTGATGCAAGAATTAGCTGACGTCAAAGAAATCGCACATCCTGATGAAATTATGTTGGTTGTCGATGCTATGACCGGTCAAAATGCGGTTGAAACGGCAGAAGGATTTAATAACCGTCTTGATATTACCGGAATTGTTTTGACTAAATTAGATGGTGATACACGTGGTGGAGCAGCTTTATCAATACGTGCAGTGACTGGCAAGCCAATTAAGTTTGTTGGTCAAGGTGAAAAAATGACCGATTTGGATATTTTCTATCCAGATCGAATGGCTAGTCGTATTCTTGGTATGGGCGATTTGTTGACTTTGATTGAAAAAGCCCAAAAAGATTATGATGAAAAGCAAGCTGCGGAAACCATGGAAAAGATGAAATCAAATACGTTTGATTTCAATGATTTTATTGATCAAATGGATCAATTACAAAACATGGGACCAATGGAAGACATTATGAAGATGATTCCAGGAATGGCTAATAATCCAGCTTTGAAGAATGCTAAAATTGATCCCAAGGATATGGCACATATTAAAGCGATTGTTATGTCAATGACACCAGCTGAACGTGAAAATCCAGATATTTTGAATCCGTCTCGTAAGCGACGACTAGCAGCAGGATCTGGACGCCCAATTGTTGAAGTTAATCGGATGGTTAAGCAATTTAATCAAATGAAAAAGATGATGAGCGGTGTCATGAACGGTAACATGGCCGGAATGGAACAAATGATGAATGCCATGGGCGGTGGTAATGGTGCTGGATTCCCAGGTGGTGGCATGAAGGGAAAGATGGCAAATGTTGCGATGAAACAAATGGCCCGTAAAATGCGGAAAAATAAAAAGAAAAGACGTTAATTGTAAAGTGTAAAGGAAAAACACTTTACAGCAGTTAAACAGTCTGGTATAGTTATACATGTAGAAATCGACTGGAGGAATTATAAAAATATGGCAGTTAAAATTCGCTTGAAGCGCATGGGTTCAAAGAAGCACCCTGTATATCGTATCGTTGTTGCAGATTCACGTTCACCACGTGATGGTCGTTTTATTGAAACAGTGGGAACTTACAACCCATTAGTACAACCATCAGAAGTAAAGCTAGATGAAGAATTGGTTTTGTCATGGTTGAACAATGGTGCACAACCATCAGATACTGTTAAAAACTTATTGTCAAATGCTGGCATTATGGAAAAGTATCATACTGCGAAATATTCAAAGTAATTTGATAATAAAAAAGGAATCCAATAAATGGATTCCTTTTTTATTACCAGAAAGTTGTTAAATCATTAAACGATTTTAACGCCAATTGGTTATCGGTTAGTTCCCAAAGATTTACGGAACCATTTTTAGGCTCTGATTGGGAAGCTGTTAGTTGGGCAAAATGTTGCCCTAAAATACTAAGTAGTTGGCCATGAGCAATCAATAAAACATTGTCGCCGTCATTATTTTCTTGTGCAATAGTAGCAAAACCGTGCATTAGACGTTGCCAAAAAATGTCTGCTGATTCAGCGTCCCCAGTAGGATCAACATCATGAATGGCATCCATTAAAGCGAATGGTGACATCGTGTCGGAAATTTCGTTAAATGTCATGTCGGCTGGTAGCTGGCGATCCTTAGCGATGGCGCTAGCAGCAACACTATTTGATATACCGTCAAAGTATCCAAAGAAAAATTCACGAAAATCGGTTAGAGTCTGTAGTTGGGCAGTGCTATCATTATGAGTTAGTATGATATTAGCGGTTTCAACAGCACGTGCTAAATCGGAACTGTAGACGTTATTGAAGGTAAGATTAGCTAAGCGCTCACCAGCCTGTTCGCCATCGTTAATTCCCTTAGGCGTTAATGGTGCGTTTGTCCAGCCCTGAACACGATCATACTTATTGATGTAAGTTTGACCATGTCGCACAATGTATAAATTAATGCTCATAAAGTTTTCTCCTATATGCGAATTGTTATACGTTAAATTTTATCAGATAACAATATGAAAACCTATTTAGTTGCCTTTATTTTACTGGTATACTTACAATTAATATAATAAATGAAAAGGAAGAAAATATGTCCCTTTATAAAGTTGGTAAAATTGTGAATACTCATGGTATTCGAGGTGAAGTACGGGTTGTACCAACAACCGATTTCCCGATGGAACGTTTTAAAAAGAATAATAAACTTGTTATTGTTACTAAGCCAAATAATATTGAAGTTCAAATCGCAACGGTACGTGAACATAAGCAATTCATTTTAGTTAGTTTTGTTAATATGCAAAATATTAACGATGTTGAGCAATATAAGGGTTGTGAATTAATGGTTACTGAAGATTTACAACAAGATTTGTCTAGTGATGAATTTTATTATCATGATATTATTGGGTTAAAAATAATTGATAACGCCTCACAAGAGGTTATTGGTACAGTTAGTGAAATATTACCAATGCCAGCAAATGACGTTTGGGTTGTAACGGCTAAAGGTAGTGACGATATTTTGTTGCCGTTCATTGAAGATGTTGTCACAATGATTGACTTGGAACAAGGAATTGCTAAAGTTAATTTGTTAGAGGAAATTTAAATATGCGAATTGATGTATTGAGCCTTTTTCCTAATATGTTTGCACCAATGCGTGAATCAATTATTGGAAAAACAGTTGAACGTGGTTTAGTTGATTTTAATGTCACTGATTTTAGAGATTATACAGAAAATAAGCATCACAAAGTAGATGATGAAATATACGGTGGTGGTCAAGGGATGCTTTTGATGCCACAACCATTATTTGATGCAATGGACGCTGTAGAAAAAGCAGCAGGTAATCGGGGCCGAGTTATTTTGATGGACCCAGCTGGTAAAACTTTTAACCAGCCAATGGCCGAAGAGTTGGCCAAAGAAGAACATTTAACAATTATTGCAGGTCATTATGAAGGCTATGATGAACGAATACGTTCATTAGTGGATGATGAAATTTCACTGGGAGATTTTGTTTTAACAGGTGGTGAATTAGGGGCAATGGTTGTTGTTGACGCAACGGTGCGGCTATTGGATGAAGCATTAGGGGATGATCGATCAGCAGTTGATGAATCATTTTCAACAGGATTGTTGGAATACCCACAGTATACGCGTCCTGCTGATTTTAGAGGATTGAAAGTACCGGACGTCTTGTTGTCAGGTCATCATGCTAATATTGCTACTTGGAAACAAAAAGAGGCTTTACGCCGTACCTATCAACGGCGACCTGATTTGTTAGAAAATTATGAATTCACTGCGGATGAGCGGAAATTGTTAAAAGAAGTTGAGCAAGAAGAAAGAGAAAATAACTTGTGATACGCGTGATATTGTGTTAACATACTGTTTAGTGCCTAAGGGTACTAAATAAAATCCGATAATCCGCTGGCCGAGTGGTGAATTGATTGTCGACGAGGAGAATTAATTATGCGTCAAAACGCTTTGCTAGAAAAATTGGTTGCTGACCAATTACGTACAGATATTCCAGAATTCCGTGCCGGAGATTCAGTTCGTGTTCACGCACGTATCGTCGAAGGTTCACGCGAACGTGTCCAAATCTTCGAAGGTGTTGTCATTAAGCGCAAGGGTACTGGTATCCAAGCTACTTACACTGTTCGTAAGATGTCAAGTGGTGTTGGTGTGGAACGTACATTCCCATTGCACTCACCACGTGTTGATAAAATTGAAGTAATCCGTCATGGTCGTGTACGTCGCGCTAAGTTGTACTACTTGCGTGCATTGCACGGTAAGGCTGCTCGTATCCAAGAAGCACGCCGCTAACAAGGGTAAACTGTTAGTAAAAAGCCAACCGCTCATAGGAGCGGTTGGCTTTTTTATTGTATATAAATAATTTTAGGGGGGCATTTTAAAAATGAGTTCGGTTAGTCAGACCAGTAAGCAAAAGCGTAGACTTAGTTTAGGTTGGCAAATTATTATTGGATTAATTGTGGGTATTATCCTTGGGGTTGTTTTTTATAAAAACAAAATGGCCATTACGGCAATGCAAAATATCGGAACCATGTTTATTGGTTTAATCCAAATGATTGTGTTACCAATTGTAATTTCTAGTTTGACGGTTGGTATTGCTAAGATGGGTGATATGCGTAAACTAGGTCGAGTTGGATTAAAAACACTAGTTTATTTTGAAATTTTATCAACTATTGCGATTGTTTTAGGTATGATTGCAGGTAATGTTTTTGAACCAGGAGCGCATGTTAACATTCATAATTTGCAGGCCACTAATATTAGTAGTTATCTTTCAACTGCTAAGTCTGCTGGTACAGGTAGTCTTTGGGAAACGGTTATGGACATTGTACCAACAAATGTATTTTCTTCATTGTCTGAGAATAAAATGTTGCAAGTTATTTTGTTTTCAGTGTTCTTTGGTTTAGGAACAGCTGCCATTGGACCTAAAGGGCAGGTCATTATTGATTTGCTAGATGCTATTGCAGAAGTGATGTTTAAAGTAACTAATTGGGTTATGCGTCTAGCACCAATTGGTGTTGGTGCCTTAATTGGTGCCACTGTTGCTCAAATGGGATTAGGGTCATTAAAGTCATTAGGCTATTTTATTTTTGTGGCATATTTGACAATGATTATTTTTATCGTGGTTATTTTGGGCATTGTGTTAAAAATTTATCACACTAATATTTTTGATCTATTTAGAGTTTTACGTGAAGAAATTATCTTGGCGTTTACAACAGCTTCTTCTGAAGCAACGTTGCCTCGAATTGTTAGCAAAATGGAAAAATTTGGTGTAAGCCAAGGTGTTGTATCCTTTGTTGTGCCAACAGGGTATACATTTAATTTAGATGGATCGGCAATCTACCAAGCGATTGGGGCTTTATTTATGGCACAAGCTTATGGAATTCATTTGTCATTGGCACAACAATTGACCCTTTTGGTAGTACTCATGATTACTTCTAAAGGAATGGCTGGTGTGCCAGGAGCTTCATTTGTTGTCTTACTGGCAACAGTGTCAACTATTGGGGTACCGGCACAAGGATTAGCTTTCATTGCTGGTGTTGACCGTTTAGTAGATATGGGACGAACAGTTGTTAATGTTGTGGGAAATTCAACGGCAGCAATCGTCATTGCTAAATCAGAGAAGGACTTTGATGATACTAAAAATATCGCATATTTAAAAAGTATTAAATAATAATTTTAGAATATCAGTCATGTACGACAATAGTTATTGTTTGTATGTGACTTTTCTTATCTTATAAATTTAAGAATTCAATTGAAATTGTCAATTTATATAGAATAATACTGTCGTTTGTGTAATAATAGTAAAATAATTTTGGTTTAAGATTGGAGGCATAAATTGTGGGATTAGCACGAGTAAAGGAATACGGTATTAAAACAGTTGTGTTTATTATTGCAGCTGTTTTAGTAGCTATTTCAATGAATAATTTTTTTATTCCGAATAATATTTTTTCGGGTGGATTTAATGGTGTGGCCCAACTGATTAGTTTATTTTTTGATTCCGTATTTGGCTTACATGTTGAAGTTGGTGCTATTATTATGGCAACCAATATTCCGCTAGCAATTGCTGGTTGGATATATGCTGGGCGAGAGTTTACGATTTTGTCTTTTTTAAACAATTTTGCTGCTTCATTTATGCAAATCATTTTACCTAAAACAACTTTAGTAACGCATGAACCCATTTTAGCAGGATTATTCGGGGGACTGTTGCTAGGAATATCAATAGGGTTAACCTTTAAAGTTGGTTTTTCAACTGGTGGTATGGATATTGTCGCCATGATTGTTCAAAAAACCACAGGTAAATCGATTGGTTCAATTAACATGTTTATTAACGTCTTTATTGTGGTGGTCGCAGGTGCCTTTATTGGTTGGCAAAATGCAATGTACACAATCATTGGTATTTACGCAACGTCAGCTGCAGTGGATGCTATCCACACACGTCATCAAAAATTAACAGCTTTTATTGTTACAACACATCCAGATGAAGTGATTCAAGGGTTACAAGCAGCTTTAGTTCGTGGTATCACGGTGATACCATCGCGAGGTGCTTTTACGCAAGAACCGAATACGACGTTAATGATGGTATTATCACGTTATGAATTAACTGAAATGCAAAATTTGGTTAAATCAATAGATCGTGATTCTTTTATCAACATTGTTAGTACGGTTGAAGTATCTAATAACTTTTGGAATGAAGATTTACAATCTCAAATTAAACGTGAACGTGTGGCAGCAAAAGCCCAAATTACTGATGCGTTGAATATCAGTGAAGAAGCTGATAAAATTGGGGTAGATAATCAAGAAAAAAAGTGAGGAAACAGTGATGCCATTGGTTCATATTGATTTAGTAGCTGGACGTAGTGATGAGCAATTAAAGGCCATGATGACAGATGTTACAACTGCCATTGAAAAACACGTTGGGGTACCACGAGAAAACATTAAGGTTGTAGTTAATGAAATGCAACCTAATCGTTTTATGGATGGCGGAGTCTTACGTTCTGAAAAATAGTTTCGTACTATCAAGATGGAACAGATAACGTTCCATCTTTTTTTGTATCGAATCTAATTGGATACCAATTAAAAATTGGTAATTGTAAAATATAAAAGTGGGAGTTAGGGAAAAATGACTGATCAATATGTAATGGCACTTGATCAAGGAACAACAAGTACGCGTGCCATGTTGTTTGATGAACAAGGGCAAGTAGTCGCAACTGCACAAAAGGAATTACCACAGATTTTTAATCATCCTGGTTGGGTAGAGCATGATGCAATGACTATTTGGAATGATGCACGGCAACTTATTGCACAAGTTGTGCTACAGGCTAATATACCACCATATAAAGTTGCCAGTATTGGATTAACTAACCAACGTGAAACGACTATTATCTGGGATCGACAAACAGGTGAACCGATTGCACCAGCGGTTGTGTGGCAGTCTAAACAAAGTGATAAAATTGCTGAACATTTGCAAGAAAAAGGCCTAACTAGTTATATTTATGAAAGAACTGGTTTGTGGATTGATGCTTATTTTTCAGCAACTAAAATTATGTGGTTGCTAGATAATGTGCCTGGTGCTCGTGAGCGCGCAGAAAACGGTGAACTATTATTTGGTACAGTTGATACTTGGTTATTATATAAATTAACTAATGGACAAGTTCATGCAACTGATTATTCAAATGCGTCACGAACGATGTTATTTAATATTCACACAAAAGAATGGGATAAGGATTTACTAGCTGAATTCAATATTCCAGCATCTTTGTTGCCAGAAGTACGAGATTCTGCAGGTATATTTGGCTATACTGCTGAGTATGCTTTTTTTGGATTGCAAGTACCGATAGCAGGTATTGCCGGTGATCAACAAGCAGCATTAATTGGTCATCAGGCGTTTAATAAAGGTGATGTTAAAAATACGTATGGTACTGGTTCATTTATTGTGATGAATACAGGACAAGATATTGCCCGTTCAACAAATGGTCTTTTAACAACAATTGCTTATAGTATTGACGGTCAAGTGACATATGCTCTAGAAGGGTCAGTCTTTATAGCTGGTGCTGCAATTCAATGGCTTAAAGATGGTTTACAATTAATTAAAAGTGCTAAAGAAACTGCACAAATTGCGACCATTGCGCGTGAGCAACATATTGATCCAGTTTATTTGGTACCGGCATTTACTGGGTTAGGTGCACCTTATTGGGATCAAAACGCTAGAGGTGCAATGTTTGGGTTAACGCGTTCAACCACCAAAGGCGATTTGGTACGTGCTACGCTGGAATCAATTGCTTATCAAACACGTGATGTCTTAGAAGCCATGCAAGATGATACAGGCATTGAAGTCACGAATCTCGTTATTGATGGAGGTGCCGCAGCAAATAATTATATTCATCAATTTCAAGCAGATTTAATTAATCAGCCGGTAAAACGACCACAGCAATTAGAGACAACGGCATTAGGGGCTGCTTATTTGGCAGGTTTGGGTGTTGGCTTTTGGTCAGATTTGACTAAATTACCAGCATCAAATAATTTAGAAGTTAAACAGCCAATTACTGAACATCGTAACCAGGTGCAAAAAGCATATAGAGGTTGGCAGCGTGCCGTGAAAGCTACGCGCCTTTTTCCGTTAAATGAAGAGTGATAACATTATTTTTAATAAAAAATAACCTTAATGAGTTGGTGAATGAGTAAATTTTGTTAACTTACTGAGGCTTTTTTGTTTATTTAAGTAAAAAGAACATACGTTCCCCTAAAAATTTAGATAGATATAAGGTATGATATAAATGTTAAGTTCACTTTAAATATAAATTGGGGAATGTGTATTTAGGTTAACTTTTAACAAGTATAATTTGAGAGGAGTTGGACCTATGGTAAAGGCTTCAACTAAGTTGTTTTTCACTGGTATTGCTGGTGCAGCAGGAGTTGTGGCAACAACACAAATCCCTGATGTAAAAGCGGCTGTTAATACAGCAATTAATGTAACATCCAACGAAAAACAAGTTGGGAGATTTTCTAATGTCGCAACATTTATTCATGAGAAATCTAGTCAAGTAACGATGAAATCTGATGTTCTTCGTGAAAAGCACACAAAAGATGCGAAATTAGCAACGTTTAAAGATGGAACAAAGAAGGTGAAATCACCGAAAAGTAACCTTAATACAGTTGCATCTAAAGCAATGACAGATGCGATTAGCGCATCAAGTGCACAATCTGATGTTACGGCAGATTCAGCATCATATTATGATGATTCAACTACTGCAGAAACAGATACGCAACAACCAGCGACGCCTGCAGAAGATGCGGTTGTTTCAGAATCAGATGCTGCGGAATCTACTGCAATGTCATCTTACACGATTCAAGATGGTGATACATTAGCAACTGTTGCTGCCAATAATGGTGTTTCAATTGATGCTTTACAAGCTGCTAATCCGAATGCGGATACAACCATGTTAAGTATTGGACAATCACTGTCAATACCCAATGGTGGCTATGTTGATACAACAGTTGTTGAACCATCTTCTGAAGTTTCGGACCAAGGATACACGGATCAAGCTGTACAAGGGACGGATGATGCAACAGCATACTCTAGCAATAGTGTTACTGATCCATCAGTTGCAAGTGAACCTGTACAACAGGCATATCATGATACAACAGTGACGATGCAATCAGCTGCTACTGTTGATGATAATCCAGATAACAAGGTAGCTGTTCAGTCATTAGGGGTTGCTGCACCAAAACAGGCTCCTGCAGCAACAACTATGTCTAATGGGGATGTTGTGTTAAATTCATTAGATGCAACTAGCACGCAAGATAATAGTGGTGTTGCTAATCAAAGTGATAATGAGACACAAACTATCAGTCAAACTAAAACGGTTACTGCGTTGACAGCTGATCAGCGAGCAAATATTGTTACTAGTGCTAAAAATTTTGCCGAACAACAAATTCCGTATGTATGGGGTGGTAAAACCACATCTGGCTTAGATTCTTCTGGTTTAACTGCGAGAGCATATCATGAAGCAGGTGTTAATATTCCAAGATATACGGTTTCCCAAGAAGCACATGTCACAACAACCGATGGGCAATCTAGTGTCGACATTATGCAAACGGCACAACCAGGGGATCTACTCTTCTGGGGTGGTCATGGCGCATCTTGGCAAGTGGCTATTTATATTGGTGATGGTCAATATGTAATTGCTTCACAACCAGGTCAAAAGGCACAGATCGTGTCACTAGCCGACGCTGAGATTTTGCCTGACTTTGTTGGTGTATATAATTTTAAATAATTAAGTGGTATTAAAAAGGCGAGGAACAGATAAATTTGTTCCTCGCCTTTTTGTGTAATAATGCACACGTTATTCAGATAAAGCTGCTAGACGATCGTCGATTTGTTGTAATACGATTTTACGACTAGCCTCATCCTCCAAATCATATTTTTGTAGATCAATGGTCATTTTTGGTGATGCATCGTAATCTTTATACCATTTTTGATAAGCTGACCACATTTTAAAGTAATATTGACGTAGTTCATCATTATCTTCAAATTGCTCATAGTCACGACCACGTTTTTTAATACGATATAGGATTGTATCAAAGTCTGCATTAGCAAAGACCATTAAATCAGGTCGGCCTTTTTGCATTGTTTGAATTTCAGACATCATATTGTCTAACAAAGTCATGTAAACTTTTAACTCGGCATCAGAAATGTTTCCTTCACGATGATTTTCTTGTGTGAACAAAGCATCTTCATAGATTGATCGATCCAATACGTTATTGTCGTCAGATAAAGCCTTTTTTATCATGGCAAAACGCTTGTTTAAAAAGTAAATTTGTAACAGAAATCCATATTGCTTGGGATCTGCATAATAAAGGGGTAACACGGGATTTTCACCAACAGGTTCAAAAAAAGCCTGCGTGTTAAGATGTTTTGCAATCAAATCAGTTAGTGTTGTTTTTCCAACACCGATCATACCAGCTGTGATAATCACCATGGTAGTCCTTCTTCCTTCAGGATTATATTTTCTCTAAATACTCATCTAATAAAAAGTACATGAGTGAGCTTATCAGCTGTTAACTATATTAGCCAATATTAGAAATAAATTCAACGGCTTGACAAAATAAAAAGAACGTACTTATCTGCATAAATGCTGATATAAGGGCGTTCTTTTTTAATAATATAGTGAAAATAAATATTAATCTTTCTTTTCTGCTAGTGCATCGCGAATTTCTTGTAACACGACTAATTCGGTTTCAGGAACAGCTTCTTCTTCGGCATTTTTGTTTGCAATTGCTTGTGCTTTGCGAATTGCTTTTAGAATTAGGAAGACGGCAAAACTAGTCAGCAAAAAGGTGATTAGTGTTCCAATGAATGAACCGACTTTAATATCAGCTGATCCGACATGCCAAACAATATTTGAAAATGAAATTGATCCTGTAATAATACCAATTAATGGCATGATTAAGTCATCAACAACGGATTTAACAACAGTTTGAAAAGCAGCTCCCATAATGAAAGCAACAGCAAGATCCATTACATTACCACGCATGATAAAGTCACGGAATTCGCTTATAAAATTACGCATAAAAGTATCTCCTTATATTAAACTTGTCTTATATATTGCCATAGCAAGCGCGCGAAGTCAAAAAAACATTAACAGATAATAAAAAATTAATCGAATATGATGATAAGTAAATCAAAATTTTCTGTTAGAATAAAGACAAGCATGCATACTTAAAGGGGAAAACCAATGACTTATAAAATGTTAGTGTCGGATTTAGATGAAACATTTCTAAATGACGATGGCACAATTCATGAAGAAAATGTACAAACAGTAAAAAAAGCAGCGGCGCAAGGCTTTAAATTCGTTCCTAATACAGGTCGCTCATTTGAATCCGTGCAAAAAATGCTCAAACAACTTGATTTATATGATCAAGTTGGTCAATTTGTCATTTCATTTAATGGTTCAGCAATTGTGGAAAATAAAGATAATCAGATTATTGCGACCCAAGATATGCCGTTGACGATGGCCAAACAAATTTTTAAAGCAGGTTTGATTAATGAAGCAGTTGATGTTCATATTTATACCATCGATAAGTTATTTATTTATAATGTAAGTGATTCAGACAGACAATATTTAGCGACACGTGGTGTGGCATATGTAGAATTAAAAACGCCCGATTTATCATTTTTAAACAGGCAACAGCCAATTATGAAAGTTATTTTTGAACATTCAGATATGCAAGTTCGTCACCAAATTTACGATGCTGTGATTGATAGTGTTGGTATTGATCAAGTTGAAGCAACATATTCTTCTGATCGTTATGTTGAATTTAATCTTAAAGGCGTGGATAAGGGTACAGCCTCATTATTATTAGGTGAAAAGCTTGGCATCAAAAGGGACGAAATCATGGCTATTGGTGACAATAATAATGATTTGAAAATGATTAAGGCTGCCGGACTTGGTATTAGCGTTGCAAATGGTATTACTGCAGTAAAAGAAATGGCTGATATTGTCACAACACGCACAAATAATGAAGGGGCGATTGCAGAAGTATTAAATCAATTTGTATTGATAGGTGAATAATAAAATGCGAGTTGTAATTCAAATTGGCGCAAGTGTCATTGTCATGGCCGTTTTTGTAGGATTTACCTGGATTGCTAATTTTTTTGATTGGCCAACATGGTTGATTTTCAGTGTGCTTTTGATATTATTTATTTTGGCAACTGGCTTGATGACACGTTTATCCTTAGCCTTACAAAAGAAAAAGCAGGAGGATAAAAATGAAAAAAATTGAAGGATTAAATACACTGATAATGGGTGTTATTTGGTTAGTTATTGGTATAATTTTAGACTTTATTATCCAAATAGGCAGTACTTATAGTAAACTAGGAGTTGTAAGTTGGTTACGTGTTGATCGCAATAATCCAATTGCAATTATCACAATGGTTGTTGTTGCAGCAATCTTAACGTTTATAACGGTGAAAATTTTGGCTTATGCTGTTAGAAAAAAAGCACCAAAAACAGGGTTACATCCATTTCGCGCTGATAAGTTAATGTGGGTGGTATATGGTTATATTATGATTTTAGGTGCAGGGATGGTTACCTTGCTCTTACAGACATTAATATCACATAAACCAATTACTGCTAGTAATCAAGCGGCGCTGGAAAGTATGGCTGGAAAAGGTGGCGCAGCATTAATTTTTGTTGTGGTATTAGCGGTATTTGTTGCACCATTAGTTGAAGAATTAATTTTTAGAGGAATTGTTCTTAATTATTTTTTTAAGTCAGGTCCTTGGTGGCTAAATGTCATTTTGTCAGGTATTTTATTTGGTTACTTTCATGTATTCCAAGATTTTCAATGGTTTGCGTTATTACAGTATTCATTGATGGGAATTGCTTTGGCAGTTGTTTATAAAAAGACTAAGCAAATTCAATATTCAATGGCTGTGCATATGTTAAATAATGGTATTGCAGCAATTAGTTTGGTTAACATTGCCTTAAACGCCTAATCAATTAACTTTTTGATGCTCATTTTATAAATGTATTATCACAAAGGATAACGGGGGATTTATTATGACTGAGTACATACATGAAACATTCGGATCACGTGCAGTGTTACAAAATATTAGGAATCAAAATTCGCAGCGAGAGCTATTGTTAATGCGTGATGATGCCGATTCGCAACGTTACGAACTTTTAGAAAAAACGGAAAACGAACAATCAAGTTTTGCAGTGCCAACGACTTATAAAGTGCTTTCAAGTCATGGTCAAACAGATGAGCTACGTGGTTGGATGAGCTTTATTTCTATTACTTTAAACGATTTGGAACGAGATAACTTCCTACGTCGTTTTAATAATGAGACTTTTGCGATTAGTACGCCAGGTTTTATTAGCTCATATGTATTACAGCGTATCGATAATAATCATGAGATTGTGATTTTATCAACATGGCAACTAAAAAAGAACTTTACTGAATGGCGTTTAACGTCGAATTTCCCACTTGATCGTTATAAACATAGTCAATATAATTTACGATCAAAGCAATTAAGTTTTGCGGCTTTCTCAAAACAAAAGATTTAATGCAATTATTCACAACTGTTTTCTGTTATAATGAAAGCAGTTAGCAGTTGATATTTGATTAATATCAGCCGAGTTTGATTGTTGTAAATAACTGCTTGATAACTCTAGTACCCTAATTAAAAGGACACTAGAGTTTTTATTTGGGCAAATTGTGATAACTTATTACACGTATTTGATAAAATAATAAATAATGGAGGCGTTAGAATGAATAATAAACATCTTGAAAAAAGCTACAATGTCGTATTAGGTATTGGTATGTTAGTACTTGGAATTATTATGTTTGGTTTCTTTTTGAAGGACGTCTGGCAATTAGCACAGCTACTTTGGCAGGTTGATCTAACGGAGAATTTTTATAATATTACACGCTTAATTTTAGAAACTTTTTTGTTCTTTGAATTTGTTGTTTTGACACAAGAATATTTTTTGAAAAATCATATTTCATTAGAAAATTTTATGTATATTGGTATTACAGCTATGTTACGTAATTTATTAGTTTATCATGATGATACACTTGGTATTCTTATTCAATCAGTTGCAATCGGTTTGATGATTATAGTCTTAATTGTTTATCGTTGGTCACGTCGTCATCTGGCTGACTTGGAACATCAAGAAGAGCGTACTGAGTTTATTTTTGCTGAAGAACATCCTAATACAGAAATGACAAAAAATAATCATTCAGTAATGGATACAGCAAAAAATAGGAAATAGTAATTAAATAAATCGGGTATGGGGGCAAAAAATGTTGGAAAAACATACCTTACCAACTAGTGATGAGGCTACTAATTATAAAAAATTAACCCCAAAGGAACGAGTTAAAGCATTACAATTAGCGCAGAGCTTAGATGCAAATAATGACAAATCAATCTTGGAATATGGGTTAGCAACCCAAAAAAATTTGTTAGAGTTCTATCAAAAAATTACGATGACTAGTCATGTAAAGGATATTCACTCTGGAATTAATGATGCGCTAAATATGCTTAAACCAGTGATAGACCAAATTGATGCCAACCAATTAATGCCAATTCAACAAGGCTTTTTGGCTCATGTTTTTAATAATATGCAAGCGACGGTAGATGCATTAATAGAGCAGTATCGACAGATAAGCGCTGATGTTGCGGAAATATCTAATCAGTTACATGTGTTTCAACAGGAAATGATTAATGAAAATGAGTGGTTAACCAGTGTATATCAAGAAAATGAATTGTATGCTAAAAAAATAAGCATCTCTCAGGCTGGTGCGGCCATGAAATTGACGGATATTGAAAAAAGGGAATTACCAAGTGCGATTAAGATAACAGAAATTACACAAATTCAACAGTTAGATCAATTTAAGAAGTTATTGCTAGCACGAATTAAAAATTTGGATTTAACTAGTCGTCTTATTGCCAACCAATCGGTTCAAATACAAGCATTAAAAGCTAATAATCAAAGCTTAATTGATGAAATTAGTATTAATTTTAATACTGTATTGGCTGCGTGGCAGAATCAATTTATTTTGACATTAACGTTATTTAGCCAAAAACAAATAGGCTATAGACATAAAAAGAATACGTCTCTGCAAGTATCTGAAAGTACAGAAAATATTCAGCAGTTACAACAAGTCCAGCAGCATTTAATTGCCATTACTACTGCCGTTAAAATTGATCAAAGAAGTAGTTATAAAAAAATAAAAGTACTTGAACAAAAGATGCAAACTTTAATTGGACGGCTAAATCAGTTGATAGATAATGCTATGAGTTATGATTAGTTTCGGCTTTTTAATGAGATTTTTTTAATTTATTACAGATATTTAACAAAAAAGGGTTACATGTTTGACACAATACCGTTATAATGGAGTCTATAAGGAATAGTCGAATCATTGTAGTGCCGAGAGGAGGCCATTATGGTAACGTTATATACATCACCTAGTTGTACCTCATGCCGAAAGGCCCGTGCCTGGCTAAAAGAAAATGGAATTTCTTATCAAGAACGAAACATCTTCAAAGAGTCATTAACACGAGATGAGATTAAAAATATTTTACGAATGACAGAAGACGGAACGGAAGAAATTATTTCAACACGCTCAAAGTTGTTTACTAAGTTAGACGTTAAATTGGATGATATGTCGCTAAGTGTGCTAATCGATCTATTACATGAAGAACCCGCATTATTAAAACGACCATTGATTATGGACGAAAAAAGAATGCAAGTTGGTTATAATGAAGACGAAATTCGCCGTTTCTTACCGCATGAAATGCGTCAAGAAGAATTGGCACGCGTTACTGCTTTAGTTGATTTGTAGGCGTAACGTTTAATAATATACAAAAATAATTTAGAAAAAAGTTGATGTCATGAAACACATCAACTTTTTTCTAATGTATGCAACTAAAAGACAGATAATTTGGTATAATGTCTTATTGAAGAGTGTTCTCATCGTAATTGAGAAGAAAGGGGTGCCCATTATGGAAATGGAACGAATAAATGATGATACAATCCGGGTCGTAGTCACAAATGATGATTTAGCCGAACGGAATATTTCAGTTATTGATTTGTTGGGCAACCAAGATAAAATTGAAGAGTTCTTTTATAGTATTTTAGAAGAAATTGATATTGAAGGTGACTTTGAAAATAATGAAGCAGTAACTTTCCAAGTTTTGCCTAATAAAAATGGATTAGAATTATTCATTTCTAAAAATATTGATGATAAGTCTGTCATGGAAGGTATGCTTAATTCAGTGCTAGGGAAACGCGATATAAGTGATGCTGAAGATGATGTCTCAGATGAGGTATTAGATGCATTGCTGGATAATGATGATTCTAAACCACGTAGTACGCAAAAACTAACAAAGGAAGAAGCACAAAAAATTAAAGCAACACAAAGACAGAATCTTGTTGATTCAGTAGGTTTTTCTGATATAGCACGAGAGCAAAATTTAGTTTTGCAATTTGATAATTTTGAGAATGTTATTCAATTTTCATTAAATATGGCAAAACAACAATTTGCATTTGGTAGTCAGTTAGTTAAGTATCAAGAAAAGTTCTTCTATGTTATCAAGATTGATCATGAATCTTTAGAATATAATTATACAATGGCAGATTTAAAGGCAATGGCTTATGAATTTGCACAAATACCTGATATTTCACCTGATGTTTTAATTGAGCACGGGCAAATAATTTTTAAAAATGATGCAATGACGAATGTTGCAACCTATTTTGGCTAGTAATATTTATGAAAAATCTCGTAACGTTGACATGATATTGACGTTGCGAGATTTTTTATCTTATCTGTATTAAATAAAATTTACAAAAGACTTTTGGACATAATACCGTCATAGATGCTCCTTATTGTTTGGAGGCATGTAAGATGTTAATTGCTAAAATAATAGAGAATGATCAGTTGATTCAAGCAACGCAAGCTAGTAATAGTGAAATATATTATTGTCCAGGTTGTAAAGCACGTGTACAGTTAAAAAAAGGCAACATTAATATACCGCATTTTGCCCATATCAATGGAAGTAATTGTGATGTTAGTGCAGAAGGAGAAACGGTTAATCATTTACAAGGTAAACTGGCATTGTTTACACTGTTAAAACAAAAATATGATGAAGTTAGATTAGAACCATGGCTTAGTCAAATTAAGCAACGCCCTGATTTAATGGTTAGAAAAGGTAAAGATTGGTTTGTTATTGAATTTCAGTGTGCAACAATTTCTCTAGAAAAGGTGCGAGCACGAACAAAAGGTTATCGTCAATTAAATTATAAAGTTATTTGGATTTTAGGTGAAAATTATCAAAATAAGCGACTACAAGCTAGAACGATTGCTAAGTTTGCTATAATCTATCAGCAACAATTACAAGTTGCTTTTTGGCAGCCAACGAAGGGAATTGTTTGGCAAGCTTGGTGGCAGATAGATGGTAAATCAAGGGTGTTAAAACGGCAAATGATGGCTAATCAACCACAGCAATTGCTGAAACTACAACAAGCAGTTATGCAATCAAAGCCTGAAGTTTGGCCTATTCAAAATGAACTATATAAAATAAAACGGTTAGTGATTGGCATACCATGGGAATGTCATCCCCAATACTCACTGCCAGGTGGACTGAAAGTTGCACAGTGGCAGGTTATTATACGCGTACTACTTACTTTAGAAAAACAACCAAGAACATCGTTTCAGTTAATGAAGCTGCTGACGGAGTTTCCATGGCAACGATTTGGTTGTTTATCAGTTAAAAAAGTTCAAAAAATATGGCTTAATTATTTATTAGATGACTTGATATCAGGAGGGATAATCAAAAGGACAGGTGATAGAATTGTGTTAGTTAGAACATTAAAATGGTTTAATACGTATCAAGAAAAACTACAAGCAAAATTAAAAATAGATACGACCAATTTTCTCTCATGATATACTAGAAATATGGTAAAATGAACAATATATTAGACTGAAATGAGGGAAAATGATGGCAAAAGAATTACCTTTACGTAATGAGTTACCAGAATCAGCTACTTGGGATTTAACAAAGATTTTTGCAAGTGATACTGATTGGCAAACTGCGTACGATGAATTAAATGAACGACTAGTAAATGCTGATTTTTTTGCCCAAACGGCAATCAATTCAGGTAAAGACCTTTATAACGCATTACAATATGGCCTAGGCCTAATGCGTGATTTGGAAACGTTGTATGTCTATGCATCTATGAAATCAGATCAAGATACAGCAAATGGATTTTACCAAGGATTAATTAATAAAGCAGAGTCATTAGCAGCTAAGGTATCAGCTGCAATTTCTTTTTTTGATCCAGCTGTATTATCACTTTCAACAGATCAGTTAGCTGATTATTTTTCACAAGAACCTCGTTTGCAAGAATATACGCATTATTTTGATGATATTCTAACGCAAAAGGGTCATGTCTTATCAGAGAATCAAGAAAAACTTTTGGCAGCAGCTGGTGATATCTTTGGTGCATCTGAGCGAACGTTTGGTATGTTAGATAATGCTGATATTACTTTTGATGCTGTAGAAAATGATGAAGGTGAATTAGAAACTTTGTCAGATGGTGTATATTCACGCTTACTAGAATCTGTTAAACCTGAAGTTAGAAAAAATGCTTTCAAGACCTTTTATGCCTCATATATGGCTTTGGATAATACTTTTGCTTCTTTAATTGGGAACCATGTTAAAGGACACAATTATTTAGCAGATGTTCATCATTACGATTCAGCTAGACAAGCGGCTTTAGCAGCTAATAATGTGCCAGAAGTTGTGTATGATACACTGGTTGAAGAAGTAAATAAGGCTTTACCATTGTTGCACCGTTATATGGCTTTGCGCAAACGTTTATTAGGTCTCTCAGAACTACATTCATATGACTTATATACACCAATTCTTGGCGAACCAGATTATGATATTGATTATCCTAGTGCACAAGCAGAAGCATTAAAGGCTCTGGCTCCCTTAGGTCAAGATTACCTTGATATTGTGCAAAAAGCATTTGATAATCGCTGGATTGATGTCATTGAAAATAAAGGAAAGCGCTCTGGTGCCTATTCAGGGGGCGCTTATGATACAAACCCCTATATTTTGTTAAACTGGGTTGATAATCTTAATAACTTGAGTACATTGGTGCATGAAATGGGTCATTCCGTCCATTCATACCTAACACGAGAAAATCAACCTTATCAATATGGTGATTATCCAATTTTCCTAGCTGAAATTGCGTCAACAACCAATGAAAACTTATTAACTGATTATTTATTACGCACAGTAGAAGATAAAAAATTAAAGGCTTATATCTTAAATCAATACCTAGATGGTGTTAAAGGGACGTTGTTCCGCCAGACACAATTTGCTGAATTTGAGCAATGGATGCACGAAACTGATGCGCAAGGCACACCATTAACAGCAGACATTTTGAATGAAGCCTATGGTGAATTGAATAAGCATTATTATGGTTCAACATTAACGGTTGATGAAGAAATTGCACATGAATGGGAACGTATTCCACACTTCTATTATAATTATTATGTTTTCCAGTATAGTACAGGGTTTGCAGCTGCTACTGCATTAGCAGATAAAATTTTACATGAAGGTGATCAGGCTGTTAATGACTACAAAGATTATCTAAAAACAGGGTCATCAGCTTTTCCAATTGATGTGATGAAAAAAGCAGGTGTTGATATGACGAAACCAGATTACTTGCGAGAAACTTTTGCCGTGTTTGAGGAACGCCTAAATGAATTCGAAGCACTAGTTGATGAATTATCATTAGATAAATAAATATTTTAAAGACGGTTATCTATCAATCAGCGTAACTAATTAAAATATGATAATTGCCAGTTATGATGTAACACGGTAAAATGAAGATTATATGGAGAACTAGGAGGGAATGAATACATGTCAGGTGGACAAATCGCACTAATAATTATAGCCGTTGCGGTATTATTGTTGGTTCTATTTATTGGATTGTTTTTGGTTAAATTAACACAAACTTTGGGTGTGCTAACAAAGGATGTTGATGTAATTGCTCGAGGTGCTAATGATATATTGGCAAATGTTGATACATTACTAAGCGACGTTAATGGTAAAGTTGCAACGATTGATCCAGCATTCCAAGCGATTGCTGATTTGGGTACTTCAGTATCAGATTTAAATGCAGCAACATCTAATTTAACCAGTAAGGTGAAGGGTTCAGCAAGTTCTAATACGACAAAAGTAGCGTCAGCTGTATTTGCGGCTAACACCGCACGTAAGAACCATAAGAAAAATAGAAAAGCAAATAAAACAGCAGAATAGTTGATAAATTAGGAGGATCATATTATGTCAAAAACAAAAGGATTTTTAGCAGGAACGATCTTTGGTGGTTTGGTAGCAGCAGCCGGATACGGTTATTACAAGATGTTGACAGTTGAACAACAAGCTGATTTAAAAGCAAAGTTTGATGATACTGTTGCAGACGTACGTGATAAGGTTGTTGATTATAGCTATGCAGCGACTGATGCTGTTGCTTCTGTTCGTGAGAAAGCTGATGACTTTGTATCAGATAAAAGCTATGCATTTGACACAAAGGTAGCAGATTTAAAAGCCTCGGCTGAGGATAAGTCAGCTGAATTACGTGAAAAGGCTGATGATTTAATTGCTTCAGCACAAGAAAAAGCAGCAGACTTACGGAGTCAAGCTAATGATTTAAAGAATCAAGTTAAATCAGATGAAACAGATGATTCTGAAGAGGATATTGTTTTGTCACCAACTGATGATGCGCTAGATTCAGAGACTTTTGAAGAATTGACAGAAGCATCTGCAGAACCTGAAATTTTAAACCCTAATGTTGGTTTATCACAAACAGAAGTCAAGGGATTATCTGATCTTTCCGAAAAGTAAGTCGTTTTTTACACAATTTAAAAGCGCTAGCCTCATATTGAGACTAGCGCTTTTATTATTAAATAATCTTAATCGATAATACGTAATTCTTTTGATGAGTGGGTGTATGAATCGACACCAGTTTCAGTCATAATAACAGAGTCTTCTATCCGGATTCCTAAATCACCAGGGATGTAAATACCAGGTTCAATTGAGAAAGACATACCTGGTTGCAAAATAAGATCGTTACCTTGTGCAATCTGAATTGACTCGTGAACAGATGACCCAATTCCGTGACCTAAACGATGGACAAAGTAGTCGCCATAACCAGCTTTTGTGATCACATTACGTGCAATACCATCTAATTCGCTAGCAGTCATACCAGGCTTAGCAGCATTTTGGGCAGTTAATTGGGCTTCTAAGACAACATTGTAAACATCACGTTGGTGATCAGATACTGATTGGAATGCGACTGTACGAGTGGCATCAGAAACATAACCATCGTAAATTGTTCCCAAGTCAAATAGGGCTAAATCACCAGATTTTAGTGTATTATTGCTAGTATCACCATGTGGTTCAGCAGCATGGGCACCAAATTGTACAAGTGTTTCAAAGGACATACCAACGACACCAGAAGCTTTTAAATCATATTCTAATTTTGCCATAACTTGTAGTTCAGAAACACCTGCTTTTAGCGCTGCGAAAGCAAATTCAAAAGCACGATCGGCATCAGCACCTGCTTTGTGCAACTTAACAATTTCATCAGGTGTCTTAATTAAGTGCATATCTGTCATCAATGGTGATAGGTTACCAATGAATTTAACTTCAGGTACAGCTGTTTGAATAAATGCAGCACGATTTAAGGTCAATTGGTCTTTTTCAACAGCCCATTTTTCAGTATGTTTTGTATGGTCATGAAGATGCTCACTAATTAAAGTCCAAGGATTCTCCTGGTCTTGGTAACCATATACGGGATGTTGCCAGCCAGAATTCTTGACTGCTTCGACTTCTAATGCCGGTGCAAAAATAAAAGGTTCGTCTTCTGGGAAGACAAATAATGCCAAGACACGTTCAATTGGATCGGAATTAAAACCAGTTAGGTAGTCAATTGAATGGAAATCTGAAAAGTAGGCAACATCGAGTTGTTGTTCGTTAAGCCAATTTTGAATTGACATGAGTTTATCAGTCATTAAAAAATTCTCCTTTAATAATTATATGATTAATTGTACGCTCATTTTTAAAAATTGCCTATCCATGCAGAAAAGTTATGGTACAATTAACCATTGTGTGAAATTATTATTAAATGATGAAAAAAACAGTGAAAACATGTTACAATCACTTTGAGAGCGGTTTCATAATGCACGTAAGTTCTTACTATATACTAGAGTAACTTGATTTAGTAACGAGACTTGAATACATATTTGTATTGATAAGATAAGGAGAATAGTAATGGATAAACAAACAGTTACAATTTATGATGTTGCACGTGAAGCAAGGGTATCAATGGCTACCGTTTCACGAGTAGTTAATGGTAATGCTAATGTTAAGTCAGAAACTAAAGATAAAGTTAAAGCTGTTATTGATCGGTTAGGATACCGTCCAAATGCAGTTGCTCGTGGTCTAGCATCACGTCGTACAACGACTATTGGCGTTGTTATTCCAGATGTTACAAACCATTATTTCGCTGAATTAGCCCGTGGTATTGATGATGTTGCAGCAATGTACCATTATCAAATTATTTTGGCAAATTCAGATGAATCAAATACCAAAGAAGTTCAGGTGATGGAAAATCTTTTGGGCAAGCAAGTTGATGGTATTATTTTTATGGGGAATCTTGTTAATGATGCCATTCGTGATGAATTTAAAAAGGCCGATGTGCCAGTTGTTTTGGCAGGTTTACTTGATGATCAAGACGCGCAACCATCAGTCAATATTGCTTACCGGTCAGCAATGAATGATATAACAACGCGTTTATTAAAAGCTGGTCACAAAGACATTGCATTTATCACTGGTGATTTAAATCACTATATGAATAAAGAACATCGTTTATTAGGGTATCAAGATGCGCTAGCAACGTATGATATACCATATGATGAGCAATTAGTATTTCAAGGTAACTATGACTATCAATCAGGTTATGAGTTGGCTCAGTCAGTTAAGTCATCAAAGGTAACCGCTGCAGTGGTGGCTAATGATGAAATGGCTGCTGGCTTGGTTAATGGTTTGACGGACGCTAATGTAAAAGTACCTGAAGAATTTGAAATTATTACGAGCAATGATTCAAAAGTAACAGTTATAACACGACCACAATTATCATCGGTGACACAACCGATATATGATATTGGTGCGGTTGCGATGCGTATGTTAACAAAATTAATGAACCATGAAGAACCAGCGATTAATAATATTGTTTTGCCACATGGTTATATTGCACGTGACTCAACAAAAAAGTAAGTATAAAAGAATATAAACGATAAAAAGTACATAATTTTTATGTACTTTTTTCATGTAGTTTACTTTAAACATGATACGGTAAGGCTTTTAGAAGTTAAATGATAAAAAGATTAGAAAAATGTTGACTTTTATAACCAACAGGGTATTATTGATAATAATTGGTTTTGGAGATAATTATTTGTTTTGTTATATAACTGGCTATGATAACAATTGTCATAGCTAAAATAATTACTACTGGCCGATTTTTATTTTATTTTGTTGGTATTATTGTAAATAATAATTGTCCAATTAAGGCAATTAATAAATTAGTCAATCATGATTAATACGGTCACCTTAGATAGGAGTAGAGTATATGGGGCTATTGTCAAAATTTATGGAGCGCGAGGACGCTTCTACATATATTAGTAAAGATTCAGAAATGCCACGTGTTTTGCACACTAAGGATTTCTTAGCATTAGGTGTGGGGACAATTGTTTCGACGGCTATCTTCACTTTGCCTGGGGTTGTAGCGGCAAAGTATGCCGGCCCTGGTGTGGTCTTTTCATTTTTACTGGCAGCAGTTGTGGCTGGGTTTGTGGCATTAGCATATGCTGAGATGGCTTCAACATTACCAGTTGCTGGATCAGCCTATTCATGGATTAATGTACTATTTGGTGAAGGGTTTGGTTGGATTGCTGGTTGGGCATTGTTAGCTGAGTATATTATTGCTGTTGCGTTTGTCGGATCTGGGTTATCCGCGAATTTTAGAGGGTTATTAACACAAGTTAATGTTGAATTGCCCGCTTCATTGTCAGGGGCACTAGACACACATACTTTGTTTGGTTGGTCTCAAGCAGTTAGTGGTCCTAAAGGTGGTGTCATTGATATTGTTGCCTTTATCGCCATTGGTTTGGTCGCTTTGCTACTTTCACGTGGCGTGCATGAAGCATCACGTATTGAAGTTATTTTAGTTGTTGTTAAAGTTTTTGCAATTTTACTATTTATTTTTGTTGGATTAACAGCTATTCATCCTGAAAATTATTCACCATTTGTACCAGCATATAATCCAAATGGCGCAACTATGGGAGGCTTCCAAGGAATTTGGGCAGGTGTTTCAGGTATTTTCTTAGCATATATTGGTTTTGATTCAATTGCTTCTAATTCTGCTGAAGCCGTTAACCCACAAAAGACAATGCCTCGTGGAATTTTGGGATCATTATTGATTGCAGTTACTTTATTTATTGGTGTTTCAATTGTTTTGGTTGGTATGTTTAAATATACACAATATGTTGATAACGCTGAGCCAGTTGGTTGGGCATTGCGACAATCCGGTCATCCAATTGTTGCCGCTGTTACATCAATTATTGCTGTTGTTGGAATGGTTACGGCTTTGATTGGGATGATGATGGCTGGTTCGCGTTTGCTTTACTCATTTGGGCGTGATGGTATGCTTCCTAAATGGTTGGGTAAAGTAACGTCAGACAAAGGATTACCAAATCGTGGCCTATTGGTTTTGACAATAATTGCAATTATTGTTGGTTCATTCTTCCCATTCTCATTCTTGTCAGAATTAATTTCGGCAGGAACATTGATTGCCTTTATTTTTGTGTCATTGGCAATGTATGCGTTGCATAAACGTGAAGGTAAGGATTTGCCAGAAGCTGGCTTTAAAATGCCTGGTTATCCGGTAACACCAGCTATTGGAGCACTTTTGTCTGGTTGGGTATTCTGGGGACTAAGCTCAGAAGCTAAAATTTACGCATTAGTATGGTTCATTGTTGGTATTATTGTCTACTTTGTATACGGTGCAAAGCATTCAGTATTAAGAAATAAAACAAGCGATTAATCGTTATTTTTTTGAAGGGGGAACAAAAAATAACTATGGTCAAAAATGATGAAATTTTAAATCAAGAAGAACAACATTTTGCGGGAGCAGGCCGTGTCTACTATTTTGATGTGGTCATTGAATCTGGGAAAGGTGCAATTTTAACTGATGTAGATGGTAATGAATATATTGATTTGTTAGCGAGTGCGAGTGCGACTAACACGGGACATGCTCATCCTAAAATTGTTAAGGCAATTCAAAAGCAGGCTGAAAATTTAGTTCATTACACTGCAGCTTATTTTGCTACGTCAACGGAAGCAAAACTAGCAAGTGAATTAGTTAAATTAGCACCGGGTAATCCAGATGATTGGATGGTAGTCTATGGTAATTCAGGTTCAGATGCCAATGATGCTATTATCAAGTTTGCTCGGGGTTACACAGGTCGTCCAAATGTTGTGTCTTTTGTTGGTGCCTATCATGGCTCAACATATGGATCTATTTCTGCCTCAGCAGTTAGTTTAAACATGAGTCGCAAGATTGGACCATTGTTACCAGGTTTTTATAAGGTGCCTTTTCCGTCACCAGATAAACGTTTAGTAAATGAAAGTGATGCAGATTTTGTTGAGCGAATGTTTGCAGCGTTTAAAGAACCATTCGAAAATTATTTACCAGCTGAAGAAACAGCAGTTATTATGATTGAGCCAATTCAAGGCGATGGTGGTATTATTGCACCACCGGCTGGATATTGGGACAAGGTGGCTTCTTTTGCACATGAACATGGTATTTTATTGGCTGTTGATGAGGTAAATCAAGGCTATGGCCGTACTGGAACGTTTTGGTCATTTGAGCACTTTGGCTTAAAACCAGATTTGATTGCGATGGGCAAGTCAATGGCGTCTGGAATACCATTGAGTGCTGTATTAGGACGACGTGAAATTATGCAGAGTCTGCAAGCGCCAGCTAATGTTTATACAACAGCTGGAAATGTGGTCAGTGCAGCAGCAGCTTTAGCAACATTAGATGTTATTAAGTCAGAAGATTTAGTTGCACAGTCAGCCAAACTGGGGCAAGTGGCGCAAAATTTCTTTGCTCATGAAAAGACACAGTTTAATTTTATTGGGGATGTGCGTTTATATGGTTTAAACGGTGGAATTGATATTATTAATCCCAAAACAGGTTTGGGTGATGAACAAGCAACAAATACAATCATCTATAATTTATTTAAAAATGGGGTGTTAATGATTTCGCTACGGGGTAGTACCCTACGTTTTCAGCCACCATTGGTGATTAAAGAAGCTGATTTACAACGTGCATTTACAATAATACATCAAGTATTTGAGGATTTTGTAAATGGTAAATTAAAAGAGCCAAATGGTCGTCATCATATTGGTTGGTAATGATAATAATATAAATAGCCGCTTACCGAAAGATGGTAAGCGGCTATTTTTTATTAAAGTGTTGAATGTTTATTCAATATATTATTTTAAGTGTTGAGCAAATGTACGGATATTCTTCTCTGAAAATTGTTCAGCTTTAATAAATAAAGCTGAATTGGGATAAACAAATGAAGCAACAGCATTACCGAAACATAGGGTGACGAAACTGTCTACTTCAGTAGCAATATCAGTTTGAGAATCAATTTCACCAGCTTGCACCATTTCACGAAATTTGACCATTAATAAATCATGGAAATATTGTGGTAATTGGTTAACAACTGACTCGATTTCTGGAAATTCTGTTGATTCATGCAGTGATAGTAAAAAAATTGACTGGTGTCGTTTAATAAATTGTTGATAAATATTAGCAACTTGCACTAAATCTGTTTCAATATCATTATGGAACTCAAAATCATTAGCTGCTTCTTTGACATCAATTAGATAGTTTTGAACTAGTGCTTTTAGAATACCAGCTTTATTTTTAAAATGTCTAAAAATCGTGCTTTCGTTGACATCAGCCATCGTGGCAATTTTTTTAGTCGTTGTGCCACGATATCCATACTGGCGAATTAAATCTGAAAATGCACTTAAAATTGTTTCTTGAATTTGATTATCTTTTGACACGAGTATAAACCTCCATTAACCCAATTTATCAAATCTTAACATTGTTTGTTGTTTCTTGAAAGCAACGATGATTAGGTTAATGATGATGATTCCAATTATCAAAGATATAAAGCCATACCATACTGCCGTTGGTGTGGTGCCACCGTACATGGCATTAAAATCATTCGTAATCCCATAATACATGGGTGCAAAGCTGCGAATGGCTTTAAAGAAGGTATTCATTGTTACAACGGGAATCATACCAGCACCAGCAACAACTTGTAGCATGGTTAGGAAAATATTTAGTGCAGTTCCAACTTGACCAAGTAGTAGTAGCATTATTGAATTGAAATTATAAGCAGCAAAAATAGTTAATAAATGTGATAACCAAAGTTCACCAAAGTTACCAGTGCCGACCATTGCTGAAATGGCCCATGTAACGATACCAGCAATAATAATTGCTTCAAGAGCCATCGTGATTTCAAGATTGGCAAAAGCTTTAAAGCGACCAATTTGAGGAGCAAATTTAGCATATGTGTTGTAGAGAAGTAATGCGCCTATTAGGGAACCAAGATAAATTGATAGACTAGCAAAAAATGGGGCTAGCGAGTTGTTTAGACCAGTATCAACTTTATTTTGTCGTTCAATATTAATTTTAATGTTATTGATTAGTGGTTGTGCTTGTGACTGTGCATCACTAATAATTTTATCTTTTTTCTTGGCGGCAGTTTGCTGTGCTTTAACTTGGGCTTGATTAGTTTGCTCTTCAAGTTTTTGTATTAACGCCGCTTGTTGTGTAGATGGAGCAGTACTAATTGCTTGTTTTTGTTGACTGATTGTTTCTTTGGCCTTAACTTGCTCCTGCTGAAGTTGCTGTTGTAGGGATGCTAATTGTGGCTTAGCGATTAATAGAGTTCCTTTTTGCATACTAATTTGTTGTTGGACAGTATTACCAATAGTTGTAGCTGTTGATTTCATGGCACTGACAATTGAAGTTTGATTTGACTCATTAATGTAAAAATTCAAATTTGGTTGCTTATTTGCAGCAATATCGGTAGTAAAATTTTTCGGAATATTAATAATTAAGTAAGTATCACGATCGTCTAATTCTTTTTTGGCATTTATTAGATTGGGTGTTGATTTGACATGTTTATAAGGTAAAGCCTTTTTAATTTGTTTAGCGAGTTTGTTACTTTTTTGATCCTGATTAACCAGTGTAATTGGTAATTTATCGACATTATTAGGGACGGCACTATAGCCTGAATAATAGATGAAGAAAACAATAACCCCATAGAGTAGACCGACTAGTAGGGCTAGAATAGGTCCTTTACTTAAAATAAATTGTTTAAATTTCATTACCGAAACCTCCGTATATTTTTGATTACGCCGTTATTATACGATTGATTTTTAATGCATGCAAGTACTTGCTTTTATTGAAATGAAAATTTTATCATTATCATAAATTTTTTGTGGTTAATAATTTTCATGCCCTAAGTGTTCTAGATAAGTTTTAAATTTTTCGCTATCAGAAATAATCCCAGTAACTTTGGCTTCATACCAGTTGATTTTATCGTTTAAAATTTGTAAGTGTTGTTGGATTTCTGATAATTCTTTCAAAAAGTTGTTTTTAGTTGTTTTCAGGAGTGCTAAACGTTGCGGAATCGTTTTATCACCTTGTTCGCGTAGCATAATATATTGTTTTAAGTCGGCAATGCTCATACCAGCGCCTTTTAAATGGTTTAAAAAACGTAACCAATCAAAATCATCACGAGTATAGTAGCGATGACCATTAGCTGAGCGTTGGGGTTTTATTAAATTTTCAGTTTCATAATAACGTAAAGTTGATGTTGGAATACCGGTTAATTGACTAAATTCACCAATATTATACGTGTTTTTGGTAAGTGACATGGTTAAAATCTCCTTTTAGTTAACTTTAAGTATATATTATACAACAAAACAAATTTAATAATATCTAGTAAAATATTTGACTTAAAGTGTACTTTAAGTCTTAAAATGAGTTTGTTGGATAGCTATTAATTAGGGAGGTGCCATTATGGCTAAGAAACAAACAGCAGGACAAGAACAGTTGGGTGAATTTGCACCACAGTTTGCTCATTTAAATGATGATGTTTTATTTGGTGAAGTTTGGGATAAAGAGGATGAATTAAGTGCGCATGATCGCTCATTGATAACAATTGCGGCACTAATTGCAATGGGGAATACTGAGCAATTGGCAACACACTTACAAATTGGTAAAGCTAATGGCATTACGCAAAAAGAAATTGTTGCTGAAATTACACATTTGGCATTTTATGTTGGTTGGCCAAAAGCATGGTCAGCTTTTAATCGTGCAAAAGAAATTTGGCAATAAATAACATTATTTTAATCTAAGGAGAAGTTAATATGACAAATCAAAAAGTTGAACAACCAGGCGTTTTTCCAACCGGACCAACTAATGATGCCTTTGCACAATATTTTATTGGTCAAAGTTATAACAACACATTAGTGACACCTGGTGATGATGTGAGTGTACCTGTGGGCAATGTGACTTTTGAGCCAGGTTGTCGTAATAATTGGCATATTCATCATAATGGTAGCCAGATCCTGTTAGTTACCGGTGGACAAGGCTGGTATCAAGAGGCAGGTAAGTCAGCGCAACTATTAAATCCAGGTGATGTTGTGATTGCCCATGATGGTGTTAAGCATTGGCATGGTGCAACGAAAGATAGTTGGTTTAGTCATTTAGCGATAACGACTGGTGAGTCAGAATGGTTAGAACCAGTTGAAGATGATGCCTATAATCAATTAACTTAAGTATAAAGAGGGAGTCGTTATGACGCGTAGTAAAGTCGTTATCCATATGTATGTTTCAATTGATGGTAAAATTGATGGACCACATAGTAGCAGTGCTTCAAGTGCTTATTATTCAGATGAATTATTTAAAATGAGCAATGCTGATGCCAATGGTCGTGAAACGATTCAAATGTATGCAGCACCAGCAACGCTTGATTTGAGTGATTTTGAAGATGCACAAATTCCATATGAGGATTGGTTACCAGAAATAGAATCTGATACATGGTCTGTATCGTTTGATCGTCAGGGAAAGTGTGGTTGGACGCAAAACTTTTTTGACTATAATGGTCATCAAATGCATGCTATTGAAGTTGTTACAAAACAAGCGAGTCAAGCCTATCTAGCCTTTTTACAATCAATGAATATTCCATATATTATTGGTGGTGAAACAGAGTTTGATTTTGAAACAGTGTTGGAAAAATTATATGCCCATTTCAATATTGAAACTTTGGCTGTTTGTGGTGGTGCCATGATTAATGGTGCGTTTTTGAAAGCGCATGTTGTGGATCAAATTTCATTAGTAATCGCGCCTCATGTTAATGGTGACGAAAATAAAAAAGCTAGTTTTGAAGCAGTAGGTCAATATGTTGATGATACGTTTGCTTTTGATCAAGCTAAGAAGTTGTCAGATGGCGGTGTACATTTGATTTTTAAAAAATAAAATAAAAGTTAAAAAAGGGGTATTATATGACAGTTTTAAATGAGACATTTACATTATCAAATGGTGTTAAACTTCCTAAGTTAGGCTTTGGAACGTGGTTAATTGAAAATGATAACGTCATTAATCCTGTAAAAGTGGCATTGGATGCCGGTTATCGCCATATTGATACAGCACAAGCCTATGGTAATGAAAAAGGGGTTGGACAGGCACTACGAGAATCTTCAGTATCACGCGCAGATGTCTTTGTAACAACGAAATTAGCAGCTGAAATTAGGTCATATGATGAAGCTGTTTCGGCAATTGATCAGTCATTAAAAGACATGGGATTAGATTACGTGGATATGATGATTATTCATGCACCACAACCATGGGCTGATTTTAGAAATGGTGAACATTATTTTAAGGGAAACTTAGCAGCATGGCGTGCTTTGGAAGAGGCATATGATGCTGGTAAAATTAAAGCTATTGGTGTGTCAAATTTTCAACAAATTGATTTAGACAATATTTTGCAAAATGGTCGCATTAAACCAGCTGTTAATCAGATTTTAGCGCATGTCTCAAATACACCGTTTGATTTAATCAAATATTGTCAAGATAACGACGTGTTAGTTGAAGCCTATTCACCAGTGGCTCATGGTGAAATTTTGACTAATGAATCATTGCAAAATATGGCGGATAGGTATGGTGTTAATGTTGCGCAATTGTGCTTACGATATTGTCTGCAATTGGGGATGTTACCTTTACCAAAGTCAGAAACGCCAAGTCATATTATTGGTAATACTGAATTATCATTTACGATTAGTGATGAGGATATGGTGACATTAAAGCAATTTAAACACATTGAAAATTATGGGGCATCGGATTCGTTCCCAGTTTATGAAAAAACTGATAAATAATATTGTATGATCTGTAGTGAAAGATGGTTCTAAAAACGTTTAAAGTTTTTAGAACCATCTTTTTGATTATTGTTATTTTGCGTAATAAAACTAGTAATCTATTGAAAGGTTTTATTATTAAAAGGGCGCAAATTTTTTTCTGTTTGTATCATATGAGTTTGGTAGTTATCTATTTTATAAGCCAAACGATCTGTTGCGTTAACTAATGATTTAATTTTTTCGTCTAACTGCATTTTTTGTTCATTCAATAAATGGACACGTGCATCAATTGTTTGGTCACCCATTTGAAATAATTGAATATATTCAATTAATGCTTCAATTGAGACCCCAGCAGTCCGCATTTGGCGACTGAATTGTAACCATTTTAAATCTTCGTCATCGAAGTTACGAATACCACTTGTGCTGCGCTTAATAGCTGGGATAATACCAATTCGTTCATAGTATCGAATTGTATCTGCAGAAATACCACTGATTTCACTCGCTTGTTTAATGTTCAATTTAATAGCCTCCTAGACCTGGTAACTTTTTATTTATTTTATACCTTAGAGTGTGCTCCAAGGCAAATCGCTATTGCAATTATTTTTGTTTGACTTTGAGTATACTTCAAGTTTTATACTAAAGACTGATAAAAATTAATTATTAAAAATATATTTAAGTAGAGGGGATTAAAATGAAAGCAGCATATTTTATTGCGCCAGGGAAAATAATATTAAAAGAGGTCGCTAAACCAGAAATAAAGCAAGCAACAGATGCTGTCATTAAGATTGTACGTGCTTGTGTTTGTGGTTCTGATATGTGGTGGTATCGTGGCATAAACCAGCGTGACTCAAATACGCGAGTTGGTCATGAGGCGATTGGTGTGGTTGAGACCGTTGGCTCACAAGTGACCAAGGTTAAAACTGGTGATTTTGTTGTCGTGCCATTTACGCATGGATGTGGTAAATGTGCAGCATGTTTAGCTGGATTTGATGGTAATTGTGAAAATAATCATGCTAGTGAAGATTCAGAAAATGGTTATCAAGCAGAATATTTGCGTTATAGTAATGCAAATTGGGGATTGGTAAAAATTCCCGGAAAACCACAAGATTATTCAGAATCACAGTTGAATGATTTATTAACGTTATCTGATGTGATGGCAACAGGGTATCATGCTGCATATACGGCCGAGGTTAAACCCGGGGATGCTGTTGCTATTATTGGTGATGGTGCTGTGGGATTGTGTGCAGTGATTGCCGCAAAGTTAATGGGAGCAAAGCAAATTATTATTTTAAGTCACCACCAAGAACGTGCTGAGTTGGCAGTAGCATTTGGTGCAACTGATATTGTGTCAACACGAGATAAGCAAGCTGTGTTAGATATGTTAACTATAACGAATCAGGCAGGCGTTGATGCAGTTCTTGAATGTGTTGGTAACGAGAGCTCTATACAAGAAGCTCAGCAAATTTCACGTGCTGGTGCTATTATCGGTCGTGTGGGTGTACCACAAAATGAGCCATCAGCTAATAAGCTTTTCTGGTCTAATATCGGTCTTCGTGGTGGTATTGCAGCAGTTACGACACATGATGAAAAGCATGGTTTGCTAACAGCTGTTTTAAACGGTGATATTCATCCAGGACAGGTGTTTACAGAAGCATTTCATCTTGATCAAATACAGGCAGCATACGAAGCGATGGATGAACGTCGGGCAATTAAATCGTTAATTAAAATAACAGCATAATAATAAACGGGATTTACTAAGTACCTACTTGGTAAATCCCGTTTATTATTGCTTAGAAATTAGGCCGATTAATGCCATAGTTTTGCTTGATACCAAATGCATCATGGATTATCAATTTTACGATAAAATCTGCAATACTATTAATAGCGATATCATGACCACCAAAAGCTTCACCCTTAGTTGTAATTTCATATGTTTCTGTACCTTGGTCAAACCAACCAGGCCGAATAATTGTATAGTCTAATGATGAGCTTTCAATTAAATCAGCAGCTTGACGATACTTTTTTAAATATGGATTTTGCTTAAGATTGCCACTGGCACCAATATTGTCAGGGATTTCATTATAAATTCCCATTGACGCAATGAAAATAATGCGTGAAACTTTCATTTCTTGCATAATATTTATGATATTTTGAACATATTTTGGTAAATCACCACTTAATGCAACTAAAACGATATCTTGTTTTTGCATCGCCTTCAGTAATTCTTTTTTATGATTGAGGTCACCACTAATACTAGTTTCTCTGTCATGATTAATTATTAGTTGATTTGCAGTTCTGGCAAACAAAGTGAGATGATAATTTGTTTTTGTTAACAGTAGATGACGTGTAGCCTGACCAATTGTTCCGGTAGCACCGATAATCAAAATATTTTTCATAAAATTAGCCCTTTCTTTTTAATGATGCCGTTATATAATAATGTGTTTTACTATACACCTTAGAGTAAACTTTAGTGCAAATTAATTTGACTTGAAGTTTACTTCAAGTAGTATAGTAATTTCATTACCAATGAGGTAAATAATAGTACAGCGAGGAAAAAATGATGCAGCAAAAAGATGTTATGTTGGTCGTTGGTGCTGGCCAATTATCATTAGCAATAACGCGTAGACTAGGTTATGGTCAAAAAATTATTTTAGGTGATCGTAGTACCGAAAACTTAGAATTGATTAGTGGCGTTCTTCAAGATGCTGGTTATGATGTGGCAACGTTTCAGATGGATTTATCATCTCGTCAGTCAATTAAAGCTATGATTGCATTTGCGCAAAAATTTGGGCAAATTAAAATGCTGGTTAATGGGGCAGGCGTTTCGCCGTCACAGGCATCAATTGAAAAAATTTTAGCAGTGGATTTGTATGGTACGGCCGTCTTATTAGAAGAAGTTCGTCAAGTTATTGCACCTGGTGGTGTTGGTGTTGTTATTTCAAGTCAATCTGGCTATAGGATGCCAGCATTAACGCCACACCAGGACCGGCAATTAGCAATGGCGCCAACTGAGAAACTATTAGATTTAGACTTCTTGCAGGTTAATAATATTAAAGATTCGTTGCATGCTTATCAATTGGCCAAACGATGCAATGAAAAAAGAACAATGTATGAAGCTGTTAAATGGGGTGAACGTCAAGCCCGTGTAAATGCTATTGCGCCAGGTATTATTGTGACACCTTTAGCACGTGATGAATTTAATGGCAAACGAGGTGCGTTCTATAAAAATATGTTTGCGAAATCGCCAGCTGGACGTCCAGGAACCGCAGACGAGGTTGCTGACGTTGCCGAGTTGATTATGAGTCAACGAGCACACTATATTAGTGGTGCAACTTTTCTAATTGATGGTGGTGCGACAGCATCTTATTATTATGGGCCACTACAACCTAATGAGTAATAAAAAAACACCAATTTTTCATAATTGGTGTTTTTTTGTGTCATTGTTTATTACACATGTTATTATGTACATATGTAATAAACAACATGTGTTTTTTAGGAGGCTGAAATGAATATAGGGATTATAGTTATGACGTTTTTAGGTATTAATATAGACTTTTTCTTCATGTTGTTATTTTTACTGAAAAAATATCATGTCTTGCAAGTTTTGCTGGGTTATCTAGCAGGTGTTATGCTGTTGTTAATTGGTAGCTATTTTATTGGTGCAACGCTAGGGCTATTTTTACCTGAATGGATTTTAGGCTTGCTTGGAATATTGCCAATTTATATGGCTTTGCATGATGATGATGGCAATGGTGCTCCTAAATGGCATAAACAACCCATTATAACAGTTTTATTGACTTATTTATCTGTGTGTTCAGGATGTGTTTTAGCGATTTTTCTGCCAATTATGATTGGTAAAAGTATCCATGATTTAGTGATAACAATCTTGATAATTGCCATTTTAGTCACTATGATTGTTTTTATAATTAAATTAGTCGTAACAACTAATTTGGTTATGAAAATAATGAACCAATATGGTGAAATCATGATGAAAATCTGTTATATCTTAATTGGTTTATATGTATTTTGGGATAGTGGCTTAATTCATCATGTTTTATCATATTTTTGAAAGGGGGACATTGTGTAATGGATGATCAACATTTGCTTGAGATGACTAGTATTATGAAATTATTAAGTAATCGTATCAGAATTGAAATGTTGTACAATTTAGAGAATAAAAGGCTAAGTGTAAAAGAATTAAGTGAGTTATTGGGCATTGAACAATCCGTTGTATCACACAATCTAGCTTTATTGCGTGATCATCAGTTAGTGACGAGTGAAAGAAATGGTAAATATAATTATTATCAGTTAAATGATCCACATATTTTAGATGTAATCAATGAAACCTTTGAACACGCAGATCATGTGTTACGCGGTAAATCTCACGGTGAGTGATGTTGAATGGCCGCTACAAAATAAAAAGGTGCTAGTATTATGTTGCTATATACATAAATAAATTTGTAACTAATATTTTTAAATTTTATTTGAATTATAAATTTCAAGAAGGAAGTATTTTAGATATGTGGCTTAATCTATCTATAATCTTTATTATTATAGTAATAGTTTTAGCATTGTTATCAATTTCATATAGAGATGGGTACCGAAGAGCTTATAGTGAATTAACTAACACAGGTATGAGTAGTAAAAAAGCTAGAATAATGTCATCAATTCTGGCCTTTTTTATATTTTTTAATGATTCAGAAATAATGTGATTTGTAGCCATTCGGGGATGAAATGTGGAAATCATGTCATGGAAGTTAATGGTTGAAACGATATTAGTATAATGCGCAGGGATTGTTAAAATAATAAAAAATCGTACTCAAATAACTTAAGTGAAATTTCACGAAAAAGTTAGGTATCTAAATAATTTTTAATTAACTAAAAACTGTTTCCGATATGTAAACGGAAACAGTTTTTTTGACGTTAAATATCGTAGTTTGCTGAGGATGTACCAATAATTTATGAAGTGAAAATGCTTTGTATTTTAGATAAAAAACGATTAAAGTATTTATTTTAATAGTTAGGATACTTTTTTGATGTAAATCGAACTATTTTATAATGTTGTGAATATTCTAAATAAGATACAATACTCTCACAATATTAGAATTGGAGTAAATATGATGAAAAAAAGTTTAGAGATAAGTTTATTGACAGCTGCGTCAATATTAATAGGATCTGGTTTGTTGGTTACTGATAATGTTTTTGCAGATGATGCGCAACTGAGTAGTAAATTAAATACTACAGCCGATAGTACGGCCATTCAAACAGGAACTTGGGGAACTTGTGATTGGAATTTTAATCCAGTAACAGGGACCATTAATCTTGAAGGTGGCACACTAAGTAATAATGACGCACCTTGGAGTCAAGATGGTATTTTAGGTGATTCTGTAAAATATATTGTTATTGATGGTAAAGTGATTTTGCCATCTGATAGCGCGAATTTATTTTCTAATCGTTCATTAATTAGTATTAAGGGTGAAAATAATTTAGATACATCTAATGTAGTAAATATGAGTAATATGTTTCTAAATGATGATAAGTTAGAAACTTTAGATTTAAGTAGATGGGATACGAGTAAAGTGACAAATATGAGCGGTATGTTTGCTTATACTCGTTCATTAGACACTGTTAAAATGGGTGGGTTTGATACTGGTAATGTGATTTCTATGCGTGACTTATTTAGTAATTCAGGTTTAAATCATATAGATTTAAGTTCATTTAACACGGGTAAAGTTTCTGATATGGGAAATATGTTTTTAGAAACATCTAATTTAACAAAACTTGATTTACAAAGTTTTAATACTGAAAATGTTATCAATTTTGGTGGCATGTTATATCACACCGGTATTGCTTACTTAAAACTAGGACCAAATACATATTTGGTAGATCCATGGCTTGAAAATCCTACCAGTGGAAAAATTAACCCATTAACTGGTACCAAGAGTAATGGAAATTGGCAAGAAGAGGAAACAAAAAACGTTTTGCTTGATTTAAAGAATCCTAAAGCAAATACAGTATATGTTTGGGGAGTTAGTAAGCCTGTAAATTCAAGTAGCAGCAGCTCAGAATCAGAAAGTACGAGTACATTAGAAAAGCCAAATGGCGGTGATGGGTCATCTAGTGAAACTAGTACGTCAGGAAATGACACGTCAACAGGTGAAGTAGAAAAACCAAATGGTGATGGGTCGTCATCCAGTGAAACCAGTACGTCGGGGAGTGATACGTCAACAAGTGAAGTAGAAAAACCAAATGGTGATGGTTCATCCAGTGAGACCAGCACGTCAGGAAATGACACGTCAACAAGTGAAGTAGAAAAACCAAATGGTGATGGGTCGTCATCCAGTGAAACTAGTGCGTCGGGGAGTGATACGTCAACAAGTGGCGAAGAAAAGCCAGATGGTGATGGCTCATCTAGTGAGACCAGCACGTCAGGAAATGACACGTCAACAAGTGAAGTAGAAAAACCAAATGGTGATGGGTCGTCATCCAGTGAAACCAGTACGTCGGGGAGTGATACGTCAACAAGTGGCGAAGAAAAGCCAGATGGTGATGGCTCATCTAGTGAGACCAGCACGTCAGGAAATGACACGTCAACAAGTGAAGTAGAAAAACCAAATGGTGATGGTTCGTCATCCAGTGAGACCAGCACGTCAGGAAATGACACGTCAACAAGTGAAGTAGAAAAACCAAATGGCGATGGGTCATCTAGTGAAACTAGTACGTCAGGGAGTGATACGTCAACAAGTGGCGAAGAAAAGCCAGATGGTGATGGCTCATCTAGTGAGACCAGCACGTCAGGAAATGACACGTCACCAAGTGGCGAAGAAAAACCAAATGGTGATGGTTCATCCAGTGAAACCAGTACGTCAGGGAGTGATACGTCAACGAGTGGCGAAGAAAAGCCAGATGGTGATGGCTCATCTAGTGAGACCAGCACGTCAGGAAATGACACGTCAACAAGTGAAGTAGAAAAACCAAATGGTGATGGTTCGTCATCCAGTGAAACCAGTACGTCGGGGAGTGATACGTCAACAAGTGGCGAAGAAAAGCCAGATGGCGATGGTTCATCCAGTGAAACTAGTACGTCAGGAAATGACACGTCAACAAGTGGCGAAGAAAAACCAGATGGTGATGGATCATCTAGTGAGACCAGCACGTCAGGAAATGACACGTCAACAAGTGAAGTAGAAAAACCAAATGGTGATGGGTCGTCATCCAGTGAAACTAGTACGTCGGGGAGTGATACGTCAACAAGTGGCGAAGAAAAACCAAATGGTGATGGGTCATCCAGTGAAACCAGTACGTCAGGGAGTGATACGTCAACAAATGATGATAATAAACCAAGTGGCAATAATACAATATCTGGAAATGGTGTATCGATAAACGGTGAAAATAATGTAACTCATGACACGTTAGAAAATAGCACAAGTAAGCCTAGTAATAGTGGCGGCATGTCTGTAATAAATTCTGCTGTTACGACTAATCTTGTGACAAATGTTGTTAACGATAAATATCATAGTTCACTTGGTATGCAACCGACAATTAACAAAGGTTATACTAAAATTGGACCAAATAAGGATACTTCAGTAGTCTTACCTAAAACTGCAGTTAAGGTAGCGAACAATGTGAATGCGCATAAAGGATGGTATGCGATGCTAGTTGTTTTGGTAATCTTGTTTGTAAGCGGACTAATAGATATGAAGTCAAAACGTAAGCAATAAGATTTTCTATTTTGTAATATTTTAAGTTGAGAGGTTATCCAATTCAAATGGGTAGCCTTTTTATTTTGTATAAAAAGATAATATAACTAGCTTTATTAATAATTGTTTACAAGATGAGTAATGATTAACGGATATTTTAATTGGATGATAAATTATACGGGTACAAAGCCAATAGGTGGTGGTTATTTAATTTAAGAAAATTTAGAGTAGGGGGAGTTGACTTGAACAAGGGTTACAATTGGCAAATAACATCATCTTTATAAGTAAAGATATTAGTGCACTAATGGTGGTATTAAAATAAAACGCTGTTCAGCAATTGAACAGCGTTTTATTTACATAGTAGGTAGTTCCCAAATTTCCAACTATTTTTGTTGACTTAAAGGTGTTTGTTAAACCTCAATAAGGAGCCAACGGGAGTAAATAAAAGTCCCGCAAAGCCCGGTGTAAAGGAATTTAATTTTATGATTACACATTAAAATACACATATTTGCGATATTGATAAAGGGTTTAACTCTTTAAATACACATTTTTTCTAAAAGTTGACCAGTGATGTAAATACATCCGCTGTTTTTGCTTTATCGGTTTCAGTCAGTCCACTGTACACGGATAATGTTGTTTGTACATCATCATGGCCGAGTTGGTACTGTAATTGTTTAACATTCATCCCCGCTTGAATAGCTAAGGTAGCGTAAGTATGGCGGAAACCATGCACTTTAATACGTGGTAATCTTGCATGTTCAGCAATTGTAATAAGCCACGGACGTAATTTGCTAACTAATTGGTAATTATCGAGTGTACTGTTAGTAAATATGATACCCGTAGACTGTAAACCGCTAGCAAGCGTTAAACGTGATTGAATGGCTTGCCAATGACGTAAGATAGTTAGTGTATTATCATCTATCCTAACATTGCGGTTACCTGCTTTTGTCTTAGGTGGATGAATTTTATTGATAATACCATTATCAACAACCAAGTTTTTATTAACTTTGATAGTTTTATTTTGATAGTCAATATCAGTCCACTTTAACGCTAACAATTCACCACGTCTCATACCAGTGAAAGCCAGAACTCTAAATAGAGCATAGATTCTGTATTTCACATCATCACGACCACCGTATAAAACTTTTGCACTACTCATGAACTGGTTAAGTTGTTCAATCGTGTAAAAATCTAGTCTATCCGTGAATATTGGGGATGGCTTAGGTTGTGGCATGATGATCCTGTTGAAAGGTGTTTCATCAATTAGCCCCATAACAACGCATTGTGCAAGTGTTTGTTTAAACGGCATTAAATTCTTTTTGTAGTTGTGCATGACTGCACTCAATTCATTTACAAATTGCTGTAAAATAGTAGGTGTAATCTCATCTACATAACTATTTTTAAACCACTTAGAACACAATACATGTAGTTGCATGAAACTATCAGTTTTCTTTAATGTTGTATCGGCTACTTTGGGTTTGTAGGTGGATAACCACATCTCATAAACATCACGTAACAACATTCTATTCTTTTGCTGTTTGTGATTAGCTAAAATTTCATCAATCTCATCAAGGGTTTTACGTTCCCACTTCTTAGCAAGGGTTAGGGACGTAAAGCCTTTTTTATTTTTCTCACGGCGCTTACCGTCATTATCACTATAAGAAATACGCACATTGTAAGTTCTATCTTTTTGTTTTGTAATACTCATAAAATTAAACACTTTCTATACGGGACTACCACGACCGAGCGTATATGTATGGTTTATTTGTTTGAGTATAAGGGGACGGTAACTTGTGACTCCTACGAGTGTGTTGGCTAACCAGATATGGCGAGCGAGATTGATAGCACAGATTTACGACATGTTATTTTACTATGAAATTTCCATCCCCATGAGTGGGGAAAGACAGCGAACAACAACAGAAAAAATTAGTGATCTAAGAAGTTAAATGTTTGGCCAATCAGTAAGAATAATTAATTTTCTACCGTTAGCAAGTCTTGTAAGCCTGTTTTATTAGTCTCTGACAATGGTTGTATGTCCGTTTGAGAAAGTGGCGTTACATCTGTTTGTGATAACCGTGTTTCTTTGGTCTTAGATAAACCTTTCCAATACATACAATGTCCTTTCTAGTATGTGGGTACAATTTTGTACTTACTTCGAGGGTATCGGCAATATTGCGGACACTGTTTTAATGACAGGCTTATATTTGAGTGGGGTGTAGATTAAACCGACACCCTTATAACTTAAACTTTAGCCATAATTGTGAGGTTTTAATAATCATTCCTGTCATATCCATATTCTTCGAGATGCTGCATTTGATTTAGTTTACTTTCCAAATCTTCTATTCTCTCGTTTAAAGTAAAAATAATATCTGTAATTTTTTCTTTATCACTTTTTTCAAAGCTAAGTTGTTGTATCGAATCTATTAAATATTTATCAGTTTCAGTTTCGTTTTTGTCGTACAAACCTTGAATATAACCAATTGACACATGGAAATAGTCAGCTAATTTTTGCCAAGTTTCTAATTTTGGTTCACGTTGTTCGTTTTCGTAACGTGCATAGGCTTGTTGTGATATTCCGATAGCATTGGCAACGTCTATTTGTGATGCACCTAGTTTCTTTCTTATTGTTTTTAATCTATTCATAACGTAGTCACCTCATGAGTATAATAACATATAAAACACCATTGTGGAGTGAAAAAAGTGTTGACTTACACCACAATGGTGTTTTATAGTGTAATCATCTCATACACCATTATGGTGTTAAAAATAAAAGGGAGGTGGATAATAATGGCAACAATTTCGAAGGATTTAACAACAGCAATCAAACGCAAGAGAGGGGAGCTAAACATTACAGTGATTGAACTGGCAAGACAAACAGGGGTAAGCCGTTGGACACTAGATAAAATTTTTAAAGGTAAAACGGATGAGGCATTCCCAACAACAATAGCAAAGCTAAATGAGTGGTTGTATAAGCAAATTTAGGGCATAAAAAAAGCCCCGCTTGTCAGAGAGCGGAGCAGTCAAGTATCGAAAGGACACGATTAATACGAATAACTCAATTTTAGCACAAAATAAACTGGTAACAGTGGTTAATGATGAAGAGGTAACTGACACATTGACTGTAGCAAGGGCATTTAATAAACAACATAAGAATGTTTTGCAGTTGGTTGATAACAAATTGCACTCGGCTGAATTGTCAGCCCAGTTAAAAAATATGTTCACTGAATTTACTTATCAAGATACAAGCGGTAAGAATAATAAAGCTTATCAAATGAACCGAGACGGCTTTATATTTTTGGTTACTAGCTTTAGAGGAACTAAAGTAGATTTAGTAAAGCTGGCATTTATTGAAGCGTTTAAATATTATGAGCAATTGGCCAAAGCCCCGGAAAAGAAGCAACTTGCAAATGATGTAGAACTACATCTCATTGGAACACTTAATTTTAATGGCCAGAATGTTCGAGTATTAAAAGGGGATGGAGACACCATTTATTATTTGTTTGCTGATTTTACAAAGGCAGTGGGTTATTCATCAAACAGTAATGTTAATTGGGGTAGGCATGGTGGTGTTTTACACGCCAGAGTGTCAGAGCTTACTGAAGTTGGTAATCATTTCAACGTTATATCTTTAGAACGACTTTCAAATATTTTACCTAAGCTTAAACGAGACACTCGACAAAGACGTTTAATATTTAAATTTTACGATCAAGAGCAAGGGAAAACGCTGTATGGCAAACAAGACCCACGGGAAACCAAAGCCTATAAGCAAGATGTTAGCAAGATTTTAAAGTTGATTGAGCTGGCTAAAGTAAATGGGAATACAAAAATCATTCCTGATTTAATCGCAGAGGCGGAACAGAGCATATAAAAAAGCCTACCATGGCTAAATGGCAGGCTATGAAATCTAATTACAGATCACACGACATGTAACGGAGGTTAATTATAACATGAAGAATTTAGTATTTATACATGATATGAAGAGTGAGCCATATACGACTAGCGATATTGTTTCTCAATATTCAGGCGTTAGCCGTAAAAGAATTAGAGAATTAATTACACGTCATTTTAACGAGTTTGAACAACTAGGGGTTTTAACGTTTGAAACGTCAAAACCTATTGCAGGCTCAAAAGGTGGACGACCTCATAAAATTTATCATTTGACTGAAACGCACGTTACTTTCTTATTTAGCTTATTGGATAATACGCCACAAGTAGTTAAGTTCAATCTATTAATTGCAAAAGCATTTAAAGAATTGAAATACAAAGTAAAGGTACAACAGCAAGAAATTATTAACAAGAATATTTTGTTAGAACGCAATAGGCAGATTAATAAAGATTTAGGGCAAGTGATCCATGAGTATTTACCTGATAATAAATACGCTTACTCAAATTACCACACATTAGCATATTTAACTGTCACAGGCTTTACACCGAAGAAACTAAGAGAGATGTACCATGTTGCAAATGCACAAGAAGCACTAACTAATGAGCAACTTGATGAATTTTAACATGTGAAACAAGCCATTGCTAGTTTAATCATCATTGGCCAATCATATGACGTTATCAAGTTAACAATTAGTAAAGGAGCTTAACCAATGGGAGCCGTAACAGCATTCTTTATTGAAATTAGTATCACATTAGCAGTATTGTTTGTGATTGATCGTATTGCAGACTACTTTATTACTCGTAAGTTTGGCTACTACATAGTTGAAGAAAACGACCTAGATTAAATCTAGGGTACGACCTGAACAAGTCATTAAACTGTTTGATAAATATATTGTGACTTTTGGTTAGTATCAAAAAAACAATAATCGGGACTACCACACCGAAACCAAAAGAAAAACCATTGTCAGCAACCTAAGCAGGCATCAACTAACAATGGTTTAACAATTAGTAGCAACATTCTCAAGAAAAAAGGAGCGAACCTTTATGACAAATAATAGTTTAACAGATTATCCCGCATTAGTTGGAGCAGTACAGTCAATTGCTGACCGATTGGAATTCAATGACAACGGACGGCAATGGATGAACAAACAACAAGCACAAGCTTATGTGAATTTAGGTAAACGAGCATTTCAAAGATTAGTAGATGATGAAGCCATCCCCGTACACAATTTAGAAAGTCATGGACTAGCAAGGCTAGAACGTTATAACCGAGATGAATTAGATGAGGCAATGAAGCAACTTTAAAGAAAAGGAGCATGAACATGACAGAAACAGAATTTAAACAACAATTGTTAAGGGCATGCAATATAGCCAAGCAAGAAATGAATGACGTTTTAGAAGATGAGACACATTTGCCAAGTCAATATATCGCACTAGGTTTGAAACAAGGCGTACAGGCAGTTATGTTAATGGTCAAGCATGATCAACTAAATGATTTATCGTTTGATATGGTTAAACGATATAAGCAAGCCAAAAAAACAATGTTGGTATTGCACCCCATGAAGAGTACAGAACAGTCTACTGACTTTGGGGATGGCTTTCAGTTAGCTAGTTGTGCATTGATAGACGTTATTACCAATGATGAGCAATTAACTAACAATACCAAGTTAAGTATCTTACAACGGATGAATGAACAATTAACAGCACTAGGAAAGGCGGAGAACTCATGACATTAAGTACAAAAGCAATCGCACTATATAACTTGTTATCGGTTGGACAAGAAAATGCTAAGCCTCGTAAAGAGTTGGCCAATCTATTAAACATAGATACTAGAACCGTATCTCAACTATCTTCGCAATTAGTAAAAGCAGGCGTTCCCGTTGGCTCTATTCGAGATGGCAAGATGGGCGGTTTATTTATTATCTCTAGTCAAACAGAACTACAAACAGCAACATACAGCGTAGAAAATGATGCATTGGAAAGCATGCAACGAGTACATAAATTAAGAGGTATCGATTTGGCCAATTGGCAAACAGAATTTAGTGACAAACTAGAAACACAAAAAAACCAGCTACAAAACATGTAACTGGCTGTTAATGAAGTCATGTATTAGAAAAGTTTTGACGAACAGATAATACACGACTTTTTATGAACTCTAACAGCACTATACGGCACTGAAAGGACGTTTTTATTATGACTGAAAAAGAACAACCACGCAAGGAAATCGAATTACTAGAAGTTAAATATTTAATTGAACTAGTTGGCAAAATGGAATGGGTTATTAATGATCATTTAGACAATATAACAGAACAAGAACTTATAGACTTAAACAACACTAAACTATCTTCTCATCTTGAAATAGTTACGGCCCTTTTCCCTAGCTTTGATAAATTGTTGAATGATCTAACAAAAGCGATTAATAAATTGCCTGAATTTGTTGAGGTAACTAACCATGAACTTTAAACCAACCAAAGAGCAACAAAACGAGGCATTGGCAGGAGTATTTGAACTTTATTACAACCCACTTAATACAAATCGGCTTGATCATTACATCTACTCTTTTTGTAACTCACTGATGCTATATCCAAAAGATGTAAGTCGAGCGATGGCATTAACAAAAAAGCTTAATGACCGCCTCATTTATCCACTGAATAAAGAAGAGCAGGCACAAGCATACTGGAGGCTAGAAAAGGAGTGGTTTGATGATTTACTTGACTAACGGTGTGCGCCAAAAACAATACACCACTATAAATAATACAGATGACTTTAACCACCTTTTACACGCTACCAGAGCGCCACAACAGGCGCTAAATATGACGGCTGAACAATTAGCCGAGTATAAGAGAGATACAGCGCCGTACGCTATCTATGGCGAAGTATCAGGTATGACTAGGCAAGATGATGTTATTAATCGCACGGTTTTGTTTATTGATGTAGATGATGAGGGGAATTATACCGATACCGGTAACCGCATGGGCGACTTATTACGTGCATTTGGCACAAGTTTTGTTATCTATCCAACCATTAGCAACGGCATTAAGCAGGGGGCAAGATTAAGAGTTGGCGTATCGCTAGATAGAGCGGTCAATGTTGATGAATATGCAAAAGTTTCAAATGTACTCACAAAAACAATCGACATTAAAGGCGACACTACAGCAATTAACCAGAGCTTTAAGCAATTACAAGGGCTATACGTGCAAACGTCCCAGAACAGCCAATATGTACCAAACATTGAAGATGTGGCGCAAGGCTTACCAGTTGATAAAGTTATTGAAGCATATAATGCGAACCCTGAAAAATATCAGGAAAAAACCACCCGAAAACAAATGATTGATGTAGATGATGAGAGTAGTGACATCCCCAAATATGCACAAACAAACAGAAAAATTATCGCTTGCCTGTTAGATCCAGAAAGTAACTACATGATGTTTGGTGGTTGGGATAACATGCTAACGGCTTTGGGCGGTTGGACATTAAGAAATACGTACGGCAACTATCGCATGACAGCGGATGTATTAGAAGCTGTAAATAACATGGGTAGCGACCCTATCGACAATAAAGAGTTAGGCAATAAATTTAAATCGTGGGCAGAGAGGTGGACGTATTGAGTATTTTAAATGATGAAGAGTTAAAGGATATTGAGAAAAAAGCACAGACGGTTAAAGAACAACCCAAAGAAATTGTTTACTGGAATAAACGCAAAGAAGTAGAAAGCCGTTTAGATGATGATGACGTGGCAAAGTTATTAGATGAGCTATCGACTTTTGCCCCTAAGTGGTTAAAACACGTTGTTTTTAAAAAGCGTATTCATCATATTATTGATTATCCTAAATTTTTAAAATGTATTGAGGAAAGAATTAGCGTTATTGTAACTGACAAAAACCCGTTGGGCTACCATTATACGGGGGAGTATTGGCAAAGCTATACAAAAGCAAATCAAGTTACGCAAGCAGTTAGAAATGAAGTTATTTTTGAATTGAGTGAGTGGTTGATTTATGACAAGATGAGCAACGGCGATTTAAGTAAATTGTATTCATATATGTATGCTTATATGCTTGAACCACAAAATATTATTTTTGATAAAAATGAGTTAGTTAGTTTTTCTAATGGCACTCTTGATTTAGAAACATTAGTACAACATCCCTTTAAAAAAGATGATTATTTAACATCTAAGTTACCTGTTAATGTATCGCTAAATAGTCCAAATGGTGGGCTAGTTGCTGAATATGCACGGCATTTGTTAGGGGATGAAGAAAAAACATTGTCAGAATGGTTTGGGTATATGTTTTTTAAAGACGCAAGCAATATTAACGCTATCATGTTTATGCAAGGTGTTGGCGGAAACGGTAAAAGTACGCTGTTAAAAACGTTGTTAGAATCATTTGGAAACTTTGGTAGTTCAATATCTTTTAAACAATTGTCGGGTAAAGATAGTGACCGTTATGTTAATCAGTTGTCTACTGCCTACGCTAATATTTTGACGGAAAGTGATACACAGATAAACAATGACGGTATGACGCTTATTAAAAAAATATCTTCGGGTGATCCAATTACTGCTAACCCTAAGGGAAAAGAAACATTTACGTATACGCCACGAGCTAAATTTTTAATATCCGTTAATTACCATTTGCCAGTGTTTGAAGATAGTAAGGAATATCAACGCCGATTAGTATTATTGTCCGCAGACGCTAAACCAATTGAAAGCATGGCAGAAGATGAGCGTAAAGCATTTTTAAATAAGTTTGATAAGGATAAGTTAAAAGAGGCGTTACCTGAATATATCGGGTATGCAATTAAATTAGCTAAACAAGCGATTGCAAGAAAGCAGTTGACCTTATTACCAAGTACAAAAACTAGAATTGCCGACTGGTTGAAGAGTGATGATTATATTAGCCAATTTATAGATGAATATCTTGTAGAAATTGTGGGTACAAATGGCGCAACTGTTAAGTATGTGTACGACCAATTCAAGCCATTTATGACTGAACAGGGCTTTGATGAAATGGATATTATTTCATTTAAACAATTTAGGAATGCACTATTGAGTAAAGGGATAATTATAGCAACCTTCCCAACGAGAGGAATTGAAAAAGATAAAGAGGTTGTTAATGATTTTGACGAAAACAAGAAAAGTAGATTACGGGGTAAAGGCGTTAACAAACATAGATAAAGGTAGTAAATATGATGTAAAAGTAGGAAAAAGCTACCATTTAACTACTTTTTATAAATTTAGCTAACCACTGGTGTAATAGCGTTTATCTATTCTTTACTACCTTTACTACCTTAAATAGTTACTCATAAATAGTTATATATAGAATACACAAACACATATACACATATACACATATATACGAGCGGAGTTCAAAAAAGGGGTAGTAAGGTAGTAAAAAAATATAAATGCTTTTATATCAATGTTTATAAGACTTTTATTAAAAGTAACGAGGGTAGGAATAACTACCTTTTTAAATAAAGGAGATACAACAATGGCATTTAATACACAACTAACAAACAAGCACATTCAAGAATTGAATAAGAATATTAATGATGTGCTGGCTGATGTTGACCCAAAAATACGCAGGCTTCTAACAGAGTTGGTTAATCATGTTCGATACTATGCAGATTTAGAGGACGAGAACGTATTAACTTCAATAGCAGACTTACAAAATGAAGTTAAGGACATGACAATTGTTTACGAGTATGAAGATAGGTTGAATGAGTTAGAGGCAACAATAGAGCAATTAAAAAAGGAAAATAGACAGTTGGCCAAGCGTTTAGATAAGTTAGAAAAACAAGGTGGCCAACGTATAAGGGGATGGAGAGGTAAGAATAATGAATGAACATTTTATTATGCAAGAACTACTAACTTTAGTATCACGACCAAACAACGATATACAAACTAGAATTGAATTGCTGAAAGTTGGCGTTTTACATAATATTTCAGTATCACTTAAAAATATTGAGAGGGCGAAAGAATGAGTAGTGAAGTTGGTATTTTTATGTTTGGGGTGTTGATTACTTTATGTGTGCAATGTATAACATTAGGCATGGTACCTATTGTTTAAAGACAATTAGATTGCGGATCATGATGAGTGAATAATAAAACAACGTCAGCAAAGTTAGAAAATAACTTGTTGGCGTTTTATCGTATAATTATACGTATAAAGTATTTACTTTTATAGTGATTGCACGTATAATGTACGTATAGAGAGGAGGATGAGAACATGCCAAAGCGTCCCAAAGAAATGGGAAAAGAGCTATTGAAAGCCGGTTTTGAGTTAGTACCTGATAAAGGTAAAGGCGGACATAGGCGTTACAAACACCCAGACGGACGCACAACAGAAATACCATTTCACACCAAGGAATTAAAGAAAGGCACAGAAATGGCAATACGTAAGCAAGCAGGGCTAAAATAAAGTATTGTTTGGCATATTCTCAAAATGTTATGGCAATAAGAAATAATAAACGTTTAATCTATCCTGTAATTATCAGTGAATTTAATGACGACGGCCATTACTTTGTTGTCACATCCCCTAATATCAAAGGAATGGTAACACAAGGCGACACAGCAGAAGAGGCAATCTATTGGGCTGAAGATGCAATCGCCACCATGTTAGACGGTACAGAGTACCCAGAGCCACAAGACCCAAGCGATTGGGAAGTTAAAGACAATGAACGTATTGTTTATGTATCGGTTGATATGACAGCATGGCTAAAAGCTAACAGTAAGACAATCAGAAAGACAATTACAGTACCAAAATATCTTAGTGATCTAGCAAAAGACAATGGCATTAATGTTTCAGCAGTGGCAACGCAAGCACTAGAAGCGGCATTAAACGTATAATATAGCCAAGACTAAGCAAAATAACACTAACAAGGTACTTTCTGACTTTGTTGGCGTTTTTTAGAGGGGTGTCGTAAGTTGCGACACCTTTTAACTTAAGAATAAGCTTCTACTGATTTCTGTGTAGGTAGTATATAATAAGCTATATAAAATGTTTAAGCAAAAACATAAGGGGGATTAAAAATGGCAGTTTATATACCGTTAATAGTTAATCATCCAAGGCAATCAAGTGAAGTGAGTGCTGCAACTAAATATTTTACAAATAATTATAAATTACAACATAAGATATATGAGATGGATACCAAAACTGTTTTAATCATTGAATACAATCCAAATTTATTTTGGCAAGACAGGAAGCGCTTTAATGAAATGTTGAATAAGTTTCAAATTTTTTTGTTGCTCTTATCTACACGAAATTTTTGCGATTTGGGAAGTAAATTTGGTTATGAAAACTATACTGTTTCAGATGTTCGTTTTTCTCCCGAAGATGAGATTTTAAAAGAAGATTTTGAGGATAACAGTATTACGGGTTTAGATTTACTGTCAAGAATTGAAGAAGAAGAGTATGAAATTGATAAAATGGTTATTACTGACGATCTTGGGATGCAATTTCAACTAAATTTAAACGGTACGTTTCAAATTAGAGAAAATGATGAAATTGTAAAATTACATCAATATAAAAAATTTATAGATTTTTTGATGAGGTTTTATATATGCAACGTGCTTTAAAAAACTTACTATCGTTGTTGCCAAAGATATATATGAGCTTTGTTACTTTATTGGTTACATTGTTTGGTGCGCCTGGATTGATGACATTTTTTGTGAAAAAATTTGAGTTTAACAAAACAGGGACGATATTGATTACCAATTTCATAATTTTGGTAATTAGCACAATTATATATGCTTTGTCAGTTATTTTAGTTAATCTTATATGTATTAAAAAGCTAACTGTTAGGGTGAAAATAAAAAATAAGCAGGGAAATTCTATAAAAAAACAAATCTTTTTAGCTGAGAATAATGAACCAACTAAAATACGAATGGATTTTACGTATGATTATGGTCGGTTCTTTTCATTTTTATTAAGATTGATTGGTGCACAAGGAGTACTTTATTTCTATCCAGAAAGTGTTAGATGTCAAGTAACTAATAAAAAAGACTATATGGAATTTAATAATGTACCTATTGACCAATCTGTTATTTCTATTCCTTTGTGTAATCATAAATATGAAAAGGAACCAATAGAATTAGTGGATATTGATGTAGTTCTTCGGGTTATAGAGACCGGATATTCTAGTCTTTTACTAAAATTCAAAATAGAGGGTGGAGACAGTATTTTATGTAAATTAATATGTAAAATTATTAATTATCATAATTTTTTTGTTCGGGTAGATTTAAATTCTTTTCAATTAGAAAGAGGAAATAAATGACACAAAAAACAACGTATTTATTAAAAATAAATGGAAAATCAAAGATATCTGAGATTTCATCTTTAAATAAAGAGTTGATTAAAGAAACAAGGTTTAATGCTAAAAGTGATTTAGATGCTGTACCAGATTCAGCAAAAAACTTACATTATAATCTGAATATTCCCGAGCACACAGTAACCAGGTTTATTAAATTATCTGAAGAAATTAGTCTATCTTTTGTTCCGGTTGATTTTACATTACAGTTTCGGAAGAAGGATATTTGGAAAGATGAAAAGCAAACTCAAATTAAGGATTTTGATCAGGTAATTGGGGTGGAACAATTAGAAGCAGCTTTTTTTGAGTTGGATAAACAATTATGGCTCGCGGTATATACTTCAAAGCCTGTCATGATAGACCGTGTTAGAAAATTATTGGGCTTAGTAGATACTGAAGAAGAGAATATTACCCCAGAGTTGTTTAGGTGGCTGTTTTATCTCTTTGATAATGAACACGGAATATTGAGAGAACAATTTATTATTACTGATATGATGGGATTTACAACTGATATCATTAACGAACAAAGTGAGGGTATCGTTAGTGGAACTAGTGATACGACTGCAGCTATGAGTGCAACAAAACTAGAAATTTCATTAGGTCATCCGCTAAAAAGTGTTAAATTAGGTTTAAAGGAGACAATAGGTAGTCAAAATGTTGTACCTTCAAGTTTTGTTCTTGAATCAAATTATAAATTGAGTGTTGATACTAATTGGACTAATGTGTCTAAAATATACTCCGAGGACTATAAAGATTTTAAGACCTCGGATAGAAACTTGGCAAAGGCTGTATACATTTATGCACACCTAATTCCAGAGATCAAAGAACTATATCTTAAAAATCCTAAAATTGAAGCAATTGTCAAGTATAGAAATGAAACGATTGATGTTTTGATGGAACAATTACAAGAAGCTAAAGAAGAACTTAATTAAAACAAGTCATTGAATTTGATAAATCGTTGTTGGCGATCTGTCTTGTTTCACAGTCGAAAATTGGACCATGAGAATTACACGTTTTGCATGAAATTAAAAAATGACATGATAAAAACGAATTTAGAACCACAAAACAGTCGCTAATCTATATACTTGATAGTGAAAGGGTGGTTAGGGCTATGACTTCAAGACAAGAACGGGCAGAAGAGAAACGACACCATAAAAAATTAAAAAATCGGGTTATTGTAATTATTATTGTGCTAGTTATCATTATTGGTGGTGTGTTTACTTTTAATCAATTGAATAAGCAAGATAAAATAGACACGCAAGTTTCAACATCCCCAGTAGAAAAGCATAAAAAGGGCATGACTTCTAAAAGTGAAAGTAAAGATTCTAGTATTAGTTCATCAAGTGTAGAAAATGATGTTAATAGTAATAGTGATACAACCAATGAAACGAAGAGTTCGCAGTCTGAAACGGATGAAGATAGTCAATATTATGTTAATGCATATGGTCATACTATTAAAAAAGGTGAACAGGATAATACGGGTATTGCTGAACGGAATCGCAACCGAGATGTAGATCTAAAAAACTTAGATTATATAGTTACTGCGCCTTTAACATATGAACAAAAAATGATTCAAATGAAATCGTGGGGCTTTTCTTTTACACCAGCTCCGTCGTCAAAAGATTTATACATTTGGGGGCGTGATGCAAGCTCAAGTATGGGCGCAATTGGTATTATCCATACTGATGGAAGTGTTGAAAAAATCAATTAATATTAAGTTTATAAGAACCATAATTGAGCATTAACATTAATTTGTTAGTGCTTTTTTATTTGCTAGTATAATAGTATATGCTATATAGGTTATTGGAGGGGATGTTAAGAAATGTTAAGGTATGACGCTGGAAAATGCTGGAGCAGATGCTAACAAATGCTAACCTGAGATGTTAGTAAATGTTAGTCTAAAAATGTTGGTACAATGGTATTGAATGTCAAGGTAATAAGCTGGTTTAAGGGCTATCTGAAAGGGTTATGAAGCTTTGATTTAATAAAAGAAAACGTTGCAACGAATGCAACAAAATGCAACGCAACGCAACAAAAACGTTGCAACGCGTTGCACTAAAACGCAACACAAAAAATATGCCACAAATAGGCGTGATAATCGCCTTTGCTAGGGCGGTAGATAGTTGTTAGATGTTAACTTTTGTTAACCTAGAATGCTAGCAAATGATAGAACAAATGCTAAGAAATGCTAAGGTCAGATGTTGGAAAATGTTGGACTAAATACAGGGGGATGAATTGAATGTTATCTATACTTGATACGACGGGTAAAGTGCTAGACGAGAAAGCGACTATTAGGAATGTCCGAGAGTTCTTTAATAGAGAATTACCAATTATCAAAGCAAGAGCACACCAAGCATACATAGATATTAAAAGCCCTGTTTGGGACGACATACCAAAAAGTACAAACGTTGATAATGGGGCAGAGAGAAAGTTAACTAATCATATGCAAGCCAAACAATGGCTCACTGAAATAGTTGAAGCAATTAACGCAATACCTGAAAAGCTAAGGCAATTTATTGATTATCGATATATGAAGTATAAGCAGTGGATAGAAATTGAAGAGTTGAGTGGTTATAGCAGAAAAAGAGGCCAGCAATTACTAAATGAAGCATTTTTATACTTTGCTGATGGCTTTACAGATACCTATGATTTTAGAGTTTGGCACTGATCTAATTCAGTGCTTTTTTATTTTCGTGTGAAATAGCTTAATAGGTTGGCGGACTTTTTCGCATGCCCAATGAAAAGCCATATATTAGCCTGTACGCCGTTTTAGTATGATTTGGGGTAATTAGTCATGGCAGAGTAGAAATGAGTTAAGTTTTGGGAATATTTTGAACAACGTGTTAAATAAATAAAAACTAGGACAACAAATAGATGTAATTTCCGCACAAGTGCAGAATGAACAACTGTACCCACTATTTGGCATGGCAATTTGTCTCATTTGGATGTTAAGAAATGTTAAGATACATGCTAACAAATGCTAACATTATTTTGTTACAAATGTGAGCATAAAAGGAGCTGTAAAGCCGTTATAACAGACATTAGCATAATAATACATTGTAACAAAAAAGGGTGCACTCAAAAACGCAACGCATGAACCACCGTATTTAGTAGGTAGGGCGTAGGCGAACCTACACCGTGCTAGTCACTAGTGAGTGACCACCACTTTTACAACCGTAGGCAAACCTACACTTGTTATAAATGTGCGTGTGCTTATGAACTACCCCAAAAAGGAACGGCCGTATTTGCAGGTACGACCGTTATTGATCATGTAGATCCATTCCCAATAAAAGAGCAAAATAAAACGCCGTTCAGCAAGTGAACAGCGACATATTTACACGGTGGGTAGTCCCTAATTATTTGATTGTCAGAAATACACATCAAAATACACATTAAGCATAATTTCAATGGCATTTCACGGAATTACATAACTTTCAAATGTGTAATTCAATGTGTATCAAACCTTGTTATATCAACGAAAACGTTGATTTGTAGGCGTTTGTTAAACCTCAATAAGGAGCCAACGGGATTTGAACCCGTGCGCCGGCTCAACACCGGTTCGGCGGATTTCGAGTCCGCTGCATTACCACTCTGCCATAGCTCCATAACATTATATATTATACCGATATTTAAAAGGGGTTTCAAGTATAAAAAAACTAGGATAATAAATATCCTAGTCGTAAATATAGCTCATCAGGGAGTCGAACCCTGGATGCCGGTGTGAAAAACCGGAGTCTTAACCGCTTGACCAATGAGCCATAAAATGAAAATATTTGGATGAAACCAATAGCTCATCAGGGAGTCGAACCCTGGATGCCGGTGTGAAAAACCGGAGTCTTAACCGCTTGACCAATGAGCCATAAAATGAAATATTTGGATGAAACCAATAGCTCATCAGGGAGTCGAACCCTGGATGCCGGTGTGAAAAACCGGAGTCTTAACCGCTTGACCAATGAGCCATAAAATTACAAAATGTTTGTTTCAACAACGTTTAATAATATACCAGATGAATTGAAATGATGCAATACTTAGTTTACAAAAAATTTAAAAAGTTTGCCATTAATGTAGAATGTCGCTAAAATTACGATTGTAAATAATGCTTAAATTTCAGTTAACCAAAGTGGTAAACTTAGCATATTGTGATTTTGAATATTAAGGAGAACAGTGGATGTTTTCAGAAAAAAATATTGTATTAATTGTTAGTGGTGGGATTGCTGCCTATAAATCAGCAACATTTGCACGTTTATTAATTAAAGAAAAAGCGCATGTTAAAGTTGTAATGACAAAATCAGCAACAGAGTTTATCACGCCTAAAACGATGGCAGTCTTAACGAATGAACCAGTTTTAACAGATTTATTTTCAGAATCGACAGCAGCAACAATTGATCATATTTCTGTGGCTGATTGGGCAGATTATATTTTTGTTGTTCCAGCAACTGCTAATATAATCGCTAAAATAGCAAACGGTATTGCAGATGATGCTGCTAGTACGGTGTTAGCAGCTAGACACACACCATTGATTATTGCACCAGCGATGAATGAAAACATGTATCTCCAAAAAGCAGTCCAAAAAAACTTACAAACTATTATGGCAGATGGTGATATTGTGATTCAACCAGCTGAAGGTTTTTTGGCTGAAGGTTACGCAGGCAAAGGTAGATTACCAGAACCAACTGATATTTTAGCGTATAGCGAGTTGAAGTTGTATCAAAAACAAGGGGTTTTGAAAAATAAACATGTTGTGATATCAGCAGGTGGGACAATTGAGCCAATTGATCCAGTTAGATATATTTCAAATCGTTCATCAGGTAAGATGGGATATGCCCTTGCTAAAGCAGCTGCCGAACAAGGTGCACAGGTTACTTTGGTATCAGCATCGACAACTTTACCGGATCCAATTGGTATTAAAACCATTCATATTCAATCAGCACAGGATTTGTCTAAACAAATGATAGCAACACTTCCTACAGCCGATGTCATCATTATGGCAGCAGCTGTATCTGATTATCGAGTAGGTGAACCTGCTGTAAATAAATTAAAAAAACAAGCATCAGGTGAATTAACATTGACCTTAGTAGAAAACCCTGATATTTTAGCTCAGTTAGGTGCAATGAAAAAAGAGCAATATTTGGTTGGCTTTGCTGCGGAAACACAAAATCTTTTAGCGTATGCACAAACAAAATTAGTGAAGAAAAATGCAGATATGCTCATTGCTAATGATGTCTCTAAACATCAAGTTGGATTTGGCTATGACACGAATCAGGTGACTATTTTGACTAAAGATCAAGAACCAGAAGTGTTACCATTACAAGATAAATTGTCAATAGCACGAAAAATTATGCAAAAAATTAGTGAAGTAATTAATTAATAAATGGCAGGTAATAAAAATGACAGTTATTGGAATTGATAAAATGAGCTTTTTTTCACCACAACAATATATTGATATGGTTGAATTAGCAAATGCGCGTGGTGAAGAACCTGATAAATACCTTATTGGTATTGGTCAGACGCAACAGGCTGTTATCCCACCGACACAAGATGTTGTGACGATGGCAGCTAATGCTGCTGATGAAATGTTGACCGCTTCAGATCGTAAGGCAATCACAATGATTTTATTTGCGACTGAGTCAGGAATTGATAATTCAAAATCAGGTGCTGTTTATTTGCAACGCTTGTTGGGAATTAATCCATATGCACGTACAATTGAGTTAAAGCAGGCATGTTATGCTGGTACATTTGCCTTAATGCAGGCTCGAGATTACGTGACGCTACATCCAACTGAAAAAGTGTTAGTAATTGCTTCAGATATCGCACGCTATGGCTTAAAGACAAGTGGTGAAGTAACACAGGGTGGTGGTGCAGTTGCCATGTTAGTATCAGCTAATCCGGCGATTGCTCAAATCAATCAGGATAGTCAATATTTATCACGTGACGTAATGGATTTTTGGCGGCCTATATACGCCGATACTGCTCGCGTTGATGGTAAATATTCAGCTAATATTTATCAAGATTTTTTTAAAGCAATTTGGACACGATATAAGCAAAAAACAGGGCTAGATATTAACAATTTTCAAGCTTTGGCTTTTCATTTACCCTTTACTAAGATGGGATTAAAGGCTTTACGTGATGTTCTGCCAGAGGCAAGTGAGACACAGCAGACTAATTTGATGAGAGAATTTGAAGCTAGTCGTGTTTATAATAAGCGAATTGGTAATTTATATACTGGGTCATTGTACTTGAGTTTATATTCGTTATTAGATAATTCAAAGACTTTAAAAGCTGGTGATCACGTTGGGATGTTCTCATATGGTTCAGGAGCTGAAGGGGAATTTTATTCATTAACATTGCGTCCTCATTTTAAAGCCGGTTTGATTAATGGTCAGTTAGAAGAATTATTAGCTAATCGAAAGCAAATTACAATTGCAGAATATGAAACAATTTTTGATAATCAATTAAGTGGTCCACTAGACCGTCAATTGGATACGCAACAAGATACAGCAAAGTTTGTTTTGAGTGGTTTGAAAAATGAGCAACGTCAGTATATTTGTCATTAAAAGTAAGCGAAATTTCATTTTAAGTTCTTGAATTATTCAAAAGTAAGTGGTTTTATAATTGATTGTTCGGTATTTATTGGTTAAAATAAAATATACTAATAATATATAACGAGGATAAATTTATGAAACGCGTATACTTAGCTGGACCATTTTTTGATGATGAACAAATTGATCGTATTGAAAGATTAGAAAAAGCATTAACTGACAACGAAACAGTTGCTGATTTTTTTAGTCCACGCACTGAAGTACATGATGAATTTGAATTTGGTTCAAAAGAATGGGCAGCAGCTATCTATAAGGGTGACAAAGAACATTTGGATCCGGCAGAAGTAGTTGTTGCTGTAATTGACTATGACAATGACTATGTTGATCCAGGAACGGCTTGGGAAATTGGCTATTCAGAAGCCATGAATAAACCGGTTATTCTAGTGAAAGAAAAAGAAGGCGCTATTAATTTGATGATTTCAGCACCAGCACATGCGGTTGTGACTGACGTTGCAGATATTGCAAATTATGACTTTGATAAATTACCTGCTAATGAATGGACAGGTAAGACTTTCTAAAAATTGAAATTGAGGAAAATAGTTGTTAGATTATTAGCAACTATTTTTTATTGTATTAATATCGCTATTTTTTATAAAAAAGGGTAAAATTATGGTCAGATAATCAAAATATGAGGTTCCGATTGTGAAAAAAATCATACAATTAATAAAACAATGGTTAATAAAATTTTGGGCACCTTTAGTGATTGTCATTATCATGTTGAGTACGGCCATTTCATTGACAGTTATTATGCTACATAAACAACAAATAACTGTACAAATTCCTAATTTAACTTTACGGAAGCAATATGGTATTAATGGATCACCAATATCTGTTTTAAAAAAAGGTGAGCACTTACAAATTATTGAAAAAAAAGAGGGTTGGTATCAAGTTCGACGTGATGATGAATCCACTGGGTGGGTTGCTGGTTGGCTACTTAAAAGGAAAACGCCCTTGAAAAAGGTTACCCCTTTATCTGAGGCAACGGTTGTTTTGGATCCTGGACATGGTGGTTCGGATGTAGGTTCGTTATCAAGTAATGGTAAATATGAAAAGACCTATACGTTACAGTTAGCTAAGCGTGTAAAAAAAGAGTTAGAAAAATCTGGTACTCGGGTCATAATGACACGTAGTACAGATAAGTTAGTTTATTTAGCAAACATTCCGAAAGTTGCTGAAAATAAACATGCTGATTTATTTGTGTCGTTCCATTTTGATTCGGCACCATCAAAAAATCAAGCGACTGGGTATACAACATATTACTATCATCAAAACAATGGCTCGTATGCTTTAGCTAAAAGTGTGAATACAGCGATGAACTTGCCGCTAATAAATAAAGGCGTTGAATTTGGTGATTTCTTAGTTATTCGTCAAAATACAGTGCCAGCCATTTTATTAGAGAGTGGTTATATGAATAATAAAAAAGATTTTAATTATATTAAATCAAAAAAATATCAAGAAAAAGTTGCTAAAGCTGTACCGATTGGCTTACAAAATTATCTAACACGTCAAGTTACGGTTGGACAATAAATGTTTACTTGACGGTATTTTATAACTATAAGATAATGAAGTATAATATTTGAAATAAAACCGATGAGAAAGAAAACTCAATTAGCGCAAATCAAGCGAGCGGAGTAAGGTGTAAGTCCGTATTGTCAAGATTGAGGGGACACTTTTAAGGTCACATAATTGTGCGCTGAACCACGTTACGGTTTTTAGCCAAACACAAGGTGGTACCGTGCTTTTTTGATGAGCACCCTTGACGATAGTGATTAATTATCGTTGGGGGTGCTCTTTTATTTTTTGAAAATGATGGGAGAAAAACAATGGCAAAACAATTATTCCAAAAGCCTAAAGGAACTGCTGATTTATTACCGGAAGACGCTATTAAATGGCATTATGTTGAAGAAACTGCGCGTTTGTTATTTAGTGATTATCAATACGCAGAAGTACGGACACCAATTTTTGAGAATTTCGATATTTTTGCACGTTCAGCTGGTGATACATCAGATGTTGTAACAAAAGAAATGTATGATTTTAAAGATAAAGGTGATCGGCATATCGCATTGCGTCCAGAAGGAACAGCTGGGGTAGTTCGAGCTTTTGTAGAAAATAAATTGTATGGTCCTGAACATGCTAAACCATATAAGCTCTTTTATATTGGACCAATGTTTCGTTATGAACGGCCACAAGCAGGTCGTATGCGTCAATTTCACCAAATTGGTGTGGAAGCATTAGGATCAGAATCACCAGCGTTAGATGCTGAAGTAATTGCAATGGCTGTTGATTTTTTCCAGACACTTGGTATTACGAATTTGAAAGTTAAAGTAAATTCATTAGGTGACCAAGAATCTCGTGAAAACTACCGTCAGGCTTTGATCAACTTTTTACAACCACATTTCGATGAATTATCACATGATTCACAAGAACGGCTAGAAAAAAATCCATTGCGGGTGCTTGATTCAAAAGATGCTAAGGATCAAGAAATTGTTGCTGATGCACCATCAATTTTAGATTACCTAACTGAAGATGCACAGCAGCACTGGCAAAAAGTACAACAGTATTTAGATGCATTAGGCATCGATTATGAAGTAGATGCAACGGTTGTGCGAGGCCTGGATTACTATAACCACACAATTTTTGAAGTAATGACACAAGCCAAAGCATTAGGTCATGGTTGGGCAACCATCACAGGTGGTGGTCGCTATAATGGTCTTGTGTCACAATTTGGTGGTCCTGAAATGGCAGGGGTTGGTTTTGGAATTGGTTTGGAACGATTGATGTTGTTACTAGAATCGGAAAATGCCCCACTACCAACAGCTAATAATTTGGATGTTTATGTTGCTAATCAAGGTGATGATACAGATGTTACGGCAATGCAGATGGTACAAGCAATTCGTTCATTTGGTTATAGTGCTGATCGTGATTATGAAGATCGGAAATTAAAAGCGCAATTTAAAGCGGCTAATCGTCTAAATGCGCGCTATATGATTACGATTGGTGAACGTGAATTAGCTGAGCAAAGTGCGAACATTAAAAACATGAGTACTGGTAAAGAAATTACTGTAAAATTGGTCGAATTGTACACTAATTTGCCAGACTATGTGACAGACGCAGAAGAGAACGAGGAACAATAATTATGAAGCGAACAAATTATGCAGGTTTAATTGATGAAAAGTATTTAGAACAAACGGTAACCCTACAAGGTTGGGTACAAAAGCGTCGTGATTTAGGTGGCTTAATTTTCGTTGATTTACGTGATCGTGAAGGCCTCGTCCAATTAGCGTTTTCTAATGAATTTAATGAGGCTGCTTTGCAAGTTGCTGAAAGTATGCGTACAGAATACGTTATTGAAGTCGTTGGAACCGTTAAATCACGTGGTGAAGGGGCTGTTAACAATAATTTGCGATCAGGGAAAATTGAAGTGCAAGTTGTTGATGCGAAAATTCTATCAGAATCAAAGACAACACCGTTTTATATTGAAGACGATATTAATGTGTCAGATGAATTGCGCTTGAAGTATCGTTACTTAGATTTGCGTCGTCCTGAAATGCAACGTAATTTGCGTATTCGTTCAAAAATTACGGCTGCAACTCATGAATTTTTAGACGAGCATGGGTTTATTGATATCGAAACGCCTTATTTGGCTAAGTCAACACCAGAGGGTGCACGTGATTATCTTGTACCTTCACGTGTATATCCAGGTTCATTTTATGCATTACCACAATCACCACAATTATTTAAGCAATTATTAATGGGTGCTGGTTTTGATCGCTACTATCAAGTTGCACGTGCTTTCCGTGATGAAGATCTACGTGGCGATCGTCAACCAGAATTTACACAACTTGATGTTGAAATGTCTTTTATGAATCAAGATGAAATTATGGCTTTGGTTGGTGAATGGGTTGCTGCAATTATGAAAAAAACAGTTGATTATGACTTGGATGCTGACAATATTCCAGTTATCGAATATGCTGATGCTATGCGTCGTTTTGGAACTGATAAGCCTGATATGCGTTTTGGCATGGAACTACAAGATTTATCAGCATTAATGGCTGATTCAGAATTTGGTGTTTTTGCTAATGCAATTGCAGCCGGTGGTGAAGTAAAGGCAATTGTTGTACCAGGTGGAGCAGAACACTATTCACGTAAAGATATTGATAAGATGGCCCAATATGTGACACGTTTTGGCGCTAAGGGATTGGCTTGGTTAAAAGTTGGTGAAGATGGTATTACTGGTCCAATCGCTAAGTTCTTAAAGGACAAGGAACAAGCATTACTAAAAGCAACAGGGGCTAATACGGGCGACTTATTATTATTTGCATCTGATAATAAAAATGTTGTTGCAGCCACTTTAGATGCTTTACGTCGTCGTACAGCGCAAGAACTTGATTTGATTGATCAAAATAACTGGGCATTTGCATGGGTTATTAATTGGCCATTATTTGAGTATCAACCAGAAGAAAATCGTTGGATTGCAGCCCACCATCCATTTACGATGCCAAATGAAGAAGATTTGCCATTGTTAGAAACAACTGATGGTGCTCATCAAGCACATGCACAATCATACGATTTAGTTTTGAATGGTTATGAATTAGGCTCAGGTTCAATTCGTATTCACCAAATGGCTGTCCAAGAAAAGATGTTATCTGCACTTGGATTTACAAAAGAAGCAGCACATGAAGCATTTGGCTTCTTGTTAGAAGGAATGGAATATGGATTCCCACCAATGGGTGGTATTGCTTTGGGACTTGATCGTTTAGCAATGTTGTTAGCTGGTCAAAATAATATTCGTGAAGTAATTGCATTCCCAAAGAATTCAAAGGCTACTGAGCCAATGACTCAAGCACCAACGCCAGTTGCTGAGGCGCAAGTTGTTGGTGATTTGAAGTTAACGGCACCTGTTTACGCAGATGTTACGGCACCAAATATGGCTGAAGAATAACATTCATCTAGAAATTGTCTTGCGGTTATAAAATGCAAGGCAATTTTTTGTGAGGGAGGTTATTTAAAATAATTTTGATATATTGATTAACCATGATAAAATCATAAACGACTTTATTGGATTGTATGACGAAAGAAAAGGAATAATGGACCAGTTAAAACAGTATCTAGATCATCATAAATATTCGACACGTATTGGAAGCGCGATGGTTTATGCATTGGCGTCAGCGATTGCGTTAAACTTTTTTTGGACACCCGGGCATATCTATTCATCAGGGTTTACAGGTTTAGCGCAATTATTAAATACTTTAATTCGGCGAGTATTCGACGTGAGTATCCCTGTTGGTGCATGGCTAGTTATATTGAATTTGCCACTATTTTTGTTAGCATACCGTAAAATTGGTAAACGATTTGCCTTTTTTACAGGTTTAGCTATTTTGCTGGCAGCGTTAGCAATGAATTGGATTAAACAACCAGCGCAATTATGGACAGAAGATCCGCTAGCAATGGCGATTTTTGGTGGTGCAGTAAACGGATTTGGGACTGGATTTGCATTACGTAATGGGTTATCAACGGGTGGATTAGATATAATTGGTATTTTGATTCGTCATAAGACAGGCGCTAAAATGGGAGCCGTTAATTTGACGTTCAACTTTTTTATATTGATTGCATCAGGCATCATGTTTGGTGTGCAGTATGCATTGTTTACCGGAATTGGTTTGGTAGTAAATGCTCGTGTTATTGATTTGGTATATACAAGACAACAAAAAATGCAAGTTATGATTGTGACTGAAAATGCAGAGCAAGTCATTGCGGAAATTCAAGATGAATTGCACCGGGGGATTACAATTGTCCATCATGCTGAGGGGGGTTACAATCATCATAATAAGGAAATTTTGTTTACGGTTATTTCAATGTATGAGCAATTTGAGTTACATGAAGCTATTTTTAAAGCAGACCCTACTGCTTGGGCATCACTTTGGAAGGTTGATCGAATATTTGGTGGCTTTTACGAACCAAAATTGTAATAAGGATTTTAAAGAAAGCATTGACAATAATGCTATTTTTGATAAGATAGTAAAGAACAAAGTGTGCGACGTATATTAAATATAAGTTGAAATCTTCACACGTGAAGGGAGGGTAAACATTATGGCAAAGACTGTTGTTCGTAAGAATGAGTCTCTTGATGATGCTCTCCGTCGCTTTAAGCGTGGTGTATCAAAGGACGGTACTCTACAAGAATACCGTAAGCGTGAATACTACATTAAGCCATCAGTACAACGTAAGTTGAAGGCTGAGGCCGCACGTAAGCGTAAGAACAAGAAGGGTCGGTAAAACGATCTATGCCGGGCTATCCTAGTTGATAGTCCGGTTTTGTTGTATAATAAAGAAAAACAATAGGAGTTAAGAAATGGGATTACTAGTACAATTAACAGCTGATATGAAAACGGCAATGAAAGCTAAGGATAAAGAGACTTTAAGTGTTATTCGTATGGTAAAATCTGCTTTGTCAAATGAACAAATTAAACTTGGTCATGATTTGACTGATGAAGATGAAATGACAGTCTTATCACGTGAAATGAAACAACGTGTTGAAGAAAAAACATCTTACCAAGAAGCTGGTCGTGATGATTTGGTAGCAGGCATTCAAAATCAAATTGATGTATTAGAAAAGTACATGCCAGAACAACTATCAGAAGCTGAAGTTGAAAAAATTGTTCAAGAAACAATTACACAAGTTGGTGCTACCAGTAAAGCAGATATGGGGAAAGTTATGGGTGCACTAATGCCAAAGGTTAAAGGAAAAGCTGACGGTAAGATGGTTAGCCAAAAAGTACAAACTTTACTATAATTTAGTTAAGCGGGGGTAACCTCGATACATAGATGATTAGCCTATAATTTTATAGGCAATCAAATATTTTGAAATGTGAGGAATGTAGCGGTTGACAGTTCAAGTTGAAGAGAATTATCATTTTGAAAATGCAGAACAAGAAATTGGTTTAGTTGGTCCACAGGATAGTCATTTAAATTTAATTGAAGAAGGCTTAGCCGTTAGTTTGTCAGTCTTAGGTACACAATTAACGATAAAAGGTGATGAAGAACAAGTATCACAAGCTAAAGCAGTTATCAGTGCATTAACCTCTTTGATAAAACGTGGTGTTAAAATTAGCCCAGCAGATATTATTTCAGCAATTAACATGGCTAAGCGTGGGACGATTGAATATTTTGAAGATATGTATACTGAGACTTTATTACGTGATGCCAAAGGTCATCCAGTTAGAGTAAAAAACTATGGTCAACGTCGCTACATTCATGCAATTAGAAAAAATGATGTGACGTTTGGGATTGGACCAGCTGGTACTGGTAAGACATATTTGGCTGTTGTTATGGCGATAGCAGCACTTAAACGTGGTGATGTTGAACGTATCATTATCACGCGCCCAGCCGTTGAAGCTGGCGAAAGTTTGGGCTTTTTACCAGGGGATTTAAAAGAAAAAGTTGATCCATACTTACGACCAATTTATGATGCGCTTTATGCTATTTTAGGTAAAGAACATACAGAACGTTTAATGGATCGTGAAACTATTGAAATTGCGCCACTAGCATATATGCGTGGACGAACGTTGGATAATGCATTTATTATTTTGGATGAGGCACAAAATACAACGCCACAACAAATGAAAATGTTTTTAACTAGACTTGGCTTTGGTTCGAAAATGTTGGTAAATGGTGATATTTCTCAAATTGATTTACCATCTCATACAAAATCTGGTTTAATTCAATCACAACACATATTAAAAAATGTTGATCATATTGCATTTATTAATTTCAACGCAGATGATGTTGTGCGTCATCCGGTCGTTGGGGCAATTATTAATGCTTATGATTTATACAATGCAGAAAAGAAAGAGACAATGGAAAAGGATTAAACATGGACTTAGCAATAATTGATCAATCACAACCAGGAGTGCCTGAAGAACAAATCAAATTAGTAAATGATGTGTTGAATTATGCCGGTCAGTACATTTCTTTACCTGATAACACAGAAATGTCAGTAACATTTGTTAATAACGATGAAATTCAGCGTTATAATCGGGAGTATCGCGGCTTAGATAAACCAACGGATGTTATTTCATTCGCGATTGAAGATGATGGCGATGATTTACCATTATTAATGGATGAAGATATGAGTGAAGAAATTGCTAAAAATATTGGTGATATCATTGTTTCAGTTGATAAAATTGGTGAGCAAGCCGAATATCTAGAACATTCATATGAACGTGAATTAGGGTTCTTAGTAGTACATGGATTTTTGCATTTAAATGGTTATGATCATATGTTGAGTGAAGCAGACGAGAAAGTGATGTTTGATTTACAACGAGAAATATTAGATAATTATGGACTCAAACGATAATAAAAAAAGCAATAATCAAAAGCAAGTCGAAAAGAACTCGCACTTTTTACAAGCATTTGGTCATTCCATCGCTGGGATTGGTGAATTATTAGTACGTGAACGTAATATGCGTTTTCATATTTTTGCTGCTTGTATTGTTTTGATTGTTGGTATATACGTAGATTTAGGTCGGTCAGATTGGCTTTGGATTTCAGTTGCTGTTTTTACGGTTATTAGTGCTGAATTTTTAAATACAATTGTTGAGGCAATTGTTGATTTAATTGTTGGTGAAAATTATCATCCGCTAGCTAAAGTAGCCAAAGATGTGGCCTCTGGTGGTGTTTTAGCTGCTGCTGTTTTTGCAGTTGTTGTGGGTGTATTAATTTTTCAACCGTACTTGTTGCCTAATCTACAAATGGTTTTTAGATAAAATAAAAGAAATAGAGAGAATATTGATGAGCGAACAAGAATTTAAGTCTGGTTTTATTGCGTTAGTAGGTCGTCCTAATGTAGGAAAGTCAACGCTTTTGAATAAAATGATTGGTGAAAAAATAGCCATCATGTCACCTAAAGCACAAACAACACGTAATAAAATACAAGGTATTTATACAACTAATGAAGGCCAAATGGTATTTATGGATACACCAGGGATTCATAAGCCTCATAATTCATTAGGTGATTTTATGGTAAAAACAGCCATGTCTGCTTTACGTGAAGCTGACATGGTGTGGATGCTGGTTAATGCTGATCAAAAACGTGGTGTGGGAGATGATTTCATTATCCATCGACTAAAGGAATCGAATACACCTGTCTATTTAATTATTAACAAAGTAGATTTGATTAACCGTGCAGAAGTACTAGACCAAATTGCTGACTATAATACGCAAATGGATTTTGCTGAAATATTCCCAGTATCTGCTTTGACGGGTGAGGGTGTACCGGAATTGTTACAGTTTACAATGAATCATATGTCGGCGGGTCCACAATATTATCCAGCAGACCAAATCACAGACCATCCAGAACGTTTTATTATGAGTGAATTGATTCGTGAAAAGGTACTTGAATTAACACGTCAAGAAGTCCCTCATTCTGTTGCAGTTGTTATTGATAAAATTGAAAGAGAAGATGAAGAACACTTACACGTGCAAGCAACTATTGTTGTTGAGCGTTCAAGTCAAAAAAATATTGTCATTGGTAAGCAAGGAGCAATGATTAAACAAATCGGTATTCGTGCACGAAAGGATATCGAACGCTTGCTAGGTGATAAGATTTTCCTTGAAACTTGGGTTAAAGTTGAAGACCGTTGGCGTGATAAGCCACAAGCTTTGCAATCATACGGCTATAAAGAAGATTCAGATATTTAGTGAGAAAAAGAGGCTGTTGGGTCTCTTTTTTAGTAGGTGAAAGCAATGACAGAAATTTTTGATGCAATTGTGATGTATCAACGTGATCATAAAGAAAAAGATTTGATGGTTAAAATGTTAACGCGACAAGCGGGTAAGCGCATGTTTTATGTTCGTTACGGCAAGAGCAAGCGATATCAATTTGCTGCAGAAATGCAACCTCTAAGTATGGCAACATTTGAAGGCGTCATTAATACTAGTGGACTAAGCTTTATTAACGATGTTAAAGAAACACAACCGACATCATTTTTAATGACAGACATTGTTCTAAATGCCTATATGACTTATATTATTGGATTGATTGATGCAGCATTTGTTGATAATCAACCGCTTGTTAAATGGTACGATTTAGTGGCTGAAGCAATGCAAAAATTACAAAAAGGACTAGATCCGCAGGGGATTGCTAATTATTTTGAGTTACAATTGTTACCCATATTTGGGATTCAACCAACATGGGGAGAATGTGTGGTGTGCGGTCGTCGCGATTTACCATTAGATTTTTCTGAAAAATTGAATGGTACACTGTGTCAGCAGCATTGGGAGGTTGATCCCTATCGGATGCATATTGATAGTCGCGCTGTACGTATTTTATCTAAATTAGCTGAAATCGATTTGCACTTGCTTGGCTCATTAGATTTACAAGACAAGACAAAACAAGAAATGGCCCGGTTAATGGATAAATTATATGATGACCAGGTTGGGATTCATTTACGTGCTAAATCGTTTATTCAACAATTAGCAAGTTGGCAAAATCGTATGATAACTCGTAAACCAGAATCGGATGGGGATAAGTCCTAAAATATCCTTATTGACAAGACGATAAGGCGTGCTAAACTTATAAATTGTAAAGCTTACGCATACTAATGAAAGAATTAATTAATAATCAGCACAGCAAGCCATTGTTAATGTGAGAATGGTCTGATTGTAATTAAGGGGCGTCATTAGCTAATAAACTAAATGAAAAAAGCTGCTGGTAGTGATACCAGAAGTAGGGTGGAACCGCGATATTATCGTCCCTACATTGACCGTTTTAGTATGGTTGATGTAGGGCTTTTTTGTGGTTTTTCCTGGTCAAAAGAAAGGAATTTGTCATAATGAGCGCAAAAATGAGTGTGCAAGATATTATTTTGACGTTACAAAAGTTTTGGGCCGATCAAGGGGCTATGTTAATGGAGGCTTATGATACGGAAAAAGGTGCAGGAACTATGAGTCCTTACACTTTTTTGCGTGCTAATGGTCCAGAACCATGGCATGCTGCCTATGTTGAACCATCACGTCGTCCAGCCGATGGTCGTTATGGTGACAACCCTAACCGTTTGTACCAACACCATCAATTCCAGGTAGTGATGAAGCCATCCCCTGATAATATTCAAGAATTATACCTAGACTCATTGAAAGCTTTGGGAATTGACCCACTAGCCCATGATATTCGTTTCGTCGAAGATAACTGGGAAAACCCATCAATGGGTGCTGCTGGTATTGGTTGGGAAATCTGGCTTGATGGTATGGAAGTTACCCAATTCACTTATTTCCAACAAGTTGGTGGTATTCAAGTTGATGCCGTTACGTCTGAAATTACGTATGGTTTGGAACGTTTGGCATCATACATTCAAGATGTACCAACAGTTTATGACTTGGAATGGGGAAATGGTGTCTTGTACGGTGACATCTTTAAAGAACCTGAATATGAGCATTCTGTTTACTCATTTGAAAAGTCAGACTCAGAGATGTTGTTACGCCACTTTAATGAATATGAAGCTGAAGCTAAGAAATTATTGGCTGATGGCTTAGTACATCCAGCTTATGATTACATTTTGAAATCATCACATACTTTTAACTTGTTGGATGCACGTGGTACTGTATCAGTTACTGAACGTGCTAAATATCTTTCACGTATTCGTAATATGGCACGTTCAGTTGCACGTGCATTTATCGATGAGCGTAAGAAACTGGGATTCCCTTTGTTAAAGGATGAAGCATTGCGGGCAAAGTATTTGCCAGCTGATGAGGAGGAAAACTAACATGGCAAACTTTTTATTAGAAATTGGTTTGGAAGAAATGCCTGCACAACTGGTAACACCAGCAATTAACCAATTGGTTGAACGTGCGGCTGATTTTATGAAAGACAATCGTCTACAATATGGTGAAATTAAGCCATTTTCAACTCCTCGTCGTTTGGCAGTTTTGATTTCAGACGTGGCAGATAAGGCAGATGACTTAACGAAAGAAGTTAAAGGACCTGCTAAAAAAGCTGCTTTTGATAAAGAAGGTAACTATTCACGTGCAGCCCAAGGATTTGCTCGTGGTCAAGGTTTAACGACCGATGATATTACGTTTAAAGAATTTAAGGGTAATGAATACATTTTTGTGACAAAATTCGAAGCTGGTAAACCAGCAGCTGAAGTATTAGCTGGTATGAAAGATGTTATTACTAGCATGACATTTACCACAACTATGAAGTGGTCACGTCATACTTTTGAGTATATTCGTCCAATTCGTTGGATTGTTGCTTTGTTGGATGACGTGGTTGTGCCACTCGAAGTGCTTGATGTTAAATCAGGCCGTCAAACTCGTGGTCACCGTTTCTTAGGTCAATCAGTGGATATTGCTAATGCAACTGATTACGTTGATGACTTAGCCAAGGTATACGTCCAAGCAGCTGCTGATGAACGTAAGGCAAATATTGTGTCACAAATTGATGCGTTGGCCATTGAGAATGGTTGGCATGTTGAAAAAGATGATGATTTATTAGAAGAAGTTAATAATATCGTTGAATATCCAACCGCTTTTGTGGGTAAATTTGATCCTGAATATCTAGAATTGCCTGACGAAGTTTTGATTACTTCAATGCGTGAGCACCAACGTTTCTTCCATGTTGTGGATGAGAATGGTTCTTTGTTGCCATACTTTGTTTCAGTTCGAAATGGAAACGCTGAACACTTAGATAACGTCATTGCAGGTAATGAAAAGGTGCTAGTTGCCCGTTTGGAAGATGCAAAGTTCTTTTATCATGAAGATCAAAAGCACGACATTGCCTTTTATAATGATAAATTAAATGTTGTGTCATTCCACGCTAAGTTGGGTTCTGTTGCTAGTCACACGCAACGAGTTAAGGCATTAGCTGCAATTATTGGCCGTCGTGTTGCGTTAACTGACAAGCAACAACAACAACTAGCACGTGCCGCTGAAATTTATAAATTTGACTTAATGACGGGTATGGTTGGTGAATTTGACGAATTACAAGGTGTCATGGGTGAAAAATATGCACTTATCTTTGGTGAAGAAGCCCCTGTTGCACAAGCTATTCGTGAACACTACATGCCAATTTCAGCTGACGGTGAGTTACCAGAGTCTCAGTTAGGTAAAGTGTTAGCATTGGCTGATAAATTAGACAGCCTATTAACGTTCTTTGCTGGAAACATGATACCTTCTGGATCAAATGACCCTTATGCATTACGTCGTGCTGCTTCTGGTGTTGTTAACATCTTGCATGATAATGAGTGGGACTTGTCGATTGACGCAATTTTGACTGACTTAATTAGTGAGATTAAGTCTGAAAATACTCGTTTTGGCTTGCCAGAGGATGTTGTAACTAATTTAGATAGTGTTGTCGATGACGTTGTCGCATTTTTGACAGATCGTGTCGTTAAGTCCCTACAAACGCAAAAAGTTCGTTATGATGTTATCAATGCCGTAACAACAGGAACGTTAACTGATACGACACAAATGTTTAAGTCAGCTAATGCTTTGTTGGCACATATCGATGATGAAAACTTCCGTGAAGGGGTTGAATCTTTGACGCGTGTTATGCGCTTGACAACTAAAAATCCAACTGATGTAGCAGTTGATTCAGCGTTATTTGAAAATGCTGCTGAAAGTCAATTATATGCAGAAGCTTCGTTGTTAGCAGGATCAGACTTGACAACTGATGAATTGCTGAAGGCATTATTAGCATTACAACCTGCTATTGCAGCTTATTTTGATCAAACCATGGTTATGGTTGATAATGAACCCGTTAAACAAAATCGCTTAGCAAGTTTGCAAAGTGTTTCAAATCAAGCTAATAAGGTAGCTAACTTTATGGCTTTGGATGTTAAATCAAACTAAGCAATACGTTGTTTCATAATATTGAAAGTGGTTAAAAGATGATTTTAAAACAGTTATACCATGATTTAATTATGTTATGGTATGCGTCGTGTTAAATGTAGTAATCCTATAATGGGATTATATTAAATCTTTTTAAACTCATTTTAAAAGACGCAAATAATCTTATTTGTGTCTTTTTTTGTATGTGTCGTATGCGTTTAATTGTATCTTTAAATTATGTTATAATGTTAACAATTTAAAATAAACAATATTCAAGAAAGTGGGCAAATTAATGGCATTAGAACATATTTTATTTGGAACGTATACAAAGCGTGTTTCAAAGGGGATTTATGCTGCAGATTTTGATACACAAGCAGGTACTCTGGCTAATACAAAACTAGTTGCAGAAATTGGTTCACCAACTTATTTGGCACTAAGCAAAGCAAATAAACTTTACGCAGTTGATAAAAATAATGGACAAGGTGGTATCGCAGTGTATGATTATACTAACGGTCAAGCCACTTTACAACAAGAAGTATTAACTGACGGTGCATCACCTGCATATGTTGCTGTTGATGAAGTACGTCAATTAGTTTATACAGGAAATTATCATAAAGGAACACTAGATGTTTATACAATTGATGCACAAGGTAATCTTGCTTTGGCTGATACTTATCAATCAGAAGGGGATGGACCTCGTCCAGAACAAGAACACACACATGTTCACTTTAGTAATTTAACACCTGATAATCGAATTGTTGTCGTTGATTTAGGCGCTGACAAGGTATTAACATTTGATGTTTCTGATCAAGGTAAATTGACATTAAAGGCTACTTATACAACTGAAGCTGGGTTTGGACCACGTCATATTCGTTTTAGCCCAGATGGTCGCTACGCATACCTATTAGGCGAGTTATCATCAAAGTTATCAGTATTGGAATATAACGAAGACGGTTCATTTACATTATTGCAAACAGTTGCTATGATTCCAGAAGATTGGGATGCACACAACGGTGGTGCTGCTATCTATGTATCAAAAGATGGTCGCTTTATTTATACATCAAATCGTGGTCATAATTCTATTACCGTGTTTGCTGTTAAAGATAATGGTGCCGCTGTTGAACATATACAATGGATTTCAACAGAGGGGGACTTCCCACGTGATTTTGCTTTGAATCCAGAAGAAAATTACTTGATTGCAGCGAACCAAAATACTGATAATGTTTCAGTTTATGCACGTGACAATGAGTCAGGGAAGTTAACGCTTATTCAAAAAGATTTTGCGGTACCTGAGGCAATTCGCGTACTGTTTGTTGATTAGTAATGATGAAAAGTGACAATTATAAATGATTAGCACCCTAGTTGTGTGCACACAACTAGGGTGCTTTTTATAACTCATGTCCTAAAGGAGCAAAATATGGAAAAGGAACCTAAAGAACAATCAAATTTTCAACGGTGGTTTTTGGATAATAAAATTGTATCAGTTATGCTGGTTGTTTTATTATTCTTAATTATTGTATTTATGCTAAACAAGGTTGCATTCCTTTTTAAGCCAATTGCACAATTTTTTAGTGCTGTAGGGGCACCAATTGTGATAGCAGGTGTTTTTTACTTTCTACTTAATCCGATGGTTGATTGGGCAGAACGTCGATTCAATCTTTCAAGAATAGTAATTATTGCGATTCAATTTATTGTCTTAGCGCTATTGATTGTCTGGGGATTGGCCGTTTTTATTCCATGGATTAGTGGCCAAATTATGGAATTGATCAATCAATGGCCAATGTATTGGCACAAAATTGTACGAATCGTTGATCAGGTTACAACTGATCGTAAATTTGATAATGTAAACAAATGGTTTAATAATACGAATGATGAAATTTCTAATTGGTTAAAAGATTATTCAGCCGAATATGCTAAAAAAGGTCTACATGGTGTAACTTCAGTACTTGGTACTGTGACATCAGTGGTAATTGCAATTATTACATTTCCATTTGTTCTCTTTTATTTACTTAAAGACGGTCACCAAATGCCTAAATATATTGCCAATTTTTTACCAGTTAAAACGCGGCAGTCATTTTTAACAACTTTAAAGGAAATTAGTCGTCAAATTTCAAATTATATTCGTGGTCAAATTTCAGTTGCCTTCGCAGTAATGGTTATGTTTGCAATTGGCTATACGATTATTGGTTTGCCATATGGTTGGTTAATTGCCATCATTGCAGGAATATTAAATATTATTCCATTTTTGGGTTCGTTTTTATCAATGGTACCACCAATTGTGGTAGGAATATTCATTTCGCCAATGATGTTAGTATCTGTGTTGATTGTCTTTATGATTGAACAAACCCTAGAAGGTCGAATTATTTCACCAAAGTTATTAGGATCATCATTGAAGATTCATCCAGTGACAGTATTACTAGTATTGTTATCAGCAGGTAATATTTTTGGTATCTTAGGTGTTATATTTGGTGTACCTGGCTACGCGATTATGAAGGTCTTGATTTCACGATTTTATAGTTGGTGGCGGTCTACTTCTAATTTATTTGAAGAACAGTCCGATTCACTTTAAAACATTATAAATTTTAACAAGTATAGCACAAGTGACCTGTCGTCCGTGCTATACTTGTTTTTGTATGCATTAATCACGTATAGGTTAAAAACGACCTAAGAAGAGGAGAAATTTTTTTATGAGTACGAATCACATTGTTTTATTTGAACCACTAATGCCAGCTAATACAGGTAACATTGCTAGAACTGCTACGGGTACAAATACAAAATTAGATTTAATCGAGCCATTGGGGTTTAAACTAGATGATAAGCACGTCAAGCGTGCAGGATTAGACTATTGGGACAATGTTGATATTAAAGTTCACAAGAATTTACCGGCCTTTATGGAAACGTTAAAGGAAACGGATGAATTGTTTTTAATTTCAAAATTTGCCAAGCAATCATATCATCAAGCAGATTATACAAATCCAGATCATGATTATTACTTCCTATTTGGTAAGGAAACAACTGGGTTACCAGAACCCTTTATGAAAGCTCATCCTGATCAAGCTTTACGTATTCCACAAAATGATGAACATATTCGTTCATTGAACCTATCGAATACTGCTTCAATTATTATTTATGAAGTTTTGCGTCAACAAAATTTCCCAAATCTTGATTTAACACATGAATACGATTACGATAAACTAAAATAATATAAGACTAATTTATCATTAATATTTAAGAAAGGAGGCTCATATGGCATATAAAAAAACAACACCCAGAAAAACAACAACAACAAAACGACGACCAACGAAAACGACTGCTCGCAAAAAAAAGCAAAGCAATGATACATTGGCGTGGTTTATACAACGATTACCGCAATTTTCAGGATTAATTGCTGTCATTTTATCGCTTTTAGCGATTGTTAAAGTTGGATTAGTAGGGAAGCTAGTCGCCAATCTAGTTCGCTTAATTGTTGGTGGATCATATCAATTTTTGCTAGTTGTTTTATTAATTCCGTTTCTAGTTGTAATGGCATATGGTACCTGGCCACCTCGAATTAAAGGACATCACTATATTGGCTTCGTGGTATTTTATATCGGAATTATTTTAATGGGTTCTATTTTGTTATTTAACAAAATGAATTTGCATAGTGAGTATGTGACGACTATTCAATCTTTGATAAATCAAGATTTAAATAACCATGCTGTAACAACGCCCGTCGGTGGTGGTATCATTGGTGCGGTTTTGTATCAATATACCTATTTGGCTATGGGAAACTTTGGTTCATGGCTGATTGCAATTATTTTTATATTAGTTGGTTTAGTTGTAATGTTTAAACTACCTTTGCGAAGCGTTTTTGATAATTTCTTTACGTTGGCAGAAGGTGCCGGCGACTTGGTCCAAACACAAGCGACAAATGCTCACGAAAAAATGACCGAATCAATCAATACTTTCCGTAGTAATCAAAAAGAGCGGCAACAAGAGGCGATGAAGGATTTTTTTAATGAAGATCCATTTGGTAATGAGCAACAAAAGGCTCAAAAACCGACTATCGAAGCCACTTCTTCTGGAAAAGTTAATTTTAAAACGAAATCGACCTTGCCAGATAAGCAACAAGATGATCAAGAAGCTTCGGCAACAAAATTTGATTTTGTATTGCCAGAAATTGTGGCACCAGAGTCACAATCAGAAAAACAGGCCACAATGGCAGTGGATCCAAATTTGCTAAACGCAAAAGAATCATCATGGCAACAAGCGCCAGCGCAATCACAAGCTGCTGATGATGTACCATTTGATACAGTACCACCGACAAGTTTTGACTCTAAACGTGTTATTCAGTCGGCGGATCGTGTTGAACCAGTTGTTTATGGTCAAGATTTACCAGAAGATGATTTTGTACCAGAACAAGATTTCATGGCAGAGTCAGATTTGGCTTCAACACAACAGGGTCAAACAACGTCAAGTCACTCACACGTTGATATGTTGCATGAGCCGGCACAAAAGCTTACAACAGCTACTAAACCGCATCAAGAAGAACGGCATGTCACGCCTTCAACGCAAACAGAACCAACAGCTGATGTTGATGCTAGTGGATTAGGCACGGTCATTGATGATAAAGATTATCGTTTACCAACAACTGATTTGTTACAACATATTGGGTCAACTGATCAATCTAAAGAACGTGATGCATTGAGTGAAAAAGCACGTATTCTACATGAAACATTACAAAGTTTTAAGATAAATGCGACAGTTGAAAAGGTAGTTTTAGGACCAACTGTAACCCAGTATGAAATCAAACCAGCTGTTGGTGTGAAAGTTTCAAAGATTCAAAACTTAGCTGATGATTTAGCATTAGCTTTGGCAGCAAAATCTTTACGTATAGAAGCTCCCATTCCGGGTAAAAATGTTGTCGGCATTGAAGTTGCTAATGATCAGCAGGCAACGGTTGGCTTCCGTGATATGGTTGAAGAAGCAGGGATTGATACGGATAAACCATTGGTCGTACCAATAGGACGTGGTGTAACAAGTGGCGTAGTCAAGGTTGACTTGACCAAGATGCCACACTTGTTAATTGCTGGTTCAACTGGTTCTGGAAAATCAGTGGCCATTAATGGCATTTTAGCATCACTTTTGTTACAAGCTAAACCATCACAAGTTCGATTAATGTTAGTGGATCCTAAGAAAGTTGAGCTATCAGTTTATAACGATATTCCACATTTAATCACACCGGTTGTTTCCGATCCAAAGAAAGCAGCGTTAGGTTTGAAAAAAGTTGTAGCTGAGATGGATCGTCGTTTTAAACTATTAGCACAGGAAGGTGTACGTAACATTGATGGTTACAATCGCTTAGTGACAAAACGAGATGAAGCGACAAAAGGGGTTGTTAGTCAAAAAATGCCTTACTTAGTCGTTATTATTGATGAGTTAGCTGATTTAATGATGACTTCATCAGTGTCTGGTGATGTGGAGAATGCGATTGTACGAATTGCGCAACTTGGTCGTGCTGCTGGTATTCATATGATTGTTGCAACGCAGCGACCATCTGTTGATATTATAACGGGTTTGATTAAAGCTAACGTGCCATCACGTATGGCGTTTGCAGTTTCTTCAGGTGTCGATTCACGTACTATTCTGGATGGTAATGGTGCTGAAAAGTTACTTGGACGTGGAGATATGCTCTTTGCACCAATTGGTTCAAATGGTCCGCAACGTGTTCAAGGTGCCTTTATTTCAGATGAAGATGTTGAGTCTCTGACTGACTTTATCAAACAACAAGGTAGTGCACAATATGATGAATCAATGGCCGTATCTGATGCTGAAGTTCAGGCATTAGAAGGTGGTCATAGTTCGGGTGATGATGATCTTGACGAAAAGTGGGATGACGTTTTAGAATTCATTCTTCGTGCTGATGGTGCTTCTACATCATCAATTCAACGTCACTTTGGTATGGGATATAATCGTGCCGGTAGAATTATTGACTCATTAGAAGATCGTGGATTGATTGGGCCAGCTAATGGTTCGAAGCCACGTGAATTAAAATTTACTGCCGAAATGATGGACCGATTTAAACGGAGTAGTCAATAACAGTTAAAATCAAATAATATAAACGAAGCTGGGAAATAGACTGTGTGTTTTCCGGCTTCATTTGTTATATATTGCCGTATTATGTTGGTAAATATGCTATTCTATAGTAGTTAACTGCTAATCTAAAGGGGAGTTTTATATGATTGAATTACAAAATTTAACCAAACAGTTTGGTGATAAACTGGCGGTTGATGATATGAATATGCAGCTAAAACCCGGGCATGTCGTTGGCTTAATTGGGCAAAATGGTGCTGGTAAAACAACGACTTTTCGTATGATGCTTGATTTCATTCAACCAACAAAAGGCACAATCAGTTGGGACGGCCATGCCATTACGAATGAAGATAGGCAAAATATCGGCTTTTTGCCAGAAGAACGTGGTTTATATCAAAAAATATCAATAGAACAGCAGGTGGTCTATTTTGCTGAATTACATGGTATGAAAAAGGCTGATGCAAAACAACAATTAAATTCATGGATGAAAAAATTAGATGTTGTCGGTAAAGTTTCAGATAAAGTACAAAGTTTATCTAAAGGTAATGCACAAAAAGTGCAGTTAATTGCAACCGTGATTGCAGAACCTTCATTGTTGATTTTAGATGAACCCTTTACAGGACTAGATCCAGTGAATACGCAATTAATGATGAATGAAATTTTGCGGCTTAAACAAAATGGTGCCCATATTATTTTTAGTTCACATAATATGAGTGGTGTTGAAAAATTATCAGATGAACTGTTAATGTTAAAACATGGTAAAACAGTGTTGAGCGGGGAACTTAATGCAATCCGCGAATCTTTTGGTCGTAGTGAGATATATTTGGAATCATCAGTTACTGACGAACAATTATTAGCAATCCCTGGCGTAGTAAATATTCAATCGGAAGGTGTTGGCCGGCATCTTAAATTAGCTGAACCGACCGCTGGTAAAAGTGTCTTTTCGTTAGTGGCTAAAGATGGCTATGTACCTGTATTTTCACAGCAGCCACCGACCTTAGATGAAATTTTCCGTCGTGAAGTAACAGGGGGAAATGTTTATGAGTAAACGACAATTGTATTTAGTAGCGCACCAAACATATCTGAATCGGTTTAAGACATTTGGGTTTTGGTCAGTTGTTTTAGCACCATTGTTAATTGTTTTGGCAATTGTTGGTATTACATTGATTATGGATGCAACACAAAGTCATAAGCAACCAACTGTTGCAGTTGTGGACAATCAGCCTTTAAATAATTATTTAAAGCAAAATCATACGGTTAAAGCAAAGTTTAAAAATGTCGATTCATTAGCAACCGCAAAACATGATTTAAAGCAAGACAGGATTGATGGCTATTTGACATCAACGCCAACGAGTTATGCGCTAAAGATGTCAGTTAATGCTGAAAATTTGTCAGAGACGACTTTACAAACGACAATTGATCAGTATCATATGCTTAGTCAAGCGGATAAATTACATTTAACACCAAATCAACTTAACAGCTTGGTGTCAAAACCAGATTTTCAAACCAGTATTTATAGTAAAAGTGGTAAGTCATCACAAGGTGGGCAAGCAACAGATCGAGCTAATCAAATGTTATCAGCTGCTTTAGGCATTTTCATTTTTATCTTTTTAACTGCTTATGTGGGGATGATTTCACAAGAGATTGCTAATGAAAAGTCATCACGTATTATGGAGATTTTGCTGGCGGTAACATCACCAGGAATTCAATTCTTTGGTAAATTATTAGGGATAGCTGGTTTAGCGATTACACACGGACTGATTTATCTTGTGGTAGTTGGGGTAACAGCCATTTTCTTTGGTGATAATCAGTTTGTCAAGTTGATTAAAGATCTCTTAACGGGTGTGGATGCAAAATTTGCGGTTATGACAGGGCTTTTAACACTTGTTGGTATCTTTTTGTACATGATTTTAACAGCAATAGTTTCAGCAATGGTAAACGACCTGAGCCAAGTCCAACAAGCAGTTTCACCAATAACTTATATTGCAATGATTGGTTATATTTTGACGTTTGTTTTGAATGGGCAACCAAATAATGTGTTTATTAATGCTTTATCATACGTCCCATTTATTTCGCAAACACTTATGCCGGCACGTTTGGGATTGCAGTATGCGAATATGGCAGATGCATTTATCGCCTTAGCATTAGAGATAATTGTGCTAATTTTCTTAGCTCGGTATGGACTACGTGTATATAAGCGTAATGTCTTAACTTATAACGATGGTAATATTACTAAAGCAGCATTACTTAGTTTAAAAGGGCTTTTCTCAAAAAAACCATAATGGTTATATAAAATAACAACCTCGTACTATTGAGAAAAGAGTACGGGGTTGTTATGATTAATAGGTAAATAAAAACTAAAAACCACCATTTAATTATGGTGGTTTTAATATCGTTAGCTTTAATTTTCTTCGTGACCGTTCTTACCAAGAAAACGATTTTTATCCTTGTCATTCAAGTCAGGGATGTCGAATAGTTCGTCAACCTGACGAGTTAGTTCGTCATTTCTTTTTGTTTGTAGTGGCATGAAAGAGAACCTCCTAATTAATAAATTAGGTTTATTATAGCATGTTTGCTTAATAATTGGTTAAATGCCCGGTGATGATATAATATAAAAAATTGTCAGCTAAATCATGAAGGAAGGCTACTAGATGACAACAAAACATATTGAACAAAAGTTAATGTTATTACCCGATTTGCCAGGCTCATATCAAATGAAAGATAAAAATGGCAAAATTATTTATGTGGGTAAAGCTAAAAATTTGAAAAACAGAGTGCGCTCGTATTTTAAAAGTGACCATACTGGTAAGACAGCGCAATTAGTAGAAAATATTGCTGATTTTGATTTCATCGTGACTAGTTCAGAAAAGGAATCATTACTTTTAGAAATTACGTTGATTCAAAAATATCAGCCATACTATAATATTCGGTTGAAGCGTGGTACTGGTTATCCATATATTAAAATTACCAATGAACGTGATCCACAAATTTTACTAGCTAATGAAGTAACTAAAGATGGCGCTCATTATTTTGGTCCTTATCCAAATGTATATGCAGCGCAAGAAACCCTTCATTTTTTACAAAAAGTATATCCATTGCGTCGCTGTAACGGTTATCAAGGGCGACCTTGTTTATATGCAAATATTGGTCAATGCTTGGGTGCTTGTTACAAAGAAGTCCCAGAAACTGAATATAGTGCACAAATCAAACAAATTAAACGCTTTTTGGAAGGCGATACTAAGGAAGTGCGCAAGATGTTGCAAAAGAAAATGGCAGCAGCTGCAGCGGACATGGCATACGAACGGGCGGCTGATTTACGCGATCAAATAAAATTTATTGAAGCAACAGTTGAAAAGCAACAGATTATATCACGTGATGGGACACCACGTGATATCTTTAATTTTTATATGGATCGAGGTTGGTTATCAGTACAAGTATTCTTTATAAGGCAATCACGTTTATTAAAGCGAGAAAAACGTTTATTTGCAATTATTGATACACCAGAAGAGGAATTAGCGCGGTTTATTTTACAGTTTTATAATCGTCGCAATTCTGTATTACCCAAAGAAATTCTAGTACCACAAGGCGTTGATACCGAATCAATTGCAGCAGTTTTAAACGTTCCTGTTAGAACCCCACAACGTGGTGAAAAGCGGGCGCTATTAGCATTAGCCGGCAAGAATGCAAAAATTGTTTTAGATGAAAAGTTTCGATTATTAGAAATGAATGAGTCAAAAACAACCGGAGCAATGCAAGAAATTGCAGATGCGTTAGGAATTGAAAAAATTAATGTAATTGAAGCATTTGACCACTCTCATTTACAAGGTGCCGATATGGTTTCAGCTATGGTTGTTTTTGAAGATGGCGTTCCAAATAAGAATAAGTACCGTAAATATAAAAATAAAAATGTCTTGCATGCAGATGAACGAGCTGAAACAATGGAAGTTATTCGGCGGCGTTACACGCGACTTTTAAAAGAGCATAGCGCGTTGCCGGATTTAATTCTCATGGATGGTGGCATCATTCAATTAAATGCGGCTAAAGAAGTCATTGAGGATGAATTAGGACTAACCATTCCGATTGCAGCCATGGTTAAAAACGAAAAGCACAAAACGGCAGATTTGTTAAAAGAAGAAGGCGCAGATCATGTACATCTTGATCCAAATTCACAAGGATTTTACTTGTTACAACGTATTCAAGATGAAGTACATCGTTTTGTCATTACCTTTCATCGTCAGTTGCACTCTAAAAGTTCACTTGGTTCAAGGTTGGATGAAATTGCAGGTGTTGGACCTAAAACACGACAAAAGTTATTGACGAATTTTGGATCGATGAATAAAATGGCACAAGCATCAATTAGTGAGCTACAAAAATTGGGTATATCTGAAAAAGTAGCTAATAATATCAAAATTTCCTTAACAGCAACACAACATCATACTGACTAATGGTGGTCAAATATGAGAAAGTGCTGTAAAATGAAATGCGACAGTTTACAGTTGGCTAAGAAAGCTAAAAAAGAAAGTGAGGTCATAAACGATGGCGTTTGTCGACCAAGTAAAGATTTTTGTTAAAGCAGGAAAAGGTGGCGATGGAGCAGTCTCTTTCCGTCATGAAAAATATATCAATATGGGTGGCCCTTTTGGTGGCGACGGTGGTAATGGTGGCTCAGTAATAATGGAAGTTGATGAAGGACTCCGTACTTTGATGGATTTTCGTTATAAGCGCCAATTTAAAGCAAAAGTAGGTGGTAATGGTGCTACTAAGGCCATGACTGGACGTTCAGCAGATGATTTGGTAATCCGTGTACCACAAGGAACAACGATTACCAATGTTGAAACGGGCGAGGTTATTGGTGATTTAACTGAAAAAAACCAACGTTTAGTTATTGCCCATGGTGGTCGCGGTGGTCGTGGTAATATCCGCTTTGCTTCTTCTAAGAATCCAGCGCCAGAAATTGCTGAAAATGGTGAACCAGGTGAGGAACTTGATATCGCCTTAGAATTGAAAGTTTTAGCAGACGTGGGATTAGTTGGGTTCCCATCTGTAGGTAAGTCAACGTTGTTATCGGTTGTGACAGCAGCTAAGCCAAAAGTTGCAGCTTATCATTTTACAACCTTGGTTCCTAATTTGGGAATGGTTCGGTTAGAAGATGGTCGTGATTTTGTAATGGCAGATTTACCTGGATTAATTGAAGGGGCATCTGAGGGAGTTGGATTAGGCATTCAATTTTTACGTCATGTGGAACGCACTCGTGTTATTTTGCATATGATTGATATGTCTGGTGTTGATCCAGAGCAAGATCCGTATGATAATTATCTAAAGATTAATCAAGAGTTGGCAGCGTATGATCCAGCCTTATTAGAACGGCCACAAATTATTGTGCCAACTAAGATGGATATGCCAGATGCACAAACGGCTTTGGAAATGTTTAAAGATCAATTGCAAAATGATGAAAATATACCTGACAATATTGAAATTATGCCAATTTCTTCATTGTCGCGTGAAGGGTTAGAACCATTGTTACGTCGAACAGCTAATTTGTTAGATGAAACACCAGTATTCTTGCCTAAGGGTATGCTTGAAGATGATGCAGATCAAGCTAATTATGAATTTGAGGAACGTGAGCAACCATTTGAACTAAGTCGTGATGAAGATGGTGTTTGGATTCTTTCTGGAAATGAAATTGAACGTTTGTTTAAACGTACAAATACAAATTATACGGAATCATTGATGCGTTTTGCCCGTCAAATTCGATTTATGGGTGTTGATGAGGCGTTGCATGCAGCTGGTGCAAAAAATGGTGATACGGTTCAAATTGTTGATTTCCAGTTTGAATACGAAGATTAGTAGCTGTTTTTAATTTTAGAAGATGCTTGTTTTCGATTGATGTTCGAAAATGAGCGTTTTTTATTTTATTAGATGTTGAAAGGAGTAATTATGGCAGGAAATCAAGTTGAGCATGTTAGTGAGTTAGGGAAGTACATTACGATTGCTAATCAACAGGTTACTTGGGAACAAACGATTAAAAAATCGCGCTTTATTGTGAATATGGCTCGAGTTTCTAATGAAGAAGAAGCAAAAAAATTTATTGCATCGATTAATGTCGAACATCGCAAAGCAACACATAATGTTTGGGCGTATATGTTAGGAAATCGTAATGAAGTTCAACGGTATTCTGATAATGGTGAGCCGGCAGGAACAGCGGGCGTACCAATGTTAGAAGTGTTAAAAAATAATGCGATTCGAGATATAGCTGTCGTGGTTACACGTTATTTTGGTGGTATTAAATTAGGTGCAGGTGGCCTTGTTCGTGCATATGCTGGAACAGTTGTTGGTGGTGTTGAAGATAGTGGATTAATTGAGCGGATTCAACGTCATGAAGTTAGTTTAAAAGTTTCATATAGTCAATATGAGTCCTTAGCTTATTGGTTAAAGCAACACAACCATGAAATTTTAGATACAACTTATACAGTCGATGTGCTAATTAAAGTAGCAATCGCTGATGATGATATGACGATGTTTAAAGTTGCGGTTATTGATGAAATGGCTGGTCAGATTGAAATCATTGTTGGTGACATCGATTGGTTTGAAGTGCCCTATCAACAGCGCGTCAGTGCTAAAACAGAAACATTAAAATAGACTTTAAGTCTTTTTTACATTAGACCGGGTAAAATTAGAGTGATTTAACTAACAAAAAGTATTGGAAGAAAAAATGAAAAAAGATATTCTAAGGGTGCACTTAGTCGTTTTAAGTTTGCTTTTAGTCATTTGGCTTGTGCCGACCAACTACAATTTTCTGATTTGGAATTTATTTTTGGCATTAGTACCTTTCGACTTGGCCTTAATTATTAGGTATTTAAGCGGTAAAAAAGGTCAGTTATTATTGAAGTTAGGATTAACAGTGGTATGGTTAGCGTTTTTCCCTAATGCGATGTATATGGTGACTGATTTTAGTCACTTATCTTCAATTGGGACGGGACTAATGACCGAAACACAGTTTTTTAATTATGCAATTTTAGCAGTCGGTGTTTTGATGGGATTGCTATTTGGCTTGTCATCTGCCCATATTATTGGTCGAGTTTACGCTGGTGTATTGTCATCAACATGGACGGTTGTGTTCTATATTGTATTGTCCTTTGTGTCAGCGTACGGTATTTATTTGGGAAGATTTTTACGAATTAATTCGTGGGAATTAATTAGTGCACCACATAAAGTATTAACCATGTTTTTAACATCATTATCAACACATAGTTTAGTATTTGTTATATCATTTGGATCTCTACAGTTTGCTCTGTTAGTGTTATACCATATGATGAGACGGATAAATACTGATTAAAAAAAGTCTGTCTTTGGTTTTATCTCATATAAAGTGAGATTACCCAAAGACAGACTTTTTAGTTTATAAATTAAGGCTTTTATCGTGCTTTAATGACTTTGTACGATAAAAGAACAGGCAAGCATTAACTAAGATTAACATGGCACTGGCAATAAAAATACCATTATAGTCAAAGAACATGGCAACAACGGTTCCCATGATTGGTCCAAAGACGGATCCTAATGATTGAAATGATTGATTATATGCAAAAATACGAGAAGTAACCTGAGTTGGTGTTGTTTTGGTCAATAATGTTTGAACGGCAGGCAACATTGTAGCGTCAGAAATACCAATCATGAATCTTAAAATAACTAATTGCCAAATAGCCGTAACAAACCCAGTTGGTAACATGAAAATAAATGCTAAACTAAATCCCATTAACATAATGCGATGTGTCCCAATTCGATCACCTAATTGACCAAACCGTGGTGCTGCCAACATTGTTGCGATTCCAGGCATTGCAGCCACGATACCAGCCCATAGTGTTGTACTACCAGAACCATTATTTAGTTCACGGACAAACAATGCAATAATGGGGCTAATTGATTGATTCACTATTTGGATGATAAATGTTGTTGTAAACAGACCAATGGTCAATTTGGGATAGGATAATTGGGCAAAAATTTCTTTACGAGAAGGTGATTTACCTTTTGGAACAGGTGTGAATTCTTCTTTGACTAAAGTGATAACTAGTAAAAATACCAGTAGAAAAATAACACCAGTAATAATAAAAGCGATGCGGTAATTAACAAGTGAGGCAAGTACACCACCGATAAATGGCCCTAATAATTGCCCGCCAGTCACCCCTGTTACAAGTGTGCCTAATGCATAACCTGACTTTTCTTTAGGTGTTTGGGTTGCAATCATCGCATTAGCATTGGAGATGAAGCCACCGCATAAACCTTGAAGAGCACGCAAAAAAATAAGTTGCCAAATATTTTGGGCAGCGCCCATTAAAAAAAAGACAATAGCCATACCTAATGAAGCGCGTATTAACATTAGTTTGCGACCACGACTATCAGCTAATTTCCCCCAAAATGGTGAAATGATTGCTGTCATTAAAAAGGTAATGGAGAAGGTGATACCACTATAAAAAGTTAATTGATTTTTTGTGAAATTTCCTAATGTATCAACGTATAAAGATAGGAAAGGCATTACCTCACTGAACCCAACACCTGTCATAAAGACACCAAACCAAAGAATAAAGAGATTACTTTGCCAAGTTGGTAATCGTGACAATTTTTCTTTTAACATATCGGTCTCCTATTAAAATGTTTTCTTATTAACTATTTATTTTACGCGTTTTGCCCTTTTCCTGCACGTTTATCGCCTTTTAATAATTGTTTACAACAAAAACGAGCTAATTATTAATTAGCTCGTTTTTGCTATAGGTTTAATAAGAGATATGTTAATTGAGTGTTTACTATCGTAAATAACTCTTCGCTTTATGAGGGAGCGAAACGACTTAGCAATAGTGTGTATGGCAACTATTGCTTAACTTAAGTCGATAAGCATATCATAACTAACAGATATGAAAAAAACGTGAATTTTATGGTAATAAATTTTAGTAACTATGAAAAGCTAATCACTAATTGTCAATTAGCATATTCTGCTTTTCTGTTATAATAGAAATAACGATTTGTTGGAATGGGAGAAAAAAATGTACGAATATTTAGATGGGCTGATTACAGAAATCTCCCCAAATTACATTGTAATTGAAATACAGGGGATTGGTTATCGCATTTTAGTTGCTAATCCATATGCATTTTCTTTGGATAGTAAAATGACAGTCTATGTCGAACAAATCATTCGTGAAAATGAACATACTTTGTATGGATTTTTAAATAAGCAAGAAAAAAATTTATTTCAAAAGTTGTTAAATGTTTCTGGGATTGGACCGAAATCAGCGTTAGCCATTTTAGCTAATAATGACCATACTGGATTAATTAATGCGATTCAACAAAGTGATGTTGGCTTTTTAACAAAGTTTCCTGGCATTGGGAAAAAAACAGCGCAACAAATTGTATTGGACTTACAAAATAAATTATCAGATTTGGCATTAGCGAGTGATGAGGTGGCGCCTATTGTACCGGCAGTTAGTCCAAACAGTCAATTAGCGGATGCACTTTTGGCTTTGGAAGCATTAGGTTATGCTAAAAAGGATATTACCCGTGTTGAAAAAGCATTACGTAAACTTGATGAACAAACTACTGCTAAATATGTTAGTGCTGGTTTGAAGCTATTACAGTAAGGAGATGTTATTAGATGGCAGAAGATTTTATACATGACATGTCCACTGATAATGTTGAAGAAACGGTTGAGCAAACTTTACGGCCAAATACCTTACAACAATATATTGGTCAAGCTGATTTAAAGCAAAGATTACAAGTTTATATTGAAGCAGCACAGCAACGCTCAGAACCGTTAGACCATACATTGTTGTATGGACCACCTGGATTGGGTAAAACTACTTTAGCAATGGTTATTGCCAATGAAATGGGTGTGGGTCTCAGGACAACCTCTGGGCCTGCTATTGAAAAATCCGGTGACTTATTGGCCTTGTTAAATGAATTAACACCAGGGGATGTTTTATTTATTGATGAAATTCATCGACTACCAAAACAAGTTGAAGAAATGTTATATTCGGCTATGGAAGATTTTTATGTTGATATTATTGCAGGTGAGGGGCCTACTGCGCATCCAATTCATTTTCCACTACCACCGTTTACCCTTATAGGAGCTACGACCCGAGCTGGTATGTTATCACAACCCTTACGTGATCGGTTTGGGATTGTAGAACATATGGCATATTATTCGCACGATGAATTAGCACAAATTATTAAGCGGTCGTCAGACGTTTTTAATATCCAAATTTCTGGTGAGGGGGCATTTGAATTGGCGCGACGGTCGCGAGGAACACCGCGTATTGCTAATCGTCTGCTGAGAAGAGTTCGTGATTTTTCAACGGTCAAAGGTCAAAAGGTTATTAATGATGAGATGGTTAATTTTTCTTTACAATTGTTGAAAATTGATAGTATGGGACTGGATGAGGTTGATCACAAAATTTTGCAAACAATGATTGCGTTTTATCAGGGTGGACCCGTTGGTGTTAATACTATTGCTGCTAATATTGGTGAAGAGGTTGACACAATTGAATCAGTATATGAGCCATATTTATTACAAATTGGCTTTTTACAGCGAACACCACGTGGACGAGTTGTGACATTGGCAGCATATCAACATTTAAATCTACCAGTGCCTGATACTAAACGATAATAAGGGGATTAAAGATATATGGCAGAGAATTTTACAAGTTTGAGTGATTTTGATTATGAATTACCACAAGAATTAATTGCACAGACACCATTGAAGAAGCGAGATGGATCACGTTTATTAGAAATGAATGCCGATACAGGTGAACTTCATGATCGCCATTTCTACGATATTATTGATTATTTGAATCCTGGTGATGCTTTAGTCATGAATAACTCACGAGTTTTACCTGCTCGTTTGTATGGTGAGCGACCAGAAACTGGTGGGCATGTTGAAGTACTCTTGCTTCGACAAGACCAAGATGATGTTTGGGAAACATTGGTTAAACCAGCTAAAAAATATTTAGTTGGGCAAAAGATTACTTTTGGTGATGGTCGTTTGACAGCAGAAGTGATTGCAGAATTAGACCATGGTGGTCGAATGATTAAATTCCATTATGATGGTATTTTTTTAGAAATTTTAGAAGAGTTAGGTGAAATGCCTTTGCCTCCTTATATTAAGGAAAAGTTGGAAGATCAAGAACGTTATCAAACCGTTTATTCAAAAGTGAATGGATCGGCTGCCGCACCAACTGCAGGATTACATTGGACACCTGAATTACTACAAAAAGTAGCAGATAAAGGCATTAAGTTGGTTGAATTAACACTACATGTTGGGTTGGGAACCTTTAGGCCGGTGGAAGAAGACAATATTGATGATCACAAAATGCATTCAGAGTTCTATCAATTAAGTCAAGAAGCAGCGCAAACGTTAAACGAAGTTAAAGCAAATGGCGGTCGAATTGTTGCTACAGGGACAACCTCCATTCGTACGCTAGAAACAATCGGTGCTAAATTTGACGGTGAGTTAAAAGCTGACTCTGGGTGGACAGAAATATTTATTAAACCTGGTTTTCAATGGCGGGTTGTTGATGCGTTTATTACTAATTTTCATTTACCTAAATCAACTTTAGTAATGTTAGTAGCTGCTTTTACTGGTCGGGATAATATTTTAAATGCTTACGAACATGCTGTTAAGGAACAATATCGTTTCTTTAGTTTTGGGGATGCTATGTTTATTCATCATTAAAAAGTAGTTTAATATTTATTTGATAAAAGTGTTGACTTTGTCTTGGACAGTGTGTATTATATATATTGTTGTTGACGTACGAAACACTTTGCGGATGTAGTACAATGGCTAGTGCTCCAGCCTTCCAAGCTGGGAATGCGGGTTCGATTCCCGTCGTCCGCTTTGCATTATTTATTTAATGCAATGTTGATCATTGAAAACTGAATATCGTTTCGATAGAACAAATGTGTAGGGTCTTCAAGCATTAAGCTTGAAACAAAAAACATTTGCGAAGTCAATTCGCTAATAAATT